>CALXSL010000028.1 GCA_944391135.1 uncultured Opitutales bacterium
TCGTGGAATGCGGGGTGAATCTATGAAAGGCAAATCTAAAAAATCAACCTATTCCACAACCTTTGGTGTTGACCCAACTGAAAAAGTGCATTTTTCGGCAACCAAGTCGGGGAGTTAATGCAAACTTACGAAAAACAAAAAGCCGCAAGTTATTGAACTTACGGCTCTTAAAATGGTGGGAGTAGCAGAACTCGAATCTGCGACCCCTTGCGTGTCATGCAAGTGCTCTAACCAACTGAGCTATACCCCCGTTTGTCAATGTTTTTGGCATACTGGATTTTTGACCGGCGAATGCAAGATTTATTTTAAATTTTTTGCATTTCAGGCCGGATAAGCTTTACGCCCAAAACAAAACGGAAAGCGCGTGCGGCTTCCGATTTTTCAAATCATGGGGATACTCGGACTCGAACCGAGGACCCCTTGCGTGTGATGCAAATGCTCTAACCAACTGAGCTATATCCCCTGAAATTTGAAGTGACACATACCATATCAAAGCGGCGGGATAATCAAGACTATTTTTGATTTTTTTGAGACGAAATGGTGCGGATTTTTCGTCGGCCTTAAAGGAATCTTTTTCCTTTTACATGGCAAACCGAAAGGCAGCATGCGGCGCCCGAAGAAATGCGGCGGTCCTTGGGGCGTCAGTTTTTGAAGGCTTCCAAAAAGCTTGCGAACCGTTTGTCTGCTGTACCGTCCGTGGAATCGGCCTGTGTCATTATCTGGTAGTGGCGCCAGTTTTTTGACGGAGACTTCTGCAGGCGAAATTTTGTGAAATCTCCCGTCGATTTCTCTCCGTCGGAAAACCAGGAGTAAACCGCAAGGTCGCTGCCGTTTTTTCTCGCCCTAAGCTCGTTTATCTGGATTGTCCTGTCGGACAACGCGGCGCCCGCCGCGCTCGCATTTGCGACGAAAAGAAAATACGCGAAGTAATATTCGGGCACAAAAAAAGCGGGGCGTTATTCGTCCCGCTTTTTTGTGCCGTTAAAGATTTTCCGCTGAAAATCAGTCGAAGTTTTCCCGCGAAAACGCGATTCTTTCCTCGGGCGTTTTGTGCAGGTTTTCCGGCAGCGATTCCACGAGTTGGAGGCGTTTGAGCAGTCCGCAGCCGTTGGCAATCTGTATGGCCAGCCCAGGGCGCGCGTTGAGTTCCAGCAGCAGGGGTCCGCGCTTGCTGTCGGTCGAAATGTCCGCGCCGAAGTAGCCGAGCGGCGTCATCTCGGCGCATTTTGCCGCGAGCTCCAAGTGCTCCTCCCAATGCGGTATTACGAGCTCCGAAAACGCAGCGCCCGTGTCGGGGTGGTGCGTGACCTCGCAGTTGTGCTGCGCGGCGAAAAGCGGCCTGCCGTCGCGTATGCTAATGCCGACGCCAACGGCGCCCTGGTGCAGGTTTGCGCGGCCGTCGGAAAGCTTTGTGGCAAGGCGTATCATAGACATAACCGGATAGCCCTTGAACACGATGAGGCGAACGTCGGGCACCCCCTGGTAGCTGAAGCGGCTGTAGACGTCGGAAAAGTCTATGCACCTTTCAAAAAGGGCGTAGTCGGGCCGCCCGCCGAGGCTGTAAAGGCCGCTTAAAATGTTGGAAATGTGGTCGTAGATAAAGTTGTAGCCGCAGACGGCTCCGTTGGGCTTGTAGAAATTCCTTCCGTCGTGGCTTTTTATGACGAGTATTCCGCGGCCGCCGCTTCCGTGACCGGGCTTTATAACGAAGTCGGGAACGTCCTTGATCATCTTCGGAAAGCTCTTCACCTGGAATTGGCAGTCTATGCTGCCCACAAGTTCGGCGGTCGCCACGCCGTATTTCATCGCGAGCTTTTTGGTGCGCAGCTTGTCGTCAACGTCCGGATAGTTCCTGCGGTCGTTGTAGCGCATTATGTAGGAGTGGTTGCGCCTGTTCATGCCGAGCACTCCGCTTTCAAAAAGCTTTTCCGGCGAGACGAATTTTGGAAGCTTTAAGGGAAGTCTCATTTGTCGGCGAGAGATTTGAACCTGAACAGTTCCGTGAGGCGGTAGCCGGTGTAGGTTCCCAGCAGGAGTATCACGCCGAGTATCGCGAGGTTTAGCTCGGAGAAGGTGTATAGGAAATACTGCAGGTACGAGTTGGACAGAACGAGGTAGCTTACAACCGCCGTGGCGAGGCTGGCCGCCAGCTGGTTGATTGTGTTGCGCGCGCCGTCCTCCTCCCATGTGGTCGAGGCGCGTTCTATCGTCCACGCAATAATAATCAGCGGGAAGAAGGTGACGCTCATGAAGTCGGGCAAATCGAAAATATTGCCGAGTATGCTTATGAGCTGCATCAGAAGTATGACGACCACGACTACCGCCGATATTCGCGGAACCATCAGCAGGTTGAGCTTGGAAAGCCAAGCCCTTATGGAGAGCCCCGCCGCGAGTATTATCGAGAAGCATATGAGGCCCGGAACAAGGCTCATCTCAAGGAATGCCATCGCGATAAGCACGGGCATGAAGGTGCCCATGGTCTGGATGCCCACGATGTTGCGCGTTATCACTATGAAAAGTATCGCGAGCGGCAAAAGGGCGAGGCGCTTTAGCATGTTCTGTTCGGAAGCCGGAAGCGAGAACACCGAAAATTCCGACAGCCTCTGCTCGCCAATGACGTCGGCCCTAATCCTGTTGAGGCTCGCCGCGCCCGCCGGGACTTTTGTGACGGAAAACCTTATTGACGAGTTCGACGCGCCGGAAATTTCGAACAGCGACTTTCCCGTGCGCTGAAGAACAAGGAAGTCTTTGGGGTTGTCGATTGCACCTGTGCTCGGCTTGAACATTTTCCACGAGCCGTTGCAGTAGGCGTCGAGGAACTGGGCGGCCTGCTGGTTGCGGCTTTTGTCGTTTAAGTATATGCCGCGCACGACGCGCGCGGAAATCCCCCTGTCGCCCAGCACGGTAATCGCGGCGTCTATGGCGGCGTCGGAGCCGCTTTTTTGAGAAAGGACTTTTTTGTCGGCCGGCGAAAGGCTGCCGACTTCTATCAGCACCGCGCTGACGAGCTCCTGCGGTGAAAGTTTGGATTCGGGGTCGGCCTTTTCAAGTATCGACGCGACCAACGCTTTCGCTTCGTCGGA
Source organism: uncultured Opitutales bacterium (assembly GCA_944391135.1). GTDB lineage: Bacteria > Verrucomicrobiota > Verrucomicrobiia > Opitutales > Intestinicryptomonadaceae > Merdousia. Next base: position 3,084 of record CALXSL010000028.1, read on the forward strand.
AAGCGGTGCGCTGTGCTCGTTTTCCGAAGGGGCCGGAAGGTTCAGAACTTCCTCATAGGCCCGGGGGATTATCTTGAAGCGGTACGAAACCGTCTGTCTGTTCTTTTCGGGCTTTATTTCCGCCTCTGCCCTGGCAAGGCCGTCATCGGTGCGGAACACCTTGAAGAGCTTGCTCCCGGACGGGTCGGATCCGAAATAGTACAGGGGGCTCCTTTCTGGCAGCGAAAGCGTTATGTGCGCGTTCTGGTCTTTTTCGGTATCGAACGAAATAGACGCGTCGGCCTGGTAGTAGAACGACGCCTTGTCGCTGAGGCTGAAATCGAGGTATTTTACTTTTGCGAAAGTTATCGCGACCGCTATTACGCACAGGCTCGAAACAAGCCAATACAGCGTCTTGCGGTGCTGTCTGTGATCTTCTGACATTGGGGGCGGGAAGGCTGTTTTTTAAAGGGTGTTCTTGCGCGAAGTGTCGACGGCGGCAAGGCCGCTTAGGACGTTTCTGCCTATTAGCACGGGGTATTCGAATTCGCTCCTGTCGGCCAGCGTGAATTCGCGGTCGAGCGTAATGTGGCCCATGCGCATTTTAAGCATCACCGAGTAACGGTAGACCGGATCGGCTTCGTGTCTTTTTATTTCGACCGTCCTGACGACGGGAAGCTCGAAAGTCATCTGCTCGTCGGAAGTCCGCGACTTCACTTTGAACGACACCCATTTTTTGCCGTCGCGCTCGAAATTTTTAATGTCGGAAGCGTCTATGGAGCTTGTAGTTGCGCCCGTGTCTATTCGCGCCTCAAAAGGGGTTTTGAAATCCGGAAGATAGACGGTTTCAACTTCGCCGATTATCCCGAGGGGGAGGTTCGCTATCTGGTTTTCGGCGTATTGAGGGGATTGCGGTTCGGACGGCTGCGGCGCGGACTTGTCCGCCACGCATCCGGCGGCGGCCGCAACAAACGCCGACGCGCCCAAGGCCCGGAGGTAATTAGTTTTCTTGCCTGACATTTTAAATGCTGATTTTTTATTTATAGACGCATTTAAGTCCATAAAGTTTAAAAATAATCGGAATATTTTCGACAAGCGCGCCCCGAACGCAACAACATTCTTATGTATTGGAAAGGCATTTTAGACTCATCTTGCAGTATTTGCCGTGGGGCGGATGAAAAGCTGCGGTTATTTCCAGCGATTTTGTCTCAATTAATTTAAAATTGCAATAAAATGAATATTAAATATATGCAAATGAATTATTAATATTGTATTGTATTGTATATTTACATTAACATTAAACTAAATATAATTTTATTATTGGATTTAATATATTTACAACTATAATTGTTGATGAAAATGAAACTTTTACATATTTGAATCTGAGCAAATTAGGGTCTATGATTGTACAAAAACATATCCGGGTATGTCTGATTGTTGGGGCAATGCTTTTTTTCTCGTTCGGGAGTTCGTCTGCCGGTTGCAATTTCTCTTGGGATTACAACCCCGTAATGGCGTTTGATAATATAAGCGGCACGGGGAAGGTCATCGTACGCGAGCGCATATGCTCCGTAACGTTAAAAAGCGGTGACTCCCTTGATGTCAACGCATGGTTTGGCAGCGACGTCAAGACTGCGTCGGACGTGCTCGGATATGGATGGAATCTCAATATAACCTCAATAAGCGCCACCAAATGCGCCCCGTACGTTTATGAATTTAAGACGCCGGACAACGCAAGCCATTGGCTGAGGTTTAACGGCGGAAAATACCGGTCGGAAGCGTGGATTCTCGCTGAAAAAAGAAACCAGCTTTTTGTAACAAGTACCTGCGGAAAAGAAGTCACCATTTCAAACGGCAGGGTAAGGAGAATCAAATTCTCCTCGGGGGCGCAAGTGAACTACAATTACGACGACAAGGGGCGTCTCGTCGGCGAGTATAAAAACGGGAATCTTCTTTACAGGCTGAAGATAAGCGGCGACGGCAAAGCGGTTTCATGCATTTCGCCGGACGGCGGCCTAAAATGGAAAAAATGTACGATGAAAAAAATCGCGTTATTTCGTACGAGCTTTCCGACGGGCGGAAAACCGTTTTCACTTATCTGAACGGCGGAATGGTCAAAGCCGTGATGATCCGCGACGGCGAGGTAATTTCATCCGGCATTTTTAACGAAAACCTTAACAAAATTTAATCCACATCTAATAGTAAAAATACAGTACAATGAAAAAAATCAATATAATAGGTGCGGCGGCGCTTGCATGCGGCATAATGTCTATGGCATTTGCTTATGCAAATTCGTCCGTTGCGAAGTCTGAATGCGTCGGTGCGGCAAATTGCGGAAAAGCGACAAGCGGAATGGTAAGGTGTTCCAGCAATGTTCCCAGTTCATGCACAGCAGATCAGAAAAACCAGCATAGAAAATTCTGCACTGAAAAAAAGGACATGGGATGCGCATCCGGCAAATCAGAGGACGGAAGCACATGCGATCTTACTGGAATGGAAATTGCCTGCACAAGCGCGAATTACACATGCAAATCCAAAACGACCGGTTCGGGAAGCGACAAGGTTGTTACATACTATTGGGGCGCGACTGGTGGAACGGTTGGAGGCACGGACTCTTCGTGCGGAAAATATAAAATGCCCGTATCGGGAACTTCGTCGGATTGCGTCGAAGAACCGGAGGCGTAATTTCTCCAAGTATGAAAAAACATTTGAATTTTTTTGCTTTTTACATGGCTGCAACATTCGGGGCGTATGCATTCGCCCCGAATGTTGAAAGCCTTGTGCAAAATTTTTTCCCCTGGAAAACGGTGGAAATGGCGTATTCCGTAGAATTTAGGGAGCTCATGCCCGAAAAGAGGGAATTAAAAACAAACGCCTCTTTCGCCCTTAATTTTCCGCTGAAAGAATTTCGCATTACGGTGTTTGATCCGGACGGAAGAAAAAGGGTTCTCAGCTATTCGAATGACGTTGCAACGGAACTTGTTATGCCCGGCAACTTTGCGACCGTCCAGAAAGCCTCAGGGGACATGGGCTTCCCGGACGTAATGGCTCCATGGATTGATTTCCATAACGGATTGACTCTTCAATTGTCGGACGAATTGCTAAAAAAAGCCGAAATAAAGGAATCCCCGAACAGCATAATAATTGAAGAAATGGAAGACTCGGCGAAAAGATTCGTGTTCGACGCCAAAACGGGTTTTCTCCTTAAAGTGGAATTCATTGCGGAATACGGCGGCAAAAGCCGGGTGTCGATGGACTATAGCCTCGGAAATTACGGAACTTTCGGCGCGTTTCGGTTTCCGTTGGAAATAACGCAGGGCTTCTACAACGAATCCGGAGAACTGACATCCGCGTGCACTTACAGAATAGACCCAAAAAGCGTGCGCTTTAATTCGGCCGGCCGCGACTCAACTTCAGTGTTTCTTCCCAACGGCTGCAAGGTTGACGACCGCATAACCGGACGCGAATATATCGTGACAGACGCTTCGGGCATATCAAAGGCCGAAGATGTCATATTGGGGATTCTCGAAGACAACTTGAACGAGGCTCAGGAGCAAAAAAATGCGCCCGCCGAAAAGCGCTGACAAACGGCGTTAATATGAGGTTTGCACGAATATGTGCCATGCTTGCATACATTTATGCATTGCCGCCGGCTTTACACGCCGGCGACGGCATTGGCGTAACAATTCAAAATGGCGTGGGAAATACTGCCGCCGTCGCCACGGAAGACATGCGGAGCCTGTGCGCGGTTAACACCGGATACATGGTCATGCGACTGGCCGGGCGAAACGCTGGTTATATGGAATTGTACAGGGAATTGTATCCGTTTTCTGATTCCATGGTGAGCATACTGGATTTGGAAAAAGCTTTAAATGTACGCGGAATACGGACGGACGTGTCGAAGGTAAAGGCGAAAAAGCTTTTAAAGCGCCCCGGGGTGGTGTTTATCATGTACACCCCGCCCCCCGAAGGAAGCCAAATCGAACATTTCAGCATTTTGCGCAGAGAATTACAGATAAAATTGAAAGCACGCCTTCCGTAAATATTAAAACCTAATCATAGGCATCTGAAAATATGCAAATTGAGCTTGGTGTCCGATTAAAGGGCTCCGCTGAAACAAACAGCGAAGCCCTTGTTCTGGTGGAATTTGAAGACGGCACCGAAGTTTCAGCGAAGCTGATTTATGCCCGTTGAATGTTTAGGCGCCATTTGTCGCAGCCTTTTTGCGAAGCCCCCCGTAAGTTTAAGGTAGTGATCGCTTCCCATGCCTTCGTTGGTTATGAAGCGCGTGTTTTTTGTCGGGGGGATTTTGTCGGTTATTTTGAAAATGGCGGTGGCTTCGTCAACCTCGTCGAACATGGCGGCATAAAGCATTTCCGCGCCGCCTGCTATTGCTGCATTCGCCATTGTAGAATAGAACTCGCCTTTCAGCCTCGGGATGGAATTGAAGCCTACGTTCGGGTCGCGCTTGTACATGAGGTTGTGCCAGCTGAAGCCGGGGTAAATTACGGGAGCGTAGTCTACGCCCAGTTGCCTGCAGAATTCTACGTCCTTTGAAACATGCCCTTCGAGGCGTTTTGTCATCGCGTTTTTGCTTTCATCGGAACCGTCCATTGAGAAGCGGCCGACAAACCACGGGGAGACGACATCGCAGTCTTTTATAAGCTCGTGCAGGGCGGGGTCGGGGAATGTGTCCCTGTCGAGCGTGCGAAAATATGTTGGAACGCCGAGCATCACGGCGCAGCCGCCGTATTCCTTGTCCTCCTTCAGAAACCTTATGAATTTTTCTATGCCTAGCGATTTTATCGTGTAGGGCCTGTCGGTGAAACCCAATCCCCATATCGACACGAGCGGCTTGCCGTTGTGAAAAAGGTAGTTGGTCTTTTCGCCGCCCGTTATCTTCAATTCGTCGACAAGGTATTTCCAGTCGTTTATCAGGCGTTCGGATGCGTCGGCGTCGTCCGGGGCTCCGGAGAGGTCGTACATGACGGTCAGGGCGCGCCCGTATTTGGCAGAGGCCTTTTGAGCATTTTCAAGCACGCGTATGCCGTCGTTGAAATAGAACATGTCGCCTTCGGGGGGAAGGGTGGTTCCGAAAAAGCGCTGGACCATAGCGCCGTCTATCCCGTATTTTTTCATCCACCTGAAATGCGTGTCCACGGTCTGGTAATCGTATGACGAGAAAACTTCAACGGGCGTGCCGTCCTCATATTTAAAGCCCGACGCATATTTGTTTTCGTATTCGTCCATTTCGGGGAAGGCCTCGACCGTGCAGTTGTCGTCGCCGAATTCGCCCGCGCCCCAGTGCACCCAGCCGCGTTTGCTGCCATCGCCGGGCGTCCTGAACCATCCCTGGTAGCCCGTCATGACTCTCCCTTTATAAGAGGGGTGTATGGGGTTTGTTCCGTGCTTCCCGGCAAGCGCCGTGAGTGTAAGCAGAGATGCCGCGCACAACGCCGCCGCCTTATAAAACGCCCGTCTTTTCATGTTGTATATATTAGATTTTTTTTGCATGCGGCAAAAGCATAAAAAAATCCCCGGAGCTTTTTCGGGGATTTTTTCATTTATCTTATAAAATAGAATATCAGCGATATTATGAGCGTCGGGAAAAACGCGCCATACAGCAGGAGCTTGGGCGACACTCCGTTTTCGAATTCGCTCTTGATAATCGAAAGCCCCGCGAGGTTGGGAGCGTTGGCGATAACCGTGAGGCCGCCGCCGCTGACAGCCGCTGCCACTATAAGATACTGCATGGTGGGCGTGAAGTTTTCGACGAGCGAGGCGAGGTAGGTAATCGCCGCGTTGTCGTTGAAGGCCGAAAGCGCAATGCTTCCCATGAAGAGCGAGGGCTCGTTGAGGCTCATCAGAAGCGGCTCTATCCACCAGCCCTGCAGGCTGCCGTGTATGACGAGCGACGCGAGAAATATGCCCACCAGTATGGGGCTCTTGAACTTGATTTCGCTCTGGTATTCCTTGGTTATGTCGGCGAAGGCCATGAACGCGAGGAATGTGAAGAACATCAGCAGCAGGTGGTGCATCATGAGCACTATCAGCCCGAGGTATATGAGGTGCACGACCACTATCCATGTCGGCACGCGGACGGGCAGAACGTGCATGTGCATTTCCGACTTCCTGTTTTCCTCGAGGATAGCGAATTCCTTCCTGAACGCGTAAAGGTACAGGCCGATGCTCAATATTATGGCGAGAATAGCCTTCCAGCCGAAATGGGTGAGCATGAAAAGCATGTCCCAGTTCCAAGTCCTCGCGACCATCAGCACGGGGGGCGCCGAGAATGTGGTCAGCGTGCCGCCTATGGAAATCGCCACAAAAAGGAGGCCGAGGGTTGCATATTTGAATTTTCTGGAGGGTTTGTGCTCAAAGAAGTGCTCGAGTAAAAGAGTCGCGCATATCGTTATCGCGGCGGGTTCCGTAATAAACGAGCCGAGCAGCGGGCCTACGAGCAGTATGGAAACCCACCACGCCTTTATAGTGCCGCCGCCGATTTTCGCCAGCATGTTGATGAAGTCGGAAGCTATCTGTATTATCGGCTTGGAGGAAGCTATGCACATTATGAGCACCACGAATATGGGCTCCGCGAATTTGTTCTGGTTGTACGCGAGGTCGTCCATGTACATAGCGAAGCCGTCAAGGCCGAAATAGTATGTGAAAAGCCAGAACAGCGGGATTAGCCACAGCGCGAATATTATTTCAACCTCGCCCAGCAGGTGCAGCATGCGCTTGACCATTTCCGAACCGCCGTGGTGCCGTTTGATGCGCTTGTTAGAGTGGATGGAGTCGGCCAGCTTGAGAAAAACCCTGTAGAAAAAAGTGTGTATTATGGCGCATGCGAAAATTATCGAAGCGTACAGCCTGATGGGCGATTCGCTTATCCTTGCTTTGAGGGTCTGGAGCAGGGTGTGGTCTTCGCTTAGGTTGCTTAGCGGAATTATGGGTGAGACTATTTCGCCGGCGTTTCCGAACGCCGCAAGCGCCGCGCAAAACAGGAGCGCGGTCATTATGAACAGGTTTTTCTTGGTTCGTATCATTTTTGTAAAGGGCGTTAACAAAAAGAGTCGCCGCCCCTAGGTCAACAGCAATCGGAAAAATCGTTTTTACGCGCTTTTTATATTTAGTATGCCAAAATACGCATAAAGTTCCAGATTAAAAAAAATGAACAATCGTTCACTTTTTTTATTGACGAACGGTTTTAATATGCGATTTTCGGCGGCAATGAAAACTACGGAACCATCAAGAACGTCAAACGCGATAGCCGCAAAACAGCCCGCGGTTTTGAAAAAAGCCATCAGCTGGCTCCTGTCGCAACAGGAGGCCGACGGCTCGTGGAACGCGCAGATTGAAACAAACTGCTGCATGGAGGCCCAGTGGCTTCTCGCCCTGAAATTCATCGGCAGGGAGCACGAAAACGTTTCCGGAGTTATCAGGTACATCCTCAACAGGCAGCGCGAGGACGGCTCGTGGGACGTCTATTACGGCGCGGAAGCCGGCGACATCAACACGACGCTCGAATGCTACTATGCGCTGCGCATGTACGGATATTCGATTGACGATCCCATTATGGCGAAAGCCCGCGAGTGGCTTTTGAAAAACAACTGGGCAAAGCACATCAGGGTGTTCACCAAATACTGGCTGGCGCTCTTCGGCGAATGGCCGTGGGAAAAGACTCCCGCGCTTCCGCCGGAAATCATTTCGCTTCCCAAGTGGGTTCCGTTCAACATCTACCATTTCGCGTCGTGGGCGCGCGCCTCGATGATGCCGATAACCGTTGTGTCGGCCCGCAAGCCCGTTAAAGTGTTTGAAGACTGCCGCCTCGACGAGCTTTTCCCCAACGGCAGGGGCTCCGACGCCGTCGACTACCGCGTGGGCAAGTTCGACAAAAAGGTCTTCACGTGGAAAAACTTTTTCCTCATGGCCGACAAGTTCCTGCACGCCTACGGCAGGCTGAAAAAGAACCCTGTCCGCGAGGCCGCCATCAAGACCTCGATGGAATGGATTCTCAAGCATCAGGACAACGACGGCGTTTGGGGCGGCATACAGCCCCCGTGGATTTACGGCATAATAGCCATGCACACGGAAGGCTTCGCGCACTCGCAAATGAACATGTCGCGCGCGCTCAACGCGGTGGACACGCACTGGGCGAACGACCACGGCAGGGGCATAATGGTAAACGCAACCGAAGGCCCCGTTTGGGACACCATGATTTCGGCCGACGCTCTGCTTGACGCTGGCGAAACTTTCGGCTCGTGCCCGGCGCTCTATAAGGCGCTCGACTACCTTCTCGAAAAGGAAATACGCTATTACGGCGACTGGGCCGAACTCAACGGCAGGGAAGTCGAGCCAAGCGGCTGGGCCTTCGAGCGCGCCAATAATTTCTATCCGGATATCGACGACACGGGCGTGGCGCTCGTGACCCTCAAGAAGATGAGGCGCATAATCAGCCCGCACGACGAGCGCGTTAAGAAAATAGACGCCGTCATGCGACGCGCAGTGAACTGGCTTCTGGCCATGCAGTCGGAAAACGGCGGCTGGGCGGCTTTCGACAAGGACAACACGAAGTCCATCGTCACGAAAATCCCGTTCTGCGACTTCGGCGAAGTGCTCGACCCGCCCAGTGTGGACGTCACGGGGCACGTTATTGAATCGCTCATTTACTGCGGTTTTACGACTGACCATCCGGCGGTTAAAAAGGGCCTTGAATACATATACTCCGAGCAGGAGGACGACGGCAGCTGGTTCGGACGCTGGGGCGTGAACTACATTTACGGCACATACTGCGTTCTGCGCACCCTGTACGCCGTGGGCGAAACGCAGGACATGCCGCACATCAAGGCCGCGACCGCCTGGATCGCCTCGCGCCAGAACGCCGACGGCGGCTGGGGCGAAAGCTGCGCAAGCTATATGGAGCCGGCCCTCGCGGGCAAAGGGCCTTCGACCCCTTCGCAGACCGCGTGGGCGATAATCTCCCTCGACTCCTTTAACAAGGACGGCCGCTTCGACTCGCACATCAGGAAGGGCATAGAGTACCTCGAAAAAGTGCAGGCGCACGACGGCCAGTGGGACAGCCCCTATTACACAGGCACGGGCTTCCCCGGCTACGGGCTCGGCGCGAAGGTCGATTTGCGCAACGGCGCGCCGCTGCCGCAGGGAAAAGACTTGGCGAGGGGCTTCATGCTCCGCTACGTTTACTATAACCAGTATTTTCCGATAATGGCCATAGGCAGGGTACTCAATTTTGAAAAAAGGTAAAAATTGATCAAGCACGCAAGAGAGCTCATACTCGAAAAGACCTTTCTACTACTGCTGGAGAAAGGCTATGAGCGCATATCCGTAAGCGACATCCAGAAGAGCCTTGGGATGTCGCGCGGCCTGCTTTACCGCTATTTCAAGAACAAGGACGAGTTGGTTGAATCGGCATGCCGCAGCTTTTTCGTGGACAGGTTCATCATATCCGATGACGAGATGAAAAAGCTCTCGTTTTTCGACTCGCTCGTGCACATGCACAACGCCCTGATTTCGCTTCTCGACGAACTCGAAAAGAAATACGGCAAGGTCATAAGCGTATTGCAGTACAACATGCTTTACGCCGACGTCATCATGCACTCGGAAGCCTTTAAAATAACCGCATACACCGAATTTTCAAAGGCGCGCGAAATAGTGGAAAAGGCTAAGGCGCGCGGGGAAATCCGCAAGGAATTCTCGACGCAGTTCATCCTGAACGTCACTTTTGACATACTCGACAGGGTGTCGTCGGCAATCCGCGCGGAGGACGAAATAAGGCGCCAGATTCTAAGCGACGTCCGAGAGTTCTACGACTCGATAAAAGTGATAAAAACTGCAAAAGCGTTAAGCTAATAAAGGGTTTTGTAAAAAAAGCGGGCCTTTTGGGCAACATGCAGCAATTGGCTTGTTTCAACAAACAGACAATCCGCCAACACACCCCGCGCGCTCTAAATTTAGTCGCACATGCACAGCATGTGCTGTGCCGGCGTGTGAAATTACGCTTCAGGCGCAATTTCACGCGCCCCCCACCTATTTTTGTGTTGTAAACGATGGGTTTATGCACATTCTGGGAGGCTTCTTTTGAGTAATAATATATAAGGGCTTTACAACAATGGCACTGACAGATTTCAAAGGTCAATTAATTGCCGACACCGGCATCAGCATGGGCGACGAAGGCAAGGGGCGTCTTGTCTACGAGGTAATAGACGAACTTAAGGCTAAAACGGGCCGCAAGGACATCGCGGCAATCGTGCTCAAGGTCAACGGCGGCGCGAACAGCGGCCATACCGCGGGCGGAGTTAAGCTCAACCTTCTGCCCGCCGGCGTCATAGAAGCCGACGTGAAGATTCTCGCAACCGGCGCGGGTGTCGTCGCTGATCCCCGCAAATTCGCGTGGGAGGGCGTTCCGCTCGAAGCGCGCGGCTACAAAATTTTCAACCGCCTGCTCATCGACGAGCGCACCATGGTAAGCGACCTCGGCCACAGGCTTTTGGACCTTGCATGGGAAGACTACCGCGTCAACAAGCTCAACGAAGAGCCGCGCGGATCGACGGGCAGGGGCATAACCCCCTCTTATATGGACGAAGTCGGCCAGTTCCAGATCTGCTACTGCGACTTCTGCGGCCCCAAGGACGTGTTCGCCAAGAAGCTTTCCAATAAGCTCAGGCGCGCTTGCGCCACAATCCAGCACGTCTGCGGCGTAAGCCCCGAGAAGTGGGACGAATTCTTTGAAATCCTCACAAACGCGGAAATTCGCGCAAACGCCGAAGCCATCAAGGACGGGCTTTTCCCCGAAGACGAGTTCGACTTCAAGAAATTCAAGGGCGCAAAGCCTTTCGAACTGGATTTCGACGCTGTTGTAGAATGCTACTGGCAGGCCGGACAGCGCTTTGCAGGAAACGTCGGCGACGTGCGCGAAGCGTGCCTGAAGGCCCTTGCGGACGGCAGCTATATCATCGGCGAATTCGGGCAGGCCTACTGGCTCGACAAACGCCACGGCTTTCCGCCGAACGTCACGGCGTCGCACACGGGCGTGCCGGAATTCTTCCAGAGCGCGGGCCTGCCCGTGCAGGAAGTCCATACGCTCGGCTGCTGCAAGGCCTATGACACCAAGGTGGGCACGCACGTGTTCCTCACCCAGATGGACGACGAGCATCCGCTTGCCAAGAAGCTTAAGAAGCTCGAATTCGGCACCAGCACGGGCCGCCAGCGCATGGTCGGCTGGTTCGACGCCGTCGAAAAGGGCGACGCCTTCCGCTACGGCGGCTACGACGACATCGTAATCAACAAGCTCGACGCGCTTTCATATTCAGACGACTGGCAGGGCGGCGAGCTCCTCGTCTGCACCTCCTACCGCGACGACGAGACGGGCAGGGAATACCACGGCGTTCCGCGCTCCGACGCGCTGCGCAAAAAGCTCAGGCCGGTGTATGTGCAGCTCAAGGGCTGGGCTCAGGACATTTCAAACGTTCGCAAATTTGCCGATCTGCCGGAAGAGGCCAAACGCTATGTCGCTTTCTGCATGAAAAGCATAATAGACGTTGCCGCCAAAGATTCGGGCTTAAAGAAACTGCCCAATTTGCGATACATAGGTGTAGGCCCCATGCAATCGCAGATTATCCGTGATATTCCCACAACGGAAGATCTGCTTAAGCTCGTTTAAATTTTTCGGGGCCTCTTAACCCAATCGAGATTTTTATGGAGTACAAATGCGACATATGCGGAAAGCCGGCCACGGTGCATATAACCAAGATCATTGACGGCAAAAAGGTGAAGATTCACCTGTGCTCGGAATGCGCCGAAAAGGCCACTTTGGATTCCATTACGCTACCCGCGGATATTTTTCCGAAAATCAAGCAGCTTGAGGAGGAAATGGCGGCGGTCTCCAAGGATTTTTCCGGAGACGTATGCCATAGCTGCGGAGCTTCGCTTGCAGAGGTTGAAAAGGGCGCGCGTTTCTCATGCCCGGACTGCTACCGCTCGATGGGCGGCAGGCTTTTCAGCCTCCTCGCGCAGATGCACGGCGCAACCGAACACAGGGGGAAAAAGCCCAAGTGCCACAAGCCCGACTGCGAATGCAAGGCCTCTGCCGATTTTGCGACTGCCAAAGTCAAAGTCAAAAAGGTTGCCGACAGCGACATCCTCGGCGAGCTGAAGCCCGAGTTTTCGGAGCCGAAGCCCAAGGAAACCAAAGAGCACCTTAACAAACTGCTCAAAGAGGCGATACTCGACGAACGCTATGAAGACGCCGCGCAGCTGCGCGACAAGCTCAAAACGATTTCCGAATAACAAATGGCACGCTTGAAGGAAGATTCAAAACACAAGACGAACTCGTCGATTGTGATGACTTCGCGCATAAGGCTCGCCCGCAACATAGCGGGGCGCCGGTTTGCGAATGCCGCCACGCGCGAGGCTCTCGAGGAGGTTTTCGACAGCTGCGCCAAAGTTCTTTCGGGGCTGCGCAAGTTCAGGGACGGCGAGCTTTACAGAATTAACGACCTTTCCGAATTCGACCGCACCATGCTTTTCGAGGACCGCTCGATAAGCAAGGAGCTTCTTGAGGGCGGCGCGGGCAGGGGCGTGTACGTTTCCAAGGACGGTTCGGCCAGCGCGATGATCAACGAGGAGGACCACCTCAGGATCCAGGTGATTTCGAAAGGGCAGAACCTTCCCGCAATCTGGCGCTCGATAAACGCGCTCGACGACGCCGTAGAAAAGAGCATCGAATACGCCTACAGCCCCGAGTACGGCTATCTTACGGCGTGCCCAACAAATGTCGGCACGGGCATAAGGGTGTCGCTTATGATGCACCTTCCTGCGCTGGTATTTTCGAACCAGATGGAAAAGGTCATACGCGGCGTCAACCAGATAGGCATGGTCGTGCGCGGCGCGAACGGCGAGGGCAGCGAGTCCCACGGGGCGGTGTTCCAGATTTCCAACCAGCAGACGCTGGGCATGAGCGAAGACGAGATAATCAAGCGCATAACGAAGTACGGAAAGCTGATATCGCAGTTCGAAACGAACGCCCGCCTGAAGATGCTCGAAGACAAACCAGTGTTTCTGCACGACAAGTTCGCGCGCGCGGCGGCGATTCTCAAGAGCTGCAAACTTATTGACACGGCGGAGGCGCTGACCTACCTTTCACATCTGAGGCTGGCGGCGGACATGGGCCTTATGGACGGCGGCGCGGAATTCATCGGAGAGCTAGACGCGCTTATGACCACGGTGCTTCCCTCGCACCTGCAGCTTGAAGAGGGCGTGTACGACGCGAGCCCCGAAATGCGCGACACATTGAGGGCGCAGCTCCTCAACGAAAGGGCGGCAAAATTTCCCGCACTGAAACTCAACAGGCGCTAAAAAAAAGCGCACATTATGAAGACATGCGCTGTCTTTATTAATATAATAAAATTACGATAGAAAACCAATGCAGCAATTTACACCAAGAGCACAACAGGTATTGGCGCTGGCGCGCAAGGAAGCGCTGCGCTTCAGGCACAACTATATCGGCACCGAACACATTCTGCTGGGCATCATAAAGCTCGGGCAGGGGGTTGCCGTGAACGTGCTTAAAAAGATGGGCGTAAACCTCGACAACGTCAGCGACGAGGTCGAACGCCTCGTCGGCAAGGGCACCGATCCGATAGAGTCGCCCGCGGACCTCAAGCACACCCAGAGGGTGCAGAAGGTTCTTACATACGCCTCCTACGAGGCCACCCAGCTCGCGCACAACTACATCGGTACGGAGCACATACTCCTCGGCCTCCTCAGGGAGGGCGAAGGCGTTGCCGCGACCATCCTGCGCGAACTCGGCATAGACATTACGAGCTGCCGCAACCAGATACTTGCGGAACTCGACCCAAATTTCATAGGCGACGCTCCGGAAATGAACCAGAACGAGGAGCAGGGCGGCGACGAACGCTTTGAAGGCGGCCCGCAGAAACAGAGCGCTTTGAAGGCTTTCGGCCGAGACCTAACGGAACTCGCGCGCGAAGGCAAGCTCGACCCCGTAGTGGGCAGGGCCAATGAAATTCTGCGCACGGTGCAGATACTCTGCCGCCGCACGAAGAACAACCCCGTCCTAGTGGGCGAGGCCGGCGTGGGCAAGACGGCGATAGTCGAAGGGCTCGCGCAGGAAATAGCCAACGGCGAAGTCCCCGAACTTCTGGCCAACAAACGCCTCATCGCGCTCGACATGGCCCTGATGGTTGCGGGCACAAAATACCGCGGCCAGTTCGAAGAGCGCATCAAGGCGGTCATGGACGAAATAGAGAAGTCCGGCGACGTAATTCTCTTCATCGACGAGCTCCACACCATCGTTGGCGCGGGCGCGGCAGAGGGCGCGATGGACGCCTCCAACATCTTCAAGCCCGCGCTTTCGCGCGGCTCGCTCCAGTGCATAGGCGCGACCACCATGGCGGAATACCGCAAATTCATCGAGAAGGACAGCGCCCTGGACAGGCGCTTCCAAAGCGTGAAGGTGGATGAGCCCAGCACCGAAGACACCATTGAAATCCTCAAGGGCCTCAGGCCCAACTACGAAAAGCACCACCACTGCATATACAGCGACGAGGCCCTCGTCTCGGCGGTGAAGCTTTCCGAACGCTACATAACGAGCAGGTTCCTGCCCGACAAGGCCATCGACGTCATCGACGAGGCCGGCTCTCGCGCGCGCATCAAGATGATGGAGCGACCGCAGGAGGTGCTGGACATCAACGAAAGGCTCGCGGCGAAGAACAAGGAAAAGGAGGACGCCATACGCGAACAGCGCTTCGAGGAGGCCGCCGCACTGCGCGACGAGGAAAAGAACCTCATAAGGCAGAAGGAGGACATCGTCAAGGCGTGGAAGAAATCCATCGAGGACAAGCGCGTCGAGGTGAACGAAGAAGACATTTTCGCAGTCGTCTCCACGTGGACGGGCATACCGCTCTCGCGCATGGAAAAGGAGGAAAGCGAAAAGCTCCTCATGCTCGAAAAGCATTTGCAGGGAGTGGTCGTCGGACAGGACGAGGCCACAGCCGTCATAGCGCGCGCTCTGCGCCGCTCCCGCGCGGCCCTCAAGGACCCGAAGAGGCCCATAGGCTCCTTCCTGTTCCTCGGCCCCACGGGCGTCGGCAAAACCTATCTGGCAAAGACCCTCGCCGAGCAGATGTTCGGCAAGCAGGACGCCATCATCCAGATAGACATGTCCGAGTACATGGAAAAGCATTCCGTGTCGCGCCTCATAGGCTCGCCGCCCGGATATGTCGGGCACGAGGACGGCGGCCAGCTCACCGAGCAGGTCCGCAGGCGCCCCTACAGCGTGATACTTTTTGACGAAATAGAGAAGGCCCACCCGGACGTCGCCCAGCTCCTATTGCAGGTGCTTGAAGACGGCCGCCTGACCGACAGCCTCGGCCGCACGGTGGACTTCCGCAACACCATCATAATCCTCACTAGCAACGTTGGCGCGCACATACTCCAGAAGAACCCGACAATGGGCTTCGGCGTGGGCGCCAACAGCCAGGACGACTACGAGAAGGTCAAGGACATGGTTCTGGACGAAATGAAAAAGACGTTCCGCCCCGAGTTCCTCAACCGCATCAACGACATCGTGCTCTTCCGCCAGCTCACAAAGGACGACATGGTGAAAATCGTCGACCTCGAAATCGACAAGCTGCGCAAGAGGCTCGCCGAAAAGGGCATGTCGCTGTCGCTCGACAAGGCGTCGCTCGACTTCCTTATCTCGAAGGGATGGGACGAAAAGTACGGCGCCCGTCCGCTCAAGCGCGCGATTGAACGAGAACTCGAAGACTCGCTGGCCGAGGAAATCCTCAAGGGCAGCATAGTTGAAGAGGCGGGGGTAATACTCGTGACGCTTGACGAAGGCGGCAAGAGGCTGCACTTCTCGCAGAAAAAGTCGTCGGGCAGGGACCCCGCGAAAACCGCGCAAAAGTAGAAAAAGTTTTTATACGAAAGCCGCATATGAAAATGTGCGGCTTTTTTTGCGTCTGTCTTGCCATGCCTTTTCATCTTGACGAGACGGGAAAACGGGTATTAGCTGAAATTGTGCTGTCGGCTGTACGGTTGCCGGCATCTCTTTTTATAACTTTATAACCAAGGCGGAAAATGGACAGAAGGAAATTCATAAAAAAAATGGGCGGCGCGGCGGCCGCGGCGTTCGTATTGCCGAGATTTTCAATAGCCTCTACAAAGTCGCCCAACGGAACGCTCAACGTGGCGTGCGTGGGCGTGGGCGGAATAGGCGGCATGGCTATAGACGGCGTGTCGGGCGAAAACATCGTGGCCCTCTGCGACGTAAACACCGACATGGAAGGCTCCTTCAAGGACAAAGCTCCGAATGCGAAGTTTTTCCAGGACTACCGCAAAATGCTCGATAAAATGGGCAAGGACATAGACGCGGTCTGCGTGTCCACGCCCGACCACTCGCACTTTAAAATCACCTTGGACTCCATGCAGTGCGGCAAGCACGTCTGCGTGCAGAAGCCGCTCGTGCACAACATATGGCAGTGCCGCGAGCTTGAGCGCGCGCGCAAGCACTACAAGCTCCAGACGCAGATGATGAACCAGGGGCACGCGACGGAAGGGATACGTCTGATAAAGGAGTGGTACGAGACGGGCGTTGCGGGCCCGATCCGCGAGGTTCACGTAATGTGCGGAGGCCCAGACTGGAACAGCGTCTACTTTAAAAAGCCCAAGAAATTCCCGCTCAAAAAGGAAAGAGTTCCGCAGAATCTCAATTGGGATATGTGGCTCAATCAGGCGAAGCAAACCGGCTACAACAGCATTTATCAGCCGCTTTCATGGAGAAGCTTCTGGGATTACGGAACTGGCATGCTCGGCGACTGGTTCTGCCACACGGGCGACGCCCCTGTATGGGCCCTCGACCTGAAGGGAGACTGCACGGTCGAGCTCATGGATGTCGACTGCAGTTTTAACCAGAAGGTGTTCATCCCTAATTCTTCCATTGTGAAGTGGTCTTTCCCAAAGACCGACAAGCGCGAGGCGGTTGACATGTATTGGTACGACGGCGGCAGGCACCCTGTGACGCGCCCCCCCGATTTGGAGGCGGGCAAGGACACAATGACTTCGGGCATGTACATGATAGGCGACAACCACACGATCCAGCACGACGCCCGCCCTAACGAAAACCCGAGGTTCACAAATGACGAGTTCTTCAGGGAATTCAGGCGCAATACTCCGGAAAAAACCATACCAAGGGCGCTCAACGGGAACCTCTATCATGAATGGATTGCCGCCATCAAGGGCGACGGCCCCGAGGCCGGTTCGAATTTCAGCTATGCGTCACAGCTGACGGAAGTCGCGCTGCTTGGAGTATTGGCCCAGCGCTTCGGCGGGAAAATAGAATGGGATTCGGAAAACATGAAGGTGAAAAACCGCTCCGAGCTTGCCGCATTTGTCAAGGAGCCCGAGCGCAACGCGTGGAAATCAAAGCCCTTCAAATCTTAAGGCTTTTTGTGTTGTTGATAGGGAAGGCTTAAAACCGTGCGGTTTTAAGCCTTCTTCTTTTGTTTGGAAAATCCGCGCGCCTTTATTTGCGGCGCTTCTTTCTTTGGCTCGCGTATATGCGCAGTATGTGCGCTTCGGTTTCGGCCATGTTTTTGTCGGCCACGATCGCTATGCCGCTTTTCATATAGCTGGGGGTGCGCTCCTTGAGCATTGTGCATATGCGCTCAAACGGTTTTTCCACGTTGAGCAGGGGGCGTTTGTTATTGCGCGAAACGCGCTCGAAAATTTCCTCGGGAGTGGAAAACAGCACGACGCACACGCCCTTTGATTTCAGCAGTTCGGGCATGCCTTCGCGGCAGACCATGCCGCCGCCGCACGCGACGACGCATCCGCTTGACGGGTGGCCGCCCTCTATGAATTCTCGCTCCATCTGGCGGAACCTCTCTTCGCCGTATTTGGCAAAGATGTCCTTTATGCTCATGGCGTGCTTCTTTTCGATGGCGTCGTCGGAGTCGATAAATTCGTAGCCCAGACGCGACGCCAGCCTGCGGCCTATCACGCTTTTCCCTGTGCCCATAAAGCCCAATAAATAAAGATTGGGACCCTTGGGGCCGACTGTCTTTTCCTCTGCCATGTTCTTCTTCGATATTCGGAAAATGCCGGACTTAGGCAAGCTTATAAATATGGCGGCCCTTGAATTGGCGGCGCATATCCATCGAGACGGTTTGTTTCCGGAATGCCATTATTAAAAACGCCTAAGCTTATTTAACGGCCAAAAAAAGACGGCAAATTTGCCGTCTTTTTTGCCGTAATACTGTCGCGAAAATTTTACGCGATCAGGGTTTTTCCCGTCATTTCTTCCGGAATCTTGAGGCCCATGAGCTGGAGCGCCGTGGGGGCGATGTCGCCGAGCGTGCCGCCTTCGCGCATTTTCAATCCTTCCAGCCCCTTGCCGTAGATGATGACTTCCACGGGGTTAAGGGTGTGGCGCGTGTGCGCCTCTTTGCTGGCGGGCTCGAAGAGCTGGTCGCTGTTGCCGTGGTCGGCGGTGACAATCATAGCGCCCCCGATTTCATCGACGGCCTTGGCGATTTTTTCGACGCCTTCGTTGACGGCTTCAACGGCCTTTATAGCGGCCTCTATGTTGCCTGTGTGGCCGACCATGTCGCCGTTTGCGAAGTTGACGACGATAAGCGCGTACTTGTTTTCCCTGATCGCCTTGACTGTCGCGTCGGCGACAGCCGGGGCGCTCATTTCGGGCTTTTGGTCGTATGTCTGCACTTCGCGCGGCGAGTCTATCAGGATGCGGTCTTCGCCTCTAAACGGCTCTTCGCGGTAGTCGTTGAAGAAGAATGTGACGTGCGCGAACTTTTCGGTTTCGGCGCAGCGCAGCTGGGCGAGGCCCTTGGAGCTTATGTATTCGCCGAGAATGTTGACCATCTTGGGGGGTTTCGGGAAAAGCACGTTGGGCGTGAGGCCGGCTTTGTATTCGGTCATTGTCGCGAAGAACACCTCCGGCTTGATTTCGCGCTTGAACGCGTAGCTGTCGAAGTCTGGGTCGATGAACGCCGAAGTTATTTCGCGCGGGCGGTCACCGCGGAAATTGAAGAATATGACGGCGTCGCCGTCCTTTACGCGGCCGATGGGCGCGCCGTTTTCAACTACCCATGTGGGCACTATGAACTCGTCGCCCAGCATGTTGTCGGTGGCGGGCTTTTCGTAGTAGTTCGTGAAGGCGTCTTCGGGGTTGGTCACTTCGGCTTCGGCCTTGACGCCGACAAGGCAGTCGTAAGCCTTCTGGACGCGGTCCCAGCGCTTGTCGCGGTCCATGGCCCAGAAGCGGCCGATGACGGAGGCCACTTTGCCAACGCCGATTTTCTTCATCTGTTCCTCGACTTCCCTTATGAAGCCCAGGCCGCTCGTGGGGGCGGTGTCGCGGCCGTCGGTGAAGGCGTGCAGGAATACCTTGTCGTATTTTTTGTCGGCGCAAATCTGCAGAAGCGAATAGAGGTGGCGAAGCATGGCGTGCACGCCGGCGTCGCTGCAAAGGCCGAAGAGGTGCAGGGCGCCGCCCTTGTCGAGCTTTTCAAAAACCTTGCCGAGCACAGGGCTTTCGAGCACCGAGCCCGTCTGGAAGCCCTTGTCGATGCGGACAATCTCCTGGTCGACTATGCGGCCCGCGCCTATGTTCTGGTGGCCGACTTCGCTGTTGCCCATAATGCCTTCGGGCAGGCCAACCTGGAGGCCGTGCGTAGTTATCTCCGTGCGGGGCCATTTCTTCGCTATCTCCCTTGAGAAGGGCAGGTTGGCGAGCTTTATGGCGTTGTATTGGTCGAGCGAGGCGTCGTGGTTTTCGCCCCAGCCGTCCCTTATTACTAGTACTACAGGTCTTCTTATTCCGTTTATCATTTTCGTTTGTTTTGGACCCGGCCGAAACCGCGCCCGTATTGTTGTTTTGTTTTAAAAATGTTGCTAAAAAAGCAAATCCAACGGATTGGCAATCGCAACCTTTATTTGCAAAAAATTGCGCCGGGAAACACGCTTAACGCATGCATGCTGCTTTTATTGCCGGTTTGCTTTCAGTTTTTTTGCGGAAAAATTGGCCTTTTTACGGCTTCCAATTGAGAAAAAAGCTTTACAATGAATTGATATGACGCCAATATGCCCCACTTTATTACAAATTTTTAATACAAAACAGGAACATATACAATATGGCAAATCTCAAAAAGAAGCGCAGACTTAAGATGAACAAGCACAAACGCAGCAAGCGTTCAAAAGCCAATCGTCATAAGAAGCGCACCTGGGCATTCTAATCAGGCTATTTATTAAGGGCGTAAGTTTTAAACTTACGCCCTTATTGCATACTGGCATTGATTGGAATTTTTATGATATTAATTTATGATTATTTTATATTATTGACTTTCACTGTTTTTTTTGATTTTAAAGGTATGCATGAAAAATCTTATTATTATTGTTTTATTTATATTCAATTTAAGCTTTAATTCTTTCGGCTTTGACACAAAGGAAAAGGATCATGAGTGCAATAGGCATGCGAACGGCGACTTTCCCGGAGTTTGCTCAAAGTGCGAAACTATGCCCGTTGAATTAGGTGAATAGCTCTTATGCTAAAAACTATTTTCAGTTTTTTATTTTTTCTGAATGTTGCATCCGCACAAACCCCCATAGCCAATTCTACAGGGAACGGGTTCGGTTGCATCAGAAAAAAGCTGTTTGAAATCAAATCGCAGGAATCCTGCATGGAAATTTATTTGGAATTCAATACGGATCCGCATATGGAGCCCGGTCCTTTCGGATTGCATTGGAACTTCCCCCTGCTTTCGTCCAGCATCACACCAGATGACGGCGATACTTTTCATTGGGTTTCGCCGGATTCCTTAAATTACTACTTTTCGAGCGTTGGAATTAGCAACGACATGAGGAAAAGGTTCAAACCGGGCAAAAATAAGTTGGTTATGGACAAATCAGGGCGATGGGCGGCTCTTGTCGATCCCAATGGCGACATTAAAATCGAATCCGTAGAAAACGGCAGCAGGTTCTTTATATATAGGAAAGGCAGATTGGCGAGATTTTCGAAAGAAAGGGAGATTTACGATTTAAGCTACACATCCACCGGGCAGATTTCTCACATGAAGCGCTCGGGATCGGCCCACAAATTGCTTAGCTTTGACTATTACGACGACGCAAAACATATAAGGCGCGTTTCCGGCGTTTCTGGCACATATGAGTTTTTTTATGATTCTGAAAAGCTCAAGGACATATTGAATGCTCCAAATGCAACGTATAAAAGCGTTAAACTTCTGACCGGATTTAAATCGGGAGAAGGCGACCGTTATGAAGTCGCTTATTCCCATTTTAACAACCGCCAACGAAACATCGTAAATAAGAATTTCAGCGAAAAAACCGTTAAGACAGACATTAACAGGATTGAATTTTTACACGGCGAAACAAGCGAATTTTGGATGGAATGGTGTTCGAAAACCGGTATTGTAACCTCGGACAGCAATGGAACCTATGCCGTTGGCAACGACGCTTATGATGAGCTTAATCCCAATTACGACAAGAACAGATCCTATCCTTCGTTTGTTTCAATAAAATATCAACCCAAAAGATTTTCGCATCCTGACAGGTATTTTGTTGATTACGAAAACCTCGTTGAAATAAATGAAGACTCAAATACCGGAGACATTATAAAGATATCAAGAATCGGAGGATATGGCAAGTTGTGGGCCAAGGCCAGAAAAATTGAAAGGCTGGCCTCTGGTAGCCGGATTGAAAACCCCGTATGGGAAGTGAAAGATCTTTACCATTACAATTCAAACGGAAAGCTGATTCGCATAATCAATCCGGGCTCGGGCAGGGTAACCGAATTGCATTGGAATGACCAAGGACAGCTTGTCAAGAGGCTGGAAAACGGGATATTGCGGGAATCAAAAAAATATTCACCTACGGGAAAACTTCTCGAAAACATCCAAATCGAAGGGGAAAACAAGGTTATGATAATTACAAACGAGGAAGGAAGTTTTGTAGAGGAGTATAAGAATGAAAAACTTATAAAACGCACCGAATTCGCAAATGGCGCCATTTCCAAGGTAATATTAACCGGTAAGGACGGTTCTACGGAATTGTTCGATCTCAATAATTTATTTGATACGCTAAGGTTTTAATCAGTAATTACTTATGAAATATATAATAATCGTCATTTCTTTTTTGGGCATTATGTTTGATTCGTGCGCATCAGAGTATTCCGGCCAGCCTGTTTGGGAAGGGGCTTACATCCAGGCGAAAGAAAGCTAAGCCATGAAAAAAATCATTTTGGGTCTGACATTTTTTATATCGTTTTCATCGTGCTTCTCTTTTGGTATAGGCAAGTATCTTGGACAATTTCCCAGTAATGCGTTTTTTAAGTGCGAATTGGAAATAGAGTCGTACAATACAACTTCCCAGATAATACGCCCATTGAATCATCCAGATGCGTCAGCCGAGTCGAGTCTGTTTTTTCACTTGTCGAGGACAGATGCATATTATCGTTTGACCCGTTGGCTATACCATTCTTCGATAATGTGGCGAATGATTTCAAGGGCTGCATTTCGGAAAAGGTTACTTACGTTTTCAACGGCGCAGAATGGATAGGAATGTTGTATTCCACCACGTACGGCGATGGCCGCGTTCTGACAGAAGACAAAGCGTCAATTTCCAAGAATCCCCCTTTGGTTTTGTCAAAAATGATGGCCGGTTTCTATTCGGGAAAGAACATGTTTTTTAACAATATCATTTTAATTGAAAGCCAATTTGGGCTGGTGACCATTGGCGATGTTTTGAAAAAAAAGCCCGAGGAAAACAAATTCAAGGTATCCGCTTCGGACGACGGCATTCTGATATCATCGGATGACGATTCTACCAGCTATAATATAGCTATTGACCTGAGCCTGAACGCTCCGATTTTGAAAAGCTATGAAAAGGTATATAAAGCCAATAAAGATTTTAAAGGACTAAAAAAGACCATTACTTGCAGGCGTCCCGCTGCCCAAGACGATCAGGCATGTCGTTTACGACGGAAAAAAAGACGGGGGCTACTGCCTTATCGTTACCGTGAAATCCGTTAAATTGGTCGGTTCGGAATCGTTTAATAAAATGGTTCCGCAAATACCTGTTGGATGGACCATATCCGACGAAGAAAAGGGTATAACATATAAAAAAGCCGAGAAGAAAGAAGAAATTCTAAAGTCCATACAGTCTTCAGAATGGTAATGAAAAGGGCGGTTTTATTGTTTCTAAAGAAGTAAAATTGCGGTCGGTGGAATTGCCTTGCCGCTGCATGAAAAACGCGAAGTGCCGATTAGAATTATAGGCATTATTGACAATGAAAGGCCTTTGGTTCTGGATCCCCAGCGGATGTTTTCGGAGATTAACGAAGATACAAAAAAAGAATTTAAAATTTCGATTTTTACGCTTGGAATTCCCCTGGATAATATAAAATTAGCCGAAGCCTGCTATGACGAAGCGCTGTTCTCGTATGATTGCACTTTCGCAAAGGGCTAAAAACTTGGCAAATATTCAAAAATCGGCGAAATTGTATTTGCATTGAATTTGGATAACCTAAAGCGTGGGAAAAATGAAGGTGAAATAGTTTTGATATTTGATTACCTGAATTTTAAACGCACATACGTGATTCCTTACACCTTTATAAATACCCTGAAGTAAAAATTGCTTGAACGGGCGCATGAAGTGATTCATTCGTAAAACAATAGGAAAAATGTTACCGCAATTTAGTGTTTGAATTTCATATTAAACACTTTTAAATAGGAGTTATGAATTTGCGAATATTCTATAAGTGTTTTGGCGCGGTTATACTGTTTTTACATGTATGCATTTCTGCATTTGGCGCGGGAGGAGCGATAAATCCAGCCGACACGGAAGATTCAACTGTTGCGCAGGCTGCGGCCGCTAGTATGGGGCAGGGGGCCGCGGTAGCCGACGAGCCGGGAGGGGATGCAAAAAAATCAAAGGAAACCGATTCCGCGGCGGGCGCGACCATGATAGCGGGCGAAACGGTGAATGCGTTCGATGCTGCAAAGAAAAAGACGGCCAAGGAAATCGCAGTCGAATACGATGTAAAGCATGTTGAAGAGGCCAAAGAACTTAAAAAAGGCCTGCACGGCGTGCTTAAATTCATCAACGAAAACATTTCGTCGGGGCTGGCCAATTTTCTGAAAAAGGATGTTTTCGGCGTACAGCTTATTTTGATATTCGCGGCGGTCTTGGTAGTTGCGTTTGTTTTTGTCGTACAGCGCGTCGTATTGTCACTAATATTCGGGCTTATCGCAAAGAACAGTGAAAAGCTGCAAAACAGCGACAGCCGCGCGCTTTTTCTAAAGCTGGAAAAGCCGATCGGCTGGGCGATTATAATCTGGGGCGCGCATCTGGCTTTAATGTACGTGATTAAAAGCCCGGAGCTTCAGGTGCCGATTGGCCGCGTCGCCAAGCTGCTCTTCATACTGGTATTCTTCTGGGGTGTGGACATCCTGTCGCGCTTCATATTCAGCGTGATTGAAAGCCGCATAAGAATTAAATACGCGGCCACGGTGAGCCTTCTGGAATTCTGCAGGCAGATTGTCACGTTTTCGCTAGTGATAATATGCGCGCTTACGCTGCTAATATCTCAGGGCTTTGAAACCGCGCCGCTTCTGGCGTCGCTGGGCATTGGCGGCGCCGCGCTGGCGTTCGCGTCGAAAGACACCATCGCCAATTTCTTTGGCTCCGTGTCGCTCATAATCGACAGGCCATTTGTGGTCGGCGACTGGATCCAGACGCTCGGCACCGAGGGCATAGTTGAAGCAATAGGGCTGCGCTCGACGCGGATTAGAACGTTCCCAAAATCCGTCGTGACAATCCCGAACAACGTGCTGGCCAACGCCAACATCGAAAACTGGACCAAACGCTTCAAGCGTCGAGGGGAAATCACGGTAGGGCTCACATATTCGACGACTCCAGCCCAGATGGAACAAATTGTCGCTGATTTTAAGGAAATATTGCTGAAACACCCCAAAACCGAGCACGAGGGTTTTAGGGTGAACTTTACAACTTTCAATAGTTCATCATTAGACATAAAACTTGTTTTTTATGTTTTAGAGGTCGATGCGAATCCTTATACCGATGTGATGGAGCAGATAAACTTAAGCATCATGAGGGCTGTGGAAGCCAGGGGGCTTTCGATGGCGTTTCCGTCTACATCGGTGTATATGGAAAATACCGGCGGCGCAACCAAAGACTTTGGCGGAGAATTTTTAAAGAATGAAGATAAGCAAAGCCAATAAGGAAGATTTGCCGAAAATCCTCGAAATACAGCACGCGGCTTTCAATCAGGAAGCATTGCTGTACGGCAGCCGGGAGCTTCCGCCACTTATGGAGTCTGTGGAAGACCTCGAACGCGATTTGCACACGAATGAGTTTTTAAAGGCGGAATTAGAGGGAAATATCGTCGGCTCCATACGCGCCCATATGGACGGAGTCTCTTGCATGATATGGCGGCTCAGTGTTTCGCCTGAACATCAAGGCAAAGGAATAGGAAGGGCTCTTATATCAGAAGCCGAAAAGTGTTTTCCCGAAGCCGAGTATTATGATCTTTTCACGGGCGCCAAAAGCGAATCGAACCTGCATTTGTATAACAAGCTGGGGTATGATCTCACAGGCGTTGAAGAACGGCACGGGCCGATAAAATTTGTTTTCATGCGCAAGGTCAACAGACCTTAATCGAGTGTGTAATGCAGCGAATATTTCATATGACAGACTTGAATGACATTATTTTACATATTGATGTACAATAATATATAAACACGCATTTGTCGCACAATATGTATTATGTCTAATTATATGGATGTTCTCGAAAATTGGGCTTTTTGGGGGTCAAAATTTAGTTCACTACCTATTTCTATTTTAGTATTCTTGAGTCGCTATTTACTGATTGATATGTACTAACGGAAATTATCCTACGGTAAAAATATCCGATTAGACGTTTACAATATTGTGCAGAAAAAACCCCTATTTTGGGCAAAAATAACCTTCTCAGGAACCCGAATTTACCAAATTCTGACGAGTTCTTGAAAAAATCCGCATTAAAAACAGCAACTTACGGAAATTTGTATGTCACAAAATGCCAAATCGTGACGGATTTGGCAAAATTCGCAACTTCTGTGCAGTTTTACCCTCCATTTTGACAGCATAGGATTACCCGCATATCGGGTCATCCATATATGGAGTTTTTTCGCCTCGGCATTGATGCCAAATTGTACCCCATTCTGAAAACTCCATATATGGGCAAGGCATTTTTTTTGAATTATTCAAAGCGCCGGATTCTAAAAAAAACTTGATATTTTGCAAAATAATTCGATATTTAAGGAATTTAATCCAGAAATATCTTTATTATTATGGAATATATACCAAGAAATATTGAACCGGATATTAAAAGCAGGCTTTTCTCCGGCAAAGCCATCATCCTGTATGGACCGCGTCAGAGCGGGAAAACAACGCTTATAAAGCACCTCTGCTCAGAATTTAGCAACGATGTGCTCTGGCTCAATGGCGACAGTCTTGACATACGCGAACAGTTGGAAAGTATCACTGCGGCCAAGTGGAAATCCATAATCGGCAAAAAGCGAATTGTTGTGATAGACGAAGCCCAACGCATAAACGAAATTGGAATTGCAATCAAAATCCTCACAGACGAAGTAGCCGAAGTACAGGTTATTGCCTCGGGTTCTTCGTCCTTTGACCTTGCCAACAAGACGCAGGAGCCATTGACCGGCAGGAAGTATGAATACACCCTGTTGCCCTTGTCTTTTGACGAAATGTGCAAGTTTCACGGTCTTGTAGAAGAAAAGCGCAACAGGGAGCAGAGGATACTTTTTGGGGCGTATCCCGACATAGTAAAGCATCCAAATGACGCCCAGAGGCTCTTGAGCGAACTTTCCGGCAGCTATCTTTACAGAGATGTCTTGACGATGGACGGAATAAAATACCCCGCCCTGCTGGACAAAATAGTTCGTGCGCTCGCTCTGCAAATCGGTTCGGAAGTAAAAACCTCCGAAGTGGCGGTACTTGTAGGCGCCGACGCCAAGACGGTGGACAAGTACATAGACCTTCTGGAAAAATCCTTTGTGCTCTTTTCCCTGCCGGCGTTCAACAGAAACCTGCGCAACGAGATAAAAAAGGGGCGGAAAATCTATTTTTACGATACAGGCATAAGGAATGCCGTGCTTGGGAATTTCGTACCGCTGTCGTCAAGAACGGACGCCGGAGGGCTTTGGGAAAACTATCTTATAGTAGAACGACTGAAAAACAATATTAACACTCCATTCCCTCCGAGACGCTTCTTCTGGAGGACAACCGACCAAAAAGAAATCGACTACCTTGAGGAGACTTCGGAATCTCTGTCGGCGTGGGAATTCAAGTCCAATTCGAAATCAGAAGCCCGACTGCCTGCGAGCTTTATCAAAAGCTATCCTGATGCAAAAAGTGGGCTTATCACTCCGTCAAATTACGAAAACTTTCTCTTAATGCCATAGAATTTTCACGTCCGCTTCACTAAGATTTACAGTTTTTAGCCTCCCGGCAAAATTCGCAACTTTTGCGCAGTTTTACCCGCCGTTTTTGACGATAGCGGCTATTTGATAATTAACTAACTTATTCTTCCTGATAAGTATCGTCAATATGCTCCTCGTAAAAATCAAGAGCTTCTTGCGCTAATTCATCTTCTGAGAAACCCCAATTAAATTTCTCGTTTAGATGTTCGACAGCTTTCTGTATTGCTTGAATTAAATCGTCACACATCAGTACTTCGTAAGAGTCGGATACCGTTCCACCCATAGCGTCATGGTCACACCAGGACAAATAGAATCCTCTGTTTGTGATTTCAGAGACAGTGAGATAAATTCCATAAATTTAACCCTTCGTAACTATCCACATTATAAGGAAGCGTCATTTTGTTATTTATGCGTGTTACGATACTGTCGTAAAATCTTTCGTATATTTCTGGTAATTTCATTTGCTTTATGTCATTAGTATCGCGTAGCCCTTAAATCTTGCAATGATAACCCGCAAGAAGTCGTTTTCGACAGTCAAGGCCTTTGGGCTAAATATTGTGTCCTCGCCTTTTTCCAATAAGAAGATTTCCAGTGGTTCGTTGTCTCCCTGCATAAAAACTGGAGTAGAAACCGAACGGTCTGAGTTAATACTTTGGACAAGCTTCTTGTTCTCTATGTCAATGTATAGCGTCATATAAGAGATATAGAATGTCAAAAAAATGGAATATCAAATTAGTCTAATCGCTCTATAAACGCGCCCGTAGAAGCGCGTAATTGCCTTTAGAACATCCTTTAAAAAAGTTCTTGACTTCGGGGGGGGGGGGGGGGGGGGGGGAATTTGGGTTCTATTAAAATTTAATTTATTTTCTTTTATGGAAAAGTTTGT
>CALXSL010000029.1 GCA_944391135.1 uncultured Opitutales bacterium
AGATTCTACATACGACATATCAGGAAGTACGCACTTGCCGCTATTTTTTTTAAATGGCGTAGGGACGGCAACAATATAAAAATCAGATGATTCAGGTTTTGTCGACGCTTCAAAGCGCTTTTCAGCAACCATCTTCTTAAGCAGAATGTCTATGTCATTCTCTCCAACATGGCTGATGCCCTTGTTTATATTTTCAACACGGCTTTTGAGAATATCTACCCCAAGCACTTTTTTGCCGCAACTGGCAAACATTATCGCCGTAGGTATGCCGATGTATCCCATGCCGATTACAGAAATATCAAATTTGCTCATTAGGTTCCAATCAAAATTTTACTTAAAAATATTTTGGCATCAGCATATTTATGCCGCCATGACACACATTTTATCGTAATTTAAAGTCTTTCGTTTAACACATGGGAGTCAAGGACAAATTGGGCTGAAGAAACAGCTTATCGGCATTGCTTTCCAGCAACTTTAAAAGCAAATATTCTCATGCGCATCGGCAGGTATTCCATAATTTTCAAAACGAGAGATTTCAATGAATGCGGCCTCTTGATGAGGCTGTTTACCGCATCCGCAACTGTCATTGTTCTTGCGGCTTCAAAAAAGCGCGCCTTTGCACCGTCGCGTTTAAGCGGACCATTCAACGGGCCATTTCCAGCAAGACAACATTCAAATGGATACTCATGCAAATCCATATCAGCGGAAATTTTCTTAAGATACTCCCTGCCTTTATCGGTATTGGCCAAAATAAGCGAAACCCCCTTTCCCGCCTCCTGATTAGGATTTACATTTTCAATGCCCCAAAAATCGGCCATGGTAATGTCTGACACTCTTTCAGATCTAGCATAGGGGCATGAATGGCATGCCTCCATTTTGTAAAATGCCCTTACAAAACCTTGAAAAAAAGGGTCCTTAAATATCATTAACGTTTTGCCATTTTCAAAGGTAAATTTGGAGGATACGCAGCTATATGAAAAGAAGCGCCTCATCTTTTCCCTGAATGAATATTGCAAGACACGCGAACCGTATTTTTTGCCCATTTCGTCAAGATACCTCTTGAATACCGCGGGCATCGCAACGCCGTGGCATGAAAAATCAACAAGAAGCAACTTATCATAATCCCTGCGCAAGAACAGCTTGAGGGCTGCAATTTGGCATGGTGTTCCGGAAAATAGCACTCTACGGCCTTCCTTAAGAAAATTCCGTACATCCGCAAATGACTTCCCTGTATCGCTTTGCACATATTTGCTTTTCATCAGGGGCCCAATTTTTTCAATACCGTCAACACAAATATGTCTGACATTAAATCCGTCAGAAAATGCCGCTCCAAATATATAGCATTCGCCGTCTTTGGCTACAGCTTTGGCAATTGCGCTAAAAGCTCCGCCCGACGAGCTTCCCTTTACAATCTCCACGTTTTTATTGACGGCAGACACCGCATTCTTGGCGCGCAAAAATTTCAAACTGCCGGATGAAGCCTTAAGCATTGGGCAGACATGCGCACACATCTGGCAGTCAATACAGTTGCCGGGCCTTACAAGTTTCGAGTACAGCAAACCGTTTTCATCCTTCAATGCATCTATGCATTTATTCGGGCACACCTGTACGCACGCCATGCAGCCGCAACATAAATCTTTCGTAGTTTTCAAATAGTTCATGCCAGCGCTTTCTTTAAATAGTCTTCGGACTTTTTAACTTCCAAGGCAAGAAGGTCATCCATACGTGAATAATCTGTAGGCTCAAGGTTTCCCAAATCAGTCTCGTCTGTTATAATTCCGTTTTTTATTCCCATGCGTTTAAATATATCTGACATTCGGGAATCATCCGACCTAGACATCATCGCATGGCAACATTTTCCAAATATCAGTGAAAATACAATACCGTGGAAAGAACTCATAAAAGTCCTTTCCGCATACAAGATGAGATTTAGAAACTCCGCAGGCCCTGCCGCATAATAAATTTTGTCGGCGTCCATATAAAAAGCCGCAGACATAGACCCAACCAGCATGATGACCGGAAGTCCAAAAGTTCGTCTTATGCTGTTAACAATTTTTTTCACATTCCTATTCGGATGTACAACATAAGCCAAAATATATTTGCAATCTATTAACGGAGAATCTCCCGCAATTGTCTCCCAAAAACCACGCGGATGCAGCAATGTAGGGTCTAACACTGTCTCAACATCCCTAGAAGTAATATCCCTAAGTATTTCTGATCCAATTTCCTCGCGCGAAGACAAAAACTGTACGTTTTCCAAAAGAAGCTTTATGCGTTTAATCGAATTCTTATCATCTATATGCGTCACACCGAGACTCGGCGCATAAGAAATGGTTTTCTTTCCGGACCCGCGCGTAAAGTTAAGAAAACGAGCGTCGTCAATGAATTTCGGCGACCACGCCTGGTCGCTGCCCGTCATAAACGCATCAAAATCTTGAACGGATTCCCTAAGATCTTCTGATGAAAAATACAATCTGTCGGTAAAGTTCATGCGTTTAAGCTTAAAGTCGGTAAAGGACTTGCGCGAAACGTCTATTTCCTTGGAATGCAAGGCCGTCATTGCATTGTGCAGTATTTTATTCGGGACAATACCAAGTGGTCCGCAAAGCGGAAGGTATTTGCGATTATACAAAGTATAAAAATCATCCGGCCAATAATTCAGTATCTTTATTTCATGGCCAAGAGCGCCGACCTTTTCACAAAGGGCATACGCCTGAAGGGTTGATCCAAAATTCCACAGACAGTTTTGCGTAACCAGACCTATTTTCATTTTGATGCCTTTATTTTTGAAATTATCATGCCGGCCATAGCGACAATGCGCGATCTATCGCCGGAATTAAATCCTACAAACCACATAACAGGCATTGCAATCAGAACGGAAATTCCGACATTTGCCGATAAAGACACAAGCCCATATCCGGAAAAAGACAAATACACCATATACACAACCAAAATAGGCGCTAAAAATCCGAGCGTCAAAATTCCGTTCAAATACGACTGAAAAACCTGTTGCATTAATGAAACCTTCAATTCCCCTCCAAGATAAGCCGAGATCGCAACAGTCGATGCAATACGCATCGCAACACTTGGCAATATGACCGCATAAACGCCGAGATCAGTGTATTTTAGAAGTACAATGGAAAAGAACATTATAAAAACAACCCTGAGAATATGGAAGACAGCAAGAAAATTAAGCCTGCCCAACGCAAGAATGACAGCCCATTGGATGTATCCTGTCGCATTGCATAAAAAGCCAAACGTTATGAGCATAAAGGCGTAGTACACCTCCTCGTATTTGTCCGGAAGCGTAGATTCCAACCATATATGAAAAATATCCCTACCCCAGAAAGCAAAAATACAAAAACCTACAGCTATTGAGGAAAACGCTATTCTTGTTCCCGTAAGATAAATATTCTTCATTGTGTCGGAATCCCTATTGGCATAACTTGTTGAAGCATGTGGCGCAAGCTGGTCACCAATAAATCCAAGGTACTGAGAAAACAAGTCTGACGCCTTCATTGCCGGCTGGAATACCGTATTTGCCAGCAAGTTGCCAAATACAGAAAGCATAAAAGGGCTGAGTGAATTTGATATGAAAAGACTTAGCCTTATGATGCTCAATCGCCATCCCATACTGTATATGGACTTGAGAGCAGAAATATCAAAACTGCCGAATGAAAAGCGCAAAAACGGGACAAGCTTTTGCGACCCGAAATATATGACAAGCATAAGCAGTACCGTGACCGCAAGATTTGATGAAGACCAGCCGAGAATTCCCGTATCTGTATATTTCAAAACAAAATACCACAATACAACTTGCAAAATTTTTGACCCGGTAAATATGTATGAAATTAGATCAAAACGGTGTCTGCTGGCATAAATAGATCTATATATGGGCACGATAAAAGCCCCTACTCCGGAATGTGACATATTTATTACAAAAGCCAGAGATGCGACATCAAGCATTTGGACGGGAGCATTACAAAGCTCCATTATTTGCCGTGAGAAAACCGTACATAAAGCCATTACTATGGCAAATGCGCCAACTCCAATCATAAGGCTTGTCGAATAAAACCTGTTAAACCTAGATTCGTCTCCATTGGCCAAGCATATCGAAAAGAATCTTTGGATGGAAGTTCCTATACCAAGCTCCAAAAGGGAGGCAAAACCGAAAATACTGACATACAGCACGGAAAGCGAATACCCTTCGTGACCAAGCGCCCTTATAAGGAACGGTATTATCAGTATTCCCAAAACAATATTGACACCCATTGTCCCCATCTGTGTGACAAGGTTTAGTACAAATCTGGACGAGTTATTCATCGTGTTACACCAAACATAAAATCGTCACGAGAAAAACGTATGCATCCTCCGCCCCTAAGCGCATAATATAACACTGTAAAAATAAAGAATCGCCTGAACGGATACTTGGCGATCCTTACAAGTTTTCTTTTTATAACAGATTCACCGCACGCTACACCACGCTGTTGCGCATACTCTTTAAACCGGATTCCCAAATCTGGATATATGAGTGAAATTTTCATCCACATGCTGCGCGCTTCCAATGCAATATAACGCTTTAAAGCCTCAGCATCGCAGCAATCAGGCAGGCATATTTTATCAAGGTTATCATAAAATCGAAGAGCGCTCTTGACAGCCCTTTCATCAAGAGCCCTGTCAGCGTAATGTGAATTTTTCCGGTATATATAGCCGCCATTGCTTGAAAAACATACGGACGGAGACATTTCGCAAATTTTCAGCATGAACCATATATCTTCCCTGAATGTGCTCTCTTCGTCCCAACCTCCTGTCTTTTCAACAAGAGACTTTTTGAATACGCATTGAGCAAATGAAACATCGGTGCAAAAATCAGCGTATTTCAGATTTCTGACGTCAGCAGCATAGCGGGAGTAATCCTTCGCCAAAACAACACTTCCATATGGGACTGCATAAACATGAAGAATATTTTCTACAACTCCGATATCAAACTTTCCCGCACTTGAAGCCCATGCGGCAATCGTATCCGGCAACAGTGCATCGTCATTATCCATGTATGCGATATAATCACCGGATGATACCTTCAGTCCGGTATTTCTACATGCGGAAGGCCCGCGTTTAACCTCATTCAAAAGAACGACCCTAAACGAGGCCTCTTTTTTGATGCGCTCCAGCAATTCCAAGCTCTCTTTGTCTGATCCGTTATCGACAATAATCCATTCAAAGCTTTTTAATGTTTGCCTTTCGAGGCTCTGCCATGCAGCCTCAAGAAGCTTGACCCGATTGTAATTAGGGGTGATGAGGGATATCAGCATATTTCCAACTTGTCATTGACACGACCGCCAAGGGAGATCGGCATATTAGCCACATTGCGGCTCATACAGTCCGCAACAAGCGCAATCCCCAAAGCGTAGATAAAAGGGCTTGTCGCGTCGCCATGCATACAGGCGTCAAGAAAACAGAATATATAAATACCGACAATCCAATAGCCTCGGGGATAATTTTTGACAACCCAAAAGCATCCGCGCAAAGATCCCCAAAACGCAACAAACATTGCAATACCTCCAATAAGGCCAGTTGCCATAAGAACATCAAGGGGGGTAAAATGGCATGAGAATCCGTCCTTCAAGAAGACATTACCGCCAAAAATGGGAGATTTGAAAAATGTCGCGATCCCTTCTTTTATCAGGTCTATTCGTGACAACTCTGCACTGCCGCGCAAGTAGTCAGTATCCATGTACAGCAAATTTGAAAACCGTTCATATCCTCTGTACTTCAACAATAGCGGAAATATCGAAATTGCAGCAACAAGATTTACAACCACTGCCCAAATAAAAGTCTTAGTGTGCCTTAAGGACAAGAAAAAATAGAATGCGACAACCGCTCCCAAAGAAACATAAAGCGAGCGTGAATCGCATATGTAAAGGTTTAAAAACGACAGGACAATGCCAACGGGGCCAAGCAAAAGTTTTTCCACCAGATTTTTTCCATAAAGAAGATAAAACCAGGATATCACAAACGTTATGGCCAAGCCCAATTTTACAAGCATTCGATTGCTGTCAGTTACAGCCGAAAATTCAAGCAGGCCGCCAGCGGAAAGAGCCCCCTTATTTACAATAAGAATTATAATTACACTTAATACACTGGGGAAATAAACCAGAAGTGGATTTCTCAAAAGGAAAAAGAACCTATGTCTGCCGACATAGAACAACATGAAACTTCCTACTCCGCAAATATATATGACATAATACCAAAACAACTTACCTCCGCCTACTAAAAGGGAATACCCTGTAGCGACATAGTCGTAACGCGCAAAAATTAGAGAAAAGAACAGAAAATAGAAAAGCATCGCATATACCGGCACGGTTGGCTTGTCGTAATCTCCTTTTGAAAAGTCCACCAGCATGAGCAAAATGGATATACCAAGAATTGCACAGCGTATACCGCCTGAAATATACGTATTAGGTAGCATAAAATACAGCGACAAGTTAAGAACCCCATAAAACATGAAATTCAAAAATATGCTGGACGTAAATAAAATCTTTTCTGCAAGGTTTGGCCTCATATCATGCCACGGTAAATATGATTGAATTTATAAAAAACAGGCTCCCATTACATTGCCGCATGAGAGATTGTCAAACATAAGAAATCACTCAAGATATTCAGCATGCCATGCTTGAAACATGAGCATCCTCCATATGAGCCCTTTGAAATCGCGAATACCGTTCATATGCATTTCGACCAACCTGCCAGCATACTCAGCGTCAAAAAGCCCCTGGGATTTCAACCTGGCAGGACTGAGCATATCGCAAGTCCACTCGCGCAGATCCTCTTTGAGCCACTGCCCTATTGGGATAGAAAAGCCCTGTTTTGGACGTTCAATAAGGTCGCGCGGCACCTTTCTGTACAAAAAACGCCTTAACAGCCATTTGTCCATGCCGTCTCTAACTTTGAACCGATCGGGCAGATTTAACGCAAACTCAACCATTTTATGATCGATAAGCGGCACCCTCGCCTCAAGCGAACTCCACATTGTAGCCCTGTCTACCTTCACAAGCATATCATCGAGAAACACAGATTTAAGCTCCATATATTGCAGCCTTGTAAGGAAATCAGGGATGTGCTTCTCTGCAAAATCAACAAATGGATATCTGCGGCATATGCCGTTTTTTACAACTTTACATGCATGAAAATTTCCAACTTTCCCTATAAAGTTTGCAGGAGTGCATTCCAAAAGCTCAGCAAGGGAATAAAGTTTGTGTCCGATAAGTTCCCTCGACAGCAGTTTGGAACCGGCATTGCTGTAAAGTTGCGCGGGGATCATTTTTAATGCGAGGCTCAAAGCCTTTCTAATGGGATAGGGGGCAATTTTCAAAAAGCGGTATATATGAAAAAAATCGACAAAGTGTTTTCCCGCGAAAAGCTCGTCCCCAGCATCGCCCGCAAGAACTACAGTCACATACATTCTAGTCAGCTTTGAAATCATCATTAAAATTGGGTTAGCCATATCCGACATTGGTTCGTCGAAAGCGCGAGGAAGATCTGGCAATAGACCAAGTATATCAGATGAATCGACATAAAGATTAGAATGCTCTGTTTTCAAATGAGCGGCTACTTTAGAGGCATATCTAGACTCGTCCAACGGATTATCCCTGTATCCTACGGCAAATGTTTTGACAGGAGATGCCGAAATATCCTGCATCATTGCAACAACTGAAGATGAATCGATTCCGCCGGACAGAAAAGCTCCAATTGGGACGTCGCTTATCATACGGTTCCTTACCTGCTCTGAAAGCAAGGACTCAAACTCTGCTTCCACGTCTTGATCCGAAGCATTGTCGTATCTGCCGTCCCTGTTTAAAATGACATCTTCTAGCGACCAGTATTGCGTAACTGTCATCTTGCCAGCCGGCGAAATCTTTGCAACGGTTCCCGGCATAAGTTTTTTTACATGTCTATATATGGAATCCGGAGAATTTACATAACCATTAACCATATATCCCGCGAGAGATTCGCAGTCCAAGTCAAGACGCAGTTCAGGCAAAATTTTGAGGGCTTTAAGTTCTGATGCAAATGCAAAAAAATCATCTGAATCATAATAAAACAACGGTTTTTTCCCCATACGGTCTCGCACAAGATAAAAGTTTCCAGAAGCTCCGTCAAAGAACGCAAAGGCAAACATGCCAGACATTTTTTTTGCAGCCTCCTCGACTCCCCATTTTTCACAGGCATACAATATTACTTCGGTATCGGAAGCACTGGTAAAACTGTATTCCGAAAGGCAGTTTCTTATCTCTTTAAAATTGTAGCACTCGCCGTTATAGCAAATAGCGCTACCCAGCGAAGAAACCATAGGTTGGGCTCCGGCACACGACGTATCGATTATGGACAGTCTGCGGTGCCCGAAAGCGAGCGACATATCATGCGAACCCCATACTCCGAAGCCATCCGGGCCGCGGTATTTTATTGTGGAAATCATCGCATCGCACGCGGACACAATTCGGCCTTTCGGCAATTTCCTTTTTTTGTCAAAAAATCCGGCTATTCCGCACATTATTTGCCTTTTATCAAATTTTCATATAAACGAAAATAATTTCCGCAGCATATTTCTTTTGTGAAATGTTTTTCAACTCTTTCAACACAAGCCTTCGAAAGGGATGTACCAACCATAGACGCCATGTCAGATACAGCCCGGCACATTGCCTCAATATTTCCCTTTTCCACTACGATTCCCGTAGACTCGTCCACACATTCGGGGCTTCCTCCTGTTCTATATGTTACTACGGGCGTGCCGCATGCGAGAGCCTCTATGTTGACCATCCCAAAAGCCTCTTCATAGGTTGGATTTACAAAAACATCCGCAACAGAATACAACCCTCTCAAGTCGTCTAAACAGTCAGTCCTTTCTATGCCTATAATATTTTCAGGAAGCCCTCGCATCTGAGCATGGGTAAAGCCAATTAAAACAAATTTGAATTTGCAGCTCCGCGACATTTCAATAAAGTCTTTAAGCCCCTTGCGAGCATCCCACACGTTGGCTACGCCCAATATTATACGGCTTGAATCGAGGGAATATTTTTTTCGTACATTTTCCGTATCTGCTGAAGGATAAAATTTTTCCGTATCAACACCGTTATATATAACTTCACTTTTAGAATCTTTCAAAAAAGAATCTTTAAGCAAACTGTCGATATATTTTGAAACTGGAACGAAATTAATTCCAGTTATATTGGAAAAAAGTTTTTTTTTCCGTATAAAATTTCGTGACGACCCGTCAAAAATCCATGACGCAGGATAAGATCCTTTCTGTGGACATTGCCCACACTGCATTCTCCATTTAGAGCATCCGGACATATCAAAATAAGCGCAATGCCCGGTAAATGCCCAGCAGTCATGCAAAGTCCAAACAACAGGAACGCCAAAGTTCTTAAAAAAAGAAAACAGGACATCCATATCAATATAATAGCCATGAAGATTGTGCAAATGTATAATATCCGGAGATATTCCCCTGATTTTATCAATCAATTCTTCTGTCTGCCGACGGGCATTAAATCCGTCGTTATCAAATATCCTAGCCATAAGAACATTAGTATATACATCTGATGTTCCTCCTATGCGAATCAGTTCGGAAGAGCTTCCACCTGCCGCACGGCCATAAGCAATATAACTTTTCCACCCGATATTGGAAATAAAACCGCCGATTTCTTCGGAAATTCTGCCAGTGGATCCTATATTGACAACACTGTTTATCTGTAATAATTTCGGCATTAGGTCGGTCGGTTGCAGATGTTCATCGGCACTTAATCCCAGTTGCTA
Organism: uncultured Opitutales bacterium; assembly: GCA_944391135.1. Lineage (GTDB taxonomy): Bacteria > Verrucomicrobiota > Verrucomicrobiia > Opitutales > Intestinicryptomonadaceae > Merdousia. The sequence goes on from CALXSL010000029.1 coordinate 9,814, forward strand.
AATATTGGACTCCAATATTGTGCGAATCTTTGCCGAGGCAGTGCCGTCGCCGTACGGGTTTTTGAGGGCGCTCCTGCGGACGTATTCCGCTTCGTCCTCGATGAGAAGCGAAGCCTCGCGAACAATAACGTCTGGATCTGTGCCGACAAGCCTGCAAGTGCCCGCCTCTATTCCTTCCGGTCTTTCAGTTGTATCGCGCATAACAAGCACTGGCTTGCCAAGCGACGGGGCCTCCTCTTGGACGCCCCCGCTGTCGCTCACAACGAAGCGGCATTTGTCCATGAGCCATATGAACTCCCTGTAAGCCACCGGGGGAATAAGGCATATCCGGTTGTGGTTTCCAAGAAGCCTGCGCACTGGCTCCTGGACATTCGGATTCATATGGACCGGATAAAGTATTCCCCATTCAGGATATTTATCGGCAATTGCCACGAGGGCTTTACATATGCTCAGAAAGCCCTCGCCGAACGACTCTCTGCGGTGCCCTGTAACAAGTATCCACGGGCGCCCCCCGGGAGCCAGAAAAGATTTTGCGAAACCGTCCAGTATGCCGCACGCGCGGGCGGTTTCCATGGCGTCGGGCTTTTCGACCTTGAGCTTGTCGCGCATCCACAAAAGGGAGTCTATGACGGTGTTTCCTGTGACGAAGCACCTGTCCTGCGGGATGTTTTCCGCAATGAGGTTGTGTTTTGAAAGTTCCGTCGGGGCGAAGCACCACGAGCTTATCGGGTCGGCGAGTCTGCGGTTCATTTCCTCGGGCCACGGAGACATCATATTTCCGGTCCTGAGACCCGCCTCAATGTGCCCGACGGGAATTTTTTCATAAAATGCGGCTATCGCGCTCGCGAGAACCGTTGTCGTATCGCCCTGCACGAGCACGGCGTCGATAGAATTGTCCGCAAAAAAGCCCTTCCACGCCGAAAGGATTCTTACAGTGAGATCGCTGAGGGTCTGCCCGGGCTGCATGACATTCATGTCGAAGTCGGGCATTATGCCAAAAATCCGAAGCGTCTGGTCGAGCATCTGGCGATGCTGCGCCGTAGACAGGAAAATCGGGGATATTTTTTCCGACTTTTTAAGCTCCATGTACACCGGGGCCATTTTTATGGCCTCGGGCCGCGTCCCAGCGACAACCACCACTTTTTTCTTAGAAGATTCCAAAACAGACTCCAGACATTATTATTACACTGATATCAGCTTATTTCCGCCAGACGAATTTGTCAATTATCTTCGCGTAGCTTTGTATGATTTTCACGACTTTCACCGATACGTTGTCGTCGCAGTAGTCGGGCGCAACGAAGGTTTTTTCGCCGTTGTCGCGCATGGCTGCTACGAGGTCTATCGCCTGCTCAACGTCCCTGCCGGTTATGCCGCCAATGACGACGGTGCCCTTGTCGAGGACTTCCGGGCGCTCGGTTGATGTGCGAAGAAGCACGCCCGCAAAGCCTAGAATCGCGCTCTCCTCGGAAAGCGTACCGCTGTCGCTAAGCACGCAGAAGGAGTTTTTCTGGAGCTTGTTATAGTCGAGGAAGCCGAAGGGCTTCAGCGACCTGACGAGCGGGTGGAACTTGAAATTGCGCGCCTCGATGAATTTTTTGCTGCGCGGGTGCGTGGAATACACCACGGGCATCTGGTAGCGCTCGGCTATGCCGTTTATCGCGCCCATCAGCGACATGAAGTTTTCCTCGTTGTCGATGTTTTCCTCGCGGTGCGCGGAAACGATAATGTATTTGCCCTTCTCAAGGCCCAGCTCTTCGAGGACTTTGCTGTTTTCAATTGCGGCCGCGTGCTGTTCGAGCACTTCGCGCATGGGCGAACCCGTCACAAAAATATATTCCTTCTTCACGCCTTCCGACAGCAGGTAGCGGCGCGAATGCTCGGTATAGGGCAGGTTTACGTCGGAAATGTGGTCGACTATTTTCCTGTTGATTTCCTCGGGCACGTTCTGGTCGAAGCACCTGTTGCCCGCCTCCATGTGGAAAATCGGGATTTTTAAGCGTTTGGCCGATATCGCCGAAAGCGCGGAATTGGTGTCGCCCAGAATCAGGAGAGCGTCGGGCATTTCCCTTTTAAGGATGTCGTAGGATTTCGCGATGATGTTGCCCATGGTCTCGCCGAGGGTTTCGCCTACGCTTGAAAGGTAGTAGTCGGGCCCGCGCAGGCCGAGGTCTTTAAAGAAAACCTCGTTGAGGGAATAGTCCCAATTCTGCCCGGTATGGACAAGCACGTGGTTGAAATATTTGTCGCACGCCTTGATGCACGCCGAAAGCCTTATTATTTCCGGCCGCGTACCTATTATCGTCATTACCTTGAGCTTTTCCATGTTCTAAACCTTTTCAAAATATGTGTCGGGGTTTGCGGGATCGAAGGATTCGTTGGCCCACATAACAGTGACCAAATCGTCTTCGCCTATGTTTTCTATGTTGTGCGTATAGCCCGTGGGGATGTCCACGACTTCGAGCCTGTCGCCGCTTACGAAATATTCTTCGATTTCTTCGGAGCCGACTTTTCTGAACCTTATGACGGCCCTGCCCTTGACCACGAGGAATTTTTCGTTTTTGGAATGATGCCAGTGGTTGCCTTTCGTTATGCCGGGCTTGGCAACATTCACCGAGACCTGCCCCCTTTCGGGCGTGCGCAGAAATTCCGTGAAAGAACCGCGTTCGTCCACGTTCATTTTGAGCGGGTACGAGAAACCGCCCTCGGGCAGAAAGCTCAAATAGGTGCTGTAAAGTTTCGACGAAAGCGAACCGCGCTCCATGCACGGCACATCGAGCGTTTCGCGGGAAGTTTTGAAAGACTCTATCATCCCGGCAATTTCGCCGAGAGTGGCGCGGTGCGTCACGGGCACCATGCAGAATTCCGCGCCTATTTCGCCGCCGTCGCCTCTGGTCTCTTCGCCTTTCAGCGCGCGAAGAATTTCCGCGGCGACATCGTCTATGTAGACAACATGCATGTTCACGGACGGGTCGTTGACCCTTATTGGAAGGCCGCGCGCTACGTTGTGGCAGAACGTGGCTATCGCGCTGTTATAGTTGGGCCTGCTCCATTTTCCGAACACGTTGGGAAGCCTGTAGACGAGGACTTTCGCGCCCGTCTCCTTCGAGTATTCGAACATGTAGTCTTCGGAGGCCTTTTTGCTTCTGCCGTAAGGGTTGTCGAGCGCCGCCTGTATCGACGACGTGATGAGAATGGGGGCCTTGTTGCCCGAGGCCTTGAGCATCGAAAGCAGTTTTGTGGTAAAGCCGAAATTGCCCTCCATGAACTCGCCCTCATTCTGCGGCCTGTTTACCCCGGCAAAGTGGAGGACAAACCCGCAATCCTTCACCGCGTCTTCAAGCACATTTTCGGGCGTATCCAAGTCGTAGGCAACGATGTCGTCATATCCGTTCTGGCGGAGATGGCAGATTACGTTTTTGCCGACAAAGCCGCTGGCGCCTGTCACGAGAATCTTCATTTTTTTCCGAAGCTTTCCAGCTCCTCGCGGATGTAGGGAAGCGTCAGAAGCTTCTCCTTTATTTCCGCGACGGTAAGGCGTTTAGTGTTTTCCGAATTGTACTCCTCCATCGAGGCGAGCTTCTTTTCGCCGTGCTCGAAATACTTGCCGTAATTGAGGTCGCGCGAGTCGGCCGGGATGCGGTAGAAGCCGCCCATGTCCTGCGCCTGCGCGAACTCCTCGCGGGTAAGCAGCGTCTCGTAAAGCTTCTCGCCGTGGCGCACGCCGATAACCCTGATTTCGCTGTCGGCGTTGAAAAGCTCCTTGAGCGCCTGCGCGAGGTCGCCGATCGTGCACGCGGGGGCCTTCTGCACCATGATGTCGCCGGGCTTTGCGTTTTCGAACGCAAACACTACGAGCTCGACGGCCTCCTCGAGGCTCATTATGTAGCGCGTCATGGAGGCCTCCGTTACGGTAAGCGGCGCGCCCGCCTTTATCTGGTCTATGAAAAGCGGGATGACCGATCCGCGCGAGCACATCACGTTGCCGTAACGCGTGCCGCATATGAGCGTGTTCTTGGCCGTGCGCGACTTCGCCACGAAAACCTTTTCCATCATCGCCTTGGAGGTGCCCATGGCGTTCACGGGATAGGCGGCCTTGTCGGTGGAAAGGCATATCACCTTTTTCACGCCGGCCTCTATCGCGGCCGTCAGCACGTTGTCGGTGCCGATAATGTTGGTCTTTACCGCCTCCATGGGGAAGAACTCGCACGACGGCACCTGCTTGAGCGCCGCGGCGTGGAACACGAAGTCGGCGCCGTGGGCGGCCTCGCGCACCGCGCGTATGTCGCGCACGTCTCCGATGTAGAATTTTATCTTGGAGCTGCTGTAAAGCTTGCGCATGTCGTCCTGCTTCTTTTCGTCGCGGGAAAATATGCGAATTTCGCCTATGTCGGTGTCCAGAAATCTTTCGAGGACGGCGTTGCCGAATGAGCCTGTGCCGCCCGTTATGAGCAGGGTTTTGTCTTTAAACATATTCTGAAGTTGTGTTGGGACGATAATTTCAAAATCGGGAAACTTGTCAAAGGTATTCACGGACGGACGGCCATAAAGTCCTCGAGGATTTTGACGGACATGGACACGTCGAAATGCTTTTCCAAATATTCGCGCCCCGCGCGGCCGAGCCTTTCCCTGAGCGCAGAATCGCCCGCTAGAACGCGCGCGTTTTTAACGAACTTTTCCGCATCTCCCGCCGGAGACCACAGGCCGCATACGGCCTCGTCTTCGATGAGATTGCGGTAGTCGGTGCACATGTCGGTTGACGCTAGAATGGGCATTGAAAGCTCCATGTACGAAAGCGTTTTAGACGGATAGTTGGGTATGGTGTACCTCGGGTCGAGCGAAACTATGCCGACGTCGCAGTTAGCGGCCAGCCTGTTGTACTCGTCGATTGGAAGCTTCTGGAAAAACCTGCCGTTGCGCGGCATCCTCTTTTCAATGAACTCCTTCACATAGCCGCTTTCAGTGCCGGAGCCTATCGCGGCAAAATACGCGTTTTCGCCGCCCTCCAATTTTTCCATGCACGAACACAGGAAAGGCACGTTCTGGGGCTTGCCCATGTTGCCGGAAAAAAGGAAAACGCACGCGTTTTCGGGTATGCCGCATGATTTTTCAAAGGCCGCCCTGTCGCGCTTCGCCACGGGCCGCAGTTCGCAGGTGTTCGGGAAAAGCACGACCTTTTTGCGCGGCAGCCACGGATTGTGCTTTAAAATATATTCGACGTTTCCCCGCGACATGCAGCCTATGCGCGTAGCGGTTTTAAGCATCATCTTTTCCTGCCGCCTGAAATAAATATACGGCAGGCTGCGGCGGCCGAATGCCCCGAGGTCCACGGCGTTCTGCGGAAAAATGTCCTTCTGCATGAGAAACGACGGACACTTGAAGCGCGCCATCGCCCATTTCACGACGGGCCACAAAGTGACGGGAGGGGCTTCAAACAATATTAGGTCGAATTCCCGGCCCCCAAGATGTTTGGCGATTTCCCTTCTAACCACATGCGGTATGGAAAGGAAGGTGAGCCCCTTTTTCAGATATCCCACATTGAAAACCCTGCCCGTTTTGACGCGGAGCATGGAAATCAGTCCGACTTTCCGCGGAAGCCTCTCCTCATCCGTCGCGTCCGAGTCAAGCACCACAACGGTTACGTCGTGCCCGTTTTTCGCGAGCGCGTTCGCAAGGTCGGCGTCTATGCCGCCGACGCCCGATTTTGGGAAGGCCAGAGATATCTGCAGTATTTTCATCTTATATATCGCCGCAAATCTAGCAGATTTCTTTGACAATGTTAAAGCCCTAATTTAGCTTATACATCATGAGAAAGATAATATCGGCAGCGGCGGCGATGCTCGCCTGTGTTTGTGCGGCGATGGCAATCGACGCACAGGAGTGGGCGAACTACGCGAGGTATGAAAGCGACAACATGTCGGTTGAGAAGAGGCCCGTAGCGGTCCTGATGGGAGACTCCATCACCGAGGGCTGGTTCGCGCAGGACCCGCAGTTCTTCATGGACAACAATTTCGCCGGCAGGGGCATAAGCGGCCAGGTGACGCCGCAGATGCTGCTGCGCTTCCAGCGCGACGTCGTGGAGCTGAAGCCCAAATTCGTGGTAATACTGGCCGGCACGAACGATGTCGCCCGGAACTCCGGCGCGATATCGCCCGAAGACATTATGCGCAACATCGCGTCGATGTGCGAGATAGCCGCGGCAAACAAGATAAGGCCCGTACTGTGCTCCGTGCTTCCGGCCTGCGAATACAAATGGAATCCCGGGATAAAAGACGTCGCAAAGCAAATAGAGGAGCTCAACGCCCTCATAAAAGAATACGCCAAAAAGAACAAAATACTTTACGTGGACTACCACAAGGAAATGGCGGACGAGCGCGGCGGCCTGCCGCCGGAGCTTTCCCCCGACGAAGTGCATCCGAATCTCGAAGGCTACAAGGTAATGGAAGGCATTCTGCTGAAAGCGCTGGCGAAAGCCCAAAAGTAGCCCAAAACACGCGCAAAAAAAGCGCCGCACACGCGGCGCCAAATTTCCGTAAAAAGAAAACAAGTTAACAGCCCGTTCACAACTCCGCACATGCCGCGCCCTTTCGGCGCGTCAAATTGACTCGCGGGCTACGCCCCGTTTGTGCTCGCTCGCACGGTAGTGCTCGTCTCGGCACTCGCTCTGCTCGGCTATTTGCCTTTGGCAAATCCACTCACGTCGCCTTCGCTCCGTGAACGCCCTTCGGGTCTTTTGCTTCGCAAAATCTCATTCGCCCTTCGGTTGAATTGCGCCTCAGGCGAGGCTTTGAAAATTTTTCACGACAGGAGCGTACTTACGTACGTGACTAGTGTGAAAAACTTTCGAAACGAAGCATCAGGCGCAATTTCACGCGCCGAAAACTAGAAGCGGAGCACGTACGCCTCCAGCATGGCGTCCTTGGCCTCTTTTTCGGTCATCCAAATGTCCTCTTTGGCGAGGCCGTTGAACAAATATTCGCCAGTGGCTTTATTGTAGCCTATGCACAGGGCCTTCATGTACGAGTTGCCCTTTTTGTTCTTCTTTTCAAGTTTGCGCAACTCCTTCGACCACGAGGCCATGTCTTTCGCTTCGCCCCTCTTTTCGAGCCTGTTGACGTAATGGCCCTCGTAGTCGCCGTTGCTGGATATCCAGCAGAGTATCGGCAGGCCGTCGTCTATTTTCTGGCGCGGGGCCGTTCCGCTGAAATTGATTTTCTGCAGGTTCAGGTTCCTTCTGGCAAAATATTTGTCAATGCCCGACATAATGTCCTTTATGTACATGCCGCCGCCGGGAGTCCTGCGGTTGCCCGCGGCCTTGTCGATGGATTCGCCGAGCTTTTCGACGTCCAAATCGGGGTCGACATAAATCAGCAGCCTGAAAAACACGTAGCCGACTTCCCTGACCTTGTCTATATTCATAGTCGTTACGGGCGGAAGGCCCGTTATTACGACGTCGCCGTTTTCCTCCGTTTTCACGCCCTCCTTGAGGAGTTTTTTAAGTTCCGCCTTGGCCGCGGCACCCTTTCGCGAGGCTTCCACCCCGCCCTCGTCCCCGTCGTCGGCATGCGCGGCGACCCCCGCGCAAAACGCCAGTGCAATTGCAAGCAACTTTTTCATTTAGCCTCCCTATATATCTTGCGGTTAATCTATTTTCAGTTCCCCGATAAAATCTCCGCAAAACGATTTTGTCAACCATTTTGCCTCCATTTGCGCCATGGCGGAACAGTTAAATATGGCAGCCGCAAAAAAATTTTCTGGATAAAAAGGGAGCAAAGTGCAGGATCCGTGTCTTTCATATATAAAATCGGCGCAAGCACATGAGAAGAAGCCTCGTAGCACTTTCATTCGGAACCCTCCTTCTGGGCATAGCGGAGTTTGTCATGATGGGCATACTGCCGTACGTGGCCTCGGAGCTGAAGGTTACAATAGCGCAGGCGGGGCACCTTATCTCCGCCTATGCGATAGGCGTGAGCGTGGGGGCGCCCGCGCTGATACTGGCGCGGAAATTTCCGCTGAAGAGAATCCTGCTGGCGCTGGTGTGCATGATAATGATCGGCAACACGCTGGCCTCTGTCTCTCCCAACTATTGGATGATGATGGCCGCGAGGTTCATATCCGGCCTGCCGCACGGGGCATATTTCGGCGTGGCTTCCATCGCGGCGGCGAAGCTCGCGGCGAGGGGCAAAAGCGCGGAGGCGGTTTCCATAATGATTTCGGGAATGACGGTCGCAAACCTGTTCGGCGTGCCGCTGGGCACGGCGCTGAGCGAATCAATATCGTGGCGCATACCATTCATGCTTGTCGGCGCGGGAAGCCTGATAGTGCTGTTTTACATATGGCGCTGGGTGCCCGACGTCGAAGGCGTAAAAGACACGGGGCTGCGCGGTCAGTTCAAATTTCTCAAGAAGCCCGCGCCGTGGCTGCTGCTCTCCGCCATAGTGCTCGGCAACGGCGGCATATTCTGCTGGTACAGCTACATCAACCCGCTGCTCGTCCACGTTTCGGGGTTCTCCGAAAGCACCGTGACGTTCCTCATGGTCCTTGCGGGCTTCGGCATGGTGATAGGCAACCTGACGGGCGGAGTGCTCTCGGACAAATTCAGCCCCGCGAAAGTCGCGGCCTTTACGCAGCTGTTCGCGGCGGCCGTATTGTTCGCGATATTCTTCTGGGCGCACATTTCATGGATGGCGGTGCTGCTCATGACGCTCTGCGCGGGATCGCTCTTCGCAATTTCCGCTCCGCAGCAGCTGCTTATCATAAGGTTTTCAAAGGGCGGCGAAATGCTGGGCGCCGCCGGGGCGCAGGTGTCGTTCAATCTCGGCAACGCCCTCGGGGCCTTCCTCGGAGGCCTGCCGATCGCGGCGGGCCTTGGATACCATTACTCCGCGCTGGTCGGCGCACCCTTCGCGCTCATGGGCTTTGCAATGCTTTTCATATTCCACAAGAAGTTTGAAATACCCTACGAAGCCGAGCATTGACGCCCGGCGGCCGGGCGCAATTAGACCAACCGGAACTCTCAGCCTCTCGCGCGCCTTCTGCAAATGAAGGCAAAAGCCGCGGCAAACAGCCCCGCAAAAGCGGCCGCAAGCGCGGGCTCCGGGACGACGACGTAAAGGGCTCCGCCGGCTTCAGTCTCCCTGTATTCCAGACGGCAGCCCGAAATCTCGCCCGCCGAAGACGCGTAAACATGCAGGTCCATGGCGGCGGCCGTTACAGTAAGCCCCTCTTCCGACAGCAGAATCAGGCGTTCGCCCGAAAGGGCGGCATCGTCAAGATACACGCACAGTTCCGCACCGCTTTCAAAGTTTACAGGGCCTCCGGAAATCTCCAAAACGCCGTTCCACGAAAGGCAGGACCCCGAGAAAAGGGTCATCGAGCCTCCCAATTCTATCGACGCGTCTTTGAGCATGAAATTGCCGTCGATCAAAAGGCCGCCCTTTGAATAGATGTCTCCCGCAAGGGTATGCATGGTTTCATCGCCCGCGAGGGTGAGGGTTTCTGAAGATTCATTGGCGATTGAATAGGCCTGCCCGCCCGCGGATTCCGCCGAAACACTGGAAGAATTTTTAAACGACAAAACGGATGTGCCGCCGTATTTTCCAAGGCATATGCCCGCCGCAAAGCCGTTGCCCGACGCGCTTACATTCACACCGGAAAGCCCGCCTATCACGCCCTCGCAATTGTATATGCCGATAGTGTCGAAACCGCCCTTTGCCGTAATGGAAGCGTTGGTAAGATTTTTTACAGAACCGCTCCAGTCGTTCATAATGCCGTATACTCCGGAGTTCCCTATCGCGCTTATTTCTGCGTTGGCAAATGCGCCGACATTTCCGCCCAAATTGCAAATACCATACGAGTCGGCCTGCCCCGAAGCGTTTATTTTTACGCCTTCAAAATCTCCGGCTGCGCCCATGTTGTAAATGCCGTACGCTTCGCCCACACCGCTTGCCGACGCGCCTATTGAGACGTTTTTCAGATTGCCGATTTTCGAGCTGCCGCTTTCGCTCTTTATGCCGTAAGCGGCCGAGCCGCCCGTAGACGACGCATATATGCCGATGTCGGAAATATTCCCGACCGACGCGCTGTAAGACACATATATCCCCTGGCTGGTGAAGGACGAAGACTCCGCCCGTATTTCGGACGAGCCGGAGCTGCCTGTGATGTCGCCGATATTGGAAATCATATTGTAAATGCCAGTTGCCGCGACTGTCTTGTTCCCTGAAGCGTTGGTATTTGCCGTAACGCGTATTTTGTCCACATACATCGATTTTCCCGCGCCCTGCGATGATTTCCACATGAGGATGCCCGCCACGTCGGTGCTGTAGGTTTCAAACGCGTCGAATTTCATGGTTATGTCGGCATATAAGTCGCCCAGCCCCGTTATGGAACCGCTTTTGGGGCGCGCATAAAACCCGGCCGCATATGTGAGATTTTCCGACCCCGAGTAGTCCACCACGACGCCTTCGGGAAGCCCCGCCAACATGCCGTAGCCATCGCGAATCACGCCGAGGTTTACGGAACCGTCGTCGCACAGTTCGTCATAGACGCCCGGCGCGACAACGGAGCCTGTTCCAGACGAGCTGAAATTTTTGGCCTGCGCGACGCCCCAGAAAAATGCGGGCAGAAACGCGCACAAAACTATCTTTATTCTGTTCATAGAGCTAACGCCCCAGACAGGCATAAAGAAAAACGGTCGTTTATTTAATGGGGTACAAGATTTTCAAAAAAATGCGGATATCCGTCCCGGAAAAACATGCGCCCCAGAAAATAGGTGGCTAACAGTCTCTTAAAAAGCAAAATCAAATCCAATGAAAAAGCCCTTCGGCAGGCAAAATAAACGACCGTTTTTCTTTACCCGCGCAGGGGCGGAACCGTCAAGAAAAAATCAGAAATTATCTACTTAAAACAAGCAAGCCATCATGACATATTCATATATAAGAGTAAGCACCGACAAGCAGACGACTCAAAACCAAAAATTCGAAATAGCCAACTTTGCAAGGAATAAGGGAATGCGCGTGGACGAATGGATTGTGGAAACGGCGAGCGGCATAAAAAAGGCCTGCGACAGAAAGCTCGGCAGCCTGCTGGGAACGGTCAAAAAAGGCGATGTAATTCTTGTTTCCGAGTTGTCTCGCCTTGGCCGAAACCTCATGCAGATAATGGGCACGCTCAATTTCTGCATGGAAAGCGGCGTAAAAATAATCGCCGTCAAAGAAAACTACGAGCTTGGCGACAACATAAATTCCAAAGTGCTGGCATTTGCGTTCGGGCTTTCCGCCGAGATAGAGCGCAACCTTATTTCGATGCGCACAAAGGAGGCCCTCGCCAGGAGACGCGCCGAAGGATTCGCGCTGGGGAGGCCCAAAGACGGAAAGTCGCTAAAGCTTAACGGGCGCGAAGACGCCGTGCGCGGCATGATTTCCAAAGGGCTTTCAAAAACCGAAATAATGCGCCGCGTGGGCGTAAGCCGTCCGACGCTCAATAATTTTATAAGGGTAAAAAAGCTGTCGATGCCTGCATAAAAGCTGCGGCGCATTTTTTTTGCGCATTTGTTAAACAACTGACTTGCATTTTCATGCAAACAGGACAAAAGAAATTTTCCACGATGCGCGCCAAAGCGGCGCGGCGCTTCCAAAGCGCGTCCGGCAGAGCGGCATCCCGCGCCGCCGGGGTGCTTGCGTTGCGGGCGCACTCAGGCGCGCAGGCTTTTTAAACGAGAAAACATTCCTTTTAAAAATTCCAATGAAAATACTGACGTATGTGCTTGCGGCCTTTGCCGTTATGATACAGGCGGCCTCGGTTTCCCTTGCGGAAACGGCAAAAAACGGCGGCGAAGCCCAAAGCTCCTCCGGCGCGGAAATTCAGGAGCACGAAAAGCCCCTCAGCGCGGAAGAGATTGCATATCTGGAATACCAGGAAGAAATAGACCGCGAAGCAGTCGAGAACGCCAGAAACATACGCGTGCACTTAAGGGACATCATGCAGGTTGTGCACGGGATATCGCCGTCGGCCGCAAAATTTCTGGCGCAAAAGTACATGGGCATAATGCTAATACAGTACGTTGTGTCGCTGCTGATTCTGCTTGCAACCTTCATCGTGGCAAAATACCTGCTGCGCTACATGCTCACGCGTCTGCACGGGCTTTGCACGAGATCGAAGAGCGACGGCCTGGCGGGAATGCTGATAGCAAAAGTGCAGACGCCCGCAAACATGTTCGCATGGGTGATAGGCATATACTTCGCACTTGTGTTCCTCATAAGGGACGAAGACGCAATAGCGCTCACGACACGCGCGGTCGGCGTTCTGTTCTGGCTCTCGGTTTTCTGGACCGTGATGATAATATGCGACATCCTCTTTTCCGTTGCCGCCAGAAAGTACAGCGCGAAATCAGCCTCGGCAACAGTAAACCTCCTGGACTTCCTCAAGCGCGTCACGAAATGCTTCATAATAATGGTTGCGCTGCTGTCCATCCTGAACAACTGCGGCGTAAACGTGAACACAATCATAGCCTCCCTCGGGATAGGCGGCATGGCCCTCGCCTTCGCCTCGCAGGACACTATCGCGAACTTCTTCGGGTCGGTGTCCATAATAATAGACCGCCCCTTCATCGTCGGCGACTGGGTGAAAACCCCCGTGTGCGAAGGGCATATCGAGGCCATAGGGTTCCGCTCGACGCGCATAAGGACTTTCTCGAAAACGGTGGTGTCCATACCGAACTCTACTCTGGCAAAAGAGGCGGTCGAAAACTTTTCAAAAATGCCCATCCGCAAGGTTGAGTACACCATAGGGCTCACATATTCCACAACGCCCGAACAGATGGACGCCCTGCTGCACAGCCTCCGCAAGGCGATAATCGAGATAGAGGGCGTCGACCCGAGAAGCGGAGTTGCGGCGGAATTCACAAACTTCGGCGGATCCTCGCTCGACATCGTTGTAACATACTACACCAAGCAGATAGACCTCGGCTATTACAGGGCCACAATCAGGCGCGTTAATTTGGAAATAATGCGCATAGTCGCGGCCGCCGGGCTTTCGTTCGCGTTTCCCTCAACTTCGATATACATCGAAAGCGACGCAACCAAAAAATAGCAACATTTACGGACATTTTCTCCGGATTTTCACTGGGAGAATTGGCCATTGATAAAAAATGCGCGGGCGAAAAAAACAAATTCCTTGACTAAAAATTTTTACGCGCAGATATATGCAAGTGTTTGAAAGCTCTTGTAACATGGCTCATTTTTGCCGTGTCGGTTGTTTTTGCATATGCGGCCGACGTGGTCTCTTATGCCCCGGAAGCGAGCTTCAATTTTGAAAGATGCGCCGGCTCGGGCGGGGCTTCGATAGTCCAGCCCCAGGCGGGAACACTTAACGAATACGCGGTTCCCCAGTCAATAATTCCGGCATCCGTAGACAAGCTTCGCGAAAAGCGCCAAAAGCTTGGCGAAGAAGGCGGCTGCTTCATTTCTCTGTGCACGCCCCAAATTCCGCTCGCGGAAATTGCGGGGCATTTTTACCGCGACATGCGGCCCGCCGACAAGACCCGCTTTGCGAGCGTCCGCGCGCCCTTGGCCCCTCCGGCCGAAGCCGTTGCGGCCCCCCTGCCCAACATGCTGATTTGAGGCCGAGGGGCTTTACGTATCCGTATCCGATTGCGAAGGCATAAGCACTTCGCGCGCGCTTGCGCAATTTTCCCAACGGGCTTTCACGCGCCCGCATTTTTCCCAACAAAATAGAATCATGGAACATCTGCAAACATTCGCCCAGGCCCATGCCGTATCCCTTTCGGCGGCCATATTGTTAATAGCCTACGCGTTCATCGCCACCGAGAAGATAAGCAAGGTGACTGTGGCGCTTATAGGCGCGTGCACCGCCATAATCCTAGGCCTTGTGAGCCAGCAAAAGTACTCGGGCGAGTCCATAAACATTTCGTACTACGCCAACTACATAGACTTTAACGTAATATTCCTGCTGATTTCCATGATGATAATCGTGTCCGTGGCGGCGCGCAGCGGGATTTTCAATTTCGCGGCAATGAAGATTCTTGGGCTTACGCGCGGCAAACCGGTTTTCATACTGCCGGCCCTCGCATTCTTCACAGCAATCGTCAGCGCGTTCCTCGACAACGTGACCACCGTGATACTGGTTATGCCCATGACTTTCGCGATAGCCGAAAAGCTCGACATAAACCCGATACCCTTCCTTGTCGCGGAAATATTCTCGTCGAATATCGGAGGCACCGCGACGCTCATAGGCGACCCGCCCAACATCATAATAGGCAGCGCGGCAAACCTCTCGTTCATGGACTTTGTCAACGAACTTACGCCGATAGTGGCGATAATCATGGTTGCGGCCACAATCATGCTGCTCGTTATTTTCCGCAAGTCGCTCAAGGCCTCCCCCGAAAAGATGGAGGCGCTTATGAAGTCCAGCGACGGCCCTACAATCACAAACCGCGCGGCTGCGACGAGGGCGCTCATAGTGCTGGGCTGCGTAATAATCGGGTTCGTTTTCCACGGCGCAATAGGCCTGCAGTCGTCGATAGTGGCGCTGACGGGCGCGGCGGTGCTTCTGATTTTCGAAAAGCCCGAGGACATTTTTAAGGAGCTGGAATGGAACACCATTTTCTTCTTCATAGGCCTGTTCATAATAGTGGGAGCGCTTGAGGCCTCCGGCGGCATCAAAATGATGGCCGACGAAATTTTAAAAGTGACCGACGGATCCCAGGCGGCGACTTCCATGATAATCCTGTGGGGGTCTGGCCTGATTTCGGGCGTTATAGACAACATCCCCTACACCGCGACGATGGCGCCCATGATTCTCGAAATTGAAAAGGCTATGGGGCCAGAATACGCGTATCCGCTGTGGTGGAGCCTCTCGCTTGGCGCGTGCCTGGGCGGGAACATGACGATTATCGGCGCGGCCGCGAACGTCATCGTGTCGGGAAACGCCGCGAAGCACGGGTACAAAATCACCTTCATGCAGTTTCTGAAATACGGTGCGATGGTCACGTTCATGTCGCTCGCGATAAGCACGGCATGCCTGTGCTTTAAATATTTCATCTAAAAAAAAAGGAGAACACCATGATTATAGCCGAAACGATAATTCCAACCCATCCCACGCTGGTGCAAATGATAGGATTTTGCATCTCGGGGTTCCTGCTGGTAATGATAGTGCTCTATTGCCAGTCGGTACTGACCTCGCTCGTCGGGAAATGCTTTATGGCCTTTCAGAAGGCGAAAAAATAATCCTTAAACCCTATCCACTATGTTAAAAAGTTTGATTGATTTGGCCTCCGACATGGGCTTCATGTATGTCGACTGGAGAATGATCGTCATGTGGGCGGTCGTCGCGGTCCTTATGTACCTGGCGGTTTTCAAGGAATTCGAGCCGCTCCTGCTCGTCCCGATCGCCTTCGGCGCGCTGCTGGCGAACCTTCCGACCGAAGGCGTGCTCAACAAGCCTCCGGCGCCGATAATCTCGCCCGCGGAAGGCACGGTCGTCAGCGTGTTCGCGTCCGAAGGCGGCAAGGTTTTTGTGCCTCGCGTGGTAAAGCACCTTCCTACCTCCGTGTCCGACGCGATAGCGTCCGCCGGAGAAGGGCTGGAACAGGCCCAGGCAGACGTCGACAGGTACTTTAAATTCGTCGGCGACGTCACCAGCCCCGAAAGCCGCGAAGACGCCTTCAAGAAGGCCAAGGGCATTCCGGACCTCGTTGCAATCATAAGGCCGGCGCACGCCGAGTTCAAAACCGACAAGGAGGCCGCCGAAGCCAATATGGTCTTCAAAGTCAAGTTCAACGGCCGCGACCTAGAGCTGAAAGGTTCCGACCTTCTCGTATGGGCGCAGTGCTCGGGCGACGTAACGGGAGTTATGGCGCAGGCGGGCGAAAAAGTCGCCAACGGGCAGGAGCTTGTGGGCATATACAGCCCGCGCACGGGCGGCCTGTACTATTACCTGCAGCTGGGCGTGCTGCTTGAACTGTTCCCGCCCCTCATCTTCTTGGGCGTCGGCGCGCTCACAGACTTCGGCCCGCTAATCGCGCGCCCGAAAACTCTGCTTCTTGGCGGCGCGGCGCAGTTCGGCATTTTCGCGACATTCATTGGCGCCATATGCCTCGGCTTCACGTCGCAGGAAGCCGCGTCAATCGGCATTATCGGCGGCGCGGACGGCCCCACTTCCATCTTTACCACGAACAAGCTGGCCCCGCATCTTCTCGCGCCCATTGCCGTGGCAGCGTACAGCTACATGGCCCTCGTGCCGATAATCCAGCCGCCCATCATGCGCCTGCTTACGACCGAAAAGGAGCGCAAGATACGCATGAAGAGCCTGCGCAAGGTTTCGCGCCTCGAAAAACTCGTGTTCGCCATCATGGTGACGATATTCTGCATCCTGCTTGTGCCGGACGTTTCCGCGCTTATCGGCATGCTCATGCTCGGCAACTTCCTGCGCGAGTGCGGCGTCTGCGAGCGCCTAAGCAAGGCTGCGCAGAACGAAATCATCAACGTGGTCACTATCTTCCTGGGAACTTCGGTAGGCATCACGATGACGGGCGACAGGTTCCTGCGCACCGACACGCTTTCGATTCTTGCGCTCGGCGTCGTGGCCTTCGGGTTTGCGACCGCGGCGGGCGTGGTGATGGCGAAAATCATGAACCTTTTCGGCGGAGACAAGGTCAATCCGCTCATAGGCTCGGCGGGCGTTTCGGCGGTGCCTATGGCCGCGCGAGTGTCGCAAGTCGAGGGCCAGAAGGCAGACCCCACGAACTTTCTGCTCATGCACGCCATGGGCCCGAACGTCGCGGGCGTCATTGGAACGGCCCTCGTGGCGGGATATTTCATTGCAACGTTAGGCAATTGAAAATTAGGCAAGAAAAAGGCGCGCCGAAACCGGCGCGCCTTTTTCTTGCCCGATGAAACGCAACGGCCGGGCCGGCATTCACAATGCGCCCAGACATTTTGCGGGGGTAAAAAAGCGGATACGCACTGGGGCGCGTTAACGCTATGAAACAGGAGCGCGATTACAGTATGCCAATTCTTAGGGATTTAATTTTTGGCGCAACAGTTTTTGATGTGCCGCTGCGTTTGTTTCCGCATTTGGCGGGGCATTCTCGCCCCCTCGCTTGTTTCGCCCTAAGCCCGGATCGGCGCTTCCAGCGCGGCTTCCGTCTAATACCTTGCAAGCCTTGCTGAAACCAAGCGGACGCCCGCATCCGGCAAGCAATTTGCAGATGGAAACTCGGCAAAACAAAAAGGCTTCCATAGCGGAAGCCCCATCAGGCGTTTTCAAAAATGAAACTCATACTCGCCTGCGCCGCGCCGCAAACGCCAGCGCAAGCGCCCCGACCAGCGCGGCGGCCAGCGAAGGCTCGGGAACGGCAACCAGCGCGGTTATGTCACCAAGATACCATCCGTCATAACTCGTTCCCGAAGTTGACTCCCCCAGATACCAAAGCATTTCCGCGTCGTTCCAAATCAGATCGACGAGAAAGCTTCCAAGATAGCTGTTGTCGGAGTCGCATATCCAAAGTCCGGTAAGCCTGTCGGCCTCGTCATCCATTTCATACCCCCATAGCGTTATGGCATGCGCGCCCTCCGAATATATTCCGCACGTGAGGGCGTAGCCGGCGGTTATAGCCTCGTCAATTGTTTCCCCCAGTTCGGAATACGCCGAAGCGTCCCTTGACATGCTTATTTCCATTGAAATTTCGCCCGACGCATACGGGGTTCCCTGCCAGTATGAGCCGCCGGTCGCCCCCGGCTTCAACACGGAATCTTCATCTTCCGGATCGCCCGGCTCCGGTATGTTTCCGGAAAACCACCACTCGAAGCCGTTGCGTTCTTCGCCGCCGCCGTCCGTCCAGTTGTCAACAAAAGTCTGCGCGATATCGGAAGAGTAGGACGCCGTGGGATTTCCTAACGGCGTTCCATAAGGAACGGACACCCCCGACGCGGCCTTCATGTCCTGCCAGTATTTTATCCCGTTGGACGCCGAGAAGGCCCAGCACAAATTGTCGTCGTTTCCGTCAAAAAGTTTTTTGGCGTCATAGCGCGCGTCCCCTGCGTAAGTGCCGGCGAGAAGAACCGAATATGCGTAGGACGACGACAGGGCCAGCAGCGATACGGCCGCGAAAGCAAACGTTTTTATTCCAATATTCATTTTAACTGCTTTTTGATTGGTTTTAAGCTGGCATTGCCCACCCCGGGCACAACCAAAATTTTATAAAACGCGAAGAGGGCCTTAAATTTCGTCCGGCAGCAATGCGGCGGACGTTTTTTTCACCAATCCCGAATCAATTGGGCACAGCTCGACCTTGCCGGTCCATTTGTCCAGCCGCAGGCATGCGTCGCGCGATTTGCCCAAAACCTCGAAATCGTAGCGCATCGAAAGCGCGTAAAAAAAAGCGAAAAGCGTTATGACTATTGTAAGGACAATTTTAAGGGCGGTGTTCATTGGGTCTGATTTCATGATAAGCGATTGTTAATTAGAGAGTTTGATTTTTTAATTTTGCCGGACGCGCAAAACCTGTTCAAGAAAATTGCGCGGGATTTTCACACTCAACGCGATTTAAGCCATCTGAACGCCCCGTACGCGAGAAATACGGGAACGGAGCTCACCCACAGGTATGCCCAGCCGATACACATTGCAAACGCGATCTCCGGCCCCCTTATGCTGTAAACGCCCAGCCGATACGGAATCCATATGCACGCCAACACCAGCCCCCACGACAGCAGGCTGTAACCGAGACCCCAAAGCGGCTTCCAATATCCGCTGAAAACCCGTTTGCATTTATAATCGAGAACGCAAACCGCAATCGGTATCACAAGAAAATACAGGGCGTATACGAGCAATATCATGCGCCGATTATTTCCGATAAACCGCCTCATGGCAACAATAATACCGCCTCATGGCAAGAGCGAGGGCCAAGACGCCGAATAGGGCCGCAAATGAGGACGGTTCGGGAATTGCAAAGGGAACCTTCAGAACGTCCATGCTTACAATCATCCAGCCCTCAAGATTGTCATAGTCGGAAACGATATTATCAATATGCGCTTCGCCGAAGACCCATGCCTGGTATCCGTCGCTCCAATATATGTCCAGAAGGAAGTTGGACGACGTATTCGGGTTGTCGGAATCGCATATCCAAAGCCCGGTTATGTCGCCAGTGGCGGCGTCGAACTCGTATCCCGCGAGCGTTACGCTGTGGTTGGAGTAGTTGTTTACGCTAAGGGAAGCCAGCCAGCCGTTCTCAAGTACTTCGTTCAGGGAATTTTTCAAAAGGTCTTTCGCGCCTTCCACAGGATGCAGCACAGTGCCCGCCTGGCATTCCAGCCGAACGCATATATCGTCAACATCCAGGCCGAGTTCTTTCTAGTATCCGCCTTCGGACGCCCCCTCCAGCGGCAGGGCCACCTCGAATCCCCCCGCATACCCGATATCGTAGCTGCCGGTAAAATACCACTGATAAGCCAAGGCCGAAACTCCGGATTTGTCCTCCCAGTTGTTTGCAAAAACGTTGAAAATATCCAGCGAGTATGTGTCCTGCGTTTTTCCGTTTGGAACGCCCGACGGGATTGGATAACCCGCTGCCGCCAGGTTGTCCTGCCAAAGCTGCAGGTTGTTTGACGCCGATGCCGCCCAGCACATCAGACGGTCCGGGGAGCCTTCCGCACCGTACTCGACCTTTTTGACGTCATAGCGCGTGTCTCCCGCCCATGTCCCCGGAACAAAGACAGAATCCGCCGACGCGGCAAAGGGCGCAAAAACTGCGGCCGTAAAAAGTAGTAAGGATTTTAATTTTATTTTTGCCATCATAAACAGATTAGTCTTTAGCTAGTTGCGAGCGCCGCAAAGTCAAGACCTGCGTCAGCCAAATCCCGGAAATTATGAAAGAAATTTCGGCATCCTGTCAGCGAGGAAATTTCCATCAAACACCACTTTAACGCACACACCATGAAAAACATGCTGTCAATTTCCTTGGCCGTATTTTGCGTGCTTTGCCAATGCGCGCGGGCGGAAACGGATGAAAGTCAAATCCGAAAAAAAATAGACCTTATTGCAAAAAGCAAAGACGCCACAATAGGCGCGGCATTCCTAATCGACGGCAGGATGTTCAAATACAACGACGGCCACCGCTTCCCGCTGATGAGCGTGTTCAAATTCCACGTGACGCTCGCTGCGCTGAAGGAAATGGAGCGCGGACGCACAGGCCTTGACGAACAGATGCGCATAAGGTCCGCGCAAATGGACGAAAACACATACAGCCCCCTGCGGGAAAAACATCCCAACAGGGATTTCAGCATCTCATACGGAGATTTGATGCGCTATTGCATATCGCAAAGCGACAACAACGCGTGCGACATACTTATAGAATATGCCGGCGGAATATCGGAGGTGGACCGCCTTGCAAAAAGGCTGGGGGTGGAAAATTTAAGTCTCTCCGAAACGGAAAAATCCATGCACGCAGACATGTCAAAATGCTATGGAAACTGGGGGGCGCCTTCTTCCGTCGTGGAACTGATGCAGTTGGCGTACGGCGGAAATCTGTTGACGAAAGAGCACCGGGGCTTTCTTGAAAATATCATGAAAGAAACTTCCACAGGCGCAGACAAAATAAAGGCGGGCCTTCCCGAAAACGTCGTTTTGGGGCATAAAACAGGAAGCTCGGACAGAACAGGAAACGGCGTAAAAATAGCGGACAATGACGCAGGCGTCATCTATTTGCCTGGCGGCAGAAAATGCTTTCTAGCCATTTTCGTGAAAGACTCCAAAGAAAGCGACGAAACAAACGCGCGTATAATATCGGACATCGCAAAGGTCATCTACAACGCCCTTTCAAACTGAAGTCGGCTGCCGCCTCTCTTGTTCTGCCGCAAAAAAGCGGTTTTTCCCGGGGCGGCGGTAAGAAAGCCCCGGGGGAAACCCGAACAAAACGGACGCCCTAAGGCGCCGGCTCATTTTTCCAATTCAGCCACATCTTCGCCTTCGCCGACCTTCAGCGCATATGGGGAAATCCCCGCAACCCGCATGCAAAAGATCGCTCTACGTCAAAGATTGTGGAATGGGAGAAAAAAAAGAGGGCAAAGAGAATAAAAAATGTTCTACAATGCCCAA
>CALXSL010000030.1 GCA_944391135.1 uncultured Opitutales bacterium
CGGAAATTGATAATTGAGCTTAAAAATTGCTGTCAGATTCTATTGTCAATTTTACTGCATGTAGCACAAAAGTGTTAGACAAAAAATCGCGAATTTGGAAATGTGCGTTGTGACGTCTATCTTGTTGAAAATTTTTGGGTCAAAAATGCGCCTTTTTTTAATTTTAAAAAATCTACAGTTTTAAGACATTATACAAGACTTTTTCTCCGTGATTTTAGTTTAGCACGAACCCGTGCTAAACTTTTTTGGTTTTAGAGCATGGGAGCCTGAATTTTTCAGGAATTGGGCGTATTTTGATGTTTAACGCCCTTGCGTTGTAAGAGGGTCAAGGGTGTCTGGCAAAAATTCAATTTATGGCTGGAAACAACCCATTTCGCAGATGAAGTGTTAAACTTTTATCAGCAAGTTATTGTTTTGAAATGATATTGGGACAATTTGCATTATTTTCAAATCGCAAACGCATGGTTGACTAGGTTTTTCAAAACATCTTCATCCCTCAAAAGTTTACTACGTAGTTCAGTATCTTTTGCTTTATCATGTTTATCTAACTGATCATAGACTACATAAACAACTGTCGTTGCGACTATCGCTATAACAATAGTTCCACCTGTTAAAACAACTGAACCTAATGCAGCTCCTCCACCACCAGTTGCGATAGAGCCACCACCTAACCACGCTAAAATTGCATTTGTAGCAGCGGCACCGCTTAAAGTAGAAATTGCCGTACCTGTACTTGCAGTGCCAAAAGCCGATATGGCTGCCATTGTTCCCATTCCAGCGATTTCCGCAACAGAGGATCCTATTAATACGGCAGCCATATTTTTGTTTGCTGTTTCCAAGTCGGTATATCCCATGAAATATTGTCCATAAGAAATAATTCCTCCAGTTATAATTCCACCTCTGGTAGAAGAAATTCCTAAGGCAAACTTAGAAGACGAAACGCCTAGTCCTGAGGCCAAACTACCAATTGCTCTTTGCCCAATCTGGCTTCTTATAAGTAAAGCATTTAATGACTGGGCACTGAGCATGCCTGTTGTTGTAGCAGTTCCGATTAACAAATTTGTTCCTGCATCAAATTGTCCATTCGTTAATTGAATTCCTGCATCTATAGTCATTGCTGCAATACCTACAAATCCTGCCTTTATGGTATATGCACGAGCAATTTGTATGCGGCCATAATTCTTTAAGAAATCTTTTGCTTTCAGGTTATCAACAAGATCAGCTGTTAGCTTCGCAATTTCTTTTTCATCATGAATTTTTAAATGTGGCTTTAACTTTTTGAAAATTTCACCTTTTAACTCAGGTGCAATTTTTTCACGAAGCGCTCCTTTAAGAATTAGCTGTTTTTCAGTTTGCAATTTTGAAAGTGAAGCAACATTGTCTACATTGGCTGCATTCTTAATTGTAATAATAACATCATCACCTGTCGTATCAATATGAAAAATTCTGCTACGGTATGAAATTGTACCGTCAGCAGCCTTTGATATAAAGTTTCCATAGCGTTTCGCTTGCAACTGAGCTTCTGGTAAATCCTTGGGATCTCCGCCAAATTTCCAAGTATCTGTACTTGATTCTTTCCAAAAAAAAGCCTCTTTCCCACTGCTTAAGTGCACACTCAGTTTATAATGCGGATATTTTGGCATAGCTTTAGTTGTTTGTACGTTTGATACGTCTAAATAACGCTTCGCTAACCCTTGTAAACGCCGAGTTAGCCATTTATTTCCCATCTGCATTCCATCTTTCGTTTTTCCTAATTGTGATGAACCATATTTCGACTCGCCAACAATTAAATCTTTAGGAAGGTTAGTTTTGGGGTCTAATTCTAAGAAAACATGATCTATGCCTTGAGGGCCAATTCTAGGTGAAATAGATTTCCAATTGCCTTTGGACAAAACTTTAGACATGAAATTATCATTCACAATAGCTTCGCCAAATGCCCCTTTACTTGCTCTATGCCCAGAAATTATAGATTTTGCAATTGCCTCGTCCGAACGGGAAAATATTGAACCTATTACAGTTGTCGCAGAAGCCGTAACAGTTTCAACGCCCATTACTTTATCGCTAGCGATTAGAAGTAATGGGCTAAAAAATAAGGCGATATATGTTGCTATCTTCATTGGCTAAATATTAAAAATCATCTAGTGATTTGAATTTTGTTACGCTTGCTTTTGCGAACATCATTTCCGTGCCCTTTTTCGATTTAGTCGCACAGTCGCTATAAATTGCAGTATATAGTGAATTTACATCTGAAAGTAGTAAGCTAACATTTATTTCTTTAAGGCAATTTTCAAACACTTTCCACGCATTATCCGCTCCACTATCCCGATCCAGTTGCACTCTTGCGTTTTCAAGATTATCCAAGGCCCATTTTTGATATGCAAGATAACGCTCTTTTTCTAATTCTTTCAGCATATTTGCAATATTGACTGAGCTATCTTCTAAACTATCGTACATTTCTCGATCTTGAATTTTTGACGCAAATGAAGACATTTTCTTTGATAATTCATTGATTTCTTTTATACGCTGTGCATAGGTCTTGAATGAATTTTTATAAATAGAGTGAATTTCCTCTAAAATCTTTTCAGCATCAACAAGAGCTGGCTTTGAAAGAATTTTATTAGTAGTTTGTTCCAGTTTTAAGATACGCAACATTGCTTCTTTTGCTTCTTTATCGAGTGCCGGTATGCTGGTCGTATCCGTACTCCACACTTGAGATAGAAGTGAATTTGCCGCATTTATCTGGCTTTGGACAATCCTAGCATCATCCAAAGTAGAATTTAGATTTATGCTTTCAGCTTTTTTAAGGATGACATTTGCTGAATCTAAAGCAAGCTGTGCCTCATAAATAGAATTTGTGCGTTCGAGTTCTGAATTCAGATTTAATATTTCTTCATTCTCTGCAAGAGGATTTGAAATAAGTTCATTCAGCTCTAAAAGACGCTCCTTTAAGTGTTTAGATATTTCATTACCACGTGCAATTGCAGAAATAGATAATTTCCCTTCGATTACATTCTTGTAATCTATGAGAAAGGAATCTCGATTTATTTCAGGTGTTATCGATACATCTGCACTTAAAAGGTCTTTTTGAGCTACTTCAATTTTCTCTTTAATGTCTAAAACTTCAGATATTGCTTCTGGAGCTACCTGATATATAGATAAATCTAAAATATCAGACAGGCGTTGGAGACGTTCAATAGTCAACGGCTTGATATTATTAAGAATAATAGAGCTGTACGCTACTAAATATTTAATCTCGCTTGGCTTGTGATTTATAGCGCTTAGGCAATAAACTTCCGCCAAATCAAAATTCTTTTCTTTGCTAGCATCCTCTGCAAGTTTGATTGCAGTATCGGCAGCAATTTGATTTCCGGAAATTTGGTCTTTAAGCGATTTTGTTAATGTATTGGAAATTTCAGCAACGCTAGTATTGAAGTGTTTTGCATCAATCTGCACTGCATCAAATATTTTCAGAAAGTCTTTTTGTTGTTTCTCTAAATTTTCTATTCGTTTACTCGAATCAATTTGGTCTTTAAGCGATTTTGTTAATATATTGGAAATTTCAGCAACGCTAGTATTGAAGTGTTTTGCATCAATCTGCACTGCATCAAATATTTTCAGAAAGTCTTTTTGTTGTTTCTCTAAATTTTCTATTCGTTTACTCGAATCATTAATCAGTAGTGACAGGCATTCTATAGTCTTTGTGTTATTTACCTTATCTATCCTCAAACAAATAAATCCCGCCGAAAGAACAATAATTCCAGATATAAATGAGACGGTAAAAAAGTTTTTTAATTTCATCATGAGTAAAAAATTATTTATTTCTAATTTTTGGAAGATCTGAAAATTTTAGTGTAATTGAGGCTTTTTGTCCGCTATCTTCCAATGTCATTATATATTCTCCAGAATCGCAAGATTTTGCAAAAATTTCGTATTTGGATATATCAAAATGCTTACTTCTTTTGTTAAACCCCCAAGCTATTACATTTTCGAAATATACAATAATATAGTCTTTTTTTAATTCTTGCGACCACGTGGAACTTCCTGTTGACCAATAATATTTTCCGCCATTTTCTACAATATTCCCTTCGTGAGTTTTTATGTCATCGACATCCAAAATTTTTTCTGGAGACTTCCCATCCATGACATAAATGCGGATTCGATTATCCTCCCAGCGATTAGTAAATCCCTTATCGAATTTGAATGACACGAAAGTTGTTTGAACTGACTTTTTCTTTTCGACGGCTTCGATGTAGTCGTAAATATTTTTTACTTCCTTGTTATGCGATCTAAGATTTCCAAGCGCTTTAAATAATTTGTCATAATTATCTTTTGAGGGCTTGTCTTTGAAAGTGCAGAAATATTCCACGACTTCTTTTTCCTCTGACGTCATTGTATTGGCAGTATTCGCCTCAGCAAATAGAGCAGACGTTAAAAGTCCAATAAACAGGAATGATATACATGTTTTGATTTTCATAATTTATTTGTGTTATTTTTATATTTTTAAAAGTTCGTGAATTTCTGCAATTGAAATTATTTCTATATTCTGTTTCGAAAATATTTCAAAAACCTCCTCTGGGATTTCGGACTTTAATGGAACGATTAGCACAACTGATGAAAGCCCCATATTTTCTTGGAGGATTCTTAGTGTGGTAAGTGTCTTTTCAATATCGCGCATGGCATTGAATTTGCATTCTATACCGATATTTTTGTCAGTAAGTATAAAGTCGCAGACGAGGCCGTTTTTGACGTAATTTTTGCGATACTTAACACCAAGACCCTTAAAAATATTTTCAACCTCATCGGCAAATGCAATCGAACGTGCTTTCATATCAATATATCTATAAACGCGTTCACGATTTTCCTGGTATATTCTGATGGGATCTGGTGCGCTCGATTTGTCCTCCGGCAAAGATGCGTAGCTTTCGAAAGCTTTTAGTAGGTTTTGTTCTTCATCACGCGTAAGAGATAAAACCTCCATGATTTTCGTCAAAGTCGCCTGACGCGGCTTAGTTTTGCCCGTAATAATCTGGCTCAATGCAGTCGGAGAAAGATCTACCTTTTCGGCAAAATCCTTCTGCGTTAATCCCTTTGTAATGATTAACGTCTTTAAAAACTTTCCTAATTCCATCTTCATTTTTTTATAAAACACACTCATTTTTCTTAAACAAAAAGTAAAAGTCAATCTATATTTCTAAATAAATTAAATATTGGATATAAATTTAAGTTTTAGATACTTCCTGTATGCAGAATCAAGAAAGGCGCATCCAAATTGATGCGCCTTTTCGTTTTAACGAATTTTTCCGTCCCTTACTTCTTTGCATCTCCCTTCTTTATCTTATTAATAATAGTCCCAAAGGGGCTCTGGTATTTGCGGCTGAGGGTGATGCCCATGCGGTCCATGCTATACCTAAAATAGCACTAATCTTCTCCTTTGGGGGGAATACGCCGGAGAAAAGAAAAAATTAATGGCGGCATTTTAAACCACGCGCACGCGCAAAAAGTCCATACCATTCCGTCGGGGACGCTCTTAAGCGCGCTTGATGCCGAATGCGAATTCAGGCGCAAAAATATGCCATATTACTGACTGGCGCCGGAATCTTTCGTCGCAGCGGGCGGGGGATTGTCCTGCGGAACTTCCGCGCTGGCTGGAATGTGGCTTTTCTTAAGCGCGCGCAGCTTGTCGCCCTCTGCGCGCATGCCCTTTATAATCCATGTGGCCCACAGCCCGGAATTGACGCTGAAAAGGCTTATGCCCGTCATCATGAGAAACATTGCGATGATTTTGCCCGCGTGGCTTACCGGATATATCGTGCCGTACCCGACGGTGCTTACGGTGTCGATAGACCACCACAGCGCGTCAAAAGCGGTTTTTATAGTGGCGCCTTCCACATGATCCTCGACATGCAGCATAAAAACCGATGAAAGCCAAATGCTGGTAAACAAAAGGATGCCCGAAGCCATCAGCACGCTGTTGAACCTGCTGGCAAAGAAAAACCCCAAGATGCGCTCTGAAGACCTCGCCGCCCTGATTATCCTTATGACGCTCATTATCCTGCCCCATCGGAGCCAAGGCATGTAGGGTATGCTGGAAACCAGGTCTATCCAGCCGAGCGCCCAGAACTTGAGCTTGTGCGGCGACGCCATCCACCGCCACATAACGTCGACGAAGAAAAATGCACACGCAATCATGTCGGCCATGCGCATGATTTTTATGACTTCGACTTTCTCCGGATAAAAATGCGGATAGACAAGCCCGACAAGTATGACGAAAGACCAGAATAAAATAACCGCGTGCCATGTGCCGCCCGGCGGCCTCACCCACACTCCCTTTTGACTGCTTTCCATATAGGCGATTTTTTACAAGTGTTTTTTGAATGCAAGACTTATAGACCAAAAATTGGAATGCCCATGCAAACAAAACAGACCCTTATAAACCATTTGACACCTATAACGCCCGGATGTCCCAAAAAAAGGCCGCTCGGAATCCGTGCGGCCTTTTCGCATGAAAAAATTTTAGCGTCTATTTTGCCTGCGGTACGCTGAGAATGCGAGCGCAAGCGAACCGAGAATGCCGGCGACAGCGGCGGGCTCGGGAACGGCGCCCACCATGTAGTCGCTGAAGCGATCGGCAGTGAACAGCGCGTTCTCGCCGTCGTACTTCACTTCCGTATTTAAAAGCTTCCATGCGTCGCCCGCATTCTTGCGGTGCCATACGGCGAGCTGTGAAGCGCCGTCGTACAGATCGCCCAAGTAGAAGCTGAGCACGACCGTCGTGCCTAGGCCTTCTTCCGTCTGGCCGTCCACGTCGAACGAGAAGGCCGCAAGGGCAGTCACCATTCCCTCGACTTCCGAGGGAGCCACACCGGCAATCACATCGGAAACGCTCTTCACGCTCAACTGGCCGTCGCCGAGTGTCGTCGTGTCGAAACTCATCGTCACCGCGGGCTTGGCTCCCGACGCACCGCCGATTACAACGGTGGCTACATCGTTGTCGCCAGACCCCACCTTGATGGGCGCGGACGAATCGCCGCCGCCGACAGACATTGAAGTGTCCGCACCGCCGAAGGTTATCACGCCGTCCTTGTACGAGCCGCCGCCGACCGTAAGCTTGGTAGTATCGGTCGCACTAAAGTTCATTGCCGCGCCTTTTTTGACGGACGAGTTTAGCACGAGGTTCATCTTGCCTTCATTGACTATCGCCGCATCGCCGGAGGCCATTACGAGCGTATCCTGTGAAAAGTTATTCCAAATCACATTCGATTTTTCCGCCACGCTGACGATATCGAAGCCATTTAGTTTGCCGTTGAAGCCGCCGGCAATAGCCACCCCCCCCAGCCAAGCACTTCGGATTTGTTTACAACGGCTCCGTCTGAAACGGTTATGCGCACATCTCCGTCTGCGATGCTGTCCATTGTCATTGCGCCAGCCGCCCCCATTACGGACGCGTTGCCGCCTATGTGGACCGAGGCATTTTCCCCCCGTCAAACCACTGCCGACCACAAGATGGCGGACAACCGCATTGTCCTTTATCACCGCTTTAGTGTCCCGGCCGACAGCCGAATTGGGGCTCGGGTCTATATATGACGCGGATCCCGCAAATATCAGCCCATAACCATCCTTATCGGGAGCGTCGCTTCCGACCACGGCGTTTCCGGATATTTCGATGGACGATGCCCCCGAAACGGCGTTGGGCGCGGCAGTGTCGGAATAGATAAAAGCCCCGCCTGTGATTATAATGGGAGCGTCGATTCTGGTGTTTCCGGTTATAACAACCTTGGAGTCTCCGCCAACGCCGCCGGACAAGGCTCCGCCCTGAAAAACGAGCATGGCCGACCCGTCGGAACCCGGAGCCGTCAATACGGCGTCATTAATGAAAAGCGTTGAATTCCCTTCAACCCGGCTTTCCGAAGGTGAAACAAAAAGTTCACCCCCGCTTAAATCATAGGCGTTTTCGCCCGTTATTTCTTTAAAGGCGTCATGCGCGGACGCCGCGTTTGACAATGTCAAAGAGCCTATAAGGCAAAAAAAATGTAATACGCAAAACATTCATGACGTTTATCTATAGACGCCACCATACTCCTTTATAAAATATTAATCAATCTGCATTATGCTGTTCTTTATAATCTTAACGGTTTTTTTAATTTTATTAAGGCGTTTTTTATCTTAATGCAGAAGGCCTCTCTTTCAAAACATTTAAGAGAAAACGATGTGCGGACGCCCGCATAATAAATGCTTTTATTGCGCTTATATTACAGATTGACCGGCAGACGCCAAAACGGCTCAAGCAGCGAAACAAAGCGTAATTCAATTAAATTGAAAAGCGACAACAAGGCATTTAAGAAAACATAATCTTAACATAAATAATAAGCCATATTCGTTAAGAAAAATTTAAATTTTGCCGTCAAAATTTGAGAAATGTATCCCGCAAATATATCATCGCGAATGGCAGCGAAAGCCTTTCACAGCCTGTGCGCAAAGCCGCAGAACTGCAATTGTGCACACATCCAAATCGAAAGAGCGCCTTTATTATTAAGCGCAATCCGAAACCTGCCATTCGCTAAGACATTGCAAGGAACGCGCACATCAGCGCGAACAGAACCCATGTCGTCACGCCGATTTCCTTTGCCCGCCTTAGCGCGAGCAGCAGCAGCACGTAAGATATTATGCCGAAAGCAAAGCCCTCGCTTATCTTGAATGTGAGCGCAATCATCATCATGCTTATGATTGCGGGAATAAGCTCGACGGGGTCGTCGAAATTCAGGTCTTTCATGCCCTGCATCATCATAACTCCGATTATAACGAGCGCGGGCGCGGCGGCCTCCGGCGGAACGGCGTTTATAAGAGGACTGAAGAACAGCGCGAGAACGAAAAGCGCGGCGACAACAAGGCTTGTAAGGCCGGTGCGTCCGCCCGCCTCGATGCCTGCGGAAGACTCGACATACGCTCCCGTAGTCGAAGTGCCCAGAAGCGCGCCCACGATGGTCGCGGAAGCGTCGGCGGTCAGCGCCCGGCCCAGCCCCTTCATGCGCCCGTTTTTATCCATCAGCCCGGTGCGCCTGCCCATGGCGATAACCGTCGCAATGGTGTCGAGCATGTCAAGCATAAGCAGCACGAATATCACGGGAAGCGCCTTGTTAAAGTCGCGGAAGGGATACAGCCAGTCGAGTTGAAGGAATGTCGCGGATATTCCGTGCGGAACGGAGAAAACCGCATCCGGCGGCTGCGCCAGCCTGTGCCCCTGCGAGTCGGTCACGGCGAACGCCACAACCGTGAGCACCGCAATGGAAACCACTATCGCGCCCTTGAATTTGCGCGCCATAAGCACCGACATCATCGCTATTCCGAAAAGCGCAAACAGGCATTCCGGCGAAGCCAGCACGCCGCCGGTCACAAGCGTGGCGTCGCTGCGCACGATTAGCTTGGAGCTCTGGAAGCCGAAAAACGCTATGAACATGCCTATGCCGCACTGCAGGCCAACCTGTATGGGGCGCGGAACACCGTACACAAGCTTTTCGCGCAAACCCGTAAGCGAAATAACCAGGAAGAATATGCCGTTGTAAAAGACGAGCGCGAGGGCCTCCTGCCAACGCAGCCCCATGCCGGCGCATATTATCAGCGCGAAATACGAATTTGTTCCCATTGCGGGCGCAAGCGCGATTGGCAGGTTCGTCATGAGGGCCATCAGCACGCAGCCGGCCGCGGCCGCAAGGGCGGTCACCGTGACAAGAGCCGCCTTGTCCATGCCGGTGGCCGACAGTATGGCGGGGTTGACCGCGAGAATGTACGCCATGGCGGCAAAAGTTGAAAGCCCCGCGATAAGCTCGGTTCCTATGCCCGTGCCGCGCCTTGAAAGCTTGAACGCCCTGTCGAAAACCGAAATAACCGCGTTTTTCATATGCTAAGATGCAGTAGTGTTGCCGATTAAAAATACCATAAAATCGCCGCCCTGAATACTACGGGAACCCAAGTCTTGGCAATTTTATTATGCGCAAGCTTACGAAACATGTAAATTAGCCTCCGCCAAAAACACCTGCTTTTTCCAGATTACCGACGCAATATTTCAATTCCACATGCACGCATACGCGTGCCGACTTTTCCCGGAGCGCGTCAAATTGCGCCTCAGGCGAGGCTTTGAAATGGCGCGGCGGTGGGAGTGTACTTTAGTACATGACCAGTGGCGCGCCATTTAAAAACGAAGCATCAGGCGCAATTTCACGCGCCCCTAGAAAAGAGTTGATTTAAGAAAAGCCAGAGCCATATTCGCGGTTTTTATGAACAGAACAAAGGGCATCATACTGGGGATAATTTCGGGCATAAGCTACGGAACCAACCCGCTGTTCGGGGTTCCGCTCATCAAGGCGGGAATGCCCGTAGACCTCATGCTGTTCTACAGGTTCGCCATCGCGACGGCCATATTCCTGCCCATAATGCTGCTTCTTAAAAAGCCGCTGAAAGTCACTTTCAAAGAATTTATAGCGCTCTCGCTGCTGGGTTTTTCCTTCCTGATGGGATCGCTCACGCTCTTTTGCAGCTACGCGCTCATGCCAGCGGGCATAGCGTCCACAATACTGTTTCTGTTCCCCGTGTTTACGGCGGTGATGCTCGTGGTGTTCTTCAGGGAGAAGCTGAAGCTCTCCGTGATTGCCGCGCTGGTGCTGTCGTTCGCGGGCGTGGCCCTGCTCTACCACGGCGGCGACGACGGCCCCATAAGCACGCTGGGCATAGGGGTGGTCATGCTGTCGGCTCTGTCATACGCCGCATACCTCGTGGCGGTAAACAAGTCGAAGACGCTCGCAAAAATGTCGGGCATGAAAATTTCGTTCTACACGCTTCTGACTGCCTCCATAGGGTTTTTCATATGCAACATGGCCCTGGGGACATTCGCCCTGCCCAAGGACGGCTTCGAAACCATGAACATCATGGGGCTTGCGATACTCCCGACTATAATTTCCATCACAACCATAGCCTACGCCATAATATATTCCGACTCAACCACGGCCGCCATTCTGGGCGTGTTCGAACCCCTTACGGCGGTTTTTGTGGGCGTGGTCATGCTCGGCGAACCATTTACGCTCAACCTCGCCGCCGGCATTCTCATAATCATATTCGCTGTCGCCATCGTGATATATTTCGGATCAGACAGGCGCGCATTCAGGCGGAAGGTTTTCTCCGCAAAATCGTAAGGCGTGCACAACCCTGTGAAAGCACGCATTCAGGATGCGCTTTCTGCGTTAAAAAAAGCCCCGGAATCCGCCATTAATAAAGGTTCTCGGCCGCTTAAGATTTAGTTAAGAAATTTGACATACACCTTGCGCGGGGCAATAATTTTTCAATTAAAATTTGAAACAAAAAACGCCATAAAAAATCTTGGCGGTCCATGACAAAAAAACTCAGTTGAGCCACTGAAACTGAGGCGTAAAAATTGATTATTACCTCCCGCAATTGCGCAAGATTCCGGAAGCGGAAATTTTAAAGCGCCGGCCTGCCCCGTATTATGAAAGGAAATCGCCGGGATGCGCCGGACATCGAATACCCGTATTTTCGAAACTGAAAGTTGTGCACAAAACAAAATAGTTCATACAAAGAAACGCGCATGCGTAGTATAAGCCGCATTTGAATCTGGCAATTTTGCAAGTCCCGCATAATTTTTGCCCGAGCACGCAATGGGAGCGGCAAGACGAAGTTTTTTGCCGTCGATAGGATGAATGTGCGTTGCCCGATTGAAGCTTTTCGCCCAAACACAGTCTGCGGATAAAGATTTGCGGAGGCATGCGTTAAAGGGATGCGCATCCGTCCTGCATATGCTTGTGAGTCATAGTGGGCGGGACAAATGCTGTTGGGGCAATTGCGCGAGATTGAAATCAAATTTCATCTTCCCCTTTACGGCATAAACAACAAACCGACCGGACATTGCTGCGGCTTTTTCACAGGCGGCAATCCCAATAAAAAATTAAGAGACCGCGTTTCCGCAATCTCTTAAGGCACTTTTCTTATTTGTCAGAATCATGCGGGCGCGCTTCAAAAACCGGCGCCCTCTTTCTTAAAATGTTATTCCGCGCGCTTCGCAGCCCAGTGATTGACGCCGAATATCAGGTTTTTGTCGTCGCCCGCAAATTCAAGGGCGCGCACAAAACTGCGGGTGTTGTGCTCCTCTTCGCATTGCTCCTTCAGGAACCATGACAGGAAATCGACCGTAACCCAGTCTTTTTCCTCGTTTGCCAGGTCGTAAATCTTCGTAATCTGCGATGTCACAAGCTGTTCGTGGGCATAGGCCGCTTTGAACGCGTCGAGCGGGCTTTCAAATACGTCCTTCTCGGGCTTTTTCACGGCCGCAGTCGCAAAAGGTTCGTCGCGCTCGGTTATATAGTCGTAAAACTTCATGGCGTGCTCCATCTCCTCCTTGTACTGCAGCTGCATCCAGCTGGCAAACCCCTGGTAGGGCGAGCGTTTGAACCATGCGGCCATCGCGAAATAGATGTGCGCCGCATACAGTTCGTTATAGAACTGTTCGTTAAGAAGTTTCAGAACATTTTCGGGTATTCTCATTTTTATCCTTTTTATTTGCATTAAAATAACTTTGCCGGATGGTTTCCGGCAATTGGGAAAACTCCCTTTTTGTTTAGAAAACCAAAGCCGTCAAATGTTTCAATAATGCAGACATATTTAAGACAGTTTTATGCCTATTTGCAAGCGAGAAACGTTATTGTTATCAATAATATTTTTTCAGTAATGCACAGCCATTCCGCTAATTTCTAAACTTGCGCAAATAGAACATTGAGAGTTTCCGTCATTGTCGGGTGCGTATAAATTCTGTCGCGCAAAACGGTGTACGGCAGGTTGAAATCCATGGCGAGCTTTATGATATTTATCATTTCGTGCGACTCCGCGCAAAAAAGCGAAGCCCCGAGAATCATGCCCGTCTTCGCGTCGACAACCGCCTTGAGCAAACCAGTCGTCTGCCGCATGACCTGCGCTTTGGGTATTGCCGCCGCAGACATTTTCGCGACCTTTATTTCGCATCCCTTATTGAGCGCCTCCCGTTCGGTGAGCCCGACCCTCGAAAAAGGAGGCGTAACAAACACGCTGTAGGGAACGCTTCCGCGCTTCTTTGTGGAATAATTCCCGCCTTTGCCGAAAATCTGCCCTCCCACAATGCGTGAGTCGTCGAGCGACACATAGGTGAACTTCGGGCCCCCGTTGGCGTCGCCCATAATCCACACATTGGGCGCGGAAGCCCGCAAAAATTCGTCCACTGCAACCGCGCCGTCAGGCCCAAGCGCAAGGCCCGCGTTTTCGGCGTTCAAATCAGCCGTGTTCGGCCTGCGACCCGCAGCCATCAAAATGGCGTCACACTCAAATTCATGCGTTACGCCGTCTTTTACATATTCCAAAACAGCTTTATCCCCAGAAGTTTTTATGCCCTTCGGCGCAGCACCCGCGACAATTTTTACGCCGCCCGCCTCAAGAACTTTCGCGATTTCCAAAGCAATGTCCGCATCCTCGTCGGGCAGAAAAGTTTTCCCGCGCTGGAAAATAGTCACATCGGAACCAAAGCCGGAATAGATTGACGCGAACTCGAGCGCGATAAAGCCGCCGCCTATTATCGCCATCCGTTTCGGAAGTTCGTCGAGCTCCATGAGCGTCTCGCTCGTATGGACCGTGCGGAATCCGCGCCGGAAATGCTTGGGATGACAGGCGCCGACCCCGTATCGATTACAATTCGGCGGCCGCTTATTGTTTTTTCGCCATCCGAACAGGCCACTTTCACCAGGCCACGCGAGACTAAAGAACCAACGCCGTCGTAAATATCGGCGTTGGAATATCCGTCGATTGCGGAATACATTTTCTGCCGCAGCGCGGCGGTGAGTTTTCGCTTTTCCGCTATGGCTTCCCGATAGAGGGCGGCGCGCCCTTCAAAAGTTTCCGGGGCCGCCCGCCGAGCGTCGTTGGCGGCCGCCACGAGGAACTTGCTGGGAATACAGCCCACATTGATGCAGGTGCCGCCGTACATTTGTTTGGAGCGTTCGACCATCGCTATTTTCTCGCCGCGCGCGGCCGCCTCGCCCGCAAGGGTCTTTCCGCCCTTGCCCCATCCGATTATTATAAGATCATAATCCTTCATTATATATGAATTGACGCCCGCGGCGGCCGGAAGTTCCGCCGCAATAAAACATATGCGTTTTATGCGGCGTCAATTCACATGCGCTTAAAGCCCGCCGCAGCAATGGCGTCGACAAGCCGCTCCAAGTATTTCACCGAATTATATTGCGGAAACTTCCGCACAATCGGCCAGAAATTTTTCGGGTCGTTAAAACAGGCGGAATCGGCGGCGTGGATTGCGTCCCAGCCGTTCTCGTCGCGCCACTCCCAGCCGGGGTTCACATTCCAATGCAGGCCCACAAGCGGCATGGCGCCGCCCCACTTGGCTTTCGCCACGCGCAGGTATGCCATGTAATCCCCGATAACTGCGTCCAAGAGAGCGTCGAAGGCCCCGTCTTGCGGCATAGGCACCGGACTTTTTCGCCAACCTTTTGCGCTCCTCCCATGGCCCCTTTGCGGACGCCAAAACGGCGGGGCCCATTTCGGGGCAAAGGTTTGGCACGCGTTCGTCGAAAATTATCTCGTCCGGAATGAAGTCCTTTCCTTCTTTGGCAACGAACCATCCCAGCCCGTCCGGATCCGGGCGGCCGGAAGTTTTTTCAAGCCTGAAGATGCGCGCAAAAATATTGTCCATTCCACCCGCGCGCAAACCGTTTAGTTCGGCTTCTGCGAGGCTCTTCCCGTCAATTTCCTGCGCAAACCCGGAAATTTCGACGGATATGGGGACGCCAACGCCATCCTTTTTCAGCAGGGGGATCAGCCCGGATTCCTGCGACATGTGCCCCAATTCGGATGCGAATATTGAAAACGATCCCCCGCATTTCTTCAGGCTTTCGCGCAAAGTTTCCCACTTTTCGGGATGCGCGCCGAAGCTTTCGTCGATGTGACCGTTCACAAGTGAACCGCCCGGCCTGTACCATTGCGCCGAAGCGATCTGGTTCGGCACGAACAAAACGCGCCCGGGCAAGCCTTGCCGCAGACGCGGCACCGCAATCAACGCCGAATCCGTCGGCAGTCACCGCGATAAAAACAAAGGCTGCCGCGCGGCGCAAAAACATCTACCTTACGCCCACTTCAAATTCGACGGTCTCGGCGGCGGGCTTGTCTGTCTCCCAAGGACGCCTGTATTCCAGCGAAACTTTTGCGGAACCGGGATTTTCGGCGATAAACGCTATTTCCTCTGTGCCGCCCGCGCCCACAAGCCCGGTGTCGGGGGCGGTATATTTCTGCGAAACGAGCTTCAGAACGGGCGAACCGTCTTTGGCTATCACCCATGCGTATCCCGTCGTCGGGTTGGAGCCGAGGGTTATGAAAACCACGTTGCCGCGTTCGCAGTAGCCCTTTGTCACGGTTTTGTCCAAATTCAGCGTGGCGTCGTCGCTGGAACATCCCGCAAGGGCCAGCGCGAGGCCAAGTGAGCATACAAGTCTTTTCATGCCTGTATTGTTATCACCGCGTTTGAAATTATCAAGCATTTACGGATGCGGCCGGGCGTTTGTGATTGCCGCACACCGCACAATTATTCAACATTTTGGGAAAAATTTTGTCTTACATATCATGCAGACAATTCAGCCCGGAACAAAATGATAAAAATCTCCAAAAAACTGGCCTTCGCACTTTTGGCCTTTACGGCCGCCGGCTTTGCCCGCGCGCAGGAAGCGCATAGCGCCCAATCCTCCGAAGAAAGCGCGCAAACCAAGGTTTTCGCGCCCGCCACTCTCGCCGACAAGAACATGGACTTCTTTTTCAGGGTCCCGCCGAACACGCTGATGATTCCCAACGTCAGGCGCGTGTACAGGGATGAAAAATTCCTGCTTATTCCTCTGGGAATAAACCTCGTCAAAAAAAACGGCGACACTTTCAAAGGTATGTTCCGCATACTGCTTAAAGACCCGTCCGGCAGAACCAAAGTAATGGCTGAAAAAGAGATCGACGATGTTGTCAGCGTGAAAGACGCCCTCTATATGTTTCCCGCGACCGCCGAAATCTTTTTTGAAGAAACGGACGGCCTCGGCGACTATGAGATAACCCTCGAGCTTGAAAACCTCGATACGGGTGAAAAGACCTCAGCCGCAACGCCAGTCACGCTTGCAGAGTGGGCCAAGCCCTCCCCCGCGGACGCGGGAGACATCAACAGGAAAATAGTGTCGTTCAACGGCAGCTACAGCCCCGAAGACCTCTACGCGATATTCACAAGCCCCGGGCTTTCCATGAAACAGGCGAATATCCCGGTCAACTACAGCCTGTATTCCTTTTTTAAAAACGCGTTCGCCAAACACGACTTTCTGCTGAAATTTCTTGCGGAAGACTTCAAAACGCAGACCGGCGAACAGCGCTACAACACGCTCATGCTGTTCGGGGCGCTCGACAAGCTCGGTATGCTCGACGCTAGCCAAAGCGAGATTGAAACCGCCAAGGAAATGACGAAATTCGCCAAGGAATTCGAAAATTACGCGGCGTGCAGCCTCGACTCCCTTTGGGGCGACTTTTTCGCGACCGGCAGGTACGAGCCCGTTGAAAAACTGATAGAAGCCACGAAATACAAATCCGAGGGCAAGAAGCTTCTTGCGCGGATGAAAGACGAATCCGTCGAAATAACGGAAGAAGAACTTCAAAAAGGCATACTCTATATGGCGGCCGGCTGGAGCATCGACGCGAACATGCCCAGAAACCCGCTTTTAAACAGGTATGTGAACTACGCGTTCATGCATATGAACGAGCAGGAAAAGCAGGACTTTGTCGAGGCCCTCAAGGACGGCCGCAAACGCATGGACTCCTCTCAGAATCCCGCGGACGCGAAGCGGGAAGAATCCGCCCCCATTGACCCCGAACTTCAGACGGAACAGCCGCAGTAACATGGCGCGCCGATGGCGGCATCGGCATGGGCAAAAGACGCGTCGGACGCAAATTACTTTATAACCTGCGGTGTTCTCGTCGGCCCTTTCACGCGCAGGCCGCCCTTTCCGTCGAAATAGACTTTGTCAATGTTCACAACCCTGTCCCACGACGGCTTGGGAACGTCGTAAGTGCGGTGTGTATGGTAAACAAGGTACAGGTCTCCGCCGGGAGATTTCACCATTGAGGCATGCCCCGGTCCGGACACGTCTTTGCTTTCGTCGGACGCCAATATGGGGTTTTCCGAATCTTTCACCCACGGGCCCAGCGGATGCGCGGCTTTGGCCGTGCCCGTGCCATACCTGGAGTAGCTCGTGTCGTTCGCGGAATATGTCATGTGGTATACCCCGTCTTTTTTGATTACAAAAACGCCCTCGTTGCAGACGTTGTCGAACTTTTCCCAGTCTTGCGAGACCTTTCCGACCAGAACGGGTTCGCCGACAAATTTCGACAGGTCTTCGCTGAGCCGCACCGCATAATTCTCGCCGAAAGGCACGCCGTTTGCCATGCCGTTTTTGCTGAAATAAAGGTACGGGGCGCCGTCGTCGTCCACGAATATGTGGCAGTCTATGGCGGAATGCCCGAGGTTGAACCACGGCGCGTACATCTCCCTGAA
Organism: uncultured Opitutales bacterium; assembly: GCA_944391135.1. Classification (GTDB taxonomy): domain Bacteria; phylum Verrucomicrobiota; class Verrucomicrobiia; order Opitutales; family Intestinicryptomonadaceae; genus Merdousia. The sequence goes on from CALXSL010000030.1 coordinate 17,612, forward strand.
CGGGCCGCCGGGGGCGTCGCTCACCGCGAGGGCCGGCAGCAGCAGGCCGCTTTCGGGATCCATCGAGCTGTAGGCCAGATAAAACTTTCCCTTGTAGTATTTCACTTCCGGCGCCCAGAAATGGCTGGTGCCGTAGTGGCCTTTCGACGGCCTGAACAGGCTGCCCATGAATTTCCATGTCACCATGTCGTCCGACGTGTAATAGTCGAAGCCCTCGTCGAGCGCGGTGGAGCCCGTCATGTAATACACCCCGCCGTGCTCGTACACGAACGGGTCGGCCACGGGGATATAATTTCCCTCCGCAGTTTTCAAAGGATTCGTGTAGCTTTTCTCATGCGAGGCGCACGAAGACAATACCAGCGCGGCGCACGCCGCAAACAAGACTGCAATGCTTTTCATGAAGGCCAACTATCCGAAAGCCGCCCGCCATTGCAAGCACATAGCAAATATCCCATCCAAAAAATTGACACGCGCCGACACATCGCGTTTAATCTGCGCCAACAACAAGGGGCATATGGCGGTAAAAAAATATTTGGCGGCGGCGGTTTTGGGAGTTTTAGTTTTTTCGGCGGCGGAAGACTCGTTCGCGGATTCTTTCAAAGTGGGCGGCAACGGCGGCGTGGCGCAGATTTTGCAAAACGGCAAACCTGTGCGCCCGCGCATGTTCTGGGGTACGATGGGCGGCGCTATCGGCGAGGAAATCTCGCCCGAATGGAAAAACCTTTCCTTCGACTTCACTTCGCCGATCGACGACAACAACGTCGCCCTGCACCTGCGCATGGGCGAGCAGAGCGGCGAAGTATGGGTGGCCGATTTGAAGGTTGAAGACCTCACTACGGGCGAAACTGTCAGGGAATTTTCAGGTTACCCCGAAAAAAACTGGTCGTACTGGTGCGAGGGCTGGCAAAGCTCCCCGCCGCTGTCAATTGCTGCGGAACCGGCGGACGGCGCGAAAGAAGGCGCGCTCCACATATCGATGACGGCCGACCCGAAGCTCAACGGCTTCCACATGATATGGCAGAACCTGCCCGTGAAAAAGTCGCATTCATACAGGGTATCGATGCGCGCCAAAGCCGACGCGCCCCGCCTCTTTCGACCTGCAGTATACATACCCAAACGCGGCTTCATGCTAATCGGCGCACTAAACTCCAGCCTCGAACCGCAAACGAAGCTGGCAAAAAAATCCGGGCTGGATTTTGTTTCCATGCATCTTGGGGGGATATGGACAAAGCCCGGCGGCGAACCGGATTACAGCGAAATAACGGCGGCGTTCGGGCGCATACTCTCGGCCAATCCGGAGGCTAAAATAATCCCGCGCATATTCGTGCAGCCGCCCGACTGGTGGAAAAACGCGCACCCCGAAGAACTCATGAAAACCGACGACGGCGAAACGCTTTACACCGCGAGCGTAACATCGGAAAAATATCTGCAAGACGGCGCGGAGGCCATACGCCTTTTCATAAAATACTGCGAGGAAAACTACCCCGACAACATGGCGGGCTACCATATCGCCGACGGCAACACGGGCGAATGGTTCTACCAGAACAGCTGGTCGATGAAGCTCAACGGCTACGACGAACCCACGCTCAAGGCGTGGCGCAAATGGCTGAAGAATAAATACGCCGGAGACACCGCGCTTAAAAAATCATGGAAGGACGAAAGCGCGTCAATCCAAGACGCGGAAATCCCCGCCCCGGCCGAAAGGCGCGGGACGCACGCCGACGCGCTCATTGACCCGCAGACGAAAAAGCGCGCCGCCGATTTCGCCCTGTTCATGCAGGACGCCATGGCCGACGCAATCCTTCACTTCGCCAAGACGACGCGCGAGACCGCGGGCAAGGACAGGCTAGTCCTGTTTTTCTACGGCTACGGTTTTGAATTTTCCATGCTCTACAACGGCCCGCACGCCTCGGGGCACTACGCGCTGGGCCGCATTCTGGAAAGCCCCTACATCGACGTCCTCTGCGGGCCGATATCGTACCACGACAGGCAGCTTGGCGGCGGCAAGACCACCATGGGCGCAACCGAAAGCGTGCAGCTCGCGGGAAAAGTCTGGCTCGACGAGGACGACACCGCGACCTACATCGCGATGAAGCACCATACGGGCTTCCCCGGCTGCGAAGCTGGCGCAAAAGACCTGGGCGAAACCGTCGAGCTTCTGCGCAGAAACCTCGCGCAGGAGATATGCAGAAACATAGCGTCTTGGTGGATGGATTTGGGCGGTACCGGATGGTTCGACGACCCCGAACTCTGGAAGCAGATGGATATTTTCGCGGGCATGGAAAGCGAAATGCTCGCGCACCCGTCCGCCTTCAAACCGGACATAGCCATTATATACGACGAACGCTCCATGTGCCATGTCGGCGGCGAGGGAAGCGTCTATTCCACCGTCGCGCCGCTCGTTGCGAAATCGCGCGACGCACTCAATAAAACGGGCGCGCCATACGGGCACTACCTGCTTTCCGACATTTTCAAGAAGCGCGCAACGCCCAAGCTCAACGCGTTCCTCGCCGTCTATGCGCTCGACAAAAAACAAAGAAAACATATGCGCGAAGTTGCAAAAAACTCCGCATGCATATGGGGCTGGGCGCCCGCATACATAGACCTCGACAAAGACAAGTTTTCCGTCGAAGCGGTCGGGGAGGCCACGGGGTTCAAAGTGCGTGCGCTGGAAAACTCCAGCCTCGCGGTTACCGCAACGGAGGGAGGCAAAAAAATCGGCCTGCCCGAAAACTTCGGCGACGCCAACATAATCAACCCCGCCCTTTCCCCCATACCGGAAGACGGCGATGTAGTGCTTGCAACATACAAGGATTCCAGCCCGGCAATAGTCTTGCGCCCGGGAAAATTCCCGCAGCTTTTCTGCGGAACAACCGAAATTCCGCCCGCGCTCTACCGCCACATGATGAAGCTTTCGGGCGTACATTCGTACACAGCGCAAAATGCGGCAGTGTACGCCAACGGCCCCTTTGTGGCCCTGTGCGCGGCCGATGACGGCGAATACGAAATAGATTTTGCGCACGGCGGCGAAATCTGGGACGTGCTCGAATCAAAGCCTTTCGGCAAAGGCCCAATTCAGAAAGTCCAACTCAAAAAAGGCGAAACCAAAGTGTGGCGCCTGAAAGAATAGCCGATGAAAGACATCATAGCAAAAACCATAAAAAAACTCGAAGAAAACGGGGACGAAAAAACAAGGGAAAGCTCAAAGCGCTTCTTCAAGGAGGAAATAAAATGCCACGGGCTGAAATCGGCGCAGGTTTTGAAAATCGCGAAAGAGCTTTTCGCGGAAGTCAAAGATAGGCCCAAAAAGGAAATTTTCGCGCTGTGCGAAGAGTTCTGGAAACTCGGCGGCATAGAAGAAAGCGGCATAGCCTGCCATCTGTCATACGCGGTTCGCAAACAGTACGAGCCCGCCGACTTTAAGATATTCGAGCGGTGGGTTGAAAAATACGTAGGCAACTGGGCCGCGTGCGACACCCTGTGCAACCATACCGTCGGCGATTTTGTGACGGAATATCCCGAATTTGTCGGAGAACTGAAAAAATGGACGGCGGCTAAAAACAGGTGGAAAAAACGCGCTGCGGCAGTGTCGCTGATTGTCCCCGCAAGAAAGGGCATGTTCCTTGACGACGTTTTCGAAATCGCCGACAGCCTCCTGACCGACGATGACGACATGGTGCGGAAAGGCTACGGCTGGATGCTGAAATCCGCAAGCCGGGCGCACGAAAAAGAAGTCTTCGAATACGTGGTGAAAAACAAAGGAAAAATGCCCCGCACCGCCCTGCGCTACGCGATAGAAAAGATGCCAAAAGACCTCAAGGCGAAAGCCATGGCGAAATAGGCTCAGTGCGCATAAAATAAAAACGCGGCGGAAAAATCAATTCCGCCGCGCCTCTACTTTTTACCTAACCCTATAACTAACGCAAATTCGATGCCTTGGTTTCGCTGACTTTCATCGGGACAACCCAGACGCCCTTTGTGTACGCCATAAGCCAGACGTCGCCGGCGCTGATGGTCGTGTCGGTCGTGGAAACGAGGAATGTGCTTTCGCACTGTTCCAGCTTCACGCATGTGTCAAAATTTTTCTGCAGCTTGTCGGCAAGTTCTTTTACCGCGTTGTCGCCCGCGCCTTCGGCGCAATAATTGATAAGGTAATATTTTTTCATAATTTAAAGAAGTTTATGCATATTATGAAAGCGTCCGCGCCAAGAAGTTCCAAAAAGATTTAATTTTTTATTTTCCGCGCAAATTGCGAGGCCGCCAAAAAAATTTCCGCTTAACAGATTTATCTCCATTAAGTTAAAAAATCAACCCTGCAAAGATACACGGTTTATGTTGCGCGGCGGCTTTAATGCGACATTAATATTCCGTTAAGAAATAATTGACTACCAATCTAATCGCCATTACCGACCAATGAAATACGCCAACGCACTAATCGCGCTTATGCTGTCCGTTTGCGCGGGCCATGCGGCCAACGTTACAGGCCATAAAACTACGACAACAGCGGACTCTCCCTCAGGGGACGTCTCTGCCGACGCCACGCAGGGCGGAACCGACACAGGATACGCGATAGGCGTGGACGACGGCAAGGGCCTCGCAAGCGGCCTCGACGAAAACATCACGATAACGGCGACGGGCAATTTTGACGGCAGTACGTCGGCGAGCTCTTACAACCAGGGCGCGACGGGGGCTGCATTCCACGGATCGTCGTCAAGCCGCCTTTCGAATATCGGCTCGCTCGACAGCACGATTATCGCGACAACTATAAGCGGACAAGGCGAAGGCGCGGCCGCAAGCGGCAAGGCGACAGGCCTGCACTTCAGCTACGCGAGCCAGGCGGACGGCGCGGGCATAGGCGCGAAAATCACCGCGACCGCCGACGGCAATGCGACGAACAATTTCGCGTACGGTGTTTTTGCGTCATACGCGAAGCTCGGAAATTTCACGGGCTCTATAGACGCGTCCGCCTACATGCGCGCGTACGGCATCTACATGTACAACACGTCTACGCTCGGAGACATTTCGGGCAGCATTTCGGCGGCGTCGAAGACAAACCAGTCGCAGGGAATTTACTTAACCGGCGCAGGCGTCGGCATCGGAAACATATCGGGCGAAATCAGGTCGAGCGCGGCCACGACAGGCGACGCGGTTTTCATCAGCGGCGGCTACATGGGCAATCTGGAAGCCTCCGGATACCTCGAAGCCAAGGGCGCGACGGCCAGGGGCATGCACGTCACGGGAGGCTCTTTCGGCGACATCGCCGGGCGCATTTTCGCGGAAGCCTCCAACGGCAACGCGATAGGCGTGAGCATAGAAAACGGCTCGGGAGGCGGCGTGTCGTCGCAGGATATAAGGACGCTCGCAACGGGCAACAACAGGAACGCCACGGGCATAAGCCTTTCCACAAAATCCGGCGCAGCGCAGGGCGCGGCGATGAAGGACATTTCCGGAAACATATACGCGGAAAACACGACCGGCACTGGCACGGCCTACGCGGTGTCGCTCACCAGCACGGAATCTTTCATGACTACCGCCGGGAACATTTCGGGGCTGCTAAGCGCGGTCTCCGCCAACGGCTCCGCATACGCCCTGCAAATGACGAACGCCTCCATAGGCGCAATCACAAACGAGGCGAGATTTGAAGTCGAGGCGAAAAACGCGGCATTCGGCATTCTCATAAGCCCCAACGGCGAAAAGGCGAAAGCTTTCGACTCCATAGGCGGAACCTTCGACATAAAGTCAACGGGGACCGGAAGCAACGCATACGCGCACGGCATTGAAATGCGCAACCACACGGGCGGCGACATCATGGCGAACGTCACGGCGGAGTCGAACGGCCGCGTCAAGGGCCTTTACATTTTGGACAACGCCGAAATAGGCGACGTCGGCGGAAACATAAGCGCGACCACTACGGGGCTCGCGGGATCGGCCGTAGCCGTGCATTTGACCAAAACGGCCGAGTCATCTGCCGCGGCCAGCGCGGGCAACATTCTCGCGGGCGCGGACATTTCCGCGAAGTCGGAAAACTACTGGGCCTCAGGCCTGATCGTTTCCAACACGGGCAATTTCGGCGGGACCTTCTACGGCAGGGTTTATGCGGAAACCAACGCGGCGGCATTGGATCCCGACGGGCGCATAACGTCGGCGGTCGGAATACATTTCACGAACAAGGAAGCCGGCACGCGCATAGACCACACACTGCGGCTGGGCGGCGGCGCATACATAGCGGCCAGAAACACCGCCGACGGCGCGTACGCCTTCGCCGCAAGCAACGCCGCGGGCAAACTGACCATCGTCGGCGACCTGGAAAACCGGCAGACGCTCGTTGGCGGCCTCAGCGGAACGCACGGCATAACCTTAAGCGGCGGCAATTTCAAACTGGACAATTTTGCGGGCAAGAGCCGGTGGCAGGCCGTCGTGCTCGACGCGAGCACAAAGGAAATCGCCGAGCGTTACGACATTGTCATAGACAACGACGTCATAGCCGACGTAAAGACCTCGCTGGAAATCGCGGGCGACGTATTCAGAATGGACGGGCACATGCTGCTCACGGCCAAGACACTCGACGACCACCTGAGCATAACGCTTGAGGACGGCACTGGCATGGCCTACTCGGGCTCCTCGCTCATAACGATAACTTTGGATTCTACTTTCGAGGCGCACGAACACGACGAGATGCACCTCGTGCTCGGCGGGCTGACCGTCACGGGCGCCTCAATGGACAACATAGAACTGGTATTCGCACACGGCGACGTCGTCAGCCAAGACTTATACACCTTTGACGGGAAGACAATTCACTTCCTTGGCGACGTCGTCGTGCCTGAACCGGCGGCTGTGGCGGCCGTGCTCGGCGCGCTTGCCCTGGCGTTCGCGGCGTTCAGGCGCAAAAGGCGATAGAATCCGCCCGGCAAAAACGTGCGGCGGAACGTCCGCATAAACGGAAACAAAGCTCTTGACTGACAATGTTGCGCCGGCGACACGCCTGAAAACCCGACATCAGATATGAAACAATCAATACCTCCCGCAATCGCCTTTCTCGCGTTGTGCTGCCATAGAGCAGCGCCGACTCCTACCCATATAAAGACCCGCAAAACGGCGTAAGGAACACCTTCGGAGAATCGGGCTCTTGGAACGCAAACGGAAGCTCCGCGACGCACGCGCCCGCGGTCGACGACAACCTCGTCTTTGGCGTGGCCGACTGGGTCGGCGTTTTGAACGGCGAAACGGCCTACGCGAAATCAATCACGATTGTCAACGGGCACTGGTTTAAGCGCATAACACCCACGTGAGGTTCGGCGGACTGGACGGCGACGGCATAATATGCAACAACGCCCCCGGCGCAATCGGCACCACGGTTTATTTCCAGGCGCAGCAGGGGAAGACTTTCACCGGCGGCGATTTCACGGGCACCTTCAGCAAATGGTTCATAAGCTCCGAATCGAACATTAAAATTGTGATGGACAGCGGCAGCGGCGGCCGGAGCGAAGAACGGCGAGATCACATGGAACGCCGACGCCGCGATTTACATGGACCTTTTCGGAAACAATTCCGAAAACGACATGATAAAGTCCGACACCCGCGTGCTTGCGGGCGAAGGCCATGCGATAGAATTTGAATACGACAACACAAACATCGAGGCGGTTTATGAAATTTTCCGCATTACCGACGGCACAAGCGTTGAAGGCAAAACCATCCACGCCTACACTAGCGACATGCCGTATGAGGGCGCCTTCACATTCCAGGACGGAGTGCTTTCGGGCATGTTTGCGCAGGTTCCCGAAGCTTCGGAAATCGCCCTGATTTTCGGCGCGATTGCCTTATGCTTCGCCGCATACCGCAGAGGAAAATAATCTTTATTTTAAAACGAAAAACGCGATCCATTTCGGGCCGCGTTTTTTTTTGCGCCATTACAATAACATGGTCGCATTTTTAATTCCTTCCAACCGCAAGAACATTTCCCCGGGAAAATCGGGACACAAAAAAGCAGGGGAGAACGCCTCCCCTGCTTTCAATAAAAGCGCAAACACGCCGCTATCCGACGTTGACGCCGGACTCCTTGAGGCGCTCTATGAAGTGCGGGTCGGCGGCGGAGTCGGTTATGACCCTGTCGATGACGTCGAAGTCGGCGAAGAACCTCGTGCTGCGCACGCCGAGTTTCGACGAGTCGCAAAGGCATATCTTTTCGACGCAGAACGGGAGCACGTTTTCCTTGAACTCCGCATGCTCCTCCGCAGCTTCGCTCGCGCCGCGTTCGAGGTCTATGCCGTTGCATGAGAAAAACGCCTTGTCGATGGAAAACCTCTTGAGCGCCGCCACGGCCGAAACGCCGCCGTAGCTGCGGCTGAACCTGTCGAGCTTTCCGCCCGTGGAAATCACCTTGATTTTTTCCTTGGGCATGAGCGACACCACGCTGTCGTGGGCGTTCGTGATAACCGTCAGGTTAATGTCGGGCAGGACTTCCGCCAGCGCGAGCACGGTGGAGCTTGCGTCAAGCATTATGGTGTCGCCCTCCTTGATGAGCGCAAGCGCCTTGTTGGCAATCTCCTGCTTGGCTATGCGGTTTTCCTCAATGCGCGTCTGCAGCGGCAGGTTCGCGGACCGCTTTTCAATGCGCAGCGCCCCGCCGTGCGTGCGGATGAGCTTGCTTTCGGCGTCGAGAAACTCAAGGTCCCTGCGGATTGTCTCGTCGGTGACGTTGAAGTGTTTTGCCAGTTCTATTGTTCTCAAACTGGGAGAAGATTCAAGCATCTCCAGTATGACCCTTTGTCTTTGACGTGCTAACATATTGGAAATTTATCAAATCAATCAATGCGCGTTCAGTCAAGCGATTTGTACGAGAATCCACATTGGAAATCCTATTTTAAAGACTTTCCAACAATATATTGAATATTCAAAGATTTATTTGTGCAGAATATATCCGATAATGTTGATTTTCTTAAGATAAGGCCTTAGTGCCCCAAACCGCCAACTTCTTTCGTTCAAAAGACGCGCCTTATTTCGCCGTAAAACTTCTTTTGACGCCGCCATAAAATCCAAGGCAAAAACGCTCCGGAAAAATGGCGGCCGCGGCGGGAAAACGCACCACAATATTGCAATCCCCGCGGTCCAATGTGTACAAAATTGTAATAATACGGCTTTTTCCGCCAAAGTCGCTTGACGAATTTTTTAATGGGAAACAGCATTGCGGCACTTTTATTTAAGTCACACAAAACAAGGAAACACACAATGAACAAATACGTAGCAAGCGTTCTCGAGGAGCTCACAAAGAAGCAGCCTTGGGAAAAAGAATTCCTCCAGGCGGCGGACGAAGTGCTCTCTTCCCTGAGCCTCGTCCTCGACTCAGACCCTGTCTACCAGAAGCAGAAGATACTCGAAAGAATGGTCGTTCCGGAAAGGACGATCCTCTTTCAGGTTCCGTGGGCCGACGACAAGGGTGAAATACACGTAAACAACGGCTACCGCGTCGAGTTTAACAGCGCCATCGGCCCCTACAAGGGCGGCCTGCGCTTCCACCCCTCGGTCAACCTTGGCATACTCAAGTTCCTCGGCTTCGAACAGGTGTTCAAGAACTCGCTCACCACGCTCCCCATGGGCGGCGGCAAGGGCGGCTCCGACTTCGACCCCAAGGGCAAGAGCGACAACGAAGTGCGCAACTTCTGCAACAGCTTCATGCGCGAACTCTACCGCCACATCGGCCCCAACACGGACGTTCCGGCGGGCGACATCGGCGTGGGCGGCCGCGAAATCGGCTTCCTCTTCGGCCAGTACAAGCGCATCAGGAATTCCTACGACAGCGTCCTGACGGGCAAGGGCCTCGAGTGGGGCGGCAGCCTCATACGCCCCGAAGCCACGGGCTACGGCAATGTATACTTCGCTCAGGAAATGCTCGCCACCAAGGGCGACTCCGTCGAAGGCAAGACCGTCCTCGTTTCGGGCTCGGGCAATGTCGCGCAGTACACCGTTGAAAAGCTCATCCAGCTCGGCGCCAAGCCGATATCGATGTCCGACTCCAACGGAACCATCATCGACCCCGACGGCATCGACGCCGAAAAGCTCGCGTTCGTCATGGACCTCAAGAACAACAAACGCGGCCGCATCAGCGAATACGCCAAGAAGTATTCGGGCGCGAAATACCACGAAGGCAAGCGCCCGTGGGGCCTCGCCAAGGCGGAAATGGCCCTGCCCTCGGCCACGCAGAACGAAATCAACGAAGACGAAGCCAAGGCGCTCATCGAAAACGGCTGCATATGCGTTTCCGAAGGCGCGAACATGCCCTCCTCTCCCGACGCAATCCGCGTATACCAGAACGCCAAGATACTCTACGGCCCGGGCAAGGCGGCTAACGCCGGCGGCGTGGCCACTTCCGGCCTCGAAATGTCGCAGAACGCGATACGCCTGAGCTGGACGCGCGAAGAAGTCGACGAAAAGCTCCACAACATCATGAAGAACATCCACAAGAACGCGCTCGACGCCGCGGCCGAATACGGCACGCCCGGCAACTATGTCAACGGCGCGAACATTGCGGGCTTCAAGAAGGTTGCCGCGGCGATGATCGCCCAGGGCTTCTAATAAGGCGGTTTGCAAAAAACTTCAAAACACGGCCCCTCCATACGAGGGGCTTTTTTTGCGCATCTCTCATTTTCCGCCACCACCAAATGCCTGTTTAAGGCCGACACGCCTTAGCTAATTCTTAACGCCATCCGCCATACCAATTGTTTTACGCCGATAATTGCCGTTACCGCTCTTGCGGGATATCATAACGCCAAGAACATGAAAAAAACGGCTTTAATTTTGCCATCCATTTTGTGCGCTAGCGCTTTCGCGCAGACATACCCCAAAAAAATCACCGGCGAGATTAGCTGATCTCTTTTGAGTCCAAACAAATGCACCCGTTACTATATTAAAAACGGAACCATAACAGCAAGTTCATCCCTTGTCACGGCGGATGCGGCAAACAAAGCCTTCATACCGTCGGGCGACTGCAAATTCAAGCTGGGCAACGCGCTCTTCAACAGCGATCACGACTTAAACTTTACGGGCGAAGGGGCGCTGTCATTTGAAGGCATCTGCGGCTTGGACATCGGAATATTCTCGGTAAAGGCGAACTAGACGACGGAAGTAAAGTCAATCTCAATGAAAAAGACAACCGTGAGCTTTTGCGACGGCTCGACAGGTTCGTCGCGGCCAACTACGCCAACAAGTCGCTCGTCGTAAGGATGGCGATAGCCGGGTACATAAAGCGCCACGCCGACGACGTTGCCGCCGCGCTTCCAGAAAAAGACAAAGCCCCTGCCAAGCCCGCGAAGAAATCGCCAAAGGCTAAGAAATAGCGCAACGCATACGCCCGCGCAAAATCAAGAGGGATGAGAAACACTCCGCGCGGCAAAACGGCTGAAGCGCACCCGCAGCGTCTAAATGAGACGCCCTTTATCCCATATTTGGACGACCGGATGGGAAGGCTTGTATTATGCGCCGCGCGGCTGAATCAAGCATACGCCTTCCGCATTGCATCGCTTGCACATGTTATATGCCATTATTTAATGACCTGTTTAAATGGCGTTCAGCATTGCGCCCCGCCCCTCCCGCAGCCGGCGGCAAAGCATGAAAACACCGAAAAAAACAGGCAATCTTTCGAAAATATCCGCACAGTCGCAAAAAAAGAAAAAAAAGCATTGACCACGGCCCCGATTATGGCACGATTTGGCGAGTAATTTTTCACGGGGACGTAGCTCAGTTGGAAGAGCACCACAATGGCATTGTGGGGGTCGTGAGTTCGAATCTCATCGTCTCCATTTTTTTGTACTCCCTGGTGGTGTAATGGTAGCACAGGTGATTTTGGTTCATCTAGTCGGAGTTCGAATCTCTGCCGGGGAACATCGCCTGAAACAGGACCGCGCGGGGTTTCGCGTTCAACAGTATTGCGGAAACCGCGAAAGCGATTTTTAAACGCCCTATGCGCGGGCTCATCCTCCCGGCTGGCCGAATATTTTGGGTCAACACCAAAGGTTGTGGAATAGGTTGATTTTTTAGATTTGCCTTTCATAGATTCACCCCGCATTCCAC
>CALXSL010000031.1 GCA_944391135.1 uncultured Opitutales bacterium
CTGAGAGTGCTCGTAGAATGCGGGGTGAATCTATGAAAGACAAATCTAAAAAATCAACCTATTCCACAACCTTTGGTATTGACCCAAATTATCGATTGAGGGTCCTTGTCCAATGCGGCGTCTTTCATTAAAATCCACTGACTTTGGTGTTGACCCTTTTTTTTCTCCCATTCCACAATCTTTGACGTAGAGCGTTTAGAATTGCGGCTTTAACAAATGGTGGGCGATGCAGGATTCGAACCTGCGACATCCTGTGTGTAAAACAGACGCTCTAACCAACTGAGCTAATCGCCCTTAAAATTAAGGAAGCCTGTATAGTGGAAAATTTCGCACCCGCTTCAAGCTTTTTTTCGCCCTTTCTGCAATAAAAAGTGTCTGTTTTATAATCTCCACACTCAACCTGCACATGCACGCCGTCCGCCCGATGAAATTTCCATGAGCAATTTCAATCCGCCAAACAAATACCGCCATGAACTTTTTGGTTTGCCCGGGAGAGAAAAAAAATCCATACTCCGGATTCATGAAGAGGAAGTTTTTTCCATAAACTTTAAACAAATTAAAACTCAATAAACAGAAGCGAAAAATTATGGTCACCATCACGTCTTATCCCGTCGCAATCATAATGTGCGTCATAACAATGCTCTGCTGGGGGTCGTGGGCCAACACCCAGAAAATGACGGGCAAAAACTGGCCGTTTCAGTTGTTTTATTGGGACTATTCCATAGGTGCGCTTCTGTTTTCGCTCATCCTTGCGCTCACGATGGGCTCAATGGGCGAAACCGGCAGGGGCTTCATTGCCGACATCGCGCAGGCGGACCCCAAGTGGCTCGGCTCCGCGTTTCTTGGCGGCGTAATATTCAACATTTCCAACATACTGCTGGTCGCCGCGATAGACATCGCGGGCCTTGCCGTGGCGTTCCCCGTGGGCGTGGGCCTTGCGCTCGTGCTTGGCGTAGTTACCACGTACGCGGCGACGGGCGAAGGCAACGCCGCCATGCTTTCATTGGGTGTGGGGCTCGTTGTGGTTGCCATAATACTCGACGCCGTCGCCTACAAAAAGCTCGGCGGGACGGGAAAGTCCGGCGCGTCAAAGGGAATAATCATCGCGGTTCTCGCCGGCGTGCTCATGGGCTTTTTCTACAGCTTCGTGGCGAAATCGATGGGCGCCATAGACGCGACGACCGGCGCGCTTGAGGCCGGGAAGCTCAGCCCCTACACGGCAGTCGTGCTGTTCTCGGCCGGCCTGTTCCTTTCGAACTTCATATTCAACGTGTTTATGATGAAAAAGCCGCTGACCGGCAGGCCCGCGACGGCGGGCGAATATTTCGGCGGCTCCGCGAAAACGCACCTTGTGGGCATACTCGGCGGCATAATCTGGAGCGTGGGCATGAACTTCAACATAATCGCGGCGCCCGCCGCCGACCCCGCCCTCGCCTACGGCCTCGGACAGGGCGCGACGATGGTATCGGCCTTCTGGGGCGTATTTATATGGAAGGAGTTCAGGGGCGCGCCGAAGGGCACGAACACACTGCTTGCGCTTATGTTCCTGTTCTTCATACTCGGCCTCGGCGTGCTTGTGGCGTCAAAGCTCTAGAGCATTTTCGGTTTAAACAGCAACAAATTCGATGAAATATTCTGCTAACATAAAAACACTCTAAGGGAATTTTCATATGAAAAAGAAGATACTCGTAATAGGCAGCATGAACACCGACATGGTCGTAAAAACGCCCCGCATACCGCACGCGGGCGAGACGATTCTGGGCGGAATTTTCTCGCGCTTCGAAGGCGGAAAGGGCGCAAACCAGGCGATTGCGGCGAAAATGCTTTTCCCCGACACCAGTTTCTGCGCGGGCGTCGGCGACGACTCCATGGGCGCGGACTACCTGCGCTACCTCAAGCGGCGCAGGGTGGACGTTTCGCTCGTCAAAAAATTCAAGGACGCGCACTCGGGCGTCGCGCTCATCACTGTGGACAGGCGCGGCGAAAACGCGATAACCGTGGCGCCAGGCGCAAACCTGCTGCTGTCGCCCAAGGACATGGCGAAAATAAACTTTTCGCAGTTCTCGCACGTCGCGTTCCAGCTTGAGACAGACCTCGATACGGTATGCGAAGGCCTCGAGCGCGCGAAAGCGGCGGGCTGCGAAACGATCCTTACCCCCGCCCCGGCGGTTATTCTCCCCCGCACGATGCTCAGAAACGTGGACTACATAATTCCCAACGAGCACGAAATAATGCTGGTGCAGAAAGGCTATTCGAACGCGGCCGACGCCGCGCGCGCCCTATTGAAAAAGGGCGTAAAACACGTCATAATAACGCAGGGCTCCAAAGGCAGCCTCCTTATCGACTGGGACGGTGAGAAACGCTTCCCCGCCCACAAGGTTCAGGCTGTGGACACCGTAGGCGCGGGCGACTGCTTCACGGGCTCATTCATGGCGGGACTCCGAATTTACGGCGACATAGAAAAGGCCATAAAACTGGCCACGGCCGCCGCCGCGCTCGCCGTATGCCACATGGGCGCGCAAAGTTACAGGCCAAAACGCGAAGTACTGGCCTTCATGCGAAAAAACGAGAATCTCACGGTTTAAAAAAGAACGCGGCGGCACGCCGCGTTTTTTTATGCATGCAATTGAAGGCGGCAAAAATTCTTGCAGCCCAAAAAGGATTGCCATATGCCTTTTTTAAACCTCCGCAAAAATGTGCTACTTCAACAGCATCGCAGCAAACGCCAAAGACATCGCCGCCCGCTACGGGAAAAAGCGGGCGGGCGACGGCGCGCCGCGATATGTCGTTGCGGCGTTCTCCAACCCGGAATACCCCGTCGTCACCAATGACGAATACGTCCAAATATACACATGGGGGCTGATTCCCCATTGGCTGAAACCGCGCGCGGGCGAGTCAATGAAAGACGCAGCAATCCGCGCCGAAGCGTTCCGAAAGAGCACATACAACGCGCGCGCCGAAACGGTCTTCGACAAGCCGTCGTTCCGCGAGCCGATAATGCGGAGGCGCTGCCTGATTCCCGCCACCGGATTTTTCGAATACCACCACAGCGCGGACGGAAGTGCAGAGCCGTATTACATATTTTTAAAAGGCGAAAAAATCTTTTCGATGGGCGGAATATTCGACTTCTGGCGAAACCCCGAGACGGGCGACGAAACCGCCTCGTTCAGCCAGATAACCACCGAGCCCAATCCGCTGATAAGGGAAATACACAACGGCGGCAAAAACCCTTTCAGAATGCCGCTGATAATCCGCCCCGAGGACGAAAGCAAATGGCTCGACCCGAATCTGGACAGGCGAAGCATCGAGGAGTTTTTCAAACCATTTCCGCAGTCGTACATGGACGCCCATCCGGTTGAGCGCGATTTTTCAAAACGCCCCGACGACCCCAATTCTACGGCCCGCGCCATGAGGCTTTTTTAGCCGCAAGCGTCTATCGCACACATAAAAAAATCGCCGGGCAGACATTCCGCCCGGCGCTTGTAAATTCAGCCTGATGCCGACCGCTTTAGATTTTTTCAAGGAGCACGACTGCGTGCGCGCCAATGCCCTCCTTGCGGCCCTCCCAGCCCATCTTCTCGTTGGTTGTCGCCTTTATGCCCACATCCTGCGGGGTCACGCCCAGCGACTTTGCGAGCGTCTCCTTCATCTTCGCTATATGCGGGGCCATCTTCGGCGTTTCCGCTATCATGGAAGAGTCCACATTGCACACCCTGTAGCCGAGTTTGCCGACTTCCTCGACCGCGCGCATTATGATTTTCTGCGAGTCGATGCCCTCGATGGACATATCGGAGGGCGGGAAGAAGTAGCCGATGTCGGGCAGCCCCGCCGCGCCGAGAATGGCGTCGGCTATCGCGTGGCTGAGCACGTCGGCGTCGGAGTGGCCCAGCAGGCCCAGTTTGCTTTCAATTTCCACGCCGCCTATTATGCACTTGCGCCCTTCCACCAGCTGGTGGACGTCGTAGCCGTGGCCTATCCTGAATTGCGAACTCATTTCTTTCCTTTCGAAGCGGATTTCTGCGCCTTTAAGACGCACTTTGCGACCGCCTCTTTCGACGGCGATTTTTCGTTTAAAAACTCTATGAACGCGATGTCTTCGGGCACCGTGATTTTCGGATTGGGATACATGTTTTCGACGACCGTCACGCCGATGCCCTTAGACACCGCCGCGGCGACGTCGTCGGTGATGCGCGCGCCGCTTTTTTTGATTCCCTCGTACGCCGAGAGGATTTCGGAGGTTTTGAAAACCTGCGGCGTCTGCATGGCCCACAGGCGCGACCTGTCCATGTCTTCAAGTTTGCACTTGCGCGCGTCGGCGCCGTCGGGGATTCTTTTTATGGTGTCGGTGACTTTTGCCGCGAGAACCGCCGCGCCGTCGGCTTCGGCGGCCCGGCCTAGCTTCTTCACGTTTTCAACACCCGCCAGCGGGCGCGCGCCGTCGTGTATGAATACGAGCCCCGACTTATCGGAAATCTCGCGCAGGCCGTTCAAAACGCTGTCCTGCCGCTCCGCGCCGCCGCGCGTATAGCGGATTTCGATTTTGTCCGCGGCGGAATCGAAAAACTTTTTTATGCCGTCCTTTATGTTCGCCGCCTGAACGTCGTCGCGGCAGACGAACACGACTTCGCCGACCTCGCCGCTTTCCAGAAACGCGCCGAACGAATGCAGAATCACCGGAAGCCCCATGAGGGGTTCAAGCACCTTGTCATTAACCGAGCCGCGCATGCGCGAGCCCGAGCCGCCCGCGAGAAGTATGGCCGCGTTACGCATTTTGAAGCTCCCCCATTATGTCGCGCGCGGCCTGCGCGGGGTCTGCGGCCTTCAATATGGGGCGTCCCACCACGATATAGCTTGAGCCCGCCTCGGCCGCCATTTTTGGCGTCATGATGCGCTTCTGTTCGTCGGCGCTGCTGCCCGCCGGGCGTATGCCGGGCGTGACGAGCGCGATGTCGGCGGGAAGTATTTTCCTGAGCGGCTCGATTTCGAGCGGCGAGCACACCAGCCCTTTCAGGCCGCTGTCAACCGCGAGCTTCGCGAGAAGTTCGACCTGCTTAGCGGGGGGAAGCGCAACACCCGTTTCGGCGAGCCCTTCCTCGTTGAAAGACGTGAGCACCGTGACGCCCAGAACGAGGAGCTCCGGGTTTGTTTCCCGCGCGGCTTTGACGGCGTAGCCCATCATTTCGCGGCCGCCGCACGTATGGATTGTAAGCATGGAAATCGGCAGGCCTTCGAGGCTTTTCACCGCCGAGCCCACCGTGTTGGGGATATCGTGCAGCTTTAAATCCAGAAAAATCTTGAAGCCCATGGCGGCGACTTCGTTCACGAAATCGCGGCCGTAGCGCAGGTACATCTGCAGGCCTATCTTCACCCACTCGAGGCTGCCACGGAGCTTTCCGAGCATTTCCAGCGCCGACTCCCTGTCGGGCAAATCAAGGGCCAGTATCAATTTGCAATCCTGTTTTGACATATTGCCAAACCTTATGCCACACCGCTTAAAATTTTTCAAACACAAACTCGGCCGCGGCTCCGCTTTCCGGAAAGCCCCGTGCGCAGCCATTTTCCGCATTGCTTGCAATGCGACCACACCGAGCCGTTTTTTGATCGTCCGCCCGCATCCATTTGCCGCGCGCGGCGGCCGTCCCACAATCTTGGCGTTTGACACGCGCGCCGGCTTGGCCTAAAGTTCCGCGTTTTCAGATACCAAAAATATGGGCAAACAGAAGTTGGAGTTAACATGGATAGGCAAGGACAAGCGGGCCCGCTTGGAGCCGCGCATACTGCTTGAGGATCCCAAGAAGAGCTATCATGCAAAGGTGAGGCATGGCGACGGCGACATCTTCGACAACATGCTTATCAGGGGCGACAACCTGCTTGCACTTAACCTTGCGGACTTCCCGAACTTGACGGTGAAGAAAATCCCCCGCGCCATCCTCAAAAAGTGCGAATGGAACAAGGACGACTATTCCCTGCAAATCCAAAACCTCCCCATGGCCGAAGATGAAAGCCAAACGGAGGAAGGCGGCCGCCAAATGGACTTATTTTAACAAACTATAATTATTTGCAAATGAAGATAAAAAAATTCTCACCCTGCAAGGTTAACCTGATGCTCGCGATAACGGGCGTGCGCGAAGACGGCTTCCACGACCTCATAAGCCTCGTGACGCCCACGAAATTCGGCGACGACCTCGAGACCGAACTCCTGCCCGACGTCGCGACAGCCGACATCCTTTCGTGCGACCTCGAAGGGGTTCCCTGCGACGAGTCAAACCTCGTGATAAAGGCCGCGAAGCTTTTCCGTCAGGCGACGGGGCTCGAAAAATATTTCAAATTCGACCTCGAAAAGCGCACCCCCGCGGGGGCGGGCCTCGGCGGCGGAAGCTCTAACGGCGCAATCGCGCTGGCTTCGATGAACGAGCTTTGCGGCAAGCCGCTTTCCACGCGCCAGCTCGAGAAAATCGCGGCCGAGCTTGGCTCCGACTGCCCCCTGTTCCTCACGGGAACGCCGGTAGTCATGCGCGGGCGCGGCGAAAAGGTTTTCCCGCTTTACGGCGATGCGCGCGAATATATCTCGATGCTCAAGCTCCTGATTTTCAAGCCCGACTTTTCCATCAACACGGGCTGGGCCTACTCGCAGATGAGGGCCAACCCCTCCGTGTACCTCGATAAGGACTACGCCGAAAGCAGGATTTCCGAATGGCTTGAAAACCCGAACATCACGGGCATTCCGCTTATCAACAACATGCAGGTTGAGGCGTTTAAAAAATATCCCGCGCTCGAAATAATCCTCGAGGAGGTGCGCGAAAAATTCCGCGTGCCCGCCATCATGAGCGGCTCGGGCAGCGCGTGCTTTGCGATAGTAAACGACCTCGACGAAGCCAAAACGCAAGAGCTCGAAAAATTTATCAAAAAAAACCTCGGCGAAAGCTGCTTTATCGCAAGGGGCTAGGATCAAAACTTATAAAAGACGGCGGGAAAAGAGGAGCAGCACGCAGTCTTTTCCCGCCGCGCCCCGCGAACCTGTCAGACTAACGGAGGAAGGATTCGAAGAGCTTTGGAGGCATTATTGCCGCTTTTTGTTAAGTTTCTGTCGTTTATTAATTTATCGGCATATTCCGCGCCTTAATAACTTTTGGGCGCCTTTTTCGCATTTTCGCCCCGAAAACGGCATTTTTCTGGATATTTGCAGTAATTTTTCACCTACTGCACGCGCTTTGTGCGTGCCGACTTCTTCAGGGCACGTCAAATTGCGCGTCAGGCGAGGCTTTGAAGGGGCTTCGCGGCAGGAGCGTACTTGAAGTACGTGACTGGTGCGGAGTTCCTTCGAAACGAAGCATCACGCGTAATTTCACGCTCCCCCTCCACTAATATAAGAGAAAACGCAAAAAAATTGTGGCAAAAGCGGCCCCGACATGTTTTACTTTGGTCTTTTAAATTTACAGCAAAACACAGACACATCATGGCGACATTCAAATTCGCAGTATTGCCGGGCGACGGCATAGGACCTGAAGTTATGAGCGCGGCTTTGGACGTGCTTGGCGCGGCGTGCGCCAAAGCCGGACACGAGCTTTCTTTCACGACGCACGACGTGGGCGGCATCGCGATCGACAACCACGGCACGGCCCTTCCCGAGTCGACGCTTGAAGCGTGCTCAAACGCGGACGCCATCCTCTTCGGTTCGGTCGGCGGCCCCAAGTGGGAAAATCTCCCGCCCAAGGAACAGCCCGAGCGCGCGGCGCTTCTGCCCCTGCGCAAGGCATTCAAGCTTTTCGCGAACATCCGCCCCGGCCTGCTCTACCCCGAGCTCACCGACGCCTCGCCCCTCAAGAGCGAGCGCATACCCAACGGCATAGATATCGTCTGCATCCGCGAGCTCACTGGCGGCATCTACTTCGGCGAAAAGAAAACGTGGCAGACTGAAGACGGCGAAACCGCCGCCAGCGACACAATGCTTTACAAGACGAGCGAAATAGAGCGCATCGCGGAAGTCGCGGCGCAGACGGCGCTCGCGCGCGGCAAGAAGGTCTGCTCCATCGACAAGGCCAACGTCCTCGAAACTTCGGTGCTCTGGCGCAAAACCGTGACGGCTTTCTTCAAGAAGAACTATCCGGAAATAGAGCTCAGCTACATGTACGTGGACAACGCCGCCATGCAGCTCGCCCGCGACCCCAACCAGTTCGACGTATTCTTCACCGAAAACATGTTCGGCGACATCCTATCCGACGAAATGGCAGTCATCTGCGGCTCGCTTGGCATGCTCTGCAGCGCGTCGCTTGGCGACATCAAGAATTCGCTGGGACTTAAGTTCGGCCTTTACGAGCCGGCCGGCGGAACGGCGCCCGACATCGCGGGCAAGGGTATCGCAAACCCCTGCGCCCAGATACTTTCGGCGGCGCTTATGCTGCGCTACTCTTTCGGCCAGGACGAAATAGCCGCGCAGATTGAAAACGCGGTGCGCAAGGCCGTAACGGGCGGCGTACGCACGGGAGACATAGCCTTCGGCAAGAAGCCCGTTTCGACGACCGAAATGCGCGACGCCATTATTGCGGCTCTTTAAGGCCGCATTGCGAAAAAGCGGCCCGACACGGAGGCCGCCGTTTCGCGGCAGTTGAATTGAAAACAGAAATCCCAAAGCCGTTTTGCGAAAAGCGGTGCCAAAACAGAGGCCGCTGCTTCGCAGCAGCTAAATGAAACACAGATAAGAAACCTCAAAGCCGCATTGCAATTGCAATCGGCGCCGGAGGAAACTATAAAGAAATGACATCCGCTGAAATCAGAAGAAGCTTTTTGGAGTTTTTCCACTCCAAGAACCACACGATTGTCCCGTCGGCATCGCTCATGCCGACGTCGCCGAACCTGCTGTTCACAAACGCGGGCATGAACCAGTTTGTGCCCTACTTCCTCGGCGAAGAGAAGAACCCCTTCCTGAGGGCGGCGGACACTCAGAAGTGCATACGCGCCGGCGGCAAGCACAACGACCTTGAGGACGTCGGCTTCGACACCTACCACCACACCTTCTTCGAGATGCTCGGCAACTGGTCGTTCGGCGACTACTTCAAAAAAGAGGCCATCGAATGGGCTTGGGAGCTCCTTACGAAAGTGTGGAAATTCCCCAAAGAGCGCCTCTACGTGACGGTCTACAACCCCGCGGAGGGCGAGCCTTCTGAGTTCGACGCGGAAGCCTACGGCATCTGGGAAAAGGTGCTCGAAGCGGAAGGGCTGGATCCCGAAGTGCACATAAAAAAATGCGGCAAGAAGGACAACTTCTGGATGATGGGCGAAACGGGCCCCTGCGGCCCCTGCTCCGAAATCCACATAGACCTCACGAAGAACGGCGACACCAGGGGCGGCCTCGTAAACAAAGACTCGCCGCTTTGCATTGAAATCTGGAACCTCGTGTTCATGCAGTTCAACGCCGAAGCCGACGGAACCTTTGTGCCGCTCAAGCACAAAAATATCGACACGGGCATGGGGCTCGAGCGCGTGGCGGGCATAATGGCCACCACGAAAGACTTCACCGATTTCAGCAGGCTTGCGTCGAACTACAACAGCGACCTGTTCACCGATATCTTCAAGCATCTGTCGAACATGTCGGGCAAGACCTACAAGGGCACGCTGCCAAAGAACCCCTGCGACATGTCGGAGCAGGAGCTTGTCGACTGCGTGTTCCGCGTGCTCGCCGACCACATCCGCACGCTTTCATTCTCGATAGCCGACGGCATCATGCCCGGCAACGAGGGCCGCAACTACGTTCTGCGCCGCATACTGCGCCGCGCGGTTATGTACGGACGCCGCCTCGGGCTCAAATCGGGCTTCTTCACGAGGCTCGCGGAGCCGGTCATCGAAAAGATGTCGCCCATATTCCACGAACTGCGCGAGCAGAAAAAGGTAATCGTGAAGGTCATCGAGAACGAGGAAAAGAGCTTCGAAAGGACGCTCGACCGCGGCCTGCAGCTTCTCGACCAGATAACCGTGGCCGAAGGCAAGGTTTCGGGCGAACAGGCGTTCATACTTTACGACACCTACGGCTTCCCGCTAGACCTAACGCAGCTAATTGCGCGCGAGCGCGGCATACCGGTCGACGTGCAGGGCTTCGAGCGCGAAATGGAGCGCCAGCGCCAGCGCGCGAGGGACGCCCAGAAAGTGGAGGTCATAAGCGTCTCCGACGTCAGCGAGCTAAAGCACGCCACGCAGTTCGTGGGCTACGACCCGGACAATCTCACAAACTTTGAAACGAAGGTAAGCGCAGTCGTCACGGGCGACGGCGACTACGACTACATCATCCTTCCCCAGACGCCCTTCTACGCCGAAAAGGGCGGACAGGTGGGCGACACGGGCTTCATCGAAATTAACGGCATAGCGCACGAAGTGTTCGACACGAGGCCCGACAAGGCCGGGCATATCCTGCACAAGGTGCGCAAAAACGTGTTCAAACCCGACCTCATAGGCGCGCCCGTCACGGTCAGCGTCGACGTCGTCCGCCGCCGCGCCATACAGCGCCACCACACGGCGACGCACATCCTGCACTGGGCCATGCGCCAGGTGCTTGGCTTCCACGTGCGCCAGTCGGGGTCGTACGTCGACCCCGAGAGAATGCGCTTCGACTTCACGCACTTTGAAGCCCCGACGCCCGAGCAAATTCATGAAATAGAGTGGCTTTCCAACAGGAAAATCCGCGAGAACATGCCCGTTACCTGGAGGGAAATTCCATACAGCGACGTCCCCGAACAGTGCATGGCGCTCTTCGGCGAAAAGTACGGCGCGATAGTGCGCGTGCTCGAAATCGGCAGCTACAGCATGGAGCTTTGCGCGGGCACGCACGTGGCGCGCACGGGCGACCTGGGGCTTATCAAGATAGTTTCAGAAAGCGCGATAGCCGCCGGAACGCGCCGCATCGAGGCGGTCGCAGGGACCGCCGCGCTGCGCTGGGTGGACCAGACGCAGAACCTGCTCGCGGAAATTTCGCGCAGGCTTTCCACAAAGCCCGAAGAAGCCGCCGCGAGGGTCGAAAAGCTCATCGCGCAGAAGGGCGAGCTTGAAAAGGAACTCAAGGCTTTCCGCAAACAGAACGCTGGCAAGAAAGCCAAGGAAATCGCGGACGCCGCTGTCGAAAAGGACGGCATGGCGTACATGGCGGCAGTCGTCGACATGGAGAACCCCGGAATGATGCGCGAGCTCGCCGTGAACATCGCCAAGGAAAAGGGCGAAGGCGTAGTAGTGCTTGCCTCGAAATTCGGCGACAAGGCCACAGTGCTCGCTCTCTGCACGCCCAAGGCGGTGGAAGCGGGAATCAAGGCGGGCGCGATAGTCTCGGAACTCGCGGCAAAGCTCGGCGGCAAAGGCGGCGGCAAGCCGGACTTCGCGCAGGGCGGAGGCTCGTCCGAAAACCTCAAGGCCGTTTTCGAGGATTACAAAAAATCCCTGAAATAAATCCGCATTTTCTAACTCCGCCCATCGCGTTACGGCGGGCGGAGTTTGCAAAAGCGGAAAGCCGAACTAATCAAATTAGATAGGAAAGAGGCGGATTGCTTCCAATATCTGTTGAAACAGATACCCATTGCTCCGCAGTTTAACTAACCAAATTGTACAAGACAGAGGCGCATTGCTTCCGATATTTGTAAAAAAACAGAGGCCCACTGCTCCGCAGTGGCCGAACAGATAAAACTATAAAAGATGTATTTAAAGCAGGTAACTATCAACGGATTCAAAAGCTTTGCGGACAAAACCACAATGCCGCTTACAAAGGGAATCACCTGTATCGTGGGGCCCAACGG
Organism: uncultured Opitutales bacterium; assembly: GCA_944391135.1. Classification (GTDB taxonomy): domain Bacteria; phylum Verrucomicrobiota; class Verrucomicrobiia; order Opitutales; family Intestinicryptomonadaceae; genus Merdousia. The sequence continues at coordinate 11,772 of CALXSL010000031.1, forward strand.
GTGCGGCAAGAGCAACATTGTGGACTCCATCCGCTGGGTGCTGGGCGAGCAGAGCGCGAAGGCGCTGCGCGGCGGCAAGATGCAGGACGTCATATTCCAGGGCACGGAAACGCGCAAGGCCCTGCAGTTCTGCGAAGTGTCCCTGCTGTTCGCCGACTGCGAGGCGCAGCTGGGCACGAATTTCAACGAGGTGGAAATTACCCGCAAAGTCCACCGCGACGGCGGCAGCGACTATTACATAAACGGCAAAACCTCGCGCCTTAAGGACATCCAGAACCTGTTCATGGACACCGGCGTCGGCCGCGTGTCGTACTCGTTCATGGTCCAGGGGCAGATAGACCAGATACTTTCTTCCAACCCCGGCGAGCGCCGCTCGATTTTCGAAGAAGCCGCGGGGATAACCAAGTACAAGACCCAGCGCCGCGAAGCGCTCAACAAACTCGCGCTCGTCGAGCAGAACCTCGCGCGCGCAACCGACAGAATCGAGGAAATCAGCCGCCAGATAGGGACGCTCAAAAGGCAGGCCGGCAAGGCCCTGCGCTACAAGCGCCTCAGCTACCGCCTGCGCCACCTCGACATCGCCCTCAATGCGAAAAAATACGCGGAGCAAAACGCGGCGCTCAAAGAGGACGAGGAATGCCTGCGAAAAGTTTCCGCCGAAATTTTGGAGCTTTCCGGCAAACTGCAGCAGGCCGAAGAAAGCCTTGCGCGCATGCGCGGCGAACGCGCCCAGCACATGGGCGACTTGGAGCGCATGAGAATAGCGTCGGTCGAACTGCGCTCAAACAAGGAGCAGGCCGAGAGGAACAGCGAGTTCGCGGCCGTGCGCAAAAAGGATTTGAGCGAACGCTTCGGGCAGATTTCAAACGAGCTTGTCTCGCTCAAAGAGCAGCTCGCCGCGCTGGAAGGCAAGGCGCAGGGCGACATGGAGGTCAAACAGATGCAGATGGACCTCGTGTCGGCCGACGACGAAGTTTTCCGGCGCCAGAACGAGGAGCTGGCGGAATTGGAGGCGCAGCTGCGCGCCGCCGAAAACGAGCTGTCGCGCGCCAAGCAGGACAGCCTGATGAGCGAAAGCGCGATAACGCGCCTGCGCTCCAACTGCACCACGCTCGAAGTCGATTTGAAGTCGTATCAGGTGCGCCACGGCGCGATGAGCGACGCAATCTTCCAGCTGAAAGAGGAAATACTCGCGCTCGAAAACCGCATTGCGGAACTCGACGCCGCCCTTGAAAACGCCAACGAGAGGCTCGGCGAGGCAGAGGCCGACATCGTCGAGGCCCAGACGAAGGCCGACGAACTGCGCGGCATGTACCGCGGGCAGCAGGTTGAAATACAGAACATGGACAGGCAGCTTGCGGGCAAGAGCGCGCGGCTGAGCCTGCTAAACGACATGCAGTCGCGCATGGAGGGCTTCTCCGAAGGCGTCAAGGCGATCATGAAGGGGCGCCTAGAGGAATGCATAAGCCCTACCGACGTGAAAATTGTCAGCCAGAACGTGAGCGTGGCCGACGGCTGGACGTCGGCGTTCGAAACCATGCTGGGCTCCGCGCTCGACGCAGTGGCGCTCGACGACGCGTCGAAACTCGGCCAGGCGCTTTCGCTTCTGCGCGCGCGCGAACTCGGCAACGCATGCTTCCAGATAGACGAAATCAATTTCCGCGACGGCGACATCCCCGCCCTGCCCGAAGGCGTTTACAGGGGCTCTGACATCGTTAAGACCGGGCGCGAAGACCTCAAAATTTTCGCGCAGAACCTCGTGGCCGGGTGCTATTTCTGCGAAGACATTGCGGCATTCGCGCACTTCGCCGCGCAGAACAAAAATTTCAGGTTCGTAACCGCCGTCGCGCGCGACGGCAGCATGCTCGACCCGCGCGGCATAGTCTACGCCTCAAGCGGCGAGAAGCGCGACACCAACAGCAGCTTCATCCTGCGCGGGCAGGAGATTGCGCGCCTAAAGACGGAAATTGAGGAGGACAACAACAGGCTCACCGAACTCAACGAGCGCGCGATGGAAATACAGTCGCAGCTAGACGCGGCCGAAGGCGAAATCGAGGCGAAGAAAAACGTATCGGGCGAAATCAAGCGCGAAATATCGTCCATAAACGCGCAGACGGCCTCGGCGCGCGGCAGCCTCAACGAAAAGAACGCCGACCTCGAAAAGAAAAACCTTTCGATGGCGGAAATGGAAAACTCGCGCTTCGAGGCGCAGGACAAGCTCAACACCGCATCGGAAGCATTGGCGCTGGCTGAAAAAACCGTGGCAGACTCGCGCGGGCTGATGGAGCGCAAAGAAAACGAGATAGCCGAACTGCGAGAAAGCAAAGACCAGAAATACGCGGTGCTTTCGGAAACGCGCCTTGAACTCGCCGCCAAAAAGTCGCGCCTCGAAAGCCTCGAGCGCGGCATAGGCGCAATCCGCGAACAGCAGGAGGAAACCCGCACGCTCATCGACAGGCGCACGATAGAATCGCAGTCGATCGCGGAGCAGATTTCGAATTTCGACAGCGAGACCGCCGCCGAAAGGGAACGCGGACAAGCCCTCGCCGCACAGCTCGAAGAGGCTCTCGCAAAAATCGAGGAGCAGCGCGCAAGGCTTTCCGAATGCGAAAGCCGCGTAGGCGAGTTTGAAGAATCCATCATGGGCGAGCGCGAGGCGCACATGCGCGCAAACTCGCAGAAGAGCCAGCTGGACGTAAACATCGCCCGCCTGCGCTCGAAGCTCGACTACATCGGCGAGCGCATCTTAAGCGAATACGAGGTCGAAGTCGCGTCGGTTGACTGGAAGCGCGAGCTTTGGAAGGCCGACGAGGAATTTGAAATCAAGGTGAAGCTCGACGACCTTGAGGACGGCGAAATAGACGCCAAGCCCAAGAAACAGCGCGGCGACCCGACCGAGGAGGACTTCGCCGCGATGGACTCCACAGACTTTTCCGCAATAGAGGCAGAAGTGCGCGAACTGCGCGAACGCATCGGCGCGATGGGCGCGGTCAACCTCGTCGCAATCGAGGAATACGCCGAACTCAAGGAGCGCTACGACTTCCTAAAGGCGCAGACCGACGACCTCTGGACGTCAAAGAACACGCTTGTCGCGGACATCGACGAAATCAACGAGACCTCGCAGAAACTTTTCGCAGACACATTCGAACAGATACGCAAAAATTTCGAATTCACGTTTACGAAAGTTTTCGGCGGCGGCACGGCCGACCTCAAGCTTGTCGAAAGCGAGGACATACTCGACAGCGGCATAGAGATCGTGGCGCGCCCGCCCGGAACGGTTCTCAAGAGCCTTTCGCTGCTTTCCGGCGGACAGCGCACTATGACGGCCGTGGCCCTGCTCTTTGCCATCTACATGGTAAAGCCCAGCCCGTTCTGCGTGCTCGACGAGCTGGACGCGCCGCTCGACGACGCGAACATCGGCCGCTACACCGACCTGCTCAAGGAGTTCACGCGCTACTCGCAGTTCCTGCTCATATCGCACAACAAGCGCACGATGTCGGCGGCGCAGACGATATTCGGCGTGACAATGCAGGAGCGCGGCGTAACGAGGCTCGTATCCATGCGCTTCAACAGCGAAAAGGGCGACGCCGAGGCGGAAACGGCATAGCGAAAAAACTTTCATGCGGCGGATTTTATCCGCCGCATTTTTTTGCTTGTCCGCACCCCGCACAAATGGAATCTTATAACGGCACGGCAGGTAAACCCACGCCTCACTCAATTTGCAACATTCAAAATTTCATGAAATTCAAAACACTTGCAATCGTCATACCGGCACTCATGTCCGCCGGCCTTTTCGCGGACCACGTAAAAATAGCCTGCGTGGGCGACAGCATAACGTACGGCGACGGCGTTGAAAACCGCGAGGCCAACAACTACCCGCAGCAGCTTCAAAACATGCTGGGCGAAAAGTTTGAAGTGCGCAATTTCGGCGTGTGCGGCGCGGCGCTGGCGAAAACCTCAGCCGGACCGTATTGGGAGCAGCCCGCATACAAACAGTCGCTGGAGTTCCAACCCGACGTCGCGATAATCAAGCTGGGCACAAACGACTCCAACCCGAGGATAAACTGGGACAAATGCGAACCGGTTTTCGAGCGAGACTTAAACGCCCTCATCGACACCTACGAGGCGCTGGAATCCAAGCCCGCAATATTCCTCTGCCTGCCCGTCAAATGCTTCGGCGCGATTAACGCCGACGAGGACGCGCTCGTAAAAATCCGCAAGATGATTGCAGACACGGCGGCCAAAAGAAAACTCCCGCTCATAGACCTCTACACGCCGCTTGAAGACAGGCGGGAGCTCTTCCCCGACAACCTTCACCCCAACGCGGCCGGCGCAAAAATAATAGCCGAAACAGTATTCAATTTTCTGAAAAAAGACCCCGCCTTTAAAGCAAAAGCCAAAAAGCAATAAGGCATTGTACAGTACAAAAAAGCCCGGCTAACACCGGGCTTTTTTTTGCATAAAGAATAAATTCCTGAAAAATAAAAACCATACACACTGTATTGATTAAAGCGGGCGGGTTTTGCGAGGTACGGTTTGGATGCACAGGCAAGGCTCGCGGAAAAAACAAAAGGGACGCGTACTTAAGTACTCGTCCCTTTTCGTTTTTGAGCAAGACTTGTCTGTGCGCCTAACAAGTCTCGCAAGTTCCGCCCTACTTCGTGGCTTGGTCGAGGAGATCGCCCAGGGATGTGAGATCCTGGTCCTTGCGGATCTTTTCGAACGCCGCGACTTCGTCGGCCAGCTTGTCGGCCTCGTAGTTCGCAGCCTTGATCGAAAGGCCGATCCTGCGCTCGTCGCGGTCGATCTTGACCACGCGGGCCTGGACTTCGTCGCCGACCTTGAGGTGGTCCTTGATCTTTTCGACGTGGTCTTCGCTGATCTGGCTGATGTGGACCAGACCGTCGATGTCGTTCTGGAGCTCGACAAACGCGCCGTAGTTCGTGATCTTGCTGACCTTGCCGTGGACGAGGTCGCCGATCTTGAACTGCGAGTCGATTTCTTCCCACGGGTCGACGGCGAGCTGCTTGAGGCCCAGCGAAATGCGCTGGTTGTCGGGATCGACTACGAGGACGATTGCGTCGACTTCGTCGCCCTTCTTGAGGACTTCGCTCGGGTGGTTGATCTTGCGCGTCCAGCTCATGTCGGAAACGTGAACCATGCCGTCGATGCCTTCTTCGAGTTCGACGAACGCGCCGTAGGTGGTCAGATTGCGAACCTTGCCGCGGACATGCGCGCCGACGGGATAGTTGTGAACCGCCATTTCCCACGGGTTTTCTTCAAGCTGGCGCAGGCCGAGCGAGATTTTCTGCTCGTCCTTGGCGATGCTGAGGACGACCGCGTCGACTTCGTCGCCGACCTTGAGAACTTCGGAGGGCTTGGTGATGCGTTTTGTCCAGGAGAATTCTGTGATGTGCACGAGGCCTTCAACGCCCTCTTCGAGCTCGATGAACGCGCCGTAGTTGACGAGGTTTACCACCTTGCCGTGCACGCGCGCACCGATGGGGAACTTGCGTTCGATGTTTTCCCAGGGATTCGAAGTGGTCTGCTTGAGGCCGAGCGAAACGCGTTCGCGGTCGCCGTCTACTTCGATGATCATTACGGAAACTTCTTCGCCGACTTTGACCATTTCGCTCGGGTGCGAGATTCTGCCCCAGCTCATGTCGGTGATGTGCAGCAGGCCGTCGAGGCCGTCGAGGTCGATGAACGCGCCGTAATCGGTGATGTTCTTGACCACGCCCTTGCGGATGTCGCCGGGCTTGACTTCGGAAAGGAGCTTGCGGCGCTTTTCGGCGCGCTGTTCCTCGATGAGTTCGCGGCGGGAAACCACGATGTTCTTGCGTTCGGTGTTGATCTTGACGACCTTGAAGTCGTAAGTCTGGCCGACGTACTGGTCCAAATTCTTCGGGGGCTGGACGTCAATCTGCGAAGCGGGCAGGAACGAGTCCACGCCGATGCTCACGATGAGGCCGCCCTTTACCTTGGCCTTCACGCGGCCGGCGAGAATTGCGCCTTCCTGGCAGTTTGCGAGTATTTCTTCCCAGTTCTTCTTCTGCTGGGCCTTGTCGTACGATATTACGGGGTTGCCTTCGCGGTCTTCGAGCTTTTCGAGAAGCACTTCGATGTCCTGGCCAACCTGGATTTCGTTGATGTCGATGAATTCGTTTGCGGGTACGACACCTTCGCTTTTGCCGCCAATGTCTACAACGACTTCGTTCTGGCGTATTTCGATTACCTTGCCCTTGATGATAGAGCCGGCCTTAAGTTCGGCGAAACTGCTGTTTGCGAGCAGTTCTTCCATTACGTTACTCATTTGTTGTCCTTGAATCGCTTCCTGATGGAAACGGGTTGAGGGTTGCTGTTTTTGCCGTCGCCCCCGCACCGTGCGGGAATCCGGCATAAATAAAGAGTTCGAATTTAGCCAAAACAGGACCCTTGGCAAGCCATTTTTGCGGGTTTTCATTGAAAAAAAACTTGATATGCATACGCCATGGATATTATATCGCCATTGCCTAACCATTATGAAAAATATAAAATATATATCCCTATCCCTTAAAGCTATGGCACTCACCGGCATTGCCATTTCATTAAACGGATGCGACAGAGCGCCAAAAAAAAGAAGCAGACAATGTATACGCGGTTTCAGCCCGGGTTTTTACGCCCCTTAAATGCGATCCGGCCAAAGGCATAATACCGGAAATGGAAGAATCCATGAAAAATGAGCTTCCCCCGGCAAAGGAAGGCAACGGCGATAAATATACGGCAACCTTTCGGTTCATTGCGCTTATTGACAAACCCGGCAAACTTCTCGGCACACAGCCTTCCGACGAGGAAATTTCAAAATTTCTCGAAGAAAACAAAAGCACCGTGATTGCTGACTGCGACTATAAAACCAGTGTGCGGGTCGGCGGAACGTCGTACGCCGATTATCCGTACTATGTAAGCGAGCTTGAGGATTTCAAGTCGGTGCGCAGGGGCGTGGGCGCCCATATGACGATCAATCTGGAAAACGGGGAGGACGGTCTCACGGCAAATACGACGGCATCAATCCTGTGGCCTTACGTATTCATAATTAATTCAAGCATGCTTGCAAACCCCGTTTACGGCAAGGAGCGCTTTTTCCTGCAGCACTACGATTCAATGAAAAGCCGCGCACACCTTTCGGGCTCCACAAAGGCCGACCCCGGAAAAACATACGCCGTATGCCGGTACCATTCGTCCTATATATCAAAAGTAAACGACTACGAGTTTTTTGACCGGCCCGACTATTTTTTTATCGTCCTCATGACGCTGAACAAGGACTAGGCGCGCGAGAAGATTAGGCGTCAGGCGACAATTTAAATCCTGTTGCCGTCGGGGTCGGCGACGACGGCCCCGTTCCGGCGCGTTTCTATTACCTTGCCTTTGATGACTGCGCAGCCTTAATTTTGGCAAAACCGCCGTTTTTCAGTACGTTGGCAATTTGCCCTTGCACCGCATCCCTGCCGGAATCAGGCATAAATAAATGGGATGGAAGCTGCTTTGCGGCACCGTCCGCCTGCGGGCGCGGCCGTCAATTTTCAACCAGCAAGGCTATGCCTGAAAAAATCTTGTACTGAGCGGACGCTTTCGAAAATTCGACGCATTCGTTTCCGAAAACCGGGTCCGAAATCCACAGCTTGCCGTCATCACCGCGAAAGCAAAAAGAAAAATGTCCGACTTTGCCGTTGCCGTCTTCCAGATACAATATGGCGTTCGAAAGTCCTGCTTTGAATATTTCAGATTTTTCCGCGAATTTCAGCGCGCGGCCCTTTGCGCCGCAGAGCTCCAGCACGGCCAAAACATCCAACATTGAATACGGCGGCCCTTCGAAACCTTCAAACAATTTTCTGACATCGGCCAGAGGCGCGGGCTTGCCAATCTTTTCGAGGCACATCCACGCGGAAATTATCCCGCACCCGGAGCTTTTGTTTACATAAGGGTCTATCTTCGCGCCGGGCAGCAGCGAATGCGTCCATTCTTCGGGAGTTCCGTCCGCCGCCGCGTGCAATGCGGCGGCGCAAACAGCACAAAACAATACTGGAATTAAAAGCCTCATGCCGTCATTTGGATTTCATGCTTTCCTTCAGTTTTTCCAGGCTTTTGTCCACTTCAAAACGCGAATTAGAACTGCCGTCCATTATTATAGTACCGTCCGGAACTTCAAATTTGGACTTTTCCTATATTACTCCCGCATCTTCACTAATTTCAGATATTTTTACTGTCTCTTTATAGTTAAATTTCTGCGAAAATACAGGATTATCTGAATCATTTAAAGACGGTGTAACAACATAGGTCATTATTTCTATGCTTTGTGGTATACATAACGGGCTGCGCTTAAGCTTTTTATAGTCAGAGTATTCGACTTTTATCGTATACGGGGCGGGAAACTCATTTTGCGCGGAATTGAGGTAGACTTCCCTATAGATTAACTCCGAAGGATAAGGCACATCTTCTATCCGGGTTAACTTTACGCTCATAACGCCATAACATTCTCCAAAAGGATTCCTTTTGACCGGAGATTTTATTTCAATCATTTGGCCGTCTGCGCTTAAATCTACGGTTTTCATAGTTTCCTGAAAATCTTTGCCTTGAAAAAACATTGAAAGCCTAGGCCACTTTCGCGGATCCATTCCCACAGGAAGATTCGTCAAATAAGTCCCAAAAAAAAGGATCTTCCAGTTTGTCAACCGAATTGTCGATATACAGTTTTTTCCCGTTGTCAGGATAGTATGCTAATTTTCCGTCTTCAACAACATAAACGTATTCTTTTGGCCGAAGATCGCTCTCGGAAACATTTTCACGAGTTACATGCATTACCTGCCTTCCCGCTCCCGTGTCAACAAATTCAACTACGGTGTCCGGGCGGAATTTCCAATCTTTGTCTTCATTTTTCTGTCCAGATTCATTAGATGATTGATATTTAATATAAATCGGATGTTTGATCGTATTTAATGATAAGAAGTTCCATTGAGGTTCTGCGTTTAACCATAAGATACAAATCACGCTGAAAATAATAAAAAATCCGTATTTCATAATCTTATTCACAAGTTTGCTTAGGGAAACCGCCTTTACCGCAATTGCCCGCATTTTTCGTTTCGTAATTGCAGTATGAATAAACCCACATTACAGTATTCCAAGTAGCTTTTGTAACTTCATAAGAAGCGCATTGGGAAATATTACCATTGGAACATTCATCGCATTCATCATTATCATTACCGCATTGGTCGTACGATTTGTATTGTGTACAAAGAATTGTTCCAGGCGAAGCAATGCATTTAGCTTCCTCATCAGGAACTACCTCATACGGACAGCTAAAATCATTATCCCCGCAAGTATCCAGCGGGCCTCCCCCGCCGACGATTTCGCTCATTTCCTCGAATGACAGCTCCCGCGCGCCGCCGTAAGACGGCGCGGACGCTAAAACCGCCAGCGCGGCCGCCAGAATTTTCAGCCATGTCTTCATGCTATTTCTCCTGTTTGAGTTTTTTGTAAAATTTCATGCCGCCTACCTCGACGGCGTTTTCTTCCATCAAATACCTTATCTTTCCCGATCTTCCGTCGGCGGAAACCCTTTCTTCCGTAAGGACGCCCGGCTCTCCTGCGGCTTCCGTTATTCGGGAAACATTTCCGCCCGGCTTCTTTTCGTAAAAATACAGGGTCGAACCGTCCTCGCGCTTCTCCTTTCCCAAAAAATACGTAAGCATGCCGTCTTCCAATTTCTGCGACAAATCCCCCGCGGCATTGTAAACGTAGGTGGTTATGGAGCCGTTTGCGTCTATTTTTCTGATGAGCCTTCCAAAGGGGTCGTAGTGGTACAAAAACTTTGTGGCCCATGTGCCGCCGCCGGATATTGAGCCTCCCACAAGCTGCTCTACCTTCCTGTTGTTCCAATAGGCCGGCCCCGGCGAGGCTATTTTAAAATGCCTGAAAACGCCGCCAGTGCGGGAGTCGCCGGTAGTCAGAATGAGGTTGTCCATGTCGTAATGGAATATTTCGGGGTACTCGCTATCTTTGGGCATGTACTGGAGGCCACAAAAGACGGCTTGGGCCCCGAGTTTTTTTTGAACTCGGGGTGTCTGGCGTCGCACATGTCGTTGCCGGTATAATATTCGCCGCCGCTGTCAGCCATTATCATGCCCGTTTCCGCGCACCATTCAATCCAGCTTTTCGCGCCAAACGCGCTGGTAAACGTCATCCTAAGCACCTCAGACTTCCCTTTCGCGCGGCCCGTGCCGCAGCCGCGCAACAATACGCCGCGCTCGCGCGCCCCCATTCGCCCGTACGAATACGTCTCTTTTTCGCCGCCGCATGCCACTTCCGAAAGGAGTTTCACCGGTTTTCCCCCGGATTGGCCGATGGAATATTCCCCGTAACCGAAACTGAAAGTCTTGCCGCCGTATCTGAGAGATTTCAGCATGCCGCCGTCATACTCGAACAGCGCCGCCGCGCCCGTGCCTTTGGCGGGACGCACCGACTTCAAAAGGTTTTTCTCATACGACAGCACATATGCCGCGCCGGGTTTGCCCGATCCAATCTTTACAAGCCTGAAATTTTTGTACTGGAAAAAGCAGTCAGGATTGCCGATTTCCTCCACAACGATTTCATAGCCTTTCAGGGATTTCTTTGCCAGCCAGCAGCCGGACGAATCCAAATAGACATCATACTTTCCCGCAGACGCCAGCCTGCGCACATTGCAGCCCAGCCTATCGGGGCTGCCGCTGTTTTTGTAAAAAAAGTATGCGGTCTCGTTTGGCGCGGCCCACTCGAGAACGTTCCTGTCTATTTCCCGGAATGCGGAATCCAGCAGGGGTATGCGCCAGAACATGCCCAGAATACCCGGCTCTTTGCGGGGGTCGGAATCAAACTTAAGCCGCAGCGACGTACCCGTGCCGGGCAGCTCAAAGTCGATTTTCCCGCTTGGAACGCTTTCATAACAAAACAGACTTCCGTTGCCAACGGGGTTTGGAAACGGGTCATTCAGCCTGCATTCGGCCTTTTGAATGAAAAAAAGAAGGACAAAGGCCGGCAGACACGACAGCAAACGCAGCGGCATGGCGAACTACTCTCCCAGTTCGGCAGGCATGGACTCTTCGCATTTCTTGCAGTTGTTGTCCTTGTAACCATATTTTTCATGGCAATAATGCGGAACGGCATGGCTTACACATGATAATACAAGAAATATCATTAAAATAATGTATATTTTCATACCACATATTACGCATAAATATGTATGTATCTTTGTCAACAACAATTTACTAACACATATAGGTTCGGCGGAAAGCCGTGCGACAACCGCGAACATTGCGCGCCGGCGCGCAATACCGATTGCTTCGCCGCATCCCCGCCGAAGTTTTTTTTGATTGTAGTGAAATGAAAAATCATTCTAATTGGCGGGATAATGGCACTTGAAAAAATCTGCAAAGTAGAGGGCAAGGGCGTATACGTGCCCGGCAACGATATCGACACGGACCGCATAATACCGGCCCGCTTCATGGTCTGCGTGACCTTCGAAGGGCTCGGCAAGTACGCGTTCTACGACGAGCGCAAAAACGCCGACGGCTCCGACAAAAAGCACCCGCTTACCGACCCGAGAAAGAAGGACGCCACAATCCTCGTTTCGGGCGCGAACTTCGGCTGCGGCTCGTCGCGCGAGCACGCCCCGCAGGCCCTGCTCCACTACGGGTTCAAGGCGGTCATAGCCGAAAGCTTCGCCGAAATCTTCTTCGGCAACTCGACGACGCTTGGCATACCCTGCGTGTGCGCGACATCTTCGGACATCGCCGAAATCGGCAGGCGCGTTGACGCAAACCCCGATGCAAAAATTTCGATAGACTTAACCGACATGGAAATATCCTGCGACGGCTTCGTCTGCCCCTGCACGCTTCCCGAAAACGCGCGCGCGGCTCTCATCGGCGGCACGTGGGACCCGATTGCCGACCTTCTCGAGGACGAAAAGAAAATCGCGGACGTCGCGGCAAAGCTCCCCTACTACAAATAAGCCATGAATTTCGTACTGGAAGGCGCGGGAGTTTTCATCTACCCGCTGGGGCTTTGCTCGTTCATCGCGGTGTTTATCATAATAGAGCGCCTCATCGCGCTGCGGGACTCTAAAGTGCTGCCCAGGGGCATCACCGAGGAAATCATCGCTGGCATTCTTCCGGACGACGAAAACCCGCACGCCTCCAGCATCGGCAGGATTCTCTATTTTTACCGCAAGAAGAACCCCGACCCGGAAGCTCTAAAGGCCTTCGCGCAGCTTGAAATGACGAGGCTCGAGCGCGGCATGTACCTGCTCGACGTCGTCATCCAGGCGGCCCCGCTGCTCGGCCTGCTCGGAACAGTCGCGGGCCTCGTAACGGTATTCGCCACGGAATCGGCCCTGCCCACCCCCGAGACCATCGCGCGCGGCGTGGGTCTCGCGCTCTCGACGACCATCCTAGGCCTTTCGATAGCCATCCCGTCGATTCTCGGCAACTCCTTCCTTAACCGCAAAATCGACAAGCTTTGCGCGCGCATAAACATCTGCGTCGAGCGGCTCATAGACACGCGCGCGGAAGACAGAAAGCACTAGGGCAAAATGGACATCAAATCGCACAGGCGGAAGAGGAGGATTGAGGTCAACATCGTGCCGATGGTGGACGTCCTCACCGTGCTCATATTTTTCTTCCTGCTGACGATGCAGTTTAAGGAAATCTACGCGGTGGACATCACGCCGCCGAAGATGGAAAGCTCGTCCAACACCGCACAGGCGCAGACCTACACAATCGCGGTGACTAAGGGCGGCAAATACTTTTTCGACAACACCGAAGTTTCCATCGACGGGCTGCGCGAAAAAATAGCGGACGTCGAAAACCGCGCGGACGTGGCGCTTGTGCTTCTGGCCGACAAGGACACGCCCCTGCAGTACGTGACCAACGCCATCGACATAATAAAGCTGTCGAACATCAAGAAGCTCAGCCTCCAGACGAACAAATAAAAAAAAGCGCCTTTTTCATCGGGCGCTTTTTTGTTTGAAAAATGGAATCGGGAAAGCGGAAACAGTTCTATATGAGGCCGTAGCCCATGCGCTTCGAAATTTCGTCGGCAAACTCGCGCACCTTAGCGCCGACCTTTTCCATGTCGGCCGATTTTACGCGCTCGCCGGGGCCCGTAATCCAAATCGCCCCCGCAGGATAGCCGTGCGCGTCGAACACCGGGGCCCCGAGACACCTGACGCCCTCGATTTCCTCGCTGTTGTCCATCGAGAAGCCGCGCTCGCGCACGTCTGCAAGCTCTTTCCTGAAGTCCTTCTCGTTGGTTATGGTGTTCTCGTTGAACTTCACAAAGTCTATCTTCTTGATTTTCCTTTCGCGCTCCTCCTCGGGCAGATAGGCCAGCATGGCTTTGCCGGGCGCCGACGCGTGCAGGCATATGCGCATGCCAACCTCTCCGAGAAACTTGAAAGGATGCCTGCCGGGAGCCTGTTCGAGCAAAACGCACGAGTCTTCCAGCAGCGTGCCGAGCATCGAAGTCTCGCCGAAAGTGTCGCGCATTTTCCTTATGATGTCCATGCTCCGCGAGACGATGTTCGATTCGCCGAAGGACGCGTAGCCCAAGGCAGCCAGCTTGCGGGACATTTTGAACGTCCTTCCGTCCGTGTCCTTGGCCACATACCCGCAGTCTTCCAGCGTGCACAATATGCGGAAGACGCTGCTCTTGGAATAGTTCGTGGCGCGTGCGAGGTTGGCAAGCGTAAACCCGTCGGGATGCTTTGCCAGCAATTCAAATACTTCAAGCGCGCGCTTCACGTTAGGTATGTGGTAACGGGCGTTGTTTTTTACTGTTTTGGATGAATCGTCCATATAAATCGTTCAATAGAATATCAATTACAACACGACAAAAATAGAAAAATCAATTATAAACGTTAACAAAATCAAAGGGCCCTTATTTTTTCAACCGCCTGCAAGGCGCAATCGTACCCCTCATTGTAGAGTTTGTCCAGCTTCACGGGGTTCATTTCCATGCGCCCAACCTCCAGCTTTTTCTGCGGGCGTATCACGATTATACCGGCGTCCCCTTCAATTTCCTCAATTTTTTCAAGTATTTTATTGTAGTTTGAGTTTCGCGCAACAAGCGCCTCCCTGAGCTTCGGATATTTTCTGTATACAAACCACGGCAGCCTCAGCTTCTTTTCGCTTTTGCGGTAGCCCCTGTTGCGGGTGAGCACCACAACATTTTTCACAAAGCCGTCTTTCCTCGCGCGGCATATCGGGATGGAATCTACAATGCCGCCGTCGAGCATCGGGACGCCGCCAACCTCCACTGTCGGACAGATATACGGCAGGCTGCATGATGCCTTGCACACGTTCAGAAGGCTTTGCATGTCTGGCTGCTTTTCAAAATACTCCATTTCGCCAGTAACGCAGTTTGTGGCGCCTATAACAAAGCGGCCGGAATTTCTGTATGCCTCGAAATCGTAAGGGTAGATTTTGCAGGGAAGCTCGGAAAACATGAAATCGTAGTCCATTAGGTTTCCGCTCTTGAGCAGATGCCGATAGCCCACGTATTTGTACTTAACCAGTGCGTCTATGTTGCAGGCCCTCGCCCTTCCGCGCTGCTTCGACGCGTATGAAAGCCCGTTCGACGCCCCCGCCGAAACGCCTATCGTATACGGGAAGCTTATTCCGTTGTCCAGAAAACAGTCGAGGACACCCGCGGTAAAAGTGCCGCGCATGCCTCCTCCTTCAAGAACAAGTCCCGTATTCCCATCCATAACTGTCTGCCAATAGTCGCAAAAAAAGTTTGTTTGTCAAAAACATTAACGCTTGCGGCGAATATCTACAGCATATATCAACGCATAACATGGGAATAAATTACGGCCAAATTCAAAAAAACGCGTCGGATGTTAAAATACTGGACTGCACCGTGCGCGACGGCGGCAATGTGAACAAATGCCGTTTCAGCGACGATTTTGTAAAGGCGGCCTACAAAGCCTGCTGCCTTTCCGGAACCGACTACATGGAAATAGGGCACATAAACTCCGGCAAATTCCTTTCGCGTGAAGAATACGGCAAATGGATGTTCTGCGACGAGGCCGACCTGAAAAGCGTAGTCGAAAGCGTTGGAGAAAAAAAGACGAAGCTCTCCGCCATGGCGAACATCGGCAAATGCGACCCCGAAAATTTCCCCAAAAAATCGGAAAGCCCGCTCGACATGATACGCTGCGCCTTCTACGCCACAGACATAAAGGCCGCACTCGGCATAGCCAAAGCCGCCAAAGAAAAAGGCTTTGAAACCGCGCTTTGCATGATGGCCGTTTCCACCCTCGACGAACTCGCCATAGACGAAGCCTTGGAATACCTTGCCGCGTCGGACGCCGATGTCGTTTACATAATGGACAGCTTCGGCGGCCTATCGTTCAGGGAGACGCGCCTGCTGGTTTCCAAATACAAAAACGCCCTTGAAGGCACGGGCAAAAAACTCGGCATGCACACGCACAACAACATGCAGCTGGCGCTGGCTAACAGCATCGAGGCCATCACGCAGGGCGTAGATTTTGTCGACGCCACTTTCGCAGGCTTCGGCAAGGGCGCGGGCAACTGCCCCATCGAGCTTCTCGAAGGCTTCATATCGTCCAGAATGCCGCGCAAGTTCGACATACGCCCAATCCTTAAAGTCATAGAAGAATATGTTGTTCCGCTAAAAAAAGAGTTAAACTGGGGCTTCGACTACCCATATATGCTGACAGGCCTGAACAACGAGCATCCACGCAAGGCCGACGAGTTTATAAAAACCCCGGACAAAAAGTCCATAACGGAGCTCTTCGACGACTTTAATAAAAAATCATGAAAAAATTTCTCTGCATAATTCTGGCGTCTCTTGCCTCATGCCTGTGCGTGTTCGCCAAAGACCTCAAAGTTCTCACCATAGGCAACAGCTTCGCCGACAGCGTGTTCGTGTTCCTTCCGAAAATAATGGAAGCCGATACGGAAAACACCCTTGTGCTCGAACGCGCAAACCACGGCGGCTGCGAGCTCGACCGCCACTGGAGCTATGTGGAAAAGGAGGAAAAAGACCCCGAAGCCAAAATGTACCGCAACGGCACGATGAAGCTGCGCGACATCCTCAAAAGCAAAGACTGGGACATAGTCACCATACAGCAGGCCAGCCACAAAAGCTGGCAGCCCGAAAGCTACCGCCCCTACGCAAAGCTTCTGCGCGACTATGTGAAAAAACACGCCCCCAGCGCCGAAGTTGTAATCCAGCAGACATGGGCCTATGTAAAGGACGATAACAGGCTCCCGGAAGGCGGCGCGTGGGGCTTCGGGCAGGAGGGCATGTATGAGCGCCTTACCGACGCCTATGCGGGCATAGCAAAAGAGCTGAACCTTCGCGTAATCCCCACGGGCTTCGCCGTCCAGACAGCGCGAAAAGATCAAAAACAGACTCCCCGCCCGCTCCCAGAAGGCGTCAAACCCCAAACGATAGAATTCTCCGACGACTTTGTAGGCTCCGCCACCTTCAAGCCCGACGCAGACGGAAACCTGAACCTCGCCGGAATGGACACAATCCACCTCAACACCCGCGGCCAATACCTGCAGGCCTGCCTATGGTACGCCTTCCTCTTCGGCACTCCCGCCAAAAACATAAACTTCGTTCCAAAAAACATCCCCCTAGAGGACGCGGAATTCCTAAGCAAAACCGCCGACAAAGCCCTGAAAAAATTCAAACAGCCAAGGGAGTAATGGGTATTTATACATGGGGGCTCATAGCCGGCTTGGTATTGAGGGGCGCATTGCTGCCCCTCAAACACCCCGCTAGGCGCAAGCTGCGCCGTGGCATAGTGACGCTGGTTATTCCTTATTTTTCGCCCATTGCTTTCAGCAATGGGCTGACTTGTTTATCTCTCTTGTTTTCTTTTATAAGAAAAAACGATGGAATGCGACCTGTCTCGCGGTCACAAGTCTTTATTGACTCGCACCCCCTAACGGGGGCCGTTTGTGCTCGCTCGCACGGTAGTGCTCGTCTCGGCACTCGCTTTGCTCGGCTATTTGCCTGCGGCAAA
>CALXSL010000032.1 GCA_944391135.1 uncultured Opitutales bacterium
CCGAGGCTTTATTGTAAAACTATATGCATGCATATAGTTTTAGCCTGCCCAATTACAAGGGGCAGGCGGCAATAAAGCCTTGAAGCTGAGGACAGGTCGTACGACGCCATATTTTTCTTATAAAACGAAAACGTGAAATACAAACAAATCAGCCCATTGCTGTAAGCAATAGGCGAAAGGTTTGGAAACAACCAGCGTCACTATGCCATGGCGCAGCTTGCGCCTAGGCAGGGAGCGGGGCGGCTATGAGCCCCGCTTTCTAAAAAGCGACAGTCCCATATTTTAAACGGCTTTAATTTTGTAAATTTCTAAAATCTTTCCGATATATTTGAGGTACTTGTTGATTTGGGTATTATGTGAATTAGTCCAAATTTGTCCGAAAATCATTGCAATTGAATCTCATTGTGGCACATATGGGATGTAATAATTATATGAAATGCCGCCTTTTGGGCGGGAATATATTCTTTGTGAGATGGCAGAAGAAAAAGTGAGAAAGTACAAGGCGTCGGGCTTGCCGCGAATTAAGGTGCCCGAACAGGATCCGCGCAGCCGCTCTTCCAATTTTGAAGAGGTTCCCTATGGAGTGTCGCTTGACATGGCGATGGACGAGGCAAGCAGGTGCCTTCAGTGCCCGAAGCCCAGGTGTTCGGCGGCCTGTCCGGTAAACATAAGGATACCGGAGTTTATCACGGAAATTTCGCACGGCAACCCTGAGGAGGCTTTGAAGAAGCTCAAGACGCAGACGGCGCTTCCGGCGGTTTGCGGGCGCGTCTGCCCCCACGAGAAGCAGTGCGAGGGGCATTGCGTTTTGGGCATACGCGGCGATCCCGTGGCTATCGGCACACTCGAGCGTTTTTCGGCCGACTACGTGCGCATGAACCGTCTGGAGAAGCTTCCCGACGTCGCGGCGCCTACGGGCAAGAAAGTGGCGATTGTCGGCTGCGGGCCTGCTGGGATTACCGCTGCGGCAGACCTTGCGATAGCGGGCCACGAAGTTCACATATTTGAAAAGCAGGACCTCCCCGGGGGTGTGCTGATGTGCGGCATACCGGAATTTCGCCTGCCGAAGGAAATCGTGCTTTACGAGGTCGAGCAGATTAAGAAGCTCGGCGTGAAAATCCATTTGAATTACAAAATCGGCAGGGACAGGACGCTCGAGCAGCTTATGAAAGACGAGGGCTTCGACGCCATATTTATCGGTTCGGGCGCGGGCCAGCCGATACCGCTGGGCATTCCCGGCGAGGACAGCGAGGGCGTGATGACTTCCAACGAATTCCTTACGCGCTACAACCTGATGAAGGCGTACGACGTTTTGGGCAAGGTTACGGAGCCCGTGAACGCGAAGAAAATCGTTACCATCGGCGGCGGAAACGTTGCCATGGACGCCTCGCGCACGGCTCTTCGGATCGGTGCGGAATCGACGGTGGTTTACCGCCGCGCGCGCGAACAGATGCCCGCCCGCGAGGTGGAGATAAGGTACGCCGAGCAGGAGAACGTGAAATTCATGCTCATGACAAACCCCAAGCGCATAATTGCAGACGAAAACGGCAGGGTGAAGGCCGTGGAGTGCGTCAAGATGGAATTCGGCGAAGTCGGCGCGGACGGCAGAAAAAGCACGCACGAGGTTGAGGGCAGCGAGTTCCAGATTCCCTGCGACGCGGTGATAATCGCGATAGGCAACCGCCCCAGCCCTATAATCCCCAACACTTCCGCCAAGCTCAGGACTACGGCCAAGGGCACGATAGAAGTCGACCCCGAAACGCTGCAGACTTCCATACCGGGAATTTTCGCGGGCGGAGACGTGGTAAGCGGCGCGGAGACCGTAATCAACGCCATGGGCCACGCGAAGATAGCGGCGCGCGGCATCAATAAATATTTGAGCGGCGAGCCGCTTAAATAGGATTTTTTAAGCTCAAAAGCGCTTGCCGAAATGAGAATACTTAAACTGGATACGCTCTAAACCCAACATCGACCGGCCAAATGAAAAAAATGAGAATGCTCATAGCAAACGACGACGGCATAGATTCGCCCTTTCTGCCCGGTTTCGCCCGGGCGATGTCGCAGATAGCCGACATAGAAATCGTCGTTCCCGCCTACGAGCAGAGCTGGATAGGCAGGGCCTACAGCAGGCATTCCGAACTGGTCGTCAAGGAGAGGGATTTCATGGGGCACAAGTGTTGCGCCGTCACGGGGACACCGTCGGACTGTGTGAACCTCGCGCTCGCGCATCTTTGCGAAGAAACCCCCGATGTGGTCGTTTCGGGGCTGAACATCGGCCAGAACGTGGCCATGCCGCTCTTGTGGAGCAGCGGAACATTTTCGGCGGCGGTAGAGGCGGCGGGCTGGGGCATTCCGGCTTTTGCGTTTTCCATGCGCCTCGAAAAAAAGTATTACGAGGCTTGCAGGCTCAGGCACGAAATGCCGGATGAAGAGTTGGAGAGGCGCGTGAGGGAGGCTTCCGAGAAATCGGCAGAATACGTGATGGAAGTCATGGGCTCCCACAAGTTCGCCGACGGCGAAGTGCGGAACGTGAATTTCCCCGCGCTTTATGCGAAAGACACGCCGTTCGAAAAATGCGTTCCGGCGCGGGTGAAACTGGCATCCCTTTATGTGAAGAACCAGGCGGGCAATTACGATTTTTCCTACGCCATGGGCGAGGCTTCCCCGTCGAAAGAGCCTACGGATCTGGAACTGCTGAATGCCGGAATGGCATGCCACTGCAAAATTGACATAAAATTTTAGCTTTCCTAAGCGCGGAAATTGTCCGCGACGGGTTGGGCCAAATCTGTTGACATGCTCCCATTGCATGCGTTTTACTTGGCGGTATGCCCGACTATTTTGTGGAGAGTTTGTTTAAGGACAGAATGCCCGACGCTGCAAAACTGCGCGCGTTCGGATTCTCGCCTGCCGGCGGAAAATATTTGTATTCCACCGACATTATGGACGGGCAGTTCAGGATGTGCGTGACCGTCGCCCGAAACGGAGAGGTCGGCGCAAGGCTCGTCGAAATTTCCTTTAATGAAGAATATTCGCTGCACCTCGTTTCGTCCGCGGGCGGGCAGTTTGTCGGGCGCGTCAAAGAGGAGTACGGGCGCGTGCTGGCGGACATATCTGAAAAATGTTTCGAGAGGAATATTTTTAAAAGCGCCGTGGCGAAAAAGGTTATCGCCTATGTACGCAAAAAATACGGCGACGAGCCCGAGTATTTGTGGGAGAAGTTTCCCTCCAACGCGGTGTTCCGCAGGAAGGACAACCGCAAATGGTACGGGGCGATTCTGACCGTGCAAAAAAACAGGCTCGGGCTGGAGGGCGAAGAGCGCGTTGAAATAGTAGATTTGAGGATAGACAGCGCCCGCATAGATTCCGTAGTTGACGGCAAAAAATATTTTCCCGGCTACCATATGAACAAACGGCACTGGTTTACGATGATCCTTGACGGCTCCGTTCCCGCGCGCGAAATTTTCAGGCGTATAGACGAAAGTTATGAGATTGCCGCCAAGCGCTCTTAATCGTTAAACTGTTGTTTCGCGTTAGATTTTCTTTGACTGTGTGGCAAAGCCCTTTAAGTGTTTAGCCATGAAAACACGGGTTTTTAGTATGGGGGCCGCCGCATTGGTCGCGCTAGTGTTGCTGTCGGCGGGCGCGACCGCGCAGTCGAAAAAGTCTAAGTACAAATTTATTTCTCCCTATTCGTGGGAGATAACCGATTCCGTCGGCGAGGGCGGAACGAGCGTTCCTGCCGGAAAGGTGACAAAGGCCGACTTCAAGGAAGACAAGCAGGTTGGCATATTCTATTGGACATGGCACACCGACATTGTCGGCCGCGACAATTACGTGGCCGACCTCCAGAAAATTTTGAAGGAATTTCCCGAGGCGGCGAACGAAAAGGATCACCCAGTATGGGAAGGCTGGGGCCGCAACTATTACTGGGACGAGCCGATTTACGGCTACTACATTGACACCGACAAGTGGGTCTTGAGAAAGCAGGCAGAGCTGCTGGCTTCCGCGGGGGTTGATTTTGTGCTTTTCGACAACACCAACGGCGCATTTACATGGCTAAGCTCCATGATGGCGCTAATCGA
This sequence comes from uncultured Opitutales bacterium, assembly GCA_944391135.1. Lineage (GTDB taxonomy): Bacteria > Verrucomicrobiota > Verrucomicrobiia > Opitutales > Intestinicryptomonadaceae > Merdousia. The sequence goes on from CALXSL010000032.1 coordinate 4,083, forward strand.
GGTATGGGAGGCCGCGCAGAAGGACGGGGTTAAGTCGCCCAAGTTTGCCGTGATGTCGAATTTTGCGCCCTTCCCTTCGGCACGCGACCAGATCATACAGATTTACCAGGCCATATACAGCAAGGGTATCGGCAAGGATCTTTGGATGATGGTGGACGGCAAGCCTCTTATCCTTGCGTATCCGGAAATGCTCGAAAACGGCGTGCCGGAAGGCCACGTGGAAATCTGCAAGGAAATCAGGCAGTTTTTCACGTTCCGCCCCCCCCAGCCCGACTATGTGGACGGCCCGACGCGCGTGGACCAGTGGAGCTGGCTTGAAAACTATCCCCAGCACGGTTACGGCAGTACGCCCGACGGCGGCTATGAAATGGTAAGCGTTGGTGTGGCGCAGAACGCCAACGCCGAAAACGGCGGCCATGCCTACGCCTTCAATGTTGGCGACGCTTTTTCGCGCAGCTTTTCGCAGCGCAAGGGCTACGATCCCCGCCCCAACGCGCACCTTTACGGCTGGAATTTCAAGGAGCAGTGGGAGCGCGCTTTCGAACTCGACCCCAAGATTGTCTTTGTTACGGGATGGAACGAATGGACGGTCGGCCGCCACGAGAACTGGCCCCCGCACAAGCCCGCCCGTCCCTTTGCGTTCCCCGACCAGTACAACGCCGACCGCAGCCGCGACATCGAGCCCGTGAAATCGTGGGGCAAGCACGGCGACGCCTATTATGTGATGCTCGTGGACCACATCCGCAAGTTCAAGGGGGTGAAAAGCGGCGAAGACACCGCCCCGAGGCTTTTGAAGGCCACCATAGACATTAACAACGAGGCGGCGTGGAACAAGGTTTCTAACACTTTCCGCTCGTACAGGAACACGGCAATCAACCGCGACTCCCTAGGCGCGGGCCAGATACACTATGTAAACAAGACGGGCCGCAATTCGATTTCCTCCTCGAAAGTGGCGTATGACGACGATTTTGTCTACTTCATCGCGCGCACCGACAACGAGCTGTCGCCCAAGAGCGACCCCAAGTGGATGCGCCTGCTCATCGACGCCGACAACAGCCGCGACACCGGCTGGGAAGGCTACGACATTATCGTCAACCGAGAGTCGCCCGGAGACAAGGCGCTTGTGGAAAAGCACGCCGGCAAAGGCGAAGACGAGTGGAAATGGGAAAAAGCGGGCGACGCCGAGTATGCCGTTTTCAAAAAGGCCTTTGCCGTTAAGCTTCCGCGCGCACTTTTTGGCGGCGCCTCAAAACCGCTGCGTTTCAACTTTAAATGGAGCGACAACATGCAGGAGGACGGCAACATCATGGACTTCTATGTAAACGGCTCATGCGCGCCGATAGGCCGCTTCAATTTCAGCGCCAGAAGCGAGTAATTGCAGGAGCATTTCGCACACGGGGCCCTTTAAAAAACGGGCCCCGATTTTTTTGCTTTACCATCAGTGGAAATGCAATATCATATATAAAACCTTTAGAAATCTCCAGACATGAAAAAACTAGTTGCAATAACCGCGTTATTCGCGTCCGCACATCTGTTTGCGCAGGCAAACGATTATTACTTCATAAGCGGAACCATAGAAGGCGTTTGGCAGGATTCATCCGGGAACACCGTGACGCCCCCTTTTGACGGAACGGAAAACCTGATATTTGACGGCGCAAAAACTTCCGCCGTCGATATGACAAATACCAGGGACAATAGGACGACGAGCGTCGCCGATTTGACGTTCCAGAATATAAACAACTTCACCATTTATAATTGGGGCGGGGTTACCATGGACATCGGCAACCTGAACTCCTACAACAGCACGGGAATAACCCTGTTTATCGCCCCGGCTCCGGGAACGTCCCAGAGCAACGCGGCGGCCATAAACGTTTCCGGAGACATAAACGTCGGTGCGACCGGCCAGAAGTCTTCCCTGTATATCGGGCAGAGGGGTAACTATACCGACAGCACCGGCCCCGGCCCCGCAAGCCTGACTGTTGGCGGCAACGTAAACATTGCGGCTTTGAGCAGTTTCGCTACCAATGTCGGCTATAATTACAACGACGGCGCCGGCGGCGCAACTTCGGTTGAAATCCCTGTGGAAATTGCCGGAACCGTAAATATGGAAGCCGGTTCGCAGTGGAGCGTAAACGCGAGAGTCAGTGGCGGCTATAACATTCCCCTCGATGCCAAAGTTAAACTCGGCGGCCTTAACGGAACCGACGCGCTGGTTAGAAACGACTGCGGGGAAGGTTTTACAGGTTCCACCACCCTTATTTTTACAAACACGGGGAAAGCGGTGTTCGACGGGGCTCTGGCGAACGACTGGAGCAACGACAAGCATCCTTCAAAAGTGAAGGTTGTCATGAACGGCGCAGCCGACGGCGTACAACTGATAAGGACAAGGACAAATGTCTCCACCCCCGGTACGCCGGCTTTCGGCAACTTTTCAGGCGGTGTTGAAGTAATCAGCGGTACATTGGGGCTGTACACGGTCGCCAATTCCGTGGGCTACGCCTTGGTTTCGGGCGGCAGGCTAGCCGTGCTGGGCGCTTCTGCGGAAGCCGACATTTACGGCGTAATAAAGATGGACAAGCTCACATGGACGGGCGGCGAAATCGCGCTTAAAGTAGGCCCGGGATTCGCCGGACACATAGAACTCACATCGTTCGATTTCAGCGGTAACTATGGCGTTTTCGCTTTCGACGTGACGGAGGCGGTTGAAAGCGACGGCACTTTTAGCGAAGATTTTTTGGTTATGAGCGGCGCGACGTTCAGCCAGGAAGACTTGGACAAGTTCGTATCCGAAAGCATAATCGAGCTTTCGAACGGCACCAAGATTGACGGTGCCATCATTGCATTCGAAATGCGCAACGGTACCGAGCTCTGGGCCAGTGTGAGCGGCGCGATTCCGGAACCCGCCGCGATTGCGGCCATAATGGGTGCATTGGCCGTCGGTTTGGCCGCTTGGCGCAGGCGCAGGTAATTGCCGGCAGATTTAAATGCGCCCGCTTTTCATGCGGGCGTTTTGCCCCTTTTTGGCGGTTGCCTTGGCGTATAATGCTGTTTCGCTTTTAGAAAAAGGCGGGACTGTCAACGGCTCAATGATGCTCAAGATTTTCTGTCGCGGTTGAGTTGGATTTATTTAATAAATCTTAAATAAAAAGCATGATTTTGCTTGGAAAAAGTCCGATTTATATAAAATCAAATCGAAAGAAATTTTAACTTCAAATTCATCACATTATGAAAACAAAATTGGCAAAAGCCTTGCTGCTCTCCGTTTCCGCCGCGACGGCGTGCGCGTCTTTCGCGCAGACCTATAACGAGGGAGACCTCTATTACAAAGGCAGCGGAAACGTGGGCGACGCCACTTGGGAAAATTCAAGCGGGCAGATTGTCGCCCCATCTTTTGACGGTACAGAAAACCTGTTCATAGACGGAACATATACGTCGACCGGCCACATGGTTTACAACAAGGCCAACACGACGAGCCGCCTGAACAGCTTTACACTTCAGAATTTGACGGGCAACTACAATCTGCAAACTTGGGGCAACCTGACCGTCGAAATCGGCACGCTGAATGCCTTTGACAACACCGGGATTCAAAATCTTTTCGTGGGTGCGCCTAACGGCAAGGACGAGGCTAACGCTTCCATTCTTGAAATAGGTACGATAAACGTGCGCAATTCCACGCTTGTAATCGGCAAAGACGGAACATACTCCACGGACGACTTCGATTACGGCGCGGGCCCGAGAAGCCTGCACGTGAAGAATGACATCAACATCACCTCGGGCGAACTTCGGCTCAACGTCGGCTGGAATTACAACGACGGCGCCGGCGGAGCGACGAATGTCGCCATTCCCACCGTCATAGACGGCGTGGTCAACATGAACAATGACTCCGTCCTAATTCTCAACAGGCGTTCGAAGAATGTAAATAAGGGTACCAGCACAAACATAGCCCTCGACGCCGTCATCAAGCTGGGCGGCCTTAATTCCAATACTGAAGACGGCCGCATGGCCTCAATCAGAAACGATTGCGGCGACCAAATAGGAGGCAGCACCACACTCATATTCACAAATACGGGCAAAAACGAATTCAGGGGCGCGCTGACGGACGACTGGGGCGACGGACGCTCCAAAATCAAGCTCGTTATGGAAGGCGCGGCCGACGGCGTCCAGATTATCCGCATGGTGGATTTTGGAAAATCAACTCATCCCTATACAAACATTACCGGCGGTATTGAAGTGAAAAACGGCACGCTCGGCCTTTACACTTGGAACAGGTCTCTGGGCGACGCGAACGTTTCCGGAGGCAGGCTAGCCGTGCTGGGCGCTTCTGCGGAAGCCGACATTTACGGCGTAATAAAAATGGACAAGCTCACATGGACGGGCGGTGAAATCTCGCTTAAAGTGGGCCAGGGTTTTGCCGGGCACATCGAGCTTACATCTTTCGATTTCAGCGGCGATTACGGCAGCTTTGTGTTCGACGTGGGCGAGGCCGTAAGGGAAGACGGAACTTTTTCCGAAGAGCTGCTGGTGTTCAGCGGCGCTGTGTTTGACGAAAGCGATTTGGACAAGTTCGTGTCCGAAAGCATTGTGGAGCTTTCCGACGGAACGAAAGTCGACGGGGCGTCGATTGCGTTCGACATCCGCAACGGCGGCACCGAACTTTGGGCCTCCATAAGCGGTACGGCCGTTCCGGAACCTGCGGCGGTTGCGGCCATAATCGGGGCGCTCGCGCTCGGCCTTGCCGCGTGGCGCAGGCGCAAATAGGCCGGAATTTTTTTTCGCGAGAACGCCCGCTTTTCATGCGGGCGTTTTTTGCGCGGCTTCATTGCGGGGCGCTTTTTATTTGACTGCGCGCCGCCGTTTTTCTCTAATAAAAAAATGCAGACATATCTGTTTTTCAAGCGCGCTGAAGATATTGTTTTGTCGCTTTTTTTCCTGATAGCGCTGTCTCCGCTGTTTTTGGTTACCGCGCTGGCTTTGCGCTTTTCCGGAATAAGCCCGGTGATTTTCAAACAGGTGCGCGCCGGCAAGGATGGAAAACCCTTTGTCATTTACAAGTTTATTTCCATGACCAACGAAAGGGATGCCGACGGCGAGCTTCTGCCCGACAACGAGCGCCTTACGCGCATCGGCAGGTTCATTCGAAAGACGAGCATAGACGAGCTTCCGCAGTTTGTAAACGTGCTCAAGGGAGACATGTCCATAGTGGGGCCCCGGCCGCTTCTGATGGAATACAACGGCCTTTATTCGCCCAAACACGCCGTGCGCCTGACTGTGAAGCCGGGAATAACAGGGCTGGCCGCCGTTTCGGGCAGAAGCTTTCTGACGTTCGGACAGCGCCTGGATTTGGATGCGGAATATGTAAAAAAGAGGTCGTTTTGGTTCGACCAGAAAATGATACTGCTTACGGCGCTGAACGTTGTCATGTCCAAAGACAGCCCTTCGGAGGTTCCGGACAATGAGGACATCGACGACGTGGGCATAACCAGGGGGCTTAAAAATGGAAAAACTCGAAAGCATAATAAGGCTGATACAGGACAATAAGGGCGCGCCTTCCCGCGCTCCCATTGCCGCGGAGACAAGGTTCCGCGAGGATCTTGGTTTCGATTCCTTCGACCTAGCCGAGTTCACCGTCCATGTGGAGGACGCTTTTGGCGTGGATGTTTTCGAAGGCGGCGTAGTGGAGACCGTGGGCGAAGTCAAAAAAAAACTGAAAATCTGAACGCCTGAAATGACCGGGAAAATTTTGATGCGCGACGGCGATTCCGTTCTGACCTATCCGGAACTGCTCGAGCGCGTAAACGCGGCGCAGTCGTACTACCCCGCCCTCCAGACCGGCAGCCTTGTCGAATTCGTTTCCAACCTCGTTGTGGCGCTGGCGCGCGGCGGCGATGTCGTCCTTCTCGATTCCGACTTGAGTGCGGACGAAGTCGCGGGGCTCGGGATTTCCGGGCGCAACGAGGCTCGCAAAATTGAAGGCGCGCCATTTGCAGACATCGGCGCGGTACTGGAGGCCGTGAAAAAGTCGCCGTCGAAGATTTCCATTTTCACGTCGGGAACAACCGGACTTCCGAAAAAGGTCGAGCACACGGTGGCGAGCCTTGCGGCGCACGTGAGGGTTTCGGAAAACTACTCCGGCCACGTCTGGGGCTTCTGCTACAGCCCGACGCACATGGCGGGCATGCAGGTGCTTTTCCAGATTCTGTTCAACCGGAATGCCGCCGTGAACCTGTTTAGGAAATCCAAACAGGCCGTCTATGAAAGCATAGACAAATACGGCATAACCCATATTTCGGCCACGCCCACTTTTTACAGGCTGGTGCTGCCCGAAAAGGCCGCGCACCCGTCCGTGCGGCGCATAACCCTCGGCGGTGAAAAGTCGGACAAGGCGCTTTACGGCGCGCTTTTGGAGGTTTTTCCCAGCGCCAAAATAAACAACATTTACGCCTCTACCGAAGGCGGAACGCTTCTGGCGTCCGGCGGCGAGTATTTCAAAATACCGGACGGCGAAGAGGGGCGTATAATCGTCGACGAAAACAACGAGCTTCTCGTGCACAAGTCGCTTCTCGGAGAATCGGATTCTTTCATATTGGACGGCGATTTTTACCGCACGGGCGACCTCGTCGAATGGATCGGCGAAGGCAAAAGGGAATTCCGCTTTCTCGGGCGCAAAAGCAGCCTCGTAAACGTGGGCGGCTACAAGGTTAACCTCGAGGAGGTCGAGGACGCGCTGCGCTCTATGCCCGAAGTGGCCGACGCCCTGGCCTTTGGCCAGAAAAATTCGGTGCTGGGGAACATACTTTGCGCCGACATCAAGCTCAAAGAAGGCGCGCAGGCCGATGTCGCGCGAATAAGGAACTTCCTTGCCGACAAGCTCCAGCCGTTTAAAATTCCCAGAAAAATCCGCTTTGTGGTGTCAATGGAATCAACCGCCACGGGGAAAATAAAAAGACTATGAACATACTTGTAACTGGGGCGTCGAAGGGCGTCGGGTTGGAAATCTGCAAAACCCTTTTGAGGGAGGGGCATGCCGTTTACGGGGTCAGCAGGACTTTTACGGACGACCTCAAAAAGCTCGCCGAAGGCAATTGCGCGTTCCATTTCAAATCGGTCGACCTGGGAGACTCCGCCGCCGCGAAGGACGCGGTGTTTTCGGCGGACTTCATCCCGAATTCCGTCCCACTCGGGGGCTTTGTCAACAACGCCGCGCAGGTCTACGACGATATCGTGACGAACATCAGTTTGGACAGGCTAAAGGCCATGTACGACGTCAACGTGTTCACACCCATGCTGCTGACAAAATACGCCATACGAAACATGATTTTCAACCGCGGCGGGGGAAGCATCGTGCACATTTCCTCGATAAGCGCGCACACGGGTTACAAGGGGCTGGCCATGTATGCATCGAGCAAGGGCGCGCTTGAGGCGTTCTCGAAAAATACCGCCCGCGAATGGGGCGAAAAGGGCGTGCGCTCAAACGTTGTCGTTCCCGGGTTCATGGACACCGCCATGAGTTCGACGCTGTCGGACGAGCAGAAAAACAGGATATACAAGCGCACTTCGCTGAAAAAGGCGACCGAGGTGGAATCCGTTGCCGAGACTGTGGCGTTCCTGCTTTCGGACAAGGCGCGTTCCATCACAGGACAGAACATTAATGTGGATGCCGGAACCATTTGACCAATTTTCGGATGCACAAAAAAACGCGCGAAAATATCGCGCGTTTTTTTGTATAATCCAATATCCTTCTATTTCACGACGAGCACGAGGCAGTTCTTATCCTGCGAGGCGCGGTCTTTGCCTTCAAATTCCAGGACGGCGGTTTCCCCCCCCACGGAGATTTCGTCGCCTATTACGTGCCTTGAGCCGTTTACCATGAACTTGGGGTAATCGGCGGGGCTTTGCCTGTTTTCATGGAAGATAATGGGGTAGCGCCCGGGCTTGAGGCTTGGCGTAAGAACTAGGTCGAAAGTGCAGTCTTTCAAGTCGGCGCGCTTGGTGACCCTTAGCGTCGGAACGTTGCCGTCCTTTTCCGTGAATGTGAACTTGAACGTAAGGTTGGCTGCCTGCGTCCTGTAGAAATCGTCCAGAATGACGCCGGCAATGCTCAGAGTGGTCTTGCCCGTCAGGTTGATGCGCGGTCCGCAGGGATTGTTTATTTTGTAGTCGGCGCCGACGTTGTAGAAAATGCTGTAAAGGTCGCCTTTAACCGTGGCGGTGGTGTCTATGAGGTCCACGATTGCCTGGTCGAATCCGCCTTCGGGGACCCAGAACTCCCAGAACCTGCCGACTTCGAGCGTGCAGTTGTCGAGGCGCATGCGGTTTTTGCCAACGGCGGTTGGCATGTGGATGTTGTATCTGACCTTGATGTGGCGCTTTGTGGCCTCGAACAGGCAGTTTCCGCCGCCGAGGCCGAGCGTGCCTATGGAAATGTCTTCGTCCACGGTGAGCGTCTGGCCGTAGTGGCGCATATGCACTTCGTCGAAAGGCCCCGGTTTCATGCCCTTTGGCATGTTTGTCGCAAAGTCGTGGCTGTTGCCCCATGTCGTATTCGACCATTTGACTTTCTTTTGTGCCGCAGTGGGGTTTTGTATATACTCCTGCGGATAAAAATTCAGGGCAAACGAACTCAGGGCCGCAAATAACGAAAAAACGGCAACGGTGACTTTAAATATCTTCATACAAATCTGTCTGGTGAAAATTTTTTATTTTACGACGAGCACGAGGCAGTTTTTGTCTTGCGAGTTGCGGTCTTTACCCTCGAATTCCAGAACGGCGGTTTTCCCCCCCACGGAGATTTGCTCGCCGATTGTGTGTTTGGAACCGTTTACCATGAAATTTCTGTAAGTTGACGGACTGAGCCTGTTTTCGTGTGTGATTATCGGATAACGTCCGGTCTTGACGTTTGACGTGAGCACAAGGTCGAACACGCATTCGGTTATGTCGGAACGTTTCGATATTTTGAGGTTCGGCACGTTGCCGTCCTTTTCGGTAAAGGTGAATTTGAACGTGAGATTGGGGCGGGTTTTATAGAAGTCGTCGAGAATGACGCCCGCTATGCTCAAAGTGGTTTTTCCCGTCAGATTGATTCTGGCGCCGCCGGGGCTGTTCTGCTTGAAGTTGTCGAACACGTTGTGGAACACGCTGAAGAAGTCTCCCTTAACGGTCGCGGTTGTGTCAATTAGATCCACCGTACCGGTGCCCGCGCTCGTGGCGTCCGGAGGGAGCCAGAATTCCCACATCCTTCCGACTTCAAGCGTGCAGTTGTCGAGGCGCATGCGGCTGGTTCCCACGAGGGGCAGGAGCGCATTGTACCTCACCTTGATGGTGTGCTTGGTAGATTCGAACAGACATCCCATCCCCAAACCGAGGACTCCTATGGACACGTCTTCGTCAACCGTGACGGTTTGTCCGTAATGGCGCAGGTGCACTTCGTCAAAGGGGCCGGGCTTGAAGCCCTTGGGCATGTTTGTGTCAAAGTCGTGACTGTTGCCCCATTCCATGTTCGACCATTTGACCTTTTTTTCGGCCGCAGTGGGGTTTTGTATGTATTTTTGCGGATAAAAATTCAGGGCGTATGCACTGAATCCGGAAATTGCCAGCAGAATTGCTACGGAGTATTTTAAAATTTTCATGGGAGGAAAAGATAGAAAACCTTGTGCGACACGTCATTGTGCGCACAAATTTCTTATCGGAATATTTCCAAATCGTTTGAAATAGTCAACGATTTATTTGTGCCTTCCCTTGGCGATGAGCTGCGCGAGCGCAAAGCGCGCGACAGCCTCGAGCCTTTCGATTTCGGAGTCGTCGAGCTTCTGCTTTTTCGCCTCTTCAAGCGCCCTGAGGGCCTGCGCCTGCGCCTCTTCGGCGGCCTGGGTGTCGATGTGCTCGACCTCTATGGCGGCTTCGGTGAGAACCGATATGACGTCGCCCATGCAGCGGGCGTAGCCGCGGTCTATTGCGAGGTCCTGCCTGTGCCCCTTTTGGGAAACTTCAACCATGCCCGCGTTGAGGATGGTTATGAGGGGCACGTGCCCCGGCAGGATGTCGATTTCGCCGTCCTTTGCGGGGAGCGTCACGCTGTCGACGTCGGCGTCGTGCCATGCGACGCCGTCGGGGGTGACTATTTCCAGTGAAAGGGGCATGTCTTAGTCCTCGCTTTTTATTTCGGCCGCTTCGTCGGCCTTTTTGACGGCGTCTTCTGCCGCCTTTACGATTTTGTCGGTTTCGGAGACCACCGCAGCGGCTTCGGCCGCCGCGGGATCCGTTGGCGCGTCAGCCTTTTCAGCCGGGGCCTTTTCGCCCTTGCCCTTGTTCTTCTCGTAAGATTCGAGAACCTCCTCGATGGAGCCCTTGTTGTAAAAGTCGTTTTCGCTGACGTGGTCGAGCTGTCCGTCGAGTATCATGCCGAAACCCTTGACGGTGTCGGCCACCGACACGTACGCGCCGGGGATGCCCGAGAACACTTCGGCCACGTGCATGGGGTGCGACATGAATTTTTGGATTTTGCGCGCGCGCGTGACGGTGAGCTTGTCTTCGTCTGAAAGCTCGTCCATGCCCAGAATCGTTATGATGTCCTGCAGGTCCTTGTATTTCTGCAAGACTTCCTGTACGCCGCGGGCAACCCTGAAGTGCTCTTCGCCCACGATGTCGGGCGAGAGCGCGTTGGATGTGGACGCCAGCGGGTCTACCGCCGGATAAATGCCCAGCGCCGCGATGGAGCGGTCGAGAACTATGGTTGAGTCTAGGTGCGCGAATGTGTTGGCCGGAGCCGGGTCTGTAAGGTCGTCCGCCGGGACGTAGACCGCCTGGAAAGAGGTTATCGAACCCTTGTTGGTGGACGTGATTCGCTCCTGCAGCGCGCCCATTTCCTGCGCGAGCGTGGGCTGGTAGCCGACCGCCGAGGGCGAGCGGCCCAGCAGCGCGCTGACTTCGCTGCCGGCCTGCGAGAAGCGGAAAATGTTGTCGATGAACAGGAGCACGTCCTGCCCCTCCACGTCGCGGAAGTATTCGGCCATGGTAAGCGCCGAGAGCGCCACGCGCATGCGCGCGCCCGGAGGCTCGTTCATCTGGCCGTATACCAGCGCGACCTTCGATTTTTCGGGGTCTTTCTGGTCGATGACGCCCGATTCGGACATTTCCGTGTAAAGGTCGTTGCCCTCGCGGGAGCGTTCGCCGACGCCCGCGAAAACCGAGAAGCCGCCGTGCGCCTTGGCGATGTTGTGGATGAGCTCCATGATTACGACGGTCTTGCCGACGCCCGCGCCGCCGAAAGCGCCCGCCTTGCCGCCCCTTAGGAAGGGGCAGATGAGGTCGATGGGCTTGATGCCGGTTTCGAGGATTTCAGCCTTCGTGCTCTGGTCCACGAGTGGCGGCGGCTGGCGGTGTATCGGCAGCCGCTCGGACGTTTTCACCGGGCCCCTGTCGTCGACGGGGGCGCCTATGACGTTGAAAATCCTGCCAAGAGTGGCTTTGCCGACCGGAACGCTGATGGGCGCGCCAGTGTCTTCGACATGCGTGCCGCGCGCCAGGCCCTCGGTGGAGGTCATTGCGACCGACCTAACGACGCCGTCGCCGAGCTGCTGCTGGACTTCCAGCACTATTTCGGATTTCGCGCCGCCGATTTCGATCTGCGCCTTGAGCGCGTTGTAAATGCTCGGAATCGCGTCGGCCGGAAATTTTGCGTCGACCACTGCGCCTATCACCTGTGTTATTGTTCCTGTTGCCATCTTTTATCGTTTTATCCGGCGCAGGCGCTTTCGCGTGCCTGCTTTGGTTTTCTATTTCCTTGTTTAAATGCGTTTTCGCGTGCCTGCTTTGGTTTTTTCGACTGTTTTAAAGTTGATGCGGGTTACATGTCGTCTTCCTGCTGCGCGCCTGCGGCGAGCTCGAGGATTTCGGTGGTTATCTGGTCTTGGCGCGCCTTGTTGTATTCCAGCGTCAGGCTGTCGACGAGCGCGTCGGCGTTTTCGCTGGCGGCCTTCATGGCGACCATCCTTGCGGACTGTTCGGAAGCCTTGGCGTCGAGCGCCATGTGGTACATCGCCTGCTTGATATAGAACGCCGGAAGTTCGGCCATGACCTCTTCGGGCGAGGGTTCGAACTGTATCGGGCGGTTGTCGGCGGGCCTTGTTTCGGTGTCGAGCTTGTAGGCCTTGCGCATGGTGGCTATGTACCAGTCTAGGTTGTCAAGCGGCGCGATTTTCACGAGGGTGGGCTCCTGCTTGAGCGTGTTGATGTACATCGTGTAAAGCACCTCTATCGTGCATATCCCGCCCTTGCCCGCCGTTTTCATTGCGAATTCGGCTATGGCGCGCGTTTCCTTAAAGGACACATGGTCGCTCATTTTGAACTGCGCCAGAAGGTTCCTTCCCGTGCGGGCGATGAAGCGCGCGGCGCGCGAGCCGACCGCTATGTAGACGGCGTCGTCCTTGATTTCGGATATCGCTTTGAAAAGGTTTGTGTTGAGCGCGCCGCAGAGGCCCTTTTCCGTGGAAAACACTATTATCATGCGCTTGCCGGTTTCCGGCAGCGACCTGCCCACGCCCATGTCCACGGCCTTTGTCGCGACGAGTTCGGTGAGGTCCATGAGAAGCGCGGCGAAGGCCCTGCCCGATTCGGCCGCATTTTGCGAGCGCTTCATTTTGGACGCCGCGACGAGCTCCATGGCGTGGGTTATCTGGCCCGTGCCTTTTACCGCCTTGATGCGGTTGCGTATTTCTCGCATTCCTTTCATGGGTTATAACCTGTCTCCTGCTGCCGCGGGGCGTGTGAAAATACCGTTGACCGCGCATTTTTGCACGCCGACACTGCGCACGCCTGCTGCGCGCGCCTGTGATTTTTTAAACTGTGTGTAGTAAGTGTCATTCTTTGTTCAAAGCCGCATTGCGAATGCAATCGGCGCCGGATAAAACTGTAAAAACTATATGAAAGTTTTTTTCCAGGCTTCGCAGAGGGATTTTAGCTGGGCGGCGATGCCGTCGGAAATAACCTTTTCGCTAAGGATTCTTCCGAGAACTTCCTGCCCGTGCGCCTTTGCGTATTCCTCGAAGCTCTTTACCGCGTCGGCGATTTTCTTAACCTCGATGTCGTTGAGGAAGCCGTTCTGGAGCGTCCAGAGTATGGCCACTTCCATCTGCACGGGTTTGGGCGAGTTGTTCTTCTGCTTGAGAACTTCGACGAGCCTGTCGCCCTTTTCGATTGTCGCCTTGGTGCGCGCGTCGAGGTCGGAGCCGAACTGCGCAAACGCGGCGAGCTCCTTGTACTGTGCGTATTCGCCCTTCAGCGTTCCGCCGACCTGTTTGAACGCCTTTATTTGCGCGGCCGAGCCCACGCGCGAAACCGATATGCCCACGGAAATGGCGGGGCGTATGCCCTGGTTGAACAGGTCGGTGTCGAGAAATATCTGGCCGTCCGTGATGGAAATGACGTTTGTGGGTATGTACGCGCTGACGTCGCCCTGCTGGGTTTCGATGATGGGCAGGGCCGTGAGCGAGCCCCCGCCGTTTTCCTCGTTCATGCGCGCCGAGCGTTCCAGCAGCCTGGAGTGCAGGTAGAACACGTCGCCCGGGTAGGCTTCGCGGCCCGAGGGGCGCTTGAGCAGGAGCGATACCTGGCGGTATGCCGCGGCGTGTTTGGAAAGGTCGTCGTACACGATGAGGGCGTCCATGCCGTTTTGCATGAACCATTCGCCGATGGCGCAGCCGGAATAGGGCGCGATATAAAGGTTGGCCGCGTTTTCGGACGCCGACGCGGCGACAATCACGGTGTACTGCATGGCGTCGTGCTTTTCGAGAAGCTGTATCGTGCGGGCGAGGTTGGCGTTTTTTTGCCCGATGGCCACGTAGACCGAATACACCGGGCGGAAGTCTTTCGCGCCGCTTTCGATACCCTCCTTGTTTATGCGCGCCTGGTTTATGATGGTGTCGAGCGCGATGGACGTTTTGCCCGTGGAGCGGTCGCCGATTATGAGCTCGCGCTGTCCGCGGCCTATCGGTATCATTGCGTCGACTTCGAGTATGCCCGTCTGCAGCGGCTGGTTGACCGACTTTCTGGGAAGTATGCCCGGCGCTATCTTTTCGACCGGGAAAAATTCCTTGGCCTTGATTTCGCCCTTGCCGTCGAGCGGGCGTCCGAGGACGTCGACCACCCTGCCGAGAAGCTCTTTGCCCACGGGGACGCTTAGCAGCTTACCCGTGGTGCGGCCCTCCTGCCCTTCCCTGACCGACGATGTGTCGCCCAGAAGTACGCAGCCGACTTCCTCTTCGCCGAGGTTGAGGGCGATGCCGAACACGCCGTCGTCGAAGCTTATCATCTCGTTGTACATCGCTTCGCTGAGCCCGCTAAGGCGCGCCACGCCGTCGGCCAGCGCAATGATAGTGCCGACGTTGCTTTTGCGGTTTTCGCTCTCTATTTTGCTGATGCGTTCGCTTATCTGATTGAGTATCTCGTTCATCGTGAAAAATTTTCCTGTGGGCTTATCTCAGGGCGTCCAGCGTGGTGCGCACGGTGCGCTCCCAGATGTTGTCGCCGTATCTTATGCGTATGCCGCCTAGCAGCTTTCCGTTCACTTTTTTGGCGAATTTCAGCTTTGCGGGGGCTTCGGGCGCGGCCTTTTTAATAAATTCTTTTATGCTTTCGAAAGTCGCGCCGCCTATTTCGCCGGAGCATTCGACGAGGGCCTCCTGCTTTTTGAGCTCCAGCGCCAGAAGCTTGGCGTATGCGCGCAGCAGCGCGGTCTTGCGGCGCGGCGACTCCTTTTGGTCGACATAGTCGCAGACGGCGGCGACGCGCTCGCGGCTTATCATGCCGTCGCTTCCCGCCGACTCTTCGACCAGTATTTTTGCTTCCGCTTTTATCTTCATCTTTTTTCGTGCGCCCGCATGCTTCCCGTACGCCGTCCTGTATTTCGGATCCGCGTTCGGGTTTTTGAATGCGCGCGCGCCTTCAAGTTATTTCTCCAGTTTTTCGGCCGCGATTTCCGCAAGCCTGCCGCGCTGTTCGTCCGTGAGAACTTCCGCCACGACCGCTTCCGACGCCTTGACGACGAGCCCGGCGAGTTCCGCCTTTAGCTCCTCCATCATGCGCTTTTTGTCGGCCTCTATCTGCTCTTCGGAGCGCGCGCGGATTTCCGCCGCCTTTTCCGAGGCTTCGTGCGCGGCGGCGTCTATGGCGCGCTTCGCGTCGTCGTGCGCCTGCCTGAGCGTGGCCGCGGCTTCGGCCGCCGCCTCTTTGAGCTTCTTTCCCGCTTCCGTTTCCGCTTCGGCGAGCCTTCTGGCGGCCTCTTGTGAGTCGCGCAGGCCTTTTGCTATCTCTTCGCGCCTTAGCGCCGACACCTTGATGACGCGCTTGAACACGAAGAAATACAGCGCCGCCGCAACTATCGCAAAAGACAGAGCCTGGCTGAGCAGCAGCCTCCATTCGACGCCGAACTGCGTCAGAAAGCCGAGCGGATTGCCTCCGTCTGCTATTACCGGCAACATGGGCTTGTTTTACTTTCCGAGGAAGAGGGAGTAGAAGGCGACGGCCTCCGCGAGCGCCATGCCTAGGATGCCCATGACGAGAATCTTGCCGTAGGCCCCAGGATTGCGGCCGACGGCGTCGACGGCCTTGGCCCCGACAAAGCCCACGCCGAGCGCGGCTCCGAGGCAGCCGAGCGCGCCCTGTATGCTTCCGCTCATTGAGTTTACCTGTGTCACTGTGTCTGCTAGTATTTCTATCATAAGTTTGTTTTTTGGTTAAATGTCTGCCGTTTTGCGTTCAGCCCTCGCTTTCGGAGTGCCCTTCGTCATGGTTGGTAAGCAGCCCTATGTAGACCGCCGTGAGCAGTGTGAAAAGGAAAGCCTGTATCAGCCCTATGAGGAGTTCGAGCAAATAAAATGGCAGCGGCAGCACCCACGATACGGCTTCGGGCAGGCCGAATGAAAGCTGGTGCATGTTTTCAAGAAGAACCTCGCCGCCGAAGGTGTTGCCGAACAGTCGGAAAGACAGCGAAAGCAGGCGCATAATTATCGAAATCAAATCTATGCAGCCTACGGCGAAGAACACCACGAAAAGCGAAAGGTACATGGCCGCCCCCACGTCTTTCTTGTCGGCCTTGTTGCCGAATGTGTCCACCACGAAGGCCTTGAAGCCCGCGAACCTGAGCACATAGTAAATCCACGCGCCGAAGGATATCATTGCCAGCGCCAGAGTCGTGTTAAGGTCGGTGTTGGCCGGGCGTATGTAGGGGACGAATTTGGTCACCGCCACTTTGCCCGCCTCCGCCTCGTGATGGCTGTCGATTGCGAAGCCGTTTGCCACATACTGCTGGACTTCGGCCTGCGGCACTATCGCAACCTGTTCCTGCCCTATGGAGCCCACGCCGGGAATCAGGCCGCTCCAGTTCATTATGAGTATGTAGGCGAAAAATCCGAGAAGCAGGGGGAACGCGGCGCGGAAGGCCTTCTCTCCCATGAGGGGCTCGAAAATCCCTTTGAGGCCGTCTATCATGCTTTCGATGACGAGCTGCCCCTTCCCCGGGATGAGCTTTGCGCCTTTCGGGATGAGAAGCCTGAAAAGAACGATGATTACAGCGGCGAAGACCCATGTGGTAAGCATGGAGTTTGTAACCGGGAGCCCGAGCACGGTGAACAGATGTTCGCCCTTTACCGTCGCGGCCTCGGCGCGGCTGACCGTTGCGAATTGCGACAATATGAATGCGGCGAGAACTTTATTGAATTTCAACATTCTCTTCTAAAAATAGTATTTACGTTTTTTATGTGTTTTTTGCAGGCATATTGTCAAGCCCATATATTTGCGGGGCCGCTATTGCGGCACCCTGTAATCCGCATTAAATAGGCGATTGCCAAGGGTTTAAAAATTTCAAACAAATGGTTGAATTTTTTGGATAAGAAGGAGAAAAAACAGTGTCTTTCGCCCGGATTTAATAAAATTTTCATAAAAAAAGGCGGCTGTTTAATGCGGGCCGCCTTTCGACATTTCGAGTTTTACTTGCGCCTGTTGCGGAACGCATGGCCGAGAGCGAGCGTGCCCATTATCGCGCCGTTTCGGGGGATTCGTCTGTGCGGATTATGTATAGCTGATTCCTTCAAGCATGGCAAGCTCACGCAGGTTGCTGGTATCCATCCCGCCCTCCGAGGCGCTTAGGATTATTTACTCCCAGCCGCCGAGCTTGGTTGTGTCGCCCGCGATGAGCAGGTTTTTGTCTTCAGTGGTGGCGTATTCGAATATGACGTCGAACATTGATTCGCCCGTATGGCTGAGAGTTGCACCGGTGTCTGTTATGATGTCCCGAGTCGCCGTCGGCGCCGAAGTTGAACGCCGTCGTGGCGTCGTCCGAGGCGGGTATTATGTTGCCCGCTATGCGCAGCTTCTGCCAAGCGTCCATTATGAGGGTTGATCCGCCGTCAATTGCCGCATTGGCTTCGGATGTCACGGCCATGCAAAACTGCGTCCGCGGATGTGCGGCACGCCGGTCGCCTCGCTGGGGGGGCGTTTTTGACCGTCCCGGCAGTTAGGATGGTGTTTTTATAGATGTTTTCCTGGGCGGTGCACCCAGACTGCCCGAGAAGTTTATGCTTGTCGAACCGCGGAAGTCTGAACCGGTCATGTCGGTGTCGATTATCGTGATAACAGCATTTGCGTTGGTGAAGTTCGTATTGCGCATGCCGGTGATGTCAATGAACGAGCCGATGCTTTCGGTTGTCGTGACTTTGGAGAAGCTTGCTTGGTCGAGCGTGACGCCGGTCCTCAAAACCGGGCTTTCAAGCGTGAAGCCCGAAAAATCAATGCCTAATAATGACCTGCTCGCCCTCTATCTTGCGGCCTGTTTTTTGTCGTTTTAGCTTGAACGTTCGCGCATCTGTGTAAAATTAGCCCCTTATGCTTAAAACAGGCACAGAAACCCCGTACGACGTGATAGTCGTGGGCGGCGGCCACGCCGGATGCGAGGCCGCCCTTGCCGCCGCGCGCATGGGCGCCGACACCCTGCTGCTTACCGGCAATGTGGATACAATAGCCCAGATGAGCTGCAACCCGGCCATCGGGGGGCTCGCCAAGGGGCATATCGTGCGAGAGATCGACGCGCTGGGCGGCGAAATGGCGATAAACGCCGACGCCACCGGCATACAGTTTCGCGTTCTGAACGCCTCCAAGGGGCCCGCCGTGCAGGCGCCGCGCGCCCAGTGCGACAAAAAGGCCTACCAGTTCAGGATGAAAGCCGTGCTTGAGCGGCAGAAAAGCCTGACCGTTTTCCAGGCCGAGGCGCTTGCGCTGATTGTCGAAGGCGGCAATGTTGCAGGCGTTGAAAGCAATTTGGGCGTCAATTTCTACGGGAAGACCGTCGTTCTCACCACCGGAACCTTTCTCAAGGGCCTCATGCATGTGGGCAGCTCCAAGACGGAGGGCGGCAGAATGGGAGATTTCAGCTCGAACTGCCTTTCCGACAGCCTTCGCGCCTGCGGCATAGAGCTTGCGCGCCTTAAGACCGGCACGCCCGCGCGCATAATGGGCTCTTCCATAGACTTTTCAAAATGCGCCCTCCAGCCGGGCGACGACAGCCCTTCCCTGTTCGCCTTCTACGACACGCGCGATTCGGGCGAGATTGCGGGAGGCCCCTCCTTTACCGGGCGCATTCCGGAGGGGCTGGACGGCTCCGCCGGCGCCTCTTATGTGTATAAGGGGAATGGCCTGCTGCCCTCACCCGAAGAGGCCAAAGAATTTCAGCATAGGAAAATGTTCCACGTGGAACATTTGGCGGGCTTCGGCAGTTTTCAGGGTTTCGGGCGCGGCCAGCTGCCCTGCTATGAGACTTATACGAACGAAAAGACCGCCGAAATCATTAGGGCCAACCTGCACCGCTCGGCCATGTACGGCGGCCACATAAAGGGAACCGGCCCGCGCTACTGCCCGAGCATAGAGGACAAGATAGTGCGCTTTGCTGACAGGGAGGCCCACAGGCTTTTCCTTGAGCCCGAGGGGCGCACGACCGACGAATGGTATATAAACGGACTTTCCACATCCATGCCGCTCGATGTGCAGCTGGAGATAATTCATTCTGTCGCCGGGCTTGAAAGCGCCGTGCTCATGCGGCCGGCTTATGCTGTCGAGTACGACTACGCGCCGCCCACGCAGCTTAAGGCTTCGTTGGAGTCTCGGGTTGTCGGCGGGTTGTTCTGTGCCGGCCAGATTAACGGCACCAGCGGCTACGAGGAGGCCGCCGGCCAGGGGCTTTTGGCCGGTGCGAACGCCGCCGCGAAGGTTTTTGGCGTCGAACCGCTGGTGCTGGGGCGCCACGAAAGCTATATCGGCGTGCTTGTGGACGACCTTATTACCAAGGGCACGCTTGAGCCGTACAGGATGTTTACCAGCCGCGCCGAGTACAGGCTGCTGCTCAATCATTCCAGCGCGGAAATGCGCCTTTTCGCCCATGCAAAGCGGCTTAAGCTGCTGCCGCCGCGCCGCGAGGCGCTTGTCGCCGAAAAGATTTCCGCAGTGAATTCATGGGTTGGGCGGCTTGAATCGGGCGGCGACGCCGTCAAGCTCAGGCGCGACGCCTCGCATGAAGCCGCCTTGGGCGCAGAATTTGCGGCTTTGCCGCGCGAGGCGCGCGAGGAGATTTTGTACCGCGTTTTGTACAAGGGATACCTCGACCGCGAAATGCGCCAAATTGAAAAATGCAGGTCGCACGAGTGGATAGGCATCCCTGACGGTTTTGATTTTTCGTCGGTAAAAGGATTGCGCATTGAGGCCGCCCAGAAATTTCAAAAGTTCAAGCCGTCTACCATTGGGCAGGCGTCGAGAATTTCCGGAGTGACGCCGGCCGACATAAATGTACTCATGGTTTTTGTTAAGGCGCATAAATAAATTGCGCCGGAATTTTTTGCAATACTCGGAATTTTGTAAAAAGTCTGAAAAATCGGCCCTTAAAATGCCGTCAGTATGGCGTTTTTTGCTGAAAATGAATACCTGGGCCTGCAAAACGGGGTAAAGCGCCTAAAAACGGCAAAATTTTGCTTTATACGCGAAATCCTGCTTTTTGCGTGTTTGGCGGGTATTGAATTCGCGTTCTTTCCTGTGGATGCGCTTGATGGCTTTTGTTCGCGGATGTTTTTTTATTTTTTTACATTTTATGCGTCATTTTTGCCTTTTAAGGTTTTCCGCCCGGAGGCGCAAATGTATTATCTTATGCAAATCATGTTTTTGTGCCGTTCGGTTTTCTCGCGCGCTTTCGGACGATATTTTCAGCAAATCGGAAATACCGCACCCCTGAAGCTGCGATGTTCCACGTGGAACATTTTTAAGCCGCGTTGAAGGCGTTCGTTTTTTTTTTTTTTTTTTGGCCTTGGGGATTTTGACGCGCTGCGGGGCGGGGGCTTTTCTCTTTTTGCGTTTCTTTTTTTTTAAGGCGCGCTTTGGCCGTCCGGCTGCGGCGTGTCGCATGCTTTCGGCGCGGTTTATTTTGGCGGCTTCGGACAGGCGGCCGGGCTTCAGCCGTATTCGACCCCGGCCGCTTTTGCGTTGCAGAAAGAGCCGGACTCGAGCGCCATTTTTTGCGCCATAGGCGCAGGTTTCTTTAATATTTGTTTCGGGGGCGGTTTTCGGCATGAAAGCCGCCGCATTCGCGCCGAATTCTTTCGCGGCGTACGCACTCGCCGGGCGTGGCTGCCCGCCGAGCGCGACACTATGCCGCGCGCCTTATGCGCACCGTCCGGTCCGTGTATAATGCAATAGGCGCCGCGAATCTTGAATGCGTCCGCTTTTTTGAGGTTTTCCGCCTTCAGATAGGCGTCGGTGTTTGAGTATTTCTCCTGTGGATGCACAAGCCGTGTGTTTGCGCAATCCATTTTATGCGTCCGCGCGCTTCTCGGATTATTCCCATTGAAAGGCTTTTTGCACCGGTATTCCCTGAATCCGCCGCAAGTGCGGGGCGGGGCTCCGGGGCGCCGATACGAGCAGAATGAAAAGGATTATGCTGGGTGTTTCATCTTCGAAGATTAGTTTTTTTGCCTTTGCAAGGCAACCCGATTTGCCCTTGAAGACTGCATGCTGCGGTTACGCCTCGCCCTACATGCGCTTGGCAAATGCGAACGCGTAGACGTCTTTAAAGCCCGATTTTTTCAGCTCTTTGGCGCATTCCGACAGTGTTGCGGTGGTTGTCATTACGTCGTCAACCAAAACTATGCGCGCGTTTTTCGGAACGCTTTCGCATTTGCGCTTTATGCATTTGAACGCGCCTTTTATGTTTTTTGCGCGCGCTTCGCGGTCGAGCATCGTCTGGGTGCCCGTCTTTCTTATGCGCGCAAGCATCCCGCAGATTTTCACGTTTTCCTCCGCGAAGTTTTTCGCGAGCGCCCTCGCAATCAGTTCGCTTTGGTTGTATTTCCTTTGCCGCCTCCGCGAGCGGTGCAGGGGAACGGGAACAAGTATGGAGTCTTTCAGGTAGCCCGCAACCTCGCCGTGGGATTTCGCAATCAGGGCGATGTCATTTACCGCCGCCGGGGTGCTTTTGTATTTCAGCTCATGGACTAGCTCCCGCGCTGCCCCGTCAAATACGCATACTGCCATGCCGCGCCTGAATGCCGGCGGATGCTCCGCGCATTTTGCGCAAAACGGAACGTTCGGGGCGTCGGGCATGCCCACTATCTCTGCGCACACAAGGCAGTGCCCGCCGCGCATCATGTGTATTTCCCCTTCGCATTCGGGGCACACGTAGTCGTATTTTCCGTCGGGGTTTACCGCCCCGCATACCAGGCAGCGGCGCGGGAACAGAAAGTCGAGAAGCTTTCTGCAGGCTGTGCGGGCCGACTGTTTTGCTGCTTTTAGCATGTAAAATGGAGAATGTTTCCATGCGCCGCCCATTTCAACTTTATTTTCGAACAAAGGTTTTTTAACGCTGTCCTTTAACTTAATTGTTACGGGTGCTGCAATGCGAAGTGCGTCGGCGCCAATGTCAATCCCCGGATTTTCCTTAGCTCCAGCCTGCAATAATTCAACGCCACAAACAAATTAAAAGATGCGCATGAAAAACATTCTGTATATCGCAATCGTCTTGGCCTCCGCCCTCATGGCGGGCTGCGGCCCCGAGCGTTCTTCCATTGATGAAAACGGCTTTGCCGTCGTGCGCATTCTTGCGCCCGCCGCCGAAGATTCCTCCGCCGCAAAGGCGGCTTCCGACGTTTTTGAAGAAAATGTAAAATTATTAAAAAATAATACAATAATGCAGGCGGTCGCAAACCGCATGACCGATCGGGCGCGGGATGCTCTGTCGGCCGCGGCTTCGCGCGAAAACATGTCCGTTGAAGACATCCTGCTTGAAAACTTGGTCGTGCGGTGGAGCGGCAGGGACGGCGCCATGCTTATCGGATTCAAGTTCCCCGATAAAAAAATGTCCGCGGATTTGGCCAATGTTTGTGCGGCCGAGTTTGTATCCAACTCCCAAAGCGCGGCGGTGAAATCCATTATGGATTCCATCGACGAGCTCAGGGAAAAAGTCGCGCAGCAGGAGGAAAAGGTGAGGGCGATTGACGAAAAACTTCTCGCATTGCGCGTCGAGCACGGCTCCGATTTTTCAGACGATGCCGCCGATCGCTGCCGCGCCGACTTGCGCGACTCGAATGCGGCTCTTGCGTCGGCAAAGGCCACGCTTGAAAAGGCGAAGGCGGCCGGGGACGGCCCTGCTGTGGAAAGTGCGCAAAAGGTTTTCAACGCGGCCGAGGAAAGCGTTGCCAAAAAGCAAAAAGAGGCTCTTGGGCAGGACAAGGCCTCGGCGGAGTACAAGGCCCTTGAGCGTGAACGCCGGACGGCCGAGGCCATGCACGCGTCGCTAATTGACGCGATGAACAAGCGCGTTTACGAAGTGAACACGGCGGCGGCCGCCGCCGTCATCGTACGCAGGGCTTCAATGTAGTTTCGCGCTATGCAAGCCCATATGAAAAATCTGCTTTGCCTGGCGGTTGCCGCTGTTTCCGTTTTCCTGTCCGGCTGTGGAAAAAACGGCGGGTTCCACAAAAACCTTGCCGTCGTGCAGGTTGACGAATGGGGAGAATTCGGAGACGTTTCGGCGGAAAGCTTCGCCGGAAAGAAGGCCAGATTGGTCGGGTGTAGTGAGTGCTATTTTAACGATGTTGCAAGGGCGCTAAAAAGCGAAGGCGCGGCTCAGTTCCTTGCCGAAAGATTGCCTCCGGGGGCAGGGGATTTGATTTCGAAAAAATACGGGAACGGCAAAAGCCTCGCCGATGTTTTACATGACAGCGTCATTGTCATTCCCGACGAGTGTCGCCGGACCATCGCGGTCGGGTTCGCCTTTGCGGATAAGGGGCTGTCCGTTGAGCTGGCCAATGTTTTTGCAGCGGAATTTGTCGCCGACGACCATGACCGCAGGATAAAAGGAATGATGGATAGCATCGAAAGTCTAAACGAGAAGTCCGAAGAGACGGCGGCAAGGGTGAAGGAGCTCGATGAAAGGATTCTCGAATTTCGCATTGCCAACGAAGAAATATTGTCGGCGTATGATAACGCCGGTAATAAAGGCGCCAAAGCCGCAAGCGCCCCCAGTCAAATAAGCGATGTTGTGAGGAAATATAAAGCGTTGAAAAGGGAGCGCGGAGTCGCAGAGTCTTTACATCAATCTTTCGTGAAAACCATGGAAATTAGGGCTGCGCAAATGAAGCTTATCGGTCCGACTGTTATTATTGTGCGCGGGGCGTCTTTATAGGCATTTGCCCAAATATGTGTTGCCAATGTGCTGCTCTCGCTTTGCGGCGAAATGTTGCGCCTGAAAAAGTTTTTTAAGTTTACGCAAAATCGGTCGAGAGCCATGGGAGCTTCAATTGCGACGCAGTTTAAGCGGGATTTAAAATTTTTGAAAAAATAATTTAAGTCCTGCGAATGCGTTACGATAAAGTATAAGCCGCCGGAAGGTTGCGCCCGGGGAGTCTTTAAGATGTGTTCGGGCGGTGACTGGCGCGACAGGGGCTGAGTGCCTTCTATTGCGCAGGAAAGCTGAATGTTAACGCATTCTGCTCCGTTGCGCGGGGATTGCGATTCCTGTGCGGTTGTTTTTCCGGCGGAGGCGAAAAAAGCGCGGCAGTGCGCGATGAATCGGGCGCTGTTCGGCTTTTGCGCCAAAACGAACTTGCGAAAGTTTTGCCGTATGCGGATGAAATGCATGGTAATTTTATGCTGTACGCGGACAAATAATCTGAATCGTTGCGAAAAAATCGCGCATTTCGGATTGAAAAAAGAAATACTTCGCGGGCCTCATTCCCTTGAAATCCCTATAAACAGCGGGTTTTGTGGGGTGTGGGTAAAGTTTAAAAAAAAAGTTGAAAAAAAACCTTGCATTGGAAAAGAATAGTGTCATGTTGATGCGCC
>CALXSL010000033.1 GCA_944391135.1 uncultured Opitutales bacterium
GTCGAAGGGGATTTCGGCGGTGATGTCGCGGATTGTCTCCTTCCCGTTCTCTACAACCTTCTCATAATATGAATTATGTCTTTGAATTTTGCTTCAGTCATAGACGTTACCAAGTTATTACTTTGTCTACGATTGAACGCTGCTCACTTGCGGTTCTCCGTAGGTATATTCGCGTAGTTTCAATGCTTTCATGTCCCATTAAATCTGCCAATAAAGCGATATCTTTAAATTTGCCTAGAAAGTTTTTTGCGTAAAGATGCCTGAAGGAGTGTGGATAAACAACCTTAGGGTTTAAGTTATATTTTTTTGCAAAAGACTTCAACTGTTGCGATATTCCTCTGGGGCTAATTTGCTCTTGGTACTTATTTAAAAATAAATACCCACTTTCTCTGCCTTTTCTATAAATCCAATCTAATGTTGCTTCCTGCAATTTTTGTGGAATATAAAGCCGACGGATTTTCCCACCCTTCGTATATATATCAAAATGGCCATCTTTCACATGTTCGATCTTTAATTGTATAAGTTCGCTCACTCTTGCTCCTGTTGCGGCTAAATACCAAACAACAAAAAACCAGTTCTCTAAGCCGTCTTTCTTGAGTGAATTTTTGAGAAATATGTAATCAGAATTACTGATTACGTTCTCTAGAAAATTTTTTTGAGGAACTTTAAGAAATTTTAGTTTCAACTCTTCTCTTTTCACAAACTCAAGATATCGATTTAACCCTTGAAGTCTAAGATTTACCGTTTGCGGTTTAAAATTCTCAATCAAGTATACCTTGTATTTAAGTAATATATTTTTACTAATGCGTCCTCTATACCGTTTAAAAAAATCTGATAAAGTCCAAGTGTAGGACTCGACAGTCTTTGACGCTAGATTATCCCTTATAAGCCATTGTTTGTATTTTTCAATCATATCAATCCTATTAATTGTTCTAGGATTGGTATTATTGTTTTTTGATTGAATAAAAAAACACTACATCACAATATCGTCGCCAAGTTGTGGTGCCAAGTGGCGGTTGCAGTTTAGTTGCACGTCTGGTGGACAGGGGCTTTTTTTGAACCCTAATAATCAAGTAGTTGCAAAAGACCGTGGACAGACATAAATAAGCCCAGATTCAGAACTTACTGATGATTCAGGACAGAAGGTTTGAGGAAGGCTTAATTGCCCTTAATTGGGCTTAGAACCCCTTAAAATAGCGGAGTTCTGGCAACAAATTACCGCCCGGCGAGGTTTGAGAATAAATATCGCGCTTCGGGCGGTTTTTTGTGCTTTTCGCCATACCTTTGAGGAAAATAAGCGCAACTTATTGGGTGAACGCATGAACGTTGCAAAGACAAAAAACGGCCCTGCAAATTGCTTGCAAGGCCGTTTAAATTTGTTTGCAGGCGTCATTTTAACCTTTCCGCATGGACGCCGTCGTCGACGGGTTTGAAGGGGTGTTCCGGATGCACCACGAACTCGACAAGCGCGAGGTTGGCTATATCGACCAAAAGTTCGCGGTTCTTGTTCTCCCTATATAAAGAGAGGCGCTTTTCAATGCTGCCGAGGTTGTCGTACTTATGGCAGCCGATTTGCTTAGGGAGTGCCCCGTATCGGAAGAAGCCCATCGCAAGGCGGTTTCGCATAAGCTGTTCAAACTCCGGCGACCATTGCGTGGCGTAGATTTCGTCGAGGCTCGGCGCGGCATCCGCTGGCTCGAATATGCCCGCTCGGGCTAGTAGGCGTTCTCGTAACATATCGTGGACAGTATTCATAAGCACAAAATGAAAAGGATTAAAACAAAGGCCAAGCAACTGTCATCCATAAGAAGCAGAACGGTAAGACATAGAAGTATTTTTTGGCTTGGACTAAACATTTCAGAACGGGCAGTTTTCGGCGTCGACAACCGCATTTTCGGGCTTCCAAAGGGATTTTCCTGCGTCATTCGCCTTACGGACGCGGTTCTTGATTGTCCAGAACAAATGCAGAAGCTTGTCGGAGTTCAGCGTGCGCCAGTCGCGGACGCCGCCGAACTTGTCGCGCGCGATGGCGGCGATGTATTCTTCGGGAGCTCCGTATTCCTTTAGGCCATCTATGTCCAGTCCGGCGTTGTCAATCCACCAAGTGTAGACGCGCCGCCAGCCCTCTTCGCGGGCGTATGCGGCCATTTCCGGCGACCACACCAATATCCCGTTTTCCCATATCAAATCCAGTGCAAAAAACATAACATCCCACTGTCCGTTGTTCATGTTCGACGGCTCTATATCCACACCGAGGACATCCCGGCGAATATCTTTGCGCAGGGCGCTTTTTTCCTTTTTGGAATGTTCGGCCCATCCCCATTTTTTGAAGATTTCGTCCCACTTGCACAGATACTTGAATATCTTTGCCCGCGCTTCCGGAGACGCCTTTGAAACGGCCTTGCGGGCCTTTTGGACGGGCTTTTTATCGGGTTTGCAAAGCGTTTTCATACTTGTAATTCTCGCTTTTATTTCAACCCGCGTTGAATGAGGTGCAGATTATTGTTGTCTTTTTATAGCCTTTGTTGGCATCACCTATATGGTGAACTGTTACGTACTCTGGGTCTACCGCCCAAGAGTCACATCTGTCGGAATAATACTGGCAATCATCGCAGAAATCCACTTTGCCCTCTATGTCATCCAAATATTTTTGATACTTGGATTTGCATCTTTTCATGCGTGCCCAGTTTATGCGATAACCGTTGGGATGAGTGTTTTTTGCAGTATCTGCGTCCTTTGCCACAACAACGAAGTCGGAAAACGTGTCGTAATTATTGTTCTGGATTTGTGATACATGAAATATTTTCATGCAGCTCCCACTTTCTTTTCCGGCTTCGGGTCTACCTTGAAGCTTTCAGTCTGCGTTATCTGGAAAAGCTCCGAAATCCAATGCTCGCGGTCTTCCTTGAGGGCGTCGCATATCTTCGATTTGTCCAGTTTGTATGTTATGGAAAGGAACTCCCGCGCCTTGTCGTCGCCTTCCTCGCACATGTCGACCAGGGTCTGCAGCGCGGCCTTTTCCTTGTAGCCTTTTACCGGACAGACCTCAAAGGTTCCCATGCGGAAGCCGTACTTTGCTATGTCGGTACAGGCGCTTTGCCTGTCGCCGAAAATCTCTCTGCGGTGGGCGCTTGCGTACATAATAGCCTGGTTCATATTGGCATCGCGGCGTGCGCGAACTTCCTTTTTTCTCCTGCCGTACATTTCCCGGATACGGGCGACAGCCTTCTTTTCGCGGATATCCAGTTGGGCGTCCTCAAGGTCGTCGCGGTAAATCTTGTTTACGAGCTGCTCGAATTCCGCGAACGTCTCGACCGTGCATACTATCTTTTTCTTTGCCATAGTGTTTATTTCCAGAGTTCCTTTATTGGTTTCCATTTGATTAGGTTGCCGCAGAATGTCTTGCGCAGGCGCTTTCTGCGGCCCAGCGTGAAGTAGTTGTAAAACGCGCCGAGGCTTTCAAAGCCGTCGCTTTTGGCGATAACCTCGGCATCGGCCTTTGACAGGATTTCGCCGTCGAGTTCGACCGCACCGACTGCCATGATTTTAATTTCCGTAACCGACATGCAGACGGCATCCATGATTTTCCTGCAGGACTTTGTCCTCAAGCCACGGTAATGGTAGATAGGCTTACCGGGCTTGAACTCGCCCTGTCTGCGCTTGGCGCGTATGCTTGTGCGCTTTTCGCCCAACTCCACCATGTCGGGAAATGCGGTATGGTTCATCAGGGGCATTGATATTCCTTTGTTATGGTTTCTACCTTAAAACAGTTGTAACTCTCCGCCACATTGCGGGCGCGTTCGTAACAGTCGAAGTTGCCGCATGTGACGGTTCCAAAGCGGAACTTCCAAACGCCCGGAGACGCCTCGAATACCTCAACTTTGGTCTTTTCATCCCGGGTTGCCGTGGTGTGCCGTTTGTTTCGGCGCTGCAACATGTATATAACCGCTTTCAACATACGGCTCCTTTTATGCCTGTTTTTGCGCGGCAAGCGCGATATAGGTTTCATGGGCCTTTTCAAAGTCCTCCCAGCGCAGCGCCCTGTTTTGCTTGGAAGCTATTATGTTGCCGTCCTGAAGGCAGCATATCAGGTAGTTTATGCCGCGCTCGCAGGCTATGTCGTGGCAGTATTCATGCCCCCTGCAGTCCGGCTGGAAGTTCTTCCAAAGTTCGCCGCGTTTCGCAGTCGGGAACTTCAGCCCGTAGGCTTCGGCCACCGCGCGGACATCCCCTATCGGCATAACATCCGGAAGCTGATACTGTATCGTGCCGCGCTTTACAATCTGGCTGCACAGCTTCGCGTCGTGCCCGCGCTCAACTTCCGAACGCCCTATATTTGTAGAGCATATAACCATGCCGCAGCCGCAAAGGTCGTATATGGCCTTTATCGCGTGAACCATTGAGCACGAGCTTCCCTTGCGGTACGCGAAAGTTATCTGGTGGAATTCGTCAACGATTATGAGCATGCGCTCGTTGATAGCTTCCATAATCCTTTCCTTCAGGCGCGAAGGCGACGAATAGCCGAGCTTCAGGGCCTTTGCAAAGCACCTGTAAATGTCCTGCACGCCCGTTGCGCCGTTTAGGTCTACATATATTGTGTTGCCGTGGTTGTTTTCGTCCCTGAACCATTTGAGGGATTCCGACTTGCCAAGCTGCGGGTTGCCGAAAACAAACCCTATTCTGCGCTGCTCCCACGCCTTTTTGCATACCGCCCAAATGTTTTCCACGGTCGGGGTCTTGATTCTCCCGGCCGACTTTTTGAGCGCGTCGGCGCGGTCTAGCTCGCGCATCCTGCGGATGGATGCGAGAAAGCCTGCCGGGGGCGGAAGGCACACGCCAGACTTTTCGTCGCAATACTTTCCGCTGAATAGGCGTGACAGGGTCGTCGTGCTTATCCCGACTTCTTTCGCAGCCTGCGTCATGCTCCAGTTGCGCGTGTCCATGTAGTAATAGAACCATTGCAGCAGCTCCCTGTGTTCGGGGTTGCCCTGCCTGTTGATTCCCTTTTGAAGGGCGTCCCCGGGGATTGTGATTTCCGTGGGGGCCTCCGTTATCGCTATGTTTTTTGTGTTTTCCATAATTTTATTATTCTGTAAATGATTCCAAGCTAGCTATCGGGTCGAAGGCGTCCGCGGCGCTTTCGCCTCCCGTCATGTTGCCGAGGTTGTCCATCGCGGCGGCCTCTTCCGACTTCTTCAGCGCAGCCCGCTTTTTCCCGGAGTTCAACATGGCCGCGCCTATCGCCTCGTTTTCGTCAAGAATGCGCTGGTTGTGGACGCGTATTTCCCTGTATGCGTTGTCGCGCTCGGAAAGGAACTCCTTGAGCTTGTCGTGCTCAATCTGCCTGTCGCGGTGCACAATTCCGCTCTGGCGCAATACGGCGCTTTCGTCCGTAATGTCTATGCGCCCGAGCCTCGGGACTTCGCAGACAAAGCCCGCGTCTTTTCTGAAAAGCCATAGCGTCTCGTGGTCCGGCGTGAACGCCCCTATAAATTCACTGCCCTCAAAGGCCCGCAGTTCCGCAGAACGGTAAAAGAGCTTGTCCGAGGAAAAGCTGCTTATGAGCGTGGAAATCTGCCCGTTGCGCACCGTCACTGCGCGCTTGTCGCACATCAGCGGATACATCATAGGCATGCTTACGGGGGTAAATTCATTTTGGGCGCGCAGACGGTTCCAGCGTTCAAGCGGACTTTCAAGGCGGCGGTGGAATGAAAGACGCGCAAGCTCGGCGGCTTTCATGTTCTGGGGCAGTTCATCGCGCCTTGCAAAAGAGCCATTGGGCAGCGCGCATTCAAAGACGCTTTCAAAGCCCTGCAGCCTGTGGTTTACGCGGCGGTTGAACATGTAAACAAGGCGCTCAAATATTGGGTAAAACTCGTCCAAAGTAAGCAGCGGGAATTTGAGCTGCTTGGGGTCGATGCCGCGCGCCTCGGCCTTTTCGATTACCGAAACCGCATATTTGCAGATTGCCTCGTGCGTCGAATGCCGGAAGTCGTAGCGCATTGAAGTCGCCCCGGGAAGGTGCGAAAGGCGTATGTGAATGGGTTTGAAGCCCGATTCCAGCCAGCCTTTCTGAAACGGGAAGCCGTGGCTGTCTATGAGACCGCTTTGGGAAAATTCGCGCTTTGCCATGCGCGTGTGTTCAATAACAAGGCGGCCCGGCAGCATTGTCATGAGCATGTCACGGTCTGTGTTAAGAAGCGTGG
The DNA here is from genome assembly GCA_944391135.1 of uncultured Opitutales bacterium. GTDB lineage: Bacteria > Verrucomicrobiota > Verrucomicrobiia > Opitutales > Intestinicryptomonadaceae > Merdousia. The sequence goes on from CALXSL010000033.1 coordinate 6,207, forward strand.
CCGACGCGTTTTCCAATAACAGGCGCATCGGATAATTCGCGGGAAGCCCGTGCGTCATAATCATGCTAAGCAGGACGGAGTTCACCTGTTCCCGCGTAAGAACTTTGCCGTCCTTTTCGTCTACAAAGCGCATGTCTTCAGACAGGTAAATCGGGCGCACGCCGTAGCCTATTATCATGCCCGTTGCCACGTCCAAAGCAACCACAGCCTGCGCCGTGCGCGGCCTCAAAGAGTTGCCTATCGGGAAAAGGCATTGTATGTCGAGCTCGACGTCGTCGAAAGTAACGAGCTGCAGCGGCTTGAGGTTGCTGCGGTCGCGGTAAAGCTGCATTTCGGCGTCGTGCGCCTTCAGCTCGCCGTATGCCGCGCGGCGGCGCAGAGCCCCCTTGCGCGGAGCGACACTTTTTATAAGGCGCGATATTGAGCGTTCAGACCAGCCGACCGGAATGTGCGGCGGACGTGCCATGAGGCGCGACGGATACGGGTTGCCGCTTTGCGTGGAATCCCAAAAGGTCTTGAAAGTGCCGTATCCGGGAACCTCCTTGCCCGCAAACCAAAATTCACCGACAAGCCGCTCCTGCACGGCGTGGGCAACATCCGTGCGTCCGCGGCATTCGGAAGCCAAGCGCCCGATGAACCTTTTAAAATCTTCGGGCTTCCCCGCATCCCTGCCGCGATAGTTGCGTATGCAAACGTGCCAGTCGTAGCCCGATGATACATATTCGCGGAAAAGCCTGTCGAGTGTCTTTTCGGTAAAGCCACGGCGTCCCTCGTTGACGGCGGCAATGGATTTGATTGCTTCCTTTTTCGTTTTCCCCTCCGCCGACGCTATGCTGCGGAAGGCCGCGAGCAGGTCTATTATTCTGACCTGTTCGTCTTTGGAAAGCCGCACGAAGTCAATCTGCTCGTGGTTGGCTATTCCGAAAGGCTTCGGGGTCAGGGAAGCTGAAACTGAAAGCTGCGCGTCCATGTTTAGGCTTTCTTGTTTTTGGCGAGGTTGAGAATTTCCTTTGCCTGCGCCAACAGGTAGTTCCCAAGCTTTGAAAGCTCGTCTTTTGAGAGCGTCAGGAAACGCGGGTCGTTTTCGCGCTTGACCTCGAGACTCGCCCGCAGGTCGGTAAACAGGTCGTCAAAGAAATCCGTCTGGCCGTCGTTCAGGTCTTTCTTTCCGTTTAGCCCTTTGAGGTTTCCACTTTTGGGCGTAAGCTTTTCGGCTTCTTCTTCGTCCAAAGCTTCGCTGTTTGCTTCGGACAGCGCCGCAGTAAGGGAGCGCAGCGAATAGCCGTTTACAAGCGTTTTTACAAGGTGCTGCGTTCTTATGCCGTTTTGAAGAATCACGGGCAAATTGGCTTCGTCTATGCCGTTATCATTGGCGTATTTGAGTATTTTTGCCCCGAACGCCGATTTTTCACTGGGGGCTTCAATCTGCTTTAAGACTTTGCGGGCAAGGCACATATAACGTATTGCCGTGCGGTATGATTCCGTCTCAAAAGTGCCACGCGTGGCACTTTTGAGCGCTTCTCTAAGCCATTCCTTAAATTTCCCATGCCCAATTTTCGGTTTCATGGCCAAGGCTCCCATGCCGAAGGTTATTGCCTTAAAAAGCCAGTCCTCGCGCGTCGTTTCCACATCCGCAAAAGCGGCGGCAATTTCAGCCTGCGTTAGGTTTTTGTATTGCTCTTGTAAAGCCGTTTCAACGGCAGTTAAACTAGTGTTTTCTTTTTGTTTTTTCATAAAGTTTCAATCCAGCTTTTGTCTTTTTTAATTTGGAGGCAGTCGTTAAGGAGTCCGTCTATTGTTGCAAGAGGCAGTGTGCGCAAAAACTGCGTGCGCAAGTCGCCGCTGAAGTTTTGGAGTATAAAATCGCGGTACGCTTCAATCGGTATCCGCCTAAACGCACGCCCTCCGCCCGGCGACAGGTTTATACAGCCAAGTTTCCCCTCGTCTATAAGGTCGTGCACATGCCTTTGAGAACACCCGAGCTTTTCCGCAACTTCGCGCACCGACAGGGTTGCCCGATTGGGGAAATCCATCGAAAAAAACGGGAACTCTAGCTGTAGCGGCGTATGCGGCATGGCGGATTACTCGAAAAGAGCGTTTATTTCGTCCACAACCTTTTGAGAGGTCTTTAAAAAGTCGCGCATTTCAGCCTCACTTTTGAACCCGCGCTCCATTGTTTCCGTTAAATCAAGAAGTCTTTGCTTTGATTTTCCAGCCATCCACAAAATGCAAAAAGCCTTTTTGGAAAGCCCGTCGTAACGCATATACCGGGGTTCAACATCGTTTTCATAGTAGCTGTAGTCGACGTTTTCAGGAGTCTCGTGCGCAAGAGTCAGGAATTCTTCGTATGTCATGTTTGTGTCCTTTCGCTGTTAGAGTTTTTCACCAAAAAGCTTTTCGAGGCGTTCACGGGCCAAAGCATTGGGAATGCGTGTTCCGTCAATCCAGCCGCAGACAACGCCGTATTGAAAATTGGTTTTGCTGCAAAGCTCCGCGGTTGTTATCCCATTGCGAAACATAAGCTCATTGAGGCGCTTGGATATTGCGGTGCCGTAGCTCTTGCCTTTGATAGTCCAACCGCGTTTTATGTCCGCGTCGGATACTTCCTGTACGCGGAGGATTTTGTCTTGCAGGCCGAGGCAGGTGTCGCCCGGCGTAAACCAATCCATGAGATTTTCAGGGCAAAGGCCCGCGAGGGCATCAACGGCGTCGTCGAAGCTGTCGTATAAGCCTATTATCTTGCGGCAATAGACGCGGCGCGGTTGCGATGTTATTGCGTACATTACCTTGCCCTCCTGACGGCGCGACGTGTGGTACGTTTGCGCGTAAAGTAATTTGGGTTTGAACGAAGGAATTCAACATACGCGGGCATTTCACCTATTCGCATGTTGAGCCGTATGCTCGTATGCACGCCATTGCATACATCACAAAGGTATTGATAGGTAATGCCCAATACGGGTGCGGCCTTACGATAGCTCCATCCTTTGTCTCTAAGTGTGTTCTTTGCCCAAGTGTCTTTCATTAGCTATCAATTTGAGATTTGATTAACAATATTTCTTGCAGCTTTTTTTGCTGTTCTAATATCTTTAAATAAGTTGCTGAGCTGATTCACAAAAAGCAAAGCCCGTCCATCATCGTATGTAAAAATTTCAAAGACTTCTTTTTTGTTAACAATTCCTAGAAATTTCTGTGTTAAGAAATTTTCCTTATTCGTTTTTCTCCAAGTAATTTTCATTTACGTTTGTAGTTGCCTTGCTTGTATTCTGTTATAAAGTTGTTCTAATTTGAACTGATTATTCACAAACGTAAACGTACAATCGTAAATCATGCAAGCAAAAAAATGCACAATCGTAAATTTTTCTTCGCGCTTTAAGTCTCTTTGTGAGGGAAGCGGTAGAACCCAAAAAGAATTAGCCAAACTGTTTGACGTATCAGAATCAGCCTTGGTTAATTACAAAAAAGACCGGGTTCCGCGTGCAGATGAATTATTGAGAATTTCTGCCTTTTTTGACGTATCCATAGAATGGCTTTTGACGGGAAATGATGAAAAATCAAGAGGTGCACCAGCTCTGAGCGCAACAGTCTGGAAAACAAAAGCGGAAGATGCGGAGAAAAAAATACAAGCGATGAAAGCCGGACTACAAGCTTTCTTAAAAAAATTTTAAAATGAAATGTTCCAGTATGAACAACATATAAAGGCAAACTCTTTTAAAATGGCGGGTTTACAAGCGTAAAAAATAACCGGAAATTTGATAGGCTGCAATGAATAAAAAAGACGAAGATTTGCTGAACATAGGGGTGCTTTTGGGCGAAGACACCGAAAAGCTGGAGGTCATGTACGAAGGCTTTGACATTTGCAATTTCATTCTCGGCATGATTGACGCGGAGCTCCGCGGTAAAAATTCTCCGGAAGCGATAGGACATTTGCGTGCTCTCTACAATATTTTCAACACGCCCATGCGCAGCCGCTATGAGATTCGCGCGCTTGTATGGAAAAACCGCTACGCCGCAGCAAATTCAGAAGAAGACGCCAAAGAATAGGTTTATTTTTGCTTTGCCCTGCCGCCTTATTTGCTTCGCAAATAAGGCTTTTTTGCGCCAAAATTAAATGGAATCAGCATTTTCCGTGAACACAACGCGCACAATGCGCACTAAATTTCGCCCTTTGCGAAAGTTCTGATAGACTGCGGCCGTTATGCAAAAAACGGCACCAAACAGTCAAGAAAATACCGCCAATCTCGGCGGGGCGGCGGCCTATGCTTTCAAGCTTTCCCGCACCAACCAGAATTTTGTTTCCCTGAAGCTGTGGGCTTTCGGGGGCGTGTCGGCGTCCGAAAATATCGCCGTCGAAAGCATCCCGTCCCGCATTGCGGAAATCGACGCAGCCCTGTGTGATGGCGAATTTTTCGTCAGCATCCGAAGCGTTCGGTTTGACGTTTCCGAAAAGCTCCTGCGCGGCATCCGCGGCGAGCTTGAAGCTTTCATTGAACAGGACGGGGGCAGCGGCGCGCACGTCCCCGGCGCAAGCCGTGCGGAGGTGGAAGCCCCCGTCGCATCCGTAAAGAAATGCGGACAGCGCCAAGCGCCCGCTCCGGCAGACATGCCGGGGCGTGAAGTTTCCCGTGATAGGACAGTAGAAAAGGGTAATGAAAATGGGCGCGGCGGTTTTGCTAGTTTTCCGTGCGCCAAGTCCTGCGCGCCTTCGCTGGGCGCGCAGGGCGGCACCCTGCCAAAAGGATGGCAAAAATGCACGGTTGAAAAAACCATGCCGCGCCCCGACGTTCTCACGGCCCCTTATGACGCTTTGCGCTGTGGCGGCGAGGAAGAAACGAACCGCCCCGATTCGGATGAGGCTTGCCAGACCTCGCCGGAAGCCGATGGCGCGACGGCTTCCGGCAATCTGTCTGCGCAGGATGCGCTTAAAATCGCACAAAGGCAGCTTGCCTGCAACCTTGCAAGGCGTTCGAGACGCTAATCCGCGTCCTATCGGCACCGGAATGAAACTTCAACATCCAAACAAAGGAATACAAATGAAAAAATGGTTTGAAAATCAATGGCATTGGCTGAAGGCCGCCGCCTCGATACTGGCCGGGGCCTCGGCGCTCACGCTTTGCAGCTGCGCCTCGACAGTCGTCACCGAATACGATGCCGCAGGCAATGTTGTGAAAGTCACCGAAAGCGACGAGAGCGCCTTTGCAATCGCGGCGCAGTCCATCCAGACGAAAGACAACATGCTCCACGCCTCGGGCTGGGCGGTCGGCGTGCAGCCCAGCGCGGGCATTTACGGCGTCGGCGCATTCGACGTTCTTGCTGGCTCCATCAATAACGAAACTGGCGCTGCAAATGCTGCTTCGTATGCGGCAATGATAAATGCCTCAAAGGTGTCCTTAGACCTCACGGCGAACGCCGAGGGCATAACCGCAAAATCCAAGACAGATGAAAAATCGGCGGATACTGACGCGGGCGCAGCAACGGAGGGCAAATAACATGGCTACGGGTGATCCCATAAACGGCTCCGCAAAGGTTGAGGTTCCCGCAGACGCGACTCTCCCCACGGATGGCAAAAAGGCTGTAGGCTCTTTCCTCAAGGCAAAGGGCATTGCGATAGGCGCGGCCATCGGCGTGGCGCTCACCTCGCTCGGAGACTACCTGCTGGGCGACACCGGGCTGATTGCCTTTGGCATCGGGCTTATAAAACAGGCTGTCGCGTTCTTCTGATGCGCGGACTTTTTAAATTCCTGAAAGACCGTGTCCGCCTCGCATTCGAGAGCGGGCGGCGCGGCCTCAAAATTCTAAAAATCAAAATCAAATTCTAATGTTTAGGGAATCTTTTTCGGGCGTGTGCCTGTTGGCGTCAAGCTTTGCGGAAGTTGAAACCGGGTGGCTTTCAAACGCCATGATATTCATAGCGGCGGCAGCCGCCACGCTTTACTACATAAGGGGCGCGACGAAAAAGACGCCGCCCGACACGGAGAAATACCGCCACAAGGAGGACTGCGAAAAGCTGTGCAGGGACAACGTCGCAGCCCATGAAAAGCTTGAAGAAGAGTTCAACGAGCGGATGAGCGCCATGAGCGGCCATTCCGCCAACTCCCGCAAGGCGCTTTACGATTCAGTCCGCAAGCTTTCCGAAAACGACGCGGCCATGTACGCAAAACTCGAAATCCTTATCCAGCGCGTGTCCTCGCTGGAGGCCAAAATAGACAGGCAGATAGAAAGGCAAAGCTGATGACGCCGGAACAGAAAATACTATTGCGTGAAAACCTTTTAAAGCAGCTTTCGGAATCGCGTCCCTTCGGACTGCTCGCTTCGCGGCTTGCGGACGGCGCGCGCATGTGGGGCTTCTACGTTGCCCAGCCGGAGCTTGAAAGCGAGCTCGAAATCCTCGCCAAGCGCGGGCTTGTCCGCGCCGAATCCGACGCAATGTCGCTGGCAGCGGCCCCGCACTGGAAGATAACGCAGGCGGGCTTGGAAATGCTTGATTCGAGGGGCTACTGATGGGCAGGTCGAAGATAGAATCCGCGCTTTCCGAAACGGAGTTGCAGGACTTCTGCAACCGCCTTGCAAACACGCCGGAACTGACGCTCAAAAAGCTCCAGTCAATGGCCGCCGAAGTCGGGATAGAAGTGTCGCTTATGGGCGCAAAGACATTCCGCGACGGCGCGTTTTCGGAGCACATAGAAAAAATGCGGCGCGCAAAAGAGCTGGCCCTGCAGCTGCGCGAAGTCGGCAACGCCGACGCTGCCGGGAGCATAGCCGACGCCGGGGCGCTGGTGCTGATGCAGCAGGTCTACGATTCCCTCACAAAGGGCGACGATGTCGACTACGACACTTTCTCAAAAATAATCGCGCGGCTGCGCAGCGGCGACCACCGCCTGCGCGAAGTAAACGCCAAATTGCGCGAATACGAACGGCGCGCCGAGGAATATGAGCGCGAAAAGGCCGAACGCGAGGCCGCTAAGAAAAAGGCGCTCAAGGATTTGAAGGACGGCGGCGGCCTCTCCGACGAGGCAATCGCAAAAATCGAACAGAAACTTTCTGAACTCTAAACGTGGAATCCGAACGCACAGTCAAGGCCAAGGTCAAGCCAGTTCTGCATGCCGGGCGCTTCCTGCCGTACCAATGGGCATGGATAAATGACCGCTCGAAAATCAAGCTGGTTGAAAAGAGCCGCCAGATTGGTTTTTCGTGGGCGACCGCCTACGACGTTGTGCGGCAGCAATGCCGCAAAAAGACGCACCTCGACGCGTGGGTTTCATCGCGCGACGAAATACAGGCGCGCCTCTTCCTTCAGGACTGCAAGAAATTCTCGGGGCTGCTTGACATTGTCGCTGGCGAAATCGGCGAGAAGATCTACCGCTTCGGCGAAGAGCGTTCCGTTACGGCCTTTGAAATGAGCTTTGCCAACAATACGGTAATCCACTCAATGTCGTCGAACCCGGACGCGCAGGCCGGAAAGCGCGGCACGCGCGTCCTCGACGAGTTCGCGCTGCACCAGAATCCGCAGGTACTCTATACAATCGCGCTGCCCGGCATTACATGGGGCGGCCAGGTGGCCATTATATCAACGCACCGCGGCGCGCACAACTTCTTCAACAGGCTCGTGCAGGAAGCCCGCTACGGCAAAAACAAAAAGAACATATCGCTGCACCGCGTCACGCTTCAGGACGCCCTCAAACAGGGCTTTCTTAACCTATTACAGCGCAAGCTGCCGGAGGACGATCCCGTTCAGGACATGGACGAGGACGCGTATTTCGACCATATCAAAAGCCAGTGCGCCGACGAGGAGTCTTTCTTGCAGGAGTACATGTGCGAGCCCGCCGACGAATCCTCCGCCTTCATTACGTCAGACCTTTACGACGGCGTCACTTACAGCCTTTCGGAAAAATGGCAAAAGCCGCTTTCGGAATGCGGCGATCTTTATGTCGGCATAGACGTCGGCCACAAGCACGACCGCACAACCATGTGGGTTTGGGAAAAGTTAGGCGGCATATTCTTTCAGCGCGACTTGAAAGTGTTTCATAACATGCGTTTTTCCGCACAGGAGGCCGAAATCTGGCCCGTGCTCGCGCTGCCAAACATGCGTCGCGCCTGCTTCGACCGCACTGGCATCGGCGCACAGTTTGCCGAACGCGCACAGGAACGCTTCGGGGAGTACCGCATTGAGGGCGTGTATTTCACGCCCGCCGTCAAAGCCGACATGGCCTACAAGCTGCGCGCGGCTTTCGAGGACAGAAACGTGCGCATCGCCGACGATCCCGAAACGCGCGCGGACTTCCGCAGCATAAAAAAGGAAGTCACAAGCTCCGGTGCGGTGCGCTTCGACGCCGAACGCACGGAAGCGCTCGGTCACGGCGACCGCTTTTGGGGCGCGGCCCTCGGACATTACGCAGGGGCCAAGCCGAATATATCCTATTTTGTTCCAATCGAACGCAGAAGCGACAGGAGGTTTTTTTAAATGAAATCGGAAATCACAGACGAAAGAATTTTGTGGGAAAAGCGTTCGCGCTACAATCCGCTGCTCGGGTTGAGGCCGCAGGCGCTCAGGGCCGCAAACGACGCCTTCAAGGCCGGATACATGTCAAAGGCCGCGCGGATTTGGGAAGAGGTCGAAGAGTGCGACGGCATACTTTCCACTGCGCGTTCAAAGCGGCGCAAAAGCGTGTCGAGGCTTTCATGGAACATAGTGCCGTTCGGGAACGCTTCAGAAGAGACCGCCAAGCTCCACGCCGAAATTCTGGAGGATTTTTACAACAATATTTCATGGGCACACGCCTGCGACAAGCACCGCACGGGGGAGTTCTCTCGGCTGGTCGAGGCCATGCTCGACTGCATCGGCAAAAAGTATTCCGTCCACGAGATAAACTGGCGTCCCGACCCGGAGACGCGCAGGCTCCGCGCGACATTCAGGTTTGTGCCGCTTTATTTCTTTGAGGACACGGTCGGGGAGCTGCGCCTTTTGCGCTCGCCCAACGCGATAGAGGGCGACGAGCTCAAGCCGGGCAAGTGGCTAGTCGCCGCGACCGACTATCCGCTGATGGCCGCGTGTTCGGTCTATTACCTCATGAAGCAGATGAGCCTCGCGGACTGGCTCGTGTTTTCACGCCGCTTCGGTTCCGCGCTGGCATGGCTGAAAACGGACGAACCCGCCCATTCCGAAAAATGGGATGAAATGGCTTCGGCCCTCGCAAACATCGACAACGAGTCGAGCCTTATTACCGGGAACGGCGACACCTTCACGCTTCTGCAGGCGTCCGGCCAGAACGCGCCCTTCAGGGAAATAATAGACCATCTGACGCGCCTTGTAATCACGATGTGGCTCGGCAGCGACCTTGCCACGATGTCTTCGCAGGACGGCGCAGGGGCTTCGCTTCAGGGCGAAAGCGCCGCAATGCTGGAGGACGACGACTGCCTGCTTGTCGAAGAGACGCTTGCGCGAACCGTGTCGCGCTTCGTGATACGCTACCATTTCGGGAACGTCGAACCCGCCGCCTTCCTGCAGTTCCAGCGCACCGACAGGTCTGACAAAAAGGCCGCGCTTGAAATACTTGGCATGACGGCCGACAGGGGCGTGCCCGTTTCGCAGAAGGCATGGCGCGAGGCTTCCGGGGTTGCGGCCCCGGACGACGGCGAGCCCGTCATAGAAAAGGCGCAGCAGCCCATGCCGGACGCTTCGGCTTCCGAGGCTTTCGGGGCAAACGACGCGGAAAGCGATATTGACGAGCTTTCGCGCGCCATGAGCACGGAAAAGAAGCAAAGGCTGCTTGCGGAGCTCGACCGCATAGAGGCCCTAAGCGACGTGTCGCAGCGCGCCGACGCCCTTGCGAATTTGGAAAGGAATCTCGGCGAATATTTTGACGGTGGCGCGGCCGAAGCCGAGGCGATGATGAGGATTTTGGAACGGAGACTGACAAATGGAAAATAACAAAACTTTTAAAACGCCCGAAAAACGCCCCGAAAGGCGCAACAGGGGCAATCACCCCAAAAAGCCCTTTCGGCGGTTTTGCAACGCAAAAGAATCGTTTTGCAACGGCATTGCACAAGGTGTCCGCATTTGGGCCGCCAACGATTCAGACGGATGCGAATACGGAACCTTGGAATGCGGCGGGGAGTTTCACAATGACGCCGTGCTTTATGCCGCGAACGAATCGCGCGACGGCTGGTACCTTATAGCGCCCTTCGGAAGCTTTTACCACAAGGTTGGCGTGCAGAAATTCGACACGGCCGCCGCGAACGAAATCATGGGGGCGTTCAAATCGCGCTGGAACTGGCTCAAGGGCAAGCTGGGCTTCGGCACGGTGATACCCGTCTATTACGGGCATCCCGACGTCGGCCCCGACGGGCGTCCGGGAATATCTCCGAAGCATTTCGACCAGAACGTTTACGGCAAAGTGTCCGACCTTGCCGTTTCCCGCGACGGGCTGCGCGCGAAAATAGAATGGAATCCCGACTTCGAACGGCTTCCGCACGGGTTGCGCTTTTCGCCGTACTGGATGATGAAAACCATCTCCCCGCGGCTTCACCGCCCGGTCTTTTTGAAATCCATAGGGCTGACGCCGACGCCGAACATTCCTGCCGCCGCGGCCGCCAACGAGGCGGAAACGGACAATTCAAACGAAAACCAAACAAAGGAAAATGACATGCTAAAAGAACTGTTGAAGCTTTTGGGGTACTCCGACGAGGCCGCCCAAAAGTTCGTGGACAAGTCGGAGGGAGCGCCCTCCGAAGACGAAATCAGGGCCAAAGTACAAGGACTTCTTGACGGGGCCTCAAATGCCGAAGCGGCTAAAACCGCGCAGGCGGACGCCGAAAGGAAGCTTGCCGAAGCGCAGACGGCGGCTGCAAACGAACGGGCCGAGATGGCCGACTATGTGGTAAACGCCGCAATCAGGGCCGGAAAGCTTACGGAAGCGGAGCGCGCCCGGCGCACGGACGGCCTTAAAAACGCCGCAAATTTCGTTGCGGCCGCCAATGAAATAGAGGCCCTTGAACCCGTCGTCGAGACGGAGTCCGAGACCGAAGGGCTGAAAGCGGGCGACGCCAAAGCCAACGCAAAGGCGGCCTTCAACGGCCTCGTCGCAAAATACGAGGCGGACGGCATGGAGCATTTTGACGCCACAATGCGCGCCAAGCGCGAGATGCCCGAACAGTACAAGCTTGCCTTTGAATCATAACCGCAGGCGAACGCCTAAACACTCAAACAAAAGGAAAATCAAAAAATGAAAAAAATACTAAACATGCTTTGCCGCACTTTCGTCCCGCGCGTATGGGCGGCCAACGACACGCTTGCGGGGATACACCCCGAGGGCGCAATCAACTGCGAGGCTGGCGGGGACATAACCCGGAACGCGCTCGTCTCGCTTTCGGACGGCAAGGTCGTAGCGTGCGCTGCGAAGGCGCGCCCGCTCGGCTTTGCACAGGATGACGCCGCAGAGGGCGGACAGCTTGCGGTAAGGCTTCTTGGCAACGCCGCCGGAACGGCTGTGGGCATAGCTTCCGAGGCGGTCGCGCAGGGCGACGCGCTGTATGAGGCCGCAAACGGCAAAGTAGCAAAGACGGCGGGCGGATATTTCATCGGCTACGCCCTGAACGCGGCCGCCGCCGAAGGCGAGGTTGAAATACAGCACTGCGTTCCGCAGGCGGTTGCCGCTTCAGAATAACCATTAAAAACAGGAAAAACGTATGGAAAGAATACACGAACTTACAGACACAAACCTCAATAACGGCTTCATATGCGCGGCCAACGACCGCGTGGCCGACTCCGTGTTCAGCGAGGCGCTTACGAACTTCGCAAGCGGCGTGCGCTCGGAAAAGTACGAGTCGCTGCTGAACTTCATAGCCCCGGCCGTCCGCGCAAACCGCCGCTTTGAATTCCGAAAGGGCGGCAAGGGCGAATTCCTCGCCGACAACGACGACGTCCGCAGCGTCGGAGGCGACTTCAAGCGCCTCGAGGTACGCGGCGAAATTGTCCAGGAAAAGACGCTCAACAAAGGGCTCACAATCCGCATAGACAACGACGAGCGCTATGAAGGAATTGAAGAGGACAGGACGCAAAGCCTTGTCCGCCGCCTGATACGCAACGAATGCGTACGCGCCGTCGCCATGCTGCTTGCCGTTGCGGGTTCCGCGACGGCCAAGTCTTGGCTGACGGGCTCGACCAAGACGCAGCCTGACGCCGACCTTCGCGCCTTGATTAGCACTGTGGGCGATTCCGTAATGCTCGATGCGAACCGCCTGCTCATGGGCTCCGCCGTATGGAGCGCGAGGCTCGAAGTATATGAGAGCTCCACGGCACCCTATGCGGGCGTTGCCGCGAACTTCGGGGCGCAGCAGCTTGCCGACAAGCTCGGCATCGACGGAGTGTTCAAAAGCACTGAACGCGTCGAGACCGTATCCGGCAAGAGCAAGGTTGTAAACAGCAACTATGCCGTGGCGTTCACAGGCATGGACGGGGCTACAGACCTCGACCCCTCCACGCTCAAGCGCTTCTGGAGCCCCTGCGACGGCGGCGAAATGTTCCGCATTTACCGCGACGAAAAGGCGAAGTGGGTGGACATTACTGTCGAGCACTACTCCGTCATTGTAAACACGATTGCGGGCGGCGCAAAGGCCATATCCGTATCCTAATTCCAAACGCCGCACGGGTTTCAACCCCCGTGCGGCGCTTTCTGCAATTTAATATGAATCCTATTTTTTCATATTCGGGCGGCAAGCGCAGGCTGCTGAAGTACATTCTGCCCGTCATTCCCGCGCACGAAACTTACATTGAGCCTTTCGCGGGCGGCTTGGCCGTGTTCCTCGCAAAAGAACGCTGCAAGGTCGAAGTAATTAACGACCTCAATCACGAGGTGGGAAACTTCTATCTCTATGTGCGCGAGCACTACGAGTCGCTTTGCCGCGAAATTTTCGCCGACTTCGCCCACGTCGAAATCCCTTTCAGATATTGCGCCGGAACGGGCGACAGAATCCGCCCCGAAAAATCCGAAAACAAGCCAAAGGCGCGTTTAGATGCGCCGCAAGGCGCACCCGAAGGGCGAGAGCAAACGAGTCAAATGCTTGTCTCGTGCGACGCCCTTGCGGACGCATTGCAGGACAATTTCAACAAGGTTTCAAAAATCAGGAGGGCCGCATGAGCGAAAGATGGACAAAAATCACGATAGACGACGTATCAAGCTACCAAGCCGGGGCGCTTGTCAAGGCATTGGAATCGAAAGCCAAGTATTCAGACGAGCAGGAGAACCCCGTGCTCGCGGCTATCGAAAAGATAACGGCGCGCATACGCAGCGACGTATTGAGCGGCGGCTGGAGCGTTGACCGCGACAAATCCAAGATTCCCGGCGAGCTTTCCGCCGACGCCGTGGCGCTTGTGGTTGAATACGCCAAGCCGCGCCTCATGCAGGCCCTCAAGGACGACGAGCGCAATCTTGCCAACGCCGCACGCGCACGCCTCGACAAGATAGCCGAGGGCAAAATAAAGCCGTCTCTTCCCGACAATCCAGAACCCGCAGCGGAAAGCGTTCAGGCAAGCGGCGGCGTTCAGCTTGTGCGCCCGGCAAGGGGAACCCCGCAACGCTCGGACTACAACGGACTTTAACGACAATTCAAAGCGGCCTTCGCGCCAGCGAACCGCGTCTCTTTAAAAACTGTAAAAAATGCCTACACTTGGAATAAGCCTTTCTTCAGACCCGAAAGCGGTGTCGCGCTTTGAATCGCGCCGCGCCGTGCCTTCGTCCATGTCCAGCGCGGACTGGGAGCGCGTTGCCCCTGCGCTGCGCGAAAAGGCGTTCTTTTCGGCGCGAGTCAACGACGCCGAGGTCTTGGGCAAAATGCGCGAACTCATCGGACAGGCGGTGGACTCCGCAAAGCGCGATCCGCGCGACGCTTACATGAGCCAAGACAAGTTCATTTCGGAAATGAAATCATTTCTGGCCTCGCGCGGCTACAAAATGGGCGGCTCAAAACTCACGGATATTACAAGCCGCCGACGCTTGGCGCTCATCTATGACATGAACGTCGAAGAGGCCCGCGAATACGGCCGCTATGTGCGCGGGCAGGACGCCGACATTCTCGACGAATTTCCCGCGCAGGAATTTCTGCGCGTGGAAAGCCGCAGGGTTCCGCGCGGCGACTGGCCCGAACGCTGGAAGGCGGCGGGCGGCAAAATCCGCGGCGGGCGCATGGTGGCATTGAAGTCCGATCCTGTTTGGGAAAATCTCTCGCGCTTCGGGCGTCCATATCCGCCTTTCGACTACGGCAGCGGCATGGGCGTGCGCGACATAGACCGCGACGAGGCCGTCGAGCTCGGGCTATTGCCCAAGGACGAGCCAGCCGACGAAATCCCCGACTTCGACGTGGCGCTGGAGGCCGAGGTGTCGCTCGACCGCATTCCGAAAGACTTGCTCGACGAGATAATTTCGCAGACGCCCAACGCCCGCATAGAGGGCGGCAAGCTCAAGATGAGCGACAAGCCGCAACTGCCCACATGGGAGGACAAGAGCCTTGAAAGCGCTCGCTCTTGGCGCGGCGCGGTAATGCCGCTGCGCGAAAGCCTCACGGACGCGGCGGAAGCCAAAAAAAAGCTCAAAAACGGCTTTTCCGTCTCAAGCCCGATAGGGAGCCTAAGCTTCGACGAAAGCGTCCTGAAGCATTGGGAGGACACTTTGAAAAATTCTTCCGACGTTTCCGGAAGACTCTCACGTATTAATGTTGCGGCTGACGCCGTGCGCGAAGCCCTCGAAATATGGCAGCTTCCCAACGGCCAGCGCATGTACCTTAACATCTTTGAAAGGCCGTCCGGCAAGGTTCGCGGCATAGCCGTTGCGGAGTCTGACAACCGGGTGGTGCGCACGTGGTTTGTAAACAGCGTTCAGGAATTGGACAAATGCAGAAAGGGAGAGCTCATCTACAAACGCTAAAAAAAGAGTGCGGGCCGTTCGCAATTCCGTCCCGCACTCGATGGGAAGGTATCGCGATTGCGCCGCACCAATTCCATCGGTCGATTGTTATATCGGCCAAAACCCAAAAAAAATCAATCAAAAATGGAACATCAAAAGATACTTCTAATATTTAAAGACGGCATCGTGAATTTGGACGATGTTTCCGATTTGCGATTTTTTGCCCCTAATAAGGGGCATATTTGCCAAGTCCGTTTTCGGAACGGAAAAGTCGGTTCATACTTTCTTTACAAGGCGGGAAAAGACATCCCGCTCACTCTCCCGACCATGCCGTTTGCGGTGACGCAAATCGCAATCTTTGCGGATTCGGAAGGCTATATAACTGCGGAAAGGTGCGTCTGACATGTTCTTAAAATTCACAGTGACGCCATCAAAGGGAAATACCGAAAAGCAGCTTGAACGAATTGCCAAGAAACTTTCAGACTCTGCGCCGCTCATGAAACGGCTTGGGCATCGTTTTGAAACGGTGCTGCAAGAGCATTTCGCAACGCTCAACAGGCGTCCGAACAAGCGCGGCTGGAGAAAGTCGAACTTCTGGGCGAAGATGGCAAAGGCAACTTCTTTCGTTTCTTCCGACGCGAAGTCGGCGACCGTTGCAGTCCAGAACGGCAAGGTTTTCGGCGCAAAGGTGCACGGCGCGCGCATACGCCCAAAGCGCGGCAAGAAGTTTCTGGCGATTCCGAATGTGGAATCCCGCTACGGCGTGTCGCCGTCCTCTTTGGACAGAAGCGAACTTGTCTTCCGCAAGACACGCAAAGGCGGACTGCTGGGCGTAATCCGCGCCGACGGCAATATAGACGTCCACTACTGGCTTGTGCGCGAGGCCCGCACCCCGCGCGAACCCGACGCGCTTCCAAATAAGGAGGCCGTCTCCAACGAACTCAAAAAAACAATAAACAGGTACTTACATGGATAAAAAAGACTCAAAACTCTACGCGTTCCAGGAATGGCTCGAAGGCAAAGTAGCCGAGCTTCTGGAAAACAAGGAAATTCAAATCATCGCGCGGCGCAAGGGCGACATTGAAAACGACATTACAAACGCGCTCACGACTCTCGGCGTGGCCGTGGTGATTGAACCGCCGCTGCCAACCGAATGGGCCGACACGGTTATCCCATCCGCTGCGAACGCCGAAAGCGAAATCCATATCCTTGAAAACGTGCTTTTGAGCGAGGTGCAGGACACAGCCTATTCCATGCTCGAGGAAATCGCCAAGGGCCTGCACCAGCAGGATTACAAGGGGCATATCGTCACGCTCGGCAACCCGCGCGACGACTCGCCCGCCGACGAGCCTGTGATACATTTCGTTCTGCCCGTCAACAACGGGCTGGAACTCTTCTAAACTGAAAACCAAAGGATAAAAAAATGAAAATGGTACCGCTGCCGGAAATCAAGGCCCCGGCAATTCTGAAACTTAACGGCAGCTTCATAGTCTGCAACCAGAGCATAAAACCCGCGAAAAGCGAAGACACCCGCGACGTCGACGTCTCCCACGCCGGAGTCGTCGGAAAGGTCGCGCAGGGCACGTCGTTCGAGACGAAGTTCACGCCTACGCGCTTTTCAAACCTCGACGTGCTGCTCGCGCCGCTGTCGCTCAAAAAAGGCTCGAGCCTGTTCGAAAAGGCGGTCGAAGCGGAACTCATCTTCCGCGTGGGCTCAAAGTGGAAGTCTTGGAAGTTCTCGCCGCGCACCGCGATAACGGGCATGGGCGGCATAACTTTCGGAATGAAGAACGCGCCTTTCGGCGAGTTCACGCTGACGACATACCAAGACCCCTACAACCCGTCTGCGCCGCTCTACACTGAAAAGGAGCTCGAGGCCGCGCCGACATTGCCGACGCTTTCCAACTCGGACATATTCGCGCTCTCTTGCCTCGCGGTCTACGGCGAAGGCGCAGACGCGATCGCGTTCGACACCTCCGGCGCAAGCATCGAAATATCGCTCACGACTTCCGACGCCGAAGTTGACCGCCGCATAAGCGTCTACGACAAGATTCTCGACGACATTACGGTCTCGGCGAAAATGAAGCCGCGCAACATCACCTTCGACGACTGGGCAAAAAAGGTTTCCAAAATCGGCGAGGCCGTCGCGCTCGGAACATTCACGGGCGTGGGAACTTCACCGAATCTGCTTTTGCGCGACGAAAAGTCCGGCGGATATTCGTTCAAGCTGCGCTCGGCGGAACCCTCGAACCCCTCGGCGACATTCGGTGCGAAGGAGGCCCTCATGGACGAAATAACGTTCACGGCCAACGGCGACGAGCTCGGCGAAAACAAGCTTGTCTACGAAAAGACGACGGCGGACTTCGAGTTCGATTCCGAAGAGGAGGAAGAACCCGCTGCGGAACAAACGCAGTCTGACGCGGAAGGCGAAACGCAGGAATAAGCCATGTTGTTCCAAATCGGCAGCATTAAGATAGCACACGACACCGACGGCGTGACAGCCGCCGTCGGCGTCGAACTGCCGCAATACTCGAAAGAGCTTGAAAGCATAGGAGTGATAGGCTTGCCGCACCCGCACAACATAGGCGACGAAAGCTCGCCGTGCAATGTTACGGTGACGGTGGGGCGGCAGTTCAAAGACTATGCGGCAGCCGAACGCTTCGAGTATGAGCATGCGGAGTTTCTGCGGGGCGTGGGGCGCGGCGAGTGCGTCTGCATAACCATGCTCGGCAACGTTTTTTCATTCAAGGACGCAATGATAGAGTCTGCGGAGCATTCCCGCGACGACTCCAAGGGCGTCTACGTCAAGACAACTTACAATGTGGCCGCAGAGGGCCGCGGAAGGTAATTTATGAATCCCAAAACAATCAATCTTAACTGCGACATTTCCTCGGGCGAAATCATCATGAAGGACGCCGAGGGCAAGGAGCCCGTAATACGGCGTTCCGACTTTTTGAAATTTGTCCTCGCCGTAAAGGACGGGGGAAACGACTACGGAATTTCGGACGTGCAGAAAGTGCACATATTCGCCAAGGCCATGCAGCGCGGCGTCGCACCCACAAAAGACGCCCCGTCGCTCTTTTACAAAATCTTCGACAAGGCCGAAAACGGCGAGTATGAAATTCCCTCGGAGCTCACCACGGGCGAGGCTGGCTATTACATGCTAAGTGTGGTGCTCGTAAAAGACACCAGCCTCATGACGGCATTTACAGGCGTGTTTGAGCTAAAGGAAAACGGCAGCGGCATAATAGACCTCGAAACCGTCACGCCCGAATATTCGGGAATGTTCGCCCAAATGCTTCAGGCGGCAATGGAAGCCGCGAACGCGGCAGCCGAAAGCAAGGCCGACGCTGAAACCGCGCTCGAAAATATGGAGACGCTTGAAACGACGATTGCGGGCTATAAAACTGCTGCGGAAGAAGCCGCGGGCAACGCCGCCGACAGCGAGGCTTTCGTTGTGCAAAACGCGCAGGAGGCCGAGGACTTCAGGAACGAGGCCGAAGGCTTTGCCTCCGCAGCTCAAAACTCACAGGCCGCAGCGGAGCTCGCGGCGGAAACGACTGTCAATTCTTCCGACCTCGCCGCGCTTTGCCGCCGCGCCGCAAATGTCGGAGGTTTTGATTTCAACACAGGCAAGCTCGCATTCGACAAGCCAAGCATCATAACTGCATCTCCTTTTTCGCTTTGCGTCACCTATGACGTCGATTCGTGGGAGGGGCTTGGGGGCAATCCCACCGGAGGTCTGGCGTTCTTCAACAACCATTGCGCTGTGTGGACAGACCCTGTGCAAAAAGGCGGCTTTCATCTGTGCTATGAGGAGGCTGGACGCCTGTTTTTCGCATGCGGAAACCTTGACGCAACTCCGGCAACACGCGAATTCAAAGCGACTATAAACAAACTATTGCCTGTCGGCAGGCATACGTTGGTTTTATGCGTCCTCGGAGGACTCGCGTCATCGGGAGCCGCATCAATAAGGTGCTACCTTGACGGCCTGTATTTTGGCGACATGTCGCCATCATACAATACGCTCTCCGACGACGACATAAGCTCAACGCTTCCGCTTCAAATCAATACGACAGCAAATTATGCAACATCAACCGTCGCACCGTGCCCCATAGATGTAAAGCTTTCGCGGCTGAAAATTTTTAACTTCGACATGTCGGTGTCAGGAGCGCCTTATACGGTTGCCGACTATGCCGCAGGCATTGACCCGAGTCCGGCGCTGCTAATTCCCGCGCTCGCTCCATTCGATTCTGATATGGGGGCAGACGTCGACGGAGGCTGGACTTTCGGCAGCGCGCCCATTAACGGAACTATCCGCGGCGACTGGAAGATTGGCGACCAGATAACCTACGTTAAAAACCGCGACCTCTCTCTCGACTCTGACAAGCCCGCGGACGTGGAATTTGCCGTCGATGTTGCCTCTGACAAGCCGCTTGGCTATTCCAGTTCCGTATCTTTTTTAGTGCTGAAAGACCAGTTTATGAAAGAATATGTTGGCAGGAAAATCCGGTTGCGCTACGGTTTTTGGATTAGGCCGCTGACTACCGGAGTCGTTCTAAGGATAGGCCAGCGCTTTTCCGAATATGTTAAGCTCATGCTCGACGATTTAACGCTCAATGCTTGGAGCTATTTGTCTGGGGAAGCGGACATTTCCGTCTCGGAGGTCGACATTACATATCCGCTGTGCATTTCCATAAGCAAAGGCGGGATAGGAGACCAGCCAGCCGCGGCAATAGCAAATTTCAAATTTGAAGTTGTCGGCGCGAAGCTCTCGCTTTCCGACGCTGCAGACGCCTCGCAGATACGCGACGAGAGCGGAAACGGCAGCCACGCGCTCATAAGCGGCGCAGTCCTGCCATCAAAACAGAACAACCCGGCGCATTGCGCGCAGAAAATTTCATGGGCTGGAACATCGACCTTGCAGAACGTTTGCGGTGATTCTGCAATCCCGGCAAACAGCAAGGTGACGGCTTACGCAAAAGCAAGCGGAGCGGTGACAGCAAGCTTTAAGGCTGGCGCGAATGCTGCGGAATCTAAGGCACTCACGGCAAACACGCTCACCGAAATAGGCTCGTGGCTTTGCGGGGCTTCAGGCGCGTTCAGCGTCCAGCCCTCCGCCGCGTACACGGGTTCAATAGAAGCATATCTCACAATCGAAAGGTTCTAAAATGTCAGAAGAAAACAACAGCACGCCCGAACTCGGGCTCATCAACATCGGCGGCGGAGCGTTCTGCCGCGTGAAAAAAGTAACGGTCGTTTGCGATATTGTCGACGCCGAAGGCAACATGCTCGAAAAGGACGGCTTTACGCAGTCTCCCGACAGCATTGTGGAACTCACGGGTTCCGACTTGTCTGGGCTTGAACTTCCAGTTCAGGCCGTGGCCGACAAAATCTACGGAAACACCTCGGAGGCATAAAACATGGACGAAAACCAAAACCTTGAAATGGCGACGTTCCTCGGCTTCGAGACCGTGGAATTGTCGAAGGAAATCAACGGCAAAAAGAGCGTGGACGTGCGCTGCCTGCCCGTGCGAAAGCTCGCGGAGTACGCCGCGCTCATAGAGGACGAACCGCAGCTTGTATCGCTCTTCACGGGGCTTTCGGACGCCGAGGTGGATGCGCTGCCGAACCCCGACTTCGTGAAAATTCTGGAGAAAGGGCACGGGCTGAACTTCGGCCCTTTTTCGGAATGGCTGAAGCGGAAAGCGGAGGCCAGACGGAAGAAGGCGATAGCGTTTGGGGTGAACCCCGAGAAACTGGGGAATCCGACTGGAGCCGCCTCAACAAGCGAATAGGCTTTCTATGCGCGAATACCGGGATGGACTGGGAAACCCTGCTCGACATGCCGCCCTTGAGACTGAACGTCTTGGCGGCGGCGGTCGACCGCAGGCGCACCCTCGACAAGCTCGCGATATTCGACGGAAACGCCGCGCTTGTGGACGAGAAATCCCTAAACAGGCTCAACAGCGAACTGCAGGAAACGGCCAAATAACAAGAGGGGCCGAAATCGGCCCCTCTTAATTTCCAAATTTGAAATGAAAAAATCATTTACCACTTCTTCGACGGTAAAGGTCGGTCAGAAACGTAGTCCCACCCTTATCGGTTGTATGTTCTTTAAAGAAACGGTCAATGACAAGAAATACAAACAAGGCACCTCCCATAACAATGATGAACACGATAATCTGCAGGAGAATATCAAATATCTGATATAAGACTGACGGTTCCGTATCCATTGTTTTCTACAAGGACTATGAAATTAGAAAACCTTATTTTTTCATCAAATCATCATAAAAAGAAGAGAAAATACGCAAAAAAGTCCTAGACGGATTTAAATCATCAAGAAAAGTAGAACCGCCTTTTTTGACGCGCCCAAAAAAGAAATTATAGAAACAGACCATAAGAATATAGCCTCCTCCCATAATAACAATGAACACGATAATCTGTAAGAGAATATCGAATATCTGAAATAAGACTGACGGTTCCGTATCCATTGTTTTCTACCTATAGTATCGCTCAAATTTCTTAAAATTCAACAAAAATCAGACACACCTATGGCAGACGAACCTTACAAACTCTCAATAGAAACTGAAGCCCAATTAGCCGAGCTGCAAAAACTGCTTGCGGAGCTTCAGGCCATTAACGCCGAAATAGCCAAGCTCAACGGGCTTAGTTTCGACAACATAACCGCGTCCGCAGGCGAGCTTACCAAAATCGGCAGTGAGCTTACTGCGGCTATGAATGCGCAAAAACAAGCTTTGGACAATATGCCAAAAGTTACAGAAAAGGTAGCTGACGGTTTTGATAAAGTTGTCAAAGAAGTAAAAAATGCAAACAATAATATAGATAACTCAAAATCGGTAATGCAGGGCTTCTTTCTCGAAATCGGCGCGCAGGCGAGCCGATTTGCAATGCAGTTGCCCTCGGCGTTCAAGAAGTCCATCGAACTTTTCGGCCAGCAGGAAATGGCCGCGCAGAAGCTTGCGGCGGCTATAAAGGCGCAGGGCGGCAGCGTTTCGGAAGTTCTGCCCATCATGCAGGAGTTCGCCTCTAATATCCAGAAAATCACCGTTTACGGCGACGAGCAGGTTTTGGCCATGCAGTCGATGGCGACTTCAATGGGCGTCACGGCCGAACAGATGGACGGCGTTATAAAATCGGCGATAGGACTTTCAAGCGCGCTTGGCATGGACGTCATGACTTCCATAAAGGCGGCCTCGGCCGCCGTGCAGGGCAAGACGGGAAT
>CALXSL010000034.1 GCA_944391135.1 uncultured Opitutales bacterium
TCTAATATAGTTGCAAATTGAAAACGAGATGCTTTAATTGCCGGCCATGAAAAAAATTGCTTCAGTGTTTTGCGCATCAATGAAATTTCTTTTACGCGCAATTTTTTGCGGGTCGCTTGCCGCAGTGCAAATGTGCATGGGCGAAGGGGCTTCCGAACGCGGCGGCGGATACCTGTTCGCGCACATGTCAACAACGGACTACGGAAGCATGTATTATTCCGTTAGCGAAGACGGCGTCAATTGGAAGACCCTCAACGGGGGCAAAAAAATATGCGGCTACCGAGGGCATCCAGATTTCTGCCGAGGCCGCGACGGCCGCCATTACATGATTGGCGTCGAAGCCGGAAGCTGGGAGCCCCTGCTTTGGGTTACGGAAAATTTTGTGGAATGGAAGGTTGAAAAGCGCCTCCCACCTTCGGTGTTCGACGTTAGCGAAAGCGGCTTTTATACTGAACGCATCTGGTATAACGCGCCGAAAATGTTCTTTGACGAGGATTCAGGGCAGTATATTATAACATGGCACCCAGCCAACCTGAAATATGAAAATCCATCGACCGAGAAAGAGTCGAGGGACATGTGGAGGAGCATCCGAACATTTTACGTGCTGACGAAAGACTTTGAGTCCTTCACCAAACCGGAGCGCCTGTTCCGTTTTGCGGGAGAGTTTGAAAACATGCCGACAATGGACGCCATAATCCGCAAGTCGGGCGAAAAATATTACGCCTTCATCAAGGACGAACGCTGGCCGGAAGACATCCAACACGGCTTTAAGGCAGTGCGTTGGACAAAGTCCGACAATCTCATCGGGCCGTGGCAAAACCCGTCCGGGCCCGTCACCGACGCATGGACGGAGGCGCAGACCCTTGTGCGCGCCCCCGACGGGAAAGGCTGGAACCTCTATGTTGAGTTTTATCCCCACAAGTACGGCCTTTATGCCGCACCGCAAATAGAAGGCCCATGGAGGCGCATGGAAATGAAGTCTCCGGACGCAAGGCACGGTTCCGTTGTTGAAATAGACGCCGAGACAATGCGGGCCCTAAGGGAGGCGTATCCGGACGGCGGAACTCCCGACTGAGTGCGCGGGCATGACAAAAAAAGAGCGGGACGCGCCGGAGCAATGCGGCGCCTCATATGCGGCCGGGCGAAACTTATATGCTCTAATATAGTTGCAAATTGAAAACGAGATGCTTTAATTGCCGGCCATGAAAAAAATTGCTTCAGTGTTTTGCGCATGTTTGGCCTTCGCATTTTTTGCGTCTGGCGCCGGCGCCCAGGAAAAGTCTTTGGAGGCGAAAAACGCCGAGCTTCAGGCGCAGATCGCGCAGCTTGAAGCCAAGGTTAAGGAGCTCGAAAAACAGCTTGTGGACCAGGTTGAAAAGGACATGAAAATTTTGGGCCGCCTTCGCGCGGAAAATCGCGAGCTCAAGGGGCAGATTCGCAAGATAAGGATGGACGAAGCCGTCGCCGCGCAGGCGAAGGATCCCGCAGACATCCAGGCGGCCGTCGACGCCGCTGCCGCCATGCGCCGCGAGAAAGTAGCCGCAGAGGAAAACTTCGACAAGGCGGAGGCCGCTAAAACCGAACGCGCCGTCCGCGCGAGGCAGAGGGCTGAGGAAGCCGAGAAAAAAGCCGAAGAACGCGGTGAAAAGAAAAGCGGCGGCTTCTGGGATAATGCGTTCCCGTTCTGAGGGGCAAAATACACTTTTGATTTCATAACTTGAACAGACTGGAAAAAGTCACGGCCCGTCCCGGCAAGGCGGCGGGCGAATTGAGAAAAAGCTGAAAAATGGCCGGAAAAGAAATAAAGGACACACTAAATCTTCCCAACACGAAGTTTCCGATGCGCGGAGACCTCGTCAAGCGCGAGCCTTTGCGGATAGAGCACTGGAAGGCCATCGACCTTTACGGCAAAATTCAGAAGAAGAACGAGGGCGCGCCCAAGTACATCCTGCACGACGGCCCCCCCTTCACCAACGGCGACGTGCATATCGGCACCGCGCTCAACAAGATTCTAAAAGACGTCATCCTGCGCTACAAGAGCATGAAGGGCTTCTCGGCCCCCTACGTGCCAGGCTGGGACTGCCACGGCCTGCCCATTGAGCACAAGGTGAGCAAAATGCTGCGCGAGCAGAAGCGCGAAATAGGCGTCGCCGAAATGCGCGACGAATGCGCGAAGTTCTCGAAGGATTTCATGGACATCCAGCGCCGCCAGTTCGTGCGCCTGGGCATTCTCGCCGACTGGGAGCATGAGTACAAGACGATGGCGCCCGCGTATGAGGCGGAAATCCTGCGCACATTCTCGGCGTTCGTCGAACGCGGACTGGTTTACAGGAGCAAAAAGCCCGTCTACTGGTCAATCCCCTGTGCGACCGCGCTTGCGGAGGCCGAAATCGAATACAAAGACCACACAAGCTGGTCGATATTCGTGCCTTTCAAACTCGACGCCGAGGCCAACAAAAAGTTCGGCCTCGAAAACGGCGAAATCGTCATATGGACGACAACCCCGTGGACGATTCCGTCGAACTTGGGCATCGCGCTCAACCCCGAAATCATGTACGTCGCAGTCGAAAGCGGCGGCAGGACTTTCGTTGTGGCCGAAGCGCTTTCGGAAAATTTTGTCTCCGCGTGCAAGCTCGAAAACGTCAAAATAAAGCCTTTGGGCAAGGGCAGCGAATTCCTCGGCTTCACCGCAAAACACCCGCTTATAGACCGCGACTCCAAGATAATCAACGCCCGCTACGTAACTACGGAAAGCGGCACCGGCGCCGTCCATACGGCCCCCGGG
Organism: uncultured Opitutales bacterium; assembly: GCA_944391135.1. Taxonomy (GTDB): domain Bacteria; phylum Verrucomicrobiota; class Verrucomicrobiia; order Opitutales; family Intestinicryptomonadaceae; genus Merdousia. The sequence continues at coordinate 2,786 of CALXSL010000034.1, forward strand.
CACGGCCTTGAAGACTACCAGAGCGGCCTCGAAAACGGCCTCGAAATCTACTCGCCCATCGACGACCAGGGCAGGTATGTGGACGACGGGCGGGTTCCCGCCGAACTCGTCGGCGTCAGCGTGCTTGAAGGCGGGAACGGCAAGAGCGCGGCCAACGAAAAGGTTATGGAAATGCTTGAAGCCCGCGGCGCGCTGCTTAGCGCGGTGAAATTCTCGCACTCGTACCCGCACTGCTGGCGGTCCAAGACTCCCGTAATTTTCCGCGCGATGGACCAGTGGTTTGTCGCGTTCGACAAGGGCGGCTTCCGCGAAGAGGCCCTTAACGCCATATCGAATGTTTCGTGGCTGCCCGAACGCGGCGAAAACCGCATACGCGGCGCGGTAGAATCGCGCCCCGACTGGTGCATCTCGCGCCAGCGTTCGTGGGGCGTGCCGATTCCCGCATTCTTCGATGCGGACGGTAAGGGCTACCTCGACGCGAAGGTCATCAAGGGCATAGCCGAAAAAATTGAAAAGAACGGCTCCGGCTACTGGTATTCCGCCAGCGAAGCGGAAATCCTCGACGGCATAGAGCTTCCCGCCGACTGGCCCCAGCCCTCCGAACTCAAGAAGGGCATGGATACGCTCGACGTCTGGATCGACTCCGGTTCGAGCCACAACGCGGTGCTCGCCAAAGACCCGCGCCTCTCATGGCCCTGCGACCTCTATTTCGAAGGCTCCGACCAGCACCGCGGGTGGTTCCAAAGCTCGCTGTGGACGGCCATAGCCACGCGCGGCGAGGCCCCCTACAAAAAGGTCATCACTCACGGCTTCATCGTCGACGAGCAGCGCAAGAAAATTTCCAAGAGCAGCGACGGCAAGCCGCAGACCGCCGACATGTACGTGAACCAGTGGGGCGCGGACATCGTGCGAATGTGGATAAGCTCCGTTGACTACCAGAACGACATGCCGATTTCCGAGGGCATAATGGGCCATGTGGCCACCGCCTACCGCGGCGTGCGCAACACCATAATGTACCAGCTGGGCAACCTAAGCGACTTCAACCGCGCCCGCGACGCCGTCCCGCTCGAAAAGCTCGACGCAATCGACCGCTGGGCCGTCCACAAGGCCGCGCAGTTCGCCGAGGAGGCCGACAAGGCCTACGAAGCCTACGAATTCCACAAGGTATACAGGCTCATCGACAATTTCTGCGGCGTGACGCTTTCCAGAATTTACCACGACATCCTCAAGGACCGCCTCTACACATTCGCGGCGAACTCTTTCGAACGCCGCTCGTCTCAAACGGCAATCGACATCATAAGCGACACGCTCATGCGCGTGGCGGCCCCCGTGCTCACGTTCACCGCCGACGAGGCCTTCTCGTTCAAGTACGCGGGCTCGGAACTCTCGGATGATTCCGTACACCTGCAGGCGTGGCCCGAACTCGGCGCTCAGTACCGCGACGACGCCGTGTGCAAGAAGATCGACAGGCTCCTAGAAATCCGCGACGTCGCCAACGAGCGCCTCGAGCAGCTGCGTCAGGACAAGGTGATAGGCAAGAGTCTCGAGGCGTCGCTCACTTTGACGGCTCCCGAGGGCGGCGAAGACGCGGCAATCCTCAGGGAATACCTGAAAATTCTTCCTGAACTTTTTATAGTATCTTCGGTCAAAGTAAACGAAGACAAAATAGAAACACTGGCCGTGGAGGCCGGCAAAGCCGAGGGCAGAAGATGCGCCCGTTGCTGGAGGGTTCTGACCGACCTCGACGAAAACGACATCTGCCCGCGATGCAGTGCCGCCATGGCCGCAACAGAGTAACAAGGCAATAATGACACGCAAACCCGCCAAAACCAAGAAAGCAGCAACATCATCCAAAAAGAAGCCTTCCAATTCGAAGCCCAAAGCGGCGGCGAAAGCGAAGGCGAAGCCTGTTTCCAAAAAAGCGGTTGCGGCGAAGGCGAAAAAGACTGTTGCAAAGAAGTCTCCGGTCAAAAAGGCGGCGGCAAAGAAACCCGCCCCCCAAAATGCCCCGGTAAAAAAGGCCGTGTTGAAAAGGCCCGCCCCGAAAAAGGAGGCGGTCAAAAAGGCGCCGCCCGCCAAGAAGGCGGCCAATAAAAACAATTTGAAAAAGGCGAAACCCGCGGCGAAGCCAAAAAAATCCGCGAAACCCGCCCCCAAAAAGAACGTGAAAAAGACGACAAACATTTCCAAGCCCGCCAAGAAGGCGGAGCCCAAAACGGCCCCCAAGAAGGCCGCTCCAAAGGCGAAGCCCGCAAAGGCCGTCGAAGTGAAGAAGGCCGCCGCAAAACCGGCCGTGCCCAAGAAAACCGCAAAGACTGCTGCGCAAAAGCCGGCCCCGCAGGCGAAGCCCGCTCCGGTCAAGGCTGTTGCGAAGCCCGAAAAAACGGAAAAATTCGCGCCAGCCCCGGCTCCTGAAAAGCGCGTAGGGAAGAAAGCCAAGCACGCGAAGGCGTCCGTTTCTGTATATTTTTCTATGGATGACCTCGACGCCTTTTTGCAGTCGAAGGACAAGGCCGCCGAGCCCGCCGAAAGCAAGGGAGCGGCCTCCGGCAAGGGCGGCGCGTCAGCCGCAAAAAAGGAGGTGAAAGCTTCCGCCCCGCAGAAGCCTGCCAAGGCGCAGAGCGTGGGCGTTGCCAGCATATTCGATATTTTGGGCTTCGACCCCGTTGTGGCCCCCACGCGCGAAAAGCTCGAAGAAAAAGACGTGCCGCGCAAGTGGAAGAAGTATTACACCCTGCTCGTCGATCTGCGCAAGCGCTACTCGCAGGGCATTGAAGAGCATTCCGAAGAAGTGCTCAAGCGCTCCGCCAAGGAAGACTCCGGCGACCTTTCGTCGTACGGCCAGCACCTTGCCGACGCGGGCAGCGAAAGCTTCGACCGCGACATGAGCTATAACATAATTTCGGGCGAAAAGGAAACCCTCGCGGAAATCGATGCCGCCATAGGCCGCATCAAAAACGGCACCTACGGCGTCTGCGAGTTTACCGGCAACCCGATTCCGGAAGCCCGCCTTCTCGCCGTTCCCTACACCCGATACACCAAGGAGGGGCAGGAACAGAAGGAGCAGGAAATGAACCGCATGAAGCAGTCTCAGCGCTCGATGTTCGAAATCCCGACCGAAGGCTCCGCGGCCGGCGGCGAGGAAGAATCCGAGTAATTTCAAAAACGCTTCGGCGCGCGGAATTTTTTGGCGCGCCGAATTTTTTCCAAATGGCCACTACCCAAAAAAGCAAAGGCATAGTCTCTTATGCCAGATATTTCACCGCCCTTCTCGGCATACTGGTCCTCGACCAGGCCACGAAGCTTGCCGTCATCGCGAACATCCCTTGGGAGCGCGGCAACCCGACCTACCATTTCGGCGGCCAGAACGAGCCCATCGTGGTCATTCCGGGCTTTTTCAACATAGTTCACATAACCAACGAGGGGGCGGCGTGGGGCATGCTTTCGGGGCAGACCTATCTGCTTTCGTCCATCGCGATAATCGCCCTGTTTGCCATATGGTTTTTCAGGTCTTACCTCGGTTTCAACAGCAAATGGGGCCAGATAGCCCTTGGTATGTTTACGGGCGGCGTTATCGGCAACCTCATCGACCGTATCGCCTACGGGCATGTCGTTGATTTTCTCGACGTCTATCTGCCCATCGTCAACTACCGCTGGCCCGCGTTCAACATCGCCGACTGCGGCATTTGCATAGGGGTTGCCATATACATAATATTGGTTATGGCCAGCGACCTCCAGAAGAAAAGGGCCTGAAAGTTTTAAGCCGCATGATTGCGGATTCAGGTAATTTATGTGGGATTTCCAAACAGGCTGCCTCATTCAGCGGATGAGCCTGTGCAATTCCGCTTGGGCGAGCGCTGCTTCCGGCTCATTGCTTATCAGCGCCCCGACCAGCGTGAGATAGGGCGGGAGCCTGCCGTCTTTGGCCCAGAGCATTTTTATGCCGAGCTTTTCTTCCGAGATTGCCGCAACGTCGTAGCCGAGCGATTCGAGCGACTGTCTCATTTTTTCCGGCCGGACGCACGGCAGGCCATTTTCTCTCGGGCAGACATCCTCGGGGCAGTTTGCGCAGGTTCCCGCGAAAAGCGCGAGCGAATTGGGGTGTCTTTTTTCCGCCTCCAGAAGGAGTTCGTCGAACTCCAGCCGGGCCATATCCGTGATTTTTTTTGCCAGTTCCCACACGTCGATATTTCCGCCTTTTCCTGCAAAAGTGTCTGTTGGAATCTTCATGGCGACAATGTGCGCATGCCTCCTGCCTCTGAAAAACGATTTTATGTCGAAAAAATGCGGAGGGCAGGCCCATTTCTTACCGTAATTCGGGCATTGCATGCAGAAAGCCTCGAATTTCGGAATATCTTGATAATCTGAGAGTTCTTCAATTTTCGCCGAAAATATTTTCAGCGCCGCGTTTTGCATGCCGTCTGCCATTTCTTGTATTTAACGAAATCGTATAAGATGCCTGAAAACAATAATTATATTAGAAGAAATTTTGTTGAAATTCCGTAATATTTTCATAATAGTTAGTGTCATATAATGAGGGCTATGAAATATATTATAATTTTTTTCGCAACAGCCGTATGCATTGCGTATGCGGGCGCACAAGGCAATTCCATAAAATTCGAGACGCCCGACGGCAAGCAAATTCAGGCGGCGGTGAAAGATTACAGGGGCGGAAAGGTCGTCCTTGATTACAATGGGCGCCGGGTGACCCTGAACGAGGATTATTTTCCCGAGAAGACCCTCCTGCAGATCCGCGAGATTATGAGCGTCAAAAACGTTCCCAACCTCAAGGTGAAGGAAAGGGTCTCAACCCGGAGCGATGTGGAAAAAAGCGTGGTGTGGAACAACAACCAGACGAAAAACGTTACGCGCAAAAAGGAATATGAGATAGCCGTAACCTCCACTTCGCCGTACGAGCGCGACGTCTTTGTCTTCTGGCTGGTGCTAAAGGGCGACGTGGACGACATGCCTCCGGAAATCGTCGGGGTTAACCATCAGGACCAGGACAGGGCCTATTCCTATTACGGAACGAAAAAATACACCGTGGATAACGGCGGCCTGAAGTCCGACGGGCAGGTTGTTCCGGTGGGCAACGGCAAAAGCTATGAGACGACTGTAACAGAGTCTGCCTCGTCCGTAACCGAAAAAAATGGCCTATTACGGAAGCGGCAGCACGACAAAATCGGGTACCGACAAGATAAACGTGGCGGTTCTTGTGCTCGGCAAGGACGGCAAGCTTTTGCGCGACTATTCTTCCAACGGAACGCTGCTGAAAGAGCTTAAGACGAAGCGCCTCCGCGAAATCCAGAAGGCGGCCCTCGCTGCGTTTGGGGTGGCCTCTGACTCGGACGACGACTAGAGTGCGTTCGGTTTAAACGCGGACATTTGGCGGTCATTTTCAGCGCCTTTCTTCGTTTGTTTAGCCTTAAAAGCGGAGCGGCGCTTCCAGTGCGGCTTCCGCCTTTCAAGTATTCACAAGCCTTGAAAGGCATCCGAAACCGCCGCGCCAAATGCGGAAACGGGCAGTCTCATTGCATTGTAAGTTTTGCCCGCATTTAAGCCGAACGCGTTCTAGGCGGGGGATTTCCGTCAAGGCAAATAAAAAAAGTGCGAAAAAAAATGTTGACGAGACGGGTTGGGGCGTCCATCTTCTATCCCTTTCAATAAAAAACGCCAGACAGCTGGCGGCTTTTTGGGTGTCGCCCCGGTAGCTCAGTTGGCAGAGCACGTCCTTGGTAAGGACGGGGTCGGCGGTTCAAATCCGCTCTGGGGCTCCATTAAAAAAGTCATCATTACAAAAACCTAAAAAAAGAAACCGAAAGAACCATGTCGAAAGAATCATTCGTCAGAACAAAACCTCACGTTAACGTAGGTACCATCGGCCATATCGACCATGGCAAAACTACGCTCACTACTGCAATCTTGAAGGTTCAGTCGGACAAGGGCCTGGCTCAATTTAAGTCCTACCAGGACATCGCCAAGGGCGGCACTGTTCGCGACGCTACCAAGACTGTTACCATCGCCGTTGCGCACGTTGAGTACGAAACGCCCACGCGCCACTATGCGCACGTTGACTGCCCCGGCCACGCGGACTTCGTAAAGAACATGATTACCGGCGCGGCCCAGATGGACGGCGCTATCCTCGTTGTTAGCGCAGCCGACGGCCCCATGCCGCAGACACGCGAACACATCCTTTTGGCCCGTCAGGTCGGCGTGCCGCAGATCGTCGTATTCCTCAACAAGTGCGACCTCATTGACGACCCGGAACTCCTCGAGCTCGTCGAAATGGAAGTCCGCGACCTCCTCTCGAAGTACCAGTACGACGGCGATAACATCAAGATCATCCGCGGCTCGGCTTCGCAGGCTCTCGAAGGCGTCGAATTCGGCGTAAAGAGCATCGACGCCCTCATGGACGCCATCGACGCTGAAATTCCGGCTCCGGAACGCCCGATCGACAAGCCCTTCATGATGAGCGTTGAAGACGTGTTCTCCATCACCGGCCGCGGTACCGTCGCGACGGGCCGTATTGAACGCGGCGTCATCAAGGTCGGCGAAGAAGTCGAGATCGTCGGCATGGGCGAAACTCGCAAGACGACCGTTACCGGCGTTGAAATGTTCCGCAAGCTGCTCGATCAGGGCCAGGCGGGCGACAATGTCGGCCTCCTCCTGCGCGGCATCGAAAAGAAGGACATCCAGCGCGGCCAGGTTATCGCAAAGCCCGGTTCGATCACTCCCCACAGCAAGGCCAAGGCTGAAATCTATGTCCTCACCAAGGACGAAGGCGGCCGCCACACTCCCTTCTTCACAAACTACCGTCCCCAGTTCTTCTTCGGAACAGCTGACGTCACGGGCGTTTGCACACTTCCCGAAGGCGTTGAAATGGTCATGCCCGGCGACAACCTTTCCATCAACATCGAGCTCCAGAAGCCGATCGCCATGGAAAAGGGCCAGCGTTTCGCCATCCGCGAAGGCGGCCGCACCATCGGTGCCGGACGTATCTCGGAAATCATTGCATAACAACTGATTTTACGCGCGCCAGAAGGGCTTAAAGGCTCTTCTGGCTTTGGCGTCTCCCGAAATTTGGATAATTTTTCAGGTTTCGGAAGGCAAAAGAACGGAACTTTTAGGGGTGTAGTTCAATTGGTAGAGCAACGGTCTCCAAAACCGTAAGTTGGGGGTTCGAGTCCCTCCGCCCCTGTTCTTTTTACATTTTAAAATCGAGAAAGCGGCAAGTGTGAGGGGCAAGGCCCGGTGCATGGTCGCGAAACAAATCAAAGGCGCATTGCCCGGTCGCGAGACTGTCAGAGGCGCATAGCAGCGCAATCGCCGAACAGATGAAACTATAAAAGATGGCTAATCCATTCCACAAAATTAAGCAGTTTTTCCAAGAGATGGCCGCGGAGCTCAAGAAGGCGACGTGGCCGACGCGCCAGGAGCTGCGCAGCTCGATTATAGTCGTGTTTGTCGCGATAGGACTGCTTGGCGTATATGTGAGCCTCGCGGACTTCTCGGTTTACAACGTGGTAGACCTCCTAACAATGCTCGTAAAGAAGTAAAACATGGAATCATCGCAGACAGAAGACCTTCGCAAGTGGTATGCGGTTCAGACGCGCTCCAATATGGAGCAGAAAGCCGTCGAATCTTTGTCGCGCATGATCGACATCGAGGACATGGGGGAATACATCTCCAAGGAAGACATCCTCATGCCTACCGAGCTCGTTGCGGAAATAAAAAACAACAAAAAGACCACCCGCAAGCGCAAGCTGTACCCCGGCTACATATTCGTCAAGGTCAAGCTCTACGACGCCGACGAAAACTTCCTTGAAAAACCATGGTATTTTATCCGCGGCATAAACGGGGTAATCAATTTCATGGGCGGAGACCGCCCCACGCCGCTCAAAAAGCAGGAAGTTGACCGCATATTCGAGCACATGAGGGCGGCGGAAGTCGGCGACGCAAAGCCGAAGGTCAACTACGAAGTGGGCGAATCCGTTAAGATCAACGACGGTCCCTTCCTGAGCCTCATCGGCAAAATTGACGAAGTGGACCCCGAAAAGGGCAAGCTCAAGGTCAGCGTATCCATTTTCGGACGCTTTACGCCTGTCGAGCTCGAATACTGGCAGGTCAGCCGCGTGGAGGACGATCAGGCGTAGGCTGTCCCGGAAAGCAGTTTTAGATTAGAGGCCTAAAGAAGATATTTTAAGAATAGACGGTTCAGAGGCGCATTGCTTCGCAATACGCCGAACAGAAAAAACTATAAAAAATTTACGCACAGCCTCAAGCAGCAGTAAAATTCTAAGAAAAGAAAAGCAAAATGGCAAAGAAAGTAGTAAAAGAAATTAAGTTGCAGCTCCCCGCCGGAGCGGCTAACCCCGCGCCCCCAGTCGGCCCGGCTCTCGGTGCTGCAGGCGTGAACATCATGGGCTTCTGCAAAGAGTTCAACGCGAAGACAAAGGACCAGGCGGGAATGATTCTCCCCGTCGTGATTTCCGTCTATCAGGACAAGTCCTTCACGTTCATCCTCAAGTCGCCGCCCGCAGCGGTTCTCCTCAAGAAGGCCGCCAATATTGCGACGGCCAGCGCCAAGCCCAATACAGACAAGGTCGGCAAGGTTACCCGCGCGCAGATCAAGGAAATTGTCAAGATCAAGTCCAAGGACCTCAACGCGGTCAACGCGGAAGCGGCCGAGCGCATCATCGAAGGCACGGCCCGCTCGATGGGGCTCGAAGTCGAAGGATAATTTTTATGGCTTTATCCGGCGCCGATTGCTTCCGCAACGCGGCTTCGGTTAAGGCTGAAAACAAAACACAACAAACAATCACACTGCAATTGCAGGAGACTGAAAACACCAAGGGCGCACTGCGTTAAAATTGAAGCGCAATTCGAAGCGGTTCGCTTGAGGAAACAATAAAAAAGTCATGATTAAAAGAAGCAAAAGATACAAGAAGTCGCTTGAAGTCCTTGGCGAAAACAAGCCCAAGGCTCTCGCGGACGCCGTAAAGGCGCTGCAGACGATGCCCAAGGCGGGCTTCGACGAAACCGTCGAACTGTCGTTCAAGCTCAATGTCGACCCCAAGCAGAGCACCCAGATGGTGCGCGGCACCGTCCGCCTGCCCAACGGCAGCGGCAAAAAGGTAAGGGTCATCGTTTTCACCGAAAACGCGCAGGTTGCGCTCGACGCCGGCGCCGACAAGGCCGGCCTCGCCGACCTCATCAAGGAAATCGAAGGCGGATGGATGGATTTCGACGTCGCTGTCGCAACGACATCGGCCATGAAGGAAGTCCGCAAGCTCGCCCGCGTTCTCGGTCCCAGGGGCCTCATGCCCAACCCGAAGAGCGGCACGGTAACCGACGACGTCGCGGCGGCAGTCGCCGAAGTCAAGGCCGGCCGCGTTGAATACAAGATGGACAAGACCTCGAATCTCGTTGTCGTTGTAGGCAAGCGCAGCTTCGCCGAAGACAAGCTTTTGGAAAACGCCCGCGCGGCGCTCGCAAGCGTGATCCACGCCCGTCCGGAAGCCATCAAGGGCAAATTCATCAACTCCATAACAATCAGCTCGACAATGAGCCCCGGCCTCAAGGTCTCGCTCAGCGAAGCCGCAGAATAAGGAGAGGATTTACACACAATGAGACCCGAAAAGAAATATCTCGTAGAAGAAGCGAAAAGCCGCCTTTCGGCATCAGACTTTTTGTTCCTGGTAAACTTTACAGGCGTAACCGTAAAGGCCGCCGCCGAATTCCGCGAAGCCCTCGCGAAAGCCGGCGCCCAGTACCACGTCGTCAAGAATTCCATCATAGCCCTTGCGGCCAAAGAGCTCGGCCTCCCGGACATGAGCGAAGTGCTCGCGGGCCCGACCGGCATTGTCAGCGGCGGCGAAGACGCTGCGGCGGTTGCCAAGGCGGTTGTCGAATTCTTCAAGGCGCGCGAAAACTCGGAAGTCAAGCTCGGCTATTTTGACGGCAAGCTGATGAACAAGGCCGAAGTCGAATACCTCGGCAGCCTCCCCAGCCTCCCAGATATGCGCGCAAAGTTCCTCTCCCTCCTCAACACGCCCGCAAGCCAGATGGTTCGCGTGCTGTTCGTCAAGATGGAAAAGGAAGGCGGCGCGCCTGCGGAAGCGGCGGCCGAGTAACACGGATTCGCGGGGTCGGGCTTTTCCGCCCGAGTTCGCTTTTTGAAAATTTTAGCATACGCCCCTGGACGCAGTTTTGCAGCCTCGGGGGGCGATAAAAACTTCAACAGACGCCGAAACACTGCGCGCTTGCGCGCAGGCGGCGGATGAAACTACAAAAAACTAAAGGACAGGCTTAGGGGATGGAAAAATCCCTTAAATGTTTCGCAAGAAACGCTAAGCGTCCAAAGGAGACAAAAAATCATGGCAGACATCACAAAAGATCAGGTTATCGAATGGCTCAGCGGCCTTTCCGTCGTTGACGTTGCGGCTCTCGTTAAGGAGCTCGAAGAAAAGTGGGGCGTAAGCGCAGCAGCTCCCGTGGCAGTCGTCGCAGGCGGCGCAGCCGCTCCCGCAGCTGAAGAAAAGGACGCGTTCGACGTCATCATCAAGAGCGTCGACCCCGCCAAGAAGATTGCGGTCATCAAGGAAGTCCGCGCGATCACTTCGCTCGGCCTCGCGGAAGCCAAGGCCCTCGTCGAAGGCGCGCCCAAAGCCGTCAAGGAAGGCGTGAACAAGGACGAAGCCGCAGAGCTCGAAAAGAAGCTCAAGGACGCAGGTGCTGTTGTCGAGATCAAGTAACACGCTTGAACGGCAAAGCCTATATTTCGCGGAGAGTCCGCACCGCCCGGTAAAACTGGCGGTGCGGCTGTCCGCTTTTTCCGCTTAACACCCCTAAGCGACAAAAAAAGGGGTAAAATTAAATTCTGAGAAAAATTTCCGATTCAACAGGGTTCCACCGGAAAAGCCCTGGAAAATCCGCGAAAACAGGGCAGAATACAAAAAATCTCGAAGAATATGTCTGAGCGAAAAAACTTTGGAAAACTTCAGGAAGTGATACCGCTTCCCAACCTTATCGAGAATCAGCTGCAGTCTTATGCAGACTTCCTCCAAAAAGACGTGCCCCCCCACAAAAGGGAACTTAAGGGACTGCACGCGGTGTTCAGCGAGGTTTTTCCGATAGAAAGCTACGACGGCAAACACAAGCTCGAGTATGTCTCCTACGACATAGTCGGCCCCAAGCAGAGCGAAGTGGAGTGCATCAAGGAAGGCACCACCTATTCGGTAGCCCTGCACGTAACCTTCCGCCTGCGCGAAGAAGACCGCACGCAGGAAGAGAGAATTTTCATGGGCGACATCAATATGATGACCAAATCCGGCAGCTTCATAGTAAACGGCGCGGAGCGCGTCGTGGTAAGCCAGCTGCACCGTTCGCCCGGCATCTGCTTTGAAGAGACGATGCACAGCTCCGACAAGATGCTGTACTCTTTCCGCCTCATTCCCGACCGCGGCACGTGGGTTGAAGTGCAGTTCGACCAGAACGACCTCCTTTACGTCTACATAGACCGCCGCCGCCGCCGCCGCAAGTTCCTTATCACGACGCTTCTGCGCGCCCTCGGCCACGGCAGCGACCCGGAAATAGTGAACCTTTTCTACAAGGTAGAAGACCTTTCCGTAGCGCGCGCGCTCAAGATGGAAAACATCTCGCACTACGTGCTCGCCGAGCCCGTGACCGACCCCGCCAAGGGCGTCGTCCTGCTCAAGCAGTATGAAACGCTGACCACCATCGCGGTGCAGAAGTTCAAGGCGGCGAACATCCAGGAATTCAAGGTCATAGACACGACCGTCGACGACGGCGCCATTGTCCGCGCAATCAAGAAGGACAAGACCAAGAACGAGGAAAGCGCCCTCAAGTACATTTACACGCAGCTGCGTCCGGGAGAACCCGTCAATGTCGAAAACGCGCGCTCTCTCATCCGCCGCACGCTCAAAGACCCCAAGCGCTACGACTTGGGCAGGGTGGGCCGCTTCAAAATCAACCAGCGCCTCGGCCTCAAGACCCCCCTCGAAACGCGCGTCCTTACTAGCGAAGACATCGTCGAGGGCACGAAAAAGCTTTGCATGCTTAAAAAGGGCGAAGGCCACGTCGACGATATCGACAACCTCGGCAGCCGCCGCGTAAGGACGGCAGGCGAACTTCTGGCAAACCAGTGCCGCATGGGCCTCGCCCGTACGGAAAAGCTCGTCCGCGAACGCATGAACGCCTCGGAACAGAACTCCGACTCGCTCACCCCCTCGCGCCTCGTGAACACCAAGGCGATGACCACGGTTATCCGCGACTTCTTCGCGCGCAACCAGCTCTCGCAGTTCATGGACCAGATCAACCCGCTTAGCGAACTCACGCACAAGCGCCGTCTTTCGGCGCTCGGCCAAGGCGGCCTCAGCCGCGAACGCGCGGGCTTCGAAGTTCGAGACGTGCACCCCTCGCACTACGGCAGAATCTGCCCGATTGAAACCCCCGAAGGCCCGAACATCGGCCTTATCAACTCGCTCTCGTGCTATGCGCGCATCAACGAGTTCGGCTTCATCGAAACCCCCTACAGGAAAGTTGAAAACGGCAGGGTTCTCGACAAGATTGTGTACCTTTCGGCCGACGACGAAGAGGGGCTCCTCATCGCGCAGGCAAACAGCGAAATCAAGGACGGCAAGCTCGTTGGCCGCGTTACCGCACGTCAGGCCGACGAAGTCAGCGAAGTCGACCCCTCCGAAGTGGACTACATGGACGTCAGCCCGAAACAGCTTGTTTCGGTTGCCGCGGGCCTCATTCCCTTCCTCGAACACGACGACGCCAACCGCGCGCTCATGGGTTCGAACATGCAGCGCCAGGGCGTGCCGCTTCTCAAGACGCAGGCCCCCTTCGTGGGCACCGGTACGGAAGACCGCGTGGCGAAAGACTCGCGCACGGTGATCCTTTCGGAATCCGACGGCAAAGTCGCCAGTGTCGACGCCAAGCGCATAATTGTTACAAGCGACGGCGAGCTTCCCAAGAAGAAGGCCGCCGACGTCAAGCACGACCCCGACAAGGGCGTGTACGTCTACGAAATGCGCAAGTTCATGCGCTCTAACGCCTGCACATGCTTTACCCAGAAGCCCGTCGTTAAGAAGGGCCAGGCCGTCAAGAAGGGCACCGTCCTCGCGGACGGCGCGTCCACAGACCAGGGCGAACTCGCCCTCGGCAAAAACGTCCTCGTGGCGTTCATGCCTTGGAACGGCTACAACTTTGAAGACGCCATTCTCCTGTCCGAAAAGCTCATCAAGAACGACGTGTTCACTTCTGTCCACATCGAGGAATACGAAGTGACCGCGCGCGACACGAAGCTCGGGCCGGAAGAAATCACGCGCGACATTCCCAACGTGGGCGACGAAGCCCTCAAGAACCTCGACCGCAACGGCGTCATCCGCATCGGCGCGGAAGTGAAGGCCGGCGACATCCTCGTGGGCAAAATCACCCCGAAGAGCGAAACCGAGCTCGCGCCCGAAGAAAAGCTTCTGCGCGCGATTTTCGGCGAAAAGGCCGCCGACGTCAAGGACACCTCTCTGCTCGTCCCCTCTGGCGTTAAGGGCATAATCATGGACGTCAAGGTTTCCACCAAGACCGACCGCGACGGCGAAAAGCCGAGCGCCAGCGACGTCCGCCGCCGCATCCGCAAGATTAACGAAGAGCACCGCGCGCAGAGCGACAAGCTCCGCGACGAGCTCACCGAAGCGCTTTCAAACGTCCTGCTGGGCGAAAAAATCCCGCTCGACGTCCGCAACGCCGAAACCGGCGAAGTCATCATTCCCGCGAACCGCAAGATAACCAAGACGCTTCTGCGCCGCCTCGCCTCGATTTCGAAGAACATCGACATCGACCCGTCGCCCGTGCGCATCAAGATAATGGAGATAATCGACTCCTACCAGCGCCGCTTCGACGAAATCGAAAAGGAGCGCGCCCGCAAGGCCGACGCCATTGAAAGCGGCGACGGTTCCGACCAGAGCATCATCAAGAACGTCAAGGTCTACATCGCCACTAAGCGCAAGATTCAGGTGGGCGACAAGATGGCGGGCCGCCACGGCAACAAGGGCGTCGTAGCCCGCATCGTCCCCGAAGAGGACATGCCCTACCTGCCCGACGGCACACCCGTTGAAATATGCCTAAACCCCATGGGCGTTCCCAGCCGAATGAACGTCGGCCAGGTTCTCGAAACCCACCTCGGCTGGGCCTGCAAAAAGCTCGGCATCAAGGTTGCGACACCGATTTTCGACGGCATCAGCGAAAAGGACATCCGCGGATACCTCAAGGAATCCGGCATGCCCGAAAGCGGCAAGGTGCGCCTAATCGACGGCCTCACCGGCGACTATTTCGACCAGGACGTCGTTGTGGGCTACATCTACATGATGAAGCTCAACCACCTCGTAGCCGACAAGATCCACGCTCGCGCGGTGGGCCCCTACAGCCTCATCACGCAGCAGCCCTTGGGCGGCAAGGCCCAGTACGGCGGCCAGCGTTTCGGCGAAATGGAAGTTTGGGCGCTCGAAGCTTACGGCGCGGCCTACACCCTGCAGGAACTCCTCACGGTGAAGTCCGACGACGTCCAGGGACGCACGAAGATTTACGAACAGCTTGTGAAGGGCGACAGCTCGTTGCAGGCCGGCACGCCCCAGTCCTTCAACGTTTTGATGAAGGAAATGCAGGGCCTGTGCCTGAACATCAGGCCCGAGAACAAGGAAATCTTGTAAGGGGCGCGATTAGCCACAACAGCATAAGCCACACCGCAAATATAAGGAATTTACATGGAAGAGAACAACACTAATCAGGCGCGCGAAATCCTAGGTTTCGACAGCGATGCAGGTTTTGATTGCGTATCCATTGGGCTCGCTTCCCCCGACACGATTCGTTCGTGGTCGCACGGCGAAGTCAAAAACCCCGAAACCATAAACTACCGCACGTTCAAGCCCGAGCCGGGCGGCCTGTTCTGCCAGAGGATATTCGGCCCCGTGCGCGACTACGAGTGCGCCTGCGGCAAGTACAAGCGCATCCGCTTCAAGGACCAGGTCTGCGACCGCTGCGGCGTCGAAGTGACCACCAGCCGCGTCCGCCGCGAGCGCATGGGCCACATAGAGCTCGCCGTTCCGGTGTCGCACATATGGTTCCTCAAGAGCATGCCCAGCCGTCTGGGCCTTATCCTCGACATGACCGCCAAGGCTCTCGAGAGCGTCATTTACTATGAGCGCTACGTCGTCATCGACCCGATGAACACGTCGTTCACGTACATGCAGTTCCTCACCGAGGACGAATACCAGAGCGCGATTGACGCCGGCGACGAATTCGTGGCCAAGATGGGCGCCGAAGCCGTCCGCGACCTCCTCGCGAAAATCGACCTCGAAAAGCTCGAAGTCGAGCTCGTCGAGCAGATGCAGGCGACGCGCTCCAAGCAGATAAAGAAAAAGCTTTCCAAGCGTCTGAAGCTCGTGCAGGGCTTCATCGAAAGCGGCTCGCGCCCCGAATGGATGATTCTGGAAGTCCTTCCGGTCATCCCGCCGGATTTGCGCCCGCTCGTTCCGCTCGAAGGCGGCCGCTTTGCGACCAGCGACCTCAACGACCTTTACCGCCGCGTAATCAACCGCAACAACCGCCTCCGCAGCCTCATGCAGATGAAGACGCCCGACGTCATCATCCACAATGAAAAGCGCATGCTGCAGGAATCCATCGACGCCCTCTTCGACAACGGCCGCCACGGCCGCCCCGTCACGGGTGCGGGCAACCGTCCGCTGAAGTCGATTTCCGACATGCTCAAGGGCAAGCAGGGCCGCTTCCGCCAGAACCTTCTGGGCAAGCGCGTAGACTACTCCGGCCGTTCGGTTATCGTCATCGGCCCGGACCTCAAGCTGCACCAGTGCGGCCTGCCCAAGAAGATGGCGCTCACCCTTTTCGAACCCTTCATCATCCGCCGCCTCAAGGAGCTTGGCTTTGTCCACACCGTCCGCAGCGCGCGCAAGATGATCGAAAAGAAGTCGCCGGAAGTCTGGGACATTCTCGAAGAGGTCACCGAAGGTCACCCGGTGCTGCTCAACCGCGCGCCGACGCTCCACCGCCTCTCGATTCAGGCGTTCGAGCCCGTGCTCATTGAAGGCGATGCGATACGTCTGCACCCGCTGGTTTGCGCGGCTTACAACGCCGACTTTGACGGCGACCAGATGGCGGTCCACGTGCCGCTCTCGCTCGAGGCCATCATGGAGGCCAAGCTTCTGATGCTCGCCAGCAACAACATCTTCTCGCCCTCCTCGGGCAAGCCGATTTTGACGCCCTCGCAGGACATCGTCCTCGGCGTCTACTATCTAACGTACGAGCCGAGCCTGAAGCTCGCCAAGAACCAGCGCGCGCCCTTCCTCTCCTCGCTCCGCGAAGTCGAAGCCGCGCACGCGGAAGGCATGCTCCACTGGCACGACTGGATTGACTATGTCAACCCCGACTACGGCAAAGACACGATTTTCGGCGACAAGAACAAGAAGGTCATCCGCACCACCCCCGGCCGCGTCATATTCAATACGATATGGCCCGACGGCATGGGCTTCGTGAACTTCAGCGTTCCGAAGGGCAAGCTGGGCGACCTCATTCTCAACACCTTCAAAATCGCGGGCCGCTACGAAAGCGCCCCCGTTCTCGACAAGCTCAAGGCCCTCGGCTTCCGCACGGCGACGCTCGCGGGCATCTCGATCGGTATCGGCGACATGGACATTCCCGCCGAAAAGAAGGGCATCATCGCCGAAGCCCGCGCCAAGATCAAGGTTGTCGAAAACGAATACCACAAGGGTACGATTACCAAGGGCGAACGCTCGAACAAGGTTATCGACATTTGGAACGTGGCTACCGACGAAATCGCGAAAAAGGCGTTTGAAAACCTCGCGAAGGTCAAGACGCCCACAATCGGGCACCAGAACATCAACCCCGTATATATGCTCATGGATTCCGGCGCGCGAGGCAACAAGGCGCAGGTTCGCCAGCTTTGCGGCGCGCGCGGTTTGATGGCCAAGCCCAACGGCGAAATTATCGAACGCCCGATTCTCTCGTCTTTCCGCGAAGGCCTGAGCGTCCACGAATACTTCATCTCGACCCACGGCGCCCGCAAGGGTCTGGCCGACACCGCGCTTAAGACCGCGGACGCCGGCTACATGACCAGAAAGCTTTGCGACGTGGCCATGGACGTGATTATCACCGAAGAGGACGACGGCAACCGCAACGGCATCTGGAAGGAAGCCATCTATGACGGCGACGACGAAATCGTGCCGCTCTTTGACCGCATTGTCGGCCGCTGCTCCAGCGACGACATCCCGAACCCGACAAACCCGAGCGAAATAATCGTGGGTAACGGCGAGCTCATTACGGAAGCCATCGCCAAGAAGATCGACGCCCTCGGCATAGAGCGCGTCAAGGTCATGAGCCCGCTGACGCACCTCAAGCGCAACGCCATCCCCGCGAAGGCCTACGGCATAGACCCCTCGACGCAGAAAGTCGTCGAGCGCGGCACGGCGGTCGGCATCATCGCGGCGCAGTCCATCGGCGAGCCCGGCACGCAGCTTACCATGAGAACTTTCCACATCGGCGGCGTCGCCCAGTCGGTCAAGGCTCCGGAACTCACCATCAAGGCTGAAGGCTACGTCAAGTACGAAGACCTCCGCACGGTCGAGATCAGTCATCAGGACGCGAACGGCAACACGATAAGCGGTTCTGTTGTTCTCAACAAGACGGGCCACATCAAGATTCTCGACGAGGACGGCAGGGAGCTCGACGACTTCGCAATCGTCGCGGGTTCGTGGATTTCCGCCAAGGACGGCGAGTTTGTCAAGAAGGGCAAGCTCCTCGCCCGCTGGGACCCGCACAACATCCCGATTCTCGCCGACAAGGAAGGCGTTGTGGAATTCCGCGACATGATCGACGGCGTCACATACCGCAGCGACTTCGACCAGTCGACGGGCCGCAGCACGATCACCATTTCCGACCACAGGGAAGACCTCAACCCGACCGTCGCGCTCCTTGACAAAAAGACCAAGGAAGTGATATCGCTCCAGGCGATTCCGACGGGCGCGCAGGTTGTCGTCGCCGACGGCGACTACATCCGCCCCGGCACGATGATAGCCAAAACCCCGCGTTCGGCGGCCAAGACCCAGGACATCACCGGCGGTCTGCCCCGCGTTGCGGAGCTCTTCGAAGCGCGCCGTCCCAAGGACGCGGCCGAAATGGCCCGCGCCGACGGCTATATCAAGATCGGCGGAACGCGCCGCAAGAAGAAGATTGTGCGCATCGTTGACTCCCCCAACTGGAAGGAAGGCGACGACGGCGTCATCGAGGAACACCTCATCCCCTCCAGCAAGCGCATCACCGCGCAGGACGGCGACGAGGTCAAGAAGGGCCAGCCCCTCACCGAAGGCGGCTCCGATCCGAGCGAAATCCTCGAAATTATGGGCATCAGCGCGGTGCAGGAATACATTCTGCGCGAAATCCAGAAGGTTTACCGCTCGCAGGGTGTTACCATTAACGACAAGCACATTGAAGTTATCGCCTCGCGCATGCTCCGCAAGGTGCGCGTGATAGACCCGGGCGACTCCGACTTCTTCTGGGGCCAGCAGGTTGACAGGTTCGAATTCATGGAAACCAACGAGATGATCACCGAGGCGGGCGGCAAGCCGGCCAGCGGCGAACCCATCCTTCTCGGTATCACGAAGGCCAGCCTCGAAACCGAAAGCTTCATCAGCGCGGCGTCCTTCCAGGAAACCACCCGCGTTCTCACAGAAGCCGCGACACTCGGCAAGACCGACGACCTCACCGGCTTCAAGGAAAACGTCATTATGGGCAACCTCATACCCGCCGGCACAGGTTTGAACGCATACCGCAAGGTGCGCGTGCAGGCCGAAGACGACGGCCTGGTTGAATCCGAAGGCGTCATGGGCGCGGCTATCGAAGACGTGTCTGCCGAAGCGGCCGGCGTGTAACGCAAAAATTTCGGGATGCTGCGCGGGTGTTTAACTCCAGCGCAGCATCCGGACTTCCGAACATGACATTTTCGGCTTGACCCGCCGCGCTTTGCGGACAGAGTTGCCGGGAATAATTTTTAACCTTAACGACATAGGAATACGCCAAGCAAAAAGGGCAGGGGTTCAGGTGCTTTTATCTGTTCCCGACAGTAGCTGGCCTCTTTGGGCGGAGTATTCCAATCCTACTGGAAAATTTTCAATATACCCTCCCGAAAGAGGGCACGTTGATTTTTTTTCTAAAAAAAAGCACCTAAAACGAATAAAAAACTTGCCAAAAGATGGCGGCATCCTATTTTTGCTCATCTTTTCCATTTTAAAAGACACAATAAAATATGCCTACAATCAATCAGTTAGTTCGCAAGCCGCGCACCCTGGTCAAAACCAAGACCAAGGCACCGGCCCTCAAGGCCAATCCGTTCCGCCGCGGCGTTTGCGTGCAGGTCATGACCCGCACGCCGAAGAAGCCCAACTCGGCTATCCGCAAGGTCGCCAAAGTCCGCCTCACGTCCGGCTACGAAGTTATCGCATACATTCCCGACGAAGGCCACAACCTTCAGGAACACAGCGTCGTGCTCGTTCGCGGCGGCCGTGTCAAGGACTTGCCCGGCGTCCGTTACCACATCGTGCGCGGCACGCTCGACGCCATCGGCGTTGAAAAACGCCGCCGCAGCCGCTCCAAGTACGGCGTAAAGCGCCCGAAGGCAGCCAAGAAATAAACCAATTTAATAGAAGGCAAAAAAATGTCACGCAGACGCAGAGCTGAAAAAAGAGAACGCACACCGGACTCGCGCTACAAGAGCCCCCTCGTTAGCCACCTCATCAACATGGTGATGAAGAACGGCAAAAAGACCGTCGCCGAACGCATCGTTTACGGCGCAATCGAACGCGTAAGCGAAAAGCTTGAAAAGGGCGACCCGATCGACCTGCTCCTCGGCGCGCTCGAAAACATCCGCCCCAAGCTTGAAGTGAAGAGCCGCCGTGTCGGCGGCGCCACTTACCAGGTTCCGGTTGAAGTTTCCTTCGACCGCCAGCAGACCCTCGCGTACCGCTGGCTCATCGACGCCGCTAACGGCCGCAAGGGCCTGAACATGGCGGACGCCCTTGCCGCGGAACTCGTCGACGCCTACAACAATACGGGCAACGTCGTCAAGAAGCGCGAAGACATGCACAAGATGGCGCAGTCCAACAGGGCTTTCGCTCACCTCCGCTGGTGATTTTAAAGAATCGTCAAATACGGAGTTTAACCGGAGGCCAAAAGCCCCACAGTTATAGCCCGAGCCGCCCATTTTTGCGTGCGGCCAAAGAAAAGAATTAAACAATGGCATTATCAGATAAAAATTCACCCAACAGAGCGAAGCCGTTGGAATATACGAGAAACATCGGTATTTCCGCGCACATCGACGCCGGCAAGACAACCTGCTCCGAACGAATTCTGTTCTACAGCGGCGTCGTCCACAAGATCGGCGAAGTGCACGAAGGCACGGCGGTAACCGACTGGATGGAACAGGAACGCGAACGCGGCATCACCATCACGTCGTCGGCCATCAGCTGCAACTGGACCACGAAGGAAGGCCCCTACGCGGGCATCGAACAGCAGTTCAACCTTATCGACACCCCCGGACACGTTGACTTCACTGCTGAAGTCGAACGTTCGCTCCGCGTGCTCGATGGCGCTATCGCAGTTTTCTGCGCGGTCGGCGGCGTACAGCCCCAGTCCGAAACGGTTTGGCGCCAGATGAACAAGTACAACGTCCCCCGCATAGCGTTCATCAACAAGATGGACCGCACGGGTGCCGACTTCTACGGCGCGATTGAAGACATCAAGAGCAAGCTCAACGGCAACCCGCATCCGCTCTTCCTGCCCATCGGCGCTGAAGACAAGTTCGCTGGCCTCATCGACCTCGTGAAGATGAAGGCGTATGTGTACGATCCGGCCGACCTCCAGGGCGTGAAGTTCGACGAAGTCGAAATCCCCGCCGAGTACAAGGAAAAGGCCGAACAGTACAGGAACGAGCTTATTGAAGCCGTCGCTGACTTCGACGACAATATCATGGAGCGCTTCCTCGAAGGCGAGACGAACTTTGAAGCCGACGAAATCCGCGCGGCGATCCGCAAGGCCACGATGACCCGCGAATTCGTGGGCGTCATCCCCGGTTCCGCGTTCAAGAACAAGGGCGTGCAGATGCTCATGAATTCCGTCGTCGACTACCTCCCCAGCCCGCTCGACGTTCCGCCGATTAAAGCGTATGCCGAAGGCGACGAAGACGAGCCGTCTTTGGAAATCGTTCCGGACGACAATGCGGCCCCCACGGCCCTCGCGTTCAAGCTTTGGTCCGACCCATTTACCGGCAAGCTCGTGTTCATCCGCGTTTACAGCGGCTGCATTAAGAAGGGCATGCAGGTTTACAACCCGCGCAGCCACAAGACGGAGCGCATTTCGCGCCTCCTCGTCATCAAGGCCGACAAGCGCGAAGACATCGAAGAGGCTTACAGCGGCGCAATCTGCGCAATCATCGGCGCCAAGGATATCGTCACTGGAGACACCCTTTGCGACCGCGACCACGAAGTGCGCCTTGAGCCCCCGACATTCCCGGAACCGGTTATTGCCATGAGCATTGAACCCAAGACCAAGGGAGACCAGGAAAAGCTTTCGGTCGCGCTTCAGCGCCTCGCCGAAGAAGACCCGACTTTCGTCGTTTCGACAAACACGGAAACGGGCCAGACCCTCATTGCGGGCATGGGCGAACTCCACCTCGAAATCATCCGCGACCGCCTTTTCCGCGAGTTCAAGGTTGACGCCGACTCGGGCAAGCCCCAGATCGCCTACCGCGAAACCATCACGAAGAGCGCCCCGGGCGTCGGCAAGTTCGTCCGCCAGTCGGGCGGCCGCGGCCAGTACGGCCACGCCGAAATCATCATAGAACCCCTCGAAAAGGGCAAGCACTACGAATTCTCCAACGAAATCGTGGGCGGCGTAATTCCGAAGGAATACATCAAGCCGACGGAAGAAGGCATCAAGGAAGCCATGATAAACGGCGTCGTAGCAGGCTACCCCGTGGTTGACGTAAAGGTCCGCCTCGTGTTCGGCTCCTTCCACGAAGTCGACTCTTCGGAAATGGCGTTCAAGATGGCCGGCATATTCGCGTTCAAGGATGCGATGAAAAACGCGGGCCCCATCCTTCTGGAACCCATCATGAAGGTAGAAGTGACGACCCCCGACGAATATCAGGGCGACATCATGGGCGACATCAACCGCCGCCGCGGCCAGATTCAGGGCATGGAAACGAAGGGCAACCTTTGCAACATCCGCGCATTCGTGCCGCTCGAAACCATGTTCGGTTACGCGACCGACGTACGCTCGCTCTCCAGCGGCCGCGCGTCGTACTCGATGGAACCCAGCCACTTTGAACAGGTGCCCGCGAACGTGCTCAAGCAGGTTCAGGAAACCGCAACCCGCAAGGTTGAAAGATAATTATTTAAAAGAGAGAATTACAGCAATGGCTACTCAGAGAATTAGAATCAAACTCAAGGGCTACGATTTTCGCACGATAGATCAGAGCGCAAGCGACATCGTCGAAACGGCAAAGCGCACAGGCGCCCGCGTATCGGGCCCCGTTCCGCTTCCGACGAAAATCGAGAAGTACTCGGTCAACCGTTCGGTGCACGTCAACAAGAAGAGCATGGAACAGTTCGAGCTTCGCACGCACAAGCGCCTCATCGACATCGTAGACCCCACGGTCAACACGGTCGACGAGCTCAAAAAGCTCAATCTCCCCTCCGGTGTTGATATCACAATCAACGTCTAAGGCGGGTTAAGTTAAGATTTATAATCGACACCGCCGCTCCCATTCCTATGGTTTTTGTATGAAGGTTGGAATCGGCGGCGTATGAAAGGCGCGGGGCAACCCGCGCTTTTTTGCGCGTTTATGCCGCAATGCCCCCGGAGGAAAGGAAATCATATGAAGCATCTTATTAAAACGGCCGCATCGCTGTCCGCCGCAATTTTTTTGTGCGCCGGCGCGCTCGCGGAAAATATTGCCCTGGATTTTGCGCCGGAGCAGTTTGAGCCGAGGCAGAACGCTTTGGTCGACTGGAACGACGGGGTTCTCACCCTGAAAATAAGCGACCCCGAATGGTCGGGCGGCGTCGCGATAAACCCGCCCGAAGGCGAAAAGTTCGACTTTTCAAAGGGCAGGTATCTCGCGTGCGACGTCAAAAACCTTTCGGAAGATTCGCAGATGCGCCTTACCATGCACATATCCAGCGGCACGGGCGATTCCAAAAGCGACAGCCACGTGGAACTGCCGCGCCGCGAATGCAAAGGGGGCATCGGCCTCAATCCCGGCGAAGAACGCACGCTGCGCATATATCTGCCGCATGCGAACCTTTTCAAGGCCCCCGGCGACGGCAAAAACATGCGCGTGCTCGACACCGAAAAAATCAACTCGATAGAGTTCAAAATAGAGTGGCCTTTCGAAACGCCGAAAGAATATTTGGTCGACTGCGAAATATCGAATTTCCGCCTTGAAGGCGAACCCGAGTACGGCAAAAAAATCTCGGGTTCCGAAAATTATTTTCCGTTCATTGACCGCTACGGGCAGTACGCCCATTCCGAATGGCCCGAGAAAATCCGCAGCGACGAGGACCTCGTAGAGAACCGCAAGCGCGAGCAGGAAAAGCTCGACAAAACCCCCGCCATCGCTTCATGGAACAAATACGGCGGCTGGGCGAAAGGCCCCAAGCTCGAGGCCACGGGAAATTTCAGGGTCGAAAAATATGAGGACAAGTGGTATTTCGTCGACCCCGAGGGGTGCCTTTTCTGGTCGCTCGGCATTGACGTGATGCAGGCCTACACCGACCCGTCCGACCGCCTGTCGCACCCGCACTGGTATGCCGCCGACATCCCGCAGGAAGACTCCCTGCCGTTCCCCTATTGGAACCTTCAGAAGAAGTATGAAAAGCCCGACCCCAAAAAAGATTTTTATGAAACCCTCGCGCGCCGCATGGAAGCGTGGGGAATCAACACGATCGGCAACTGGTCTAACAGCGAGCTCATGGCGCTGGGCCAAAGGCCCTATACCGTAAACTTGGGCGAGCTTATCAAAGGCTTCCCGCGATTCGAAAATCAAAAGGTAAAGTTTTACGACGTATTCGACCCGAAATTTGAGGAGCGCATGGGCAATGTCCTTGCCGAGCGCGCCGCCCAGGATTCCTTTATTTTGGCGTCTATAAACGACCCCATGTGCATCGGTTATTTCATAGACAACGAGCTGAATTTCGGCCAGATAATAGGCGCGACCGTAAAGGCGGAGCCGACGCAGCCCGCTAAGCTTGAATTTGTGAAAGACCTCAAGCAAAAATACGGGGGCTCAATCGAAAATCTCAATAAGTCTTGGGAAACTTCTTTCGCCGACTGGGACGCCCTGCTCGCGAACAAAAGCGAGCCTAAATCTCCCGGATTCCGCGAGGACGCCAACGAGTTCAATGAAAAATTCATCGACCGCTATTTCGAAATTTGCCGCCGCGGCGTAAAAAGCGCCGCCCCGCACAGGCTTTATCTCGGCAACCGCATTGTCGGCTTCAGGCAGGGCGACCACATTTGGAAGGCCGCCGCAAAGCATTGCGACGTCGTAAGCGTCAATACCTATGTCAACAGCGTCTTCGGCGTTTCTTCCGAGCGCATGCTCGACAAGCCCGTCATCATCGGCGAATTCCACTTCGGCGTCGTTGACCGCGGCATGTTCATGCCCGGCCTTGTTCCCGTCGGCGACCAGAAAGAGCGCGCAGTATCTTTTACCCGCTTCATTCAGGGCGCTCTGTTGCACCCCAACATCGTCGGCGCGCACTGGTTTCAGCTGCGCGACCAGCCCCTAACCGGCCGCTGGGACGGCGAGGGCTATCAGATCGGCTTTGTCGACGTCGCCGATACCCCATATGAAGAGCTGTGCGACGCCTCCCGCGAAGCCGGCAAGTACATGTACAAGTACCGCACCCGCGGCAAGCTCCTCGATAAGATGAGATAATTGTAAGGCGGCGTTTGCCGCCTTTTTTGTTATTGAAGCAGGGCTACTTGCGTAGATATTAGGGGGCGCATTGCTGCCCCCTAGAACCCCCGCTAGCAGGCACGCCTGCACCTCGGAACTCCGTTCCTCCTTGACCTTGGTTATTCTGAATCTTCCGCATTGCATTCGCAATAGCTGATAAGTGGATATCCTAGGGTTGCGAACTGAAAGTAATGACGAACAAGCCAAGTCTCGTAAGAAATGTTTATACGCCGGGCAAGCCCGCTGATGCGCGGACATGCCCTAAAAATGCCCTTTGGGCATTTTTACGAATAAACCT
>CALXSL010000035.1 GCA_944391135.1 uncultured Opitutales bacterium
CCGAGCAAAGCGAGTGCCGAGACGAGCACTGCCGTGCGAGCGAGCACAAACGGCCCCCGCTAGGGGGTGCGAGTCAAACAGGGCATCGTTTTAAACACGAACGCTCTTTGTACCTAGGGTTTGTCTAATAGAGCGCGCCTCGGGCGCGCAGTGACTTATAAATAATAACCAACACAGGTTCGATAGAACATCGTTGCGAAAGCCTACGAAAACAAAGAGCACAGTGTAAACCGGAAGTATTCTCTTTTGCGGCATCGCGCTTACACACTGGAACCATAAGCGCGATAGCGATTATGAAGAGAGAGAAAGGTTTATCGGTAAAAATGCCCTACGGGCATTTTTAGGGCATGTCCGCGCATCAGCGGGCTTGCCCGGCGTATAAACATTTCTAACGAGACTTGGCTTGTTCGTCATTACTCACAGTGCCAATAACACAAGCTATCCGCCAATCAGCCATTGCGATAGCAAGGCGGAAGTTTGGCAACAATCAACGTCACTATGCCACGGCGCAGCTTGCGCCTAGGCGGGGCACGGGGCGGCTATGAGCCCCGCATTATAAAGAAATGTATAATGGGCAGCAATGCGCCCCTATTTATAATAAACGGCTCTTATGACAGGAAATTGACTAATGTTTCTTTGCCGGTCATGCCGGGTTTTATGCCGAGAGCGATGGCGGCGTTGCTGGCGGCGACAACATTTTTTTCGAGCATGTCGTTAAAGTCTTTAACTCCGGTTACGATGGCGGCGACGTCGCCGATTTTGTTTGCGGTTTCTACGCTTATGTAGCCGCATGCGAGCATGCCGCGAGAACCTCTTATTATCAAAAGCGACGCGTTTGCGGTGGGAATGGAGTATGCGTCGAAAGTTTTTGAGTCTATTTCAATCTTTTCCATGTAATGGCCGTTTTTTATGTTTGAAAGCCGCGGAGTGCGCCCTATTATTTATGGCATAACATATTATGAAGCGTTTGCAGACAATAAAAATTTTAGTCGGAACGTTTTCTTTCATTTAAAGTCTAAAGCTATCAAACTATGAAAAAGACAATCGCAATACTGTCAATACTCGCAAGCGGCGCGCTTTTTACGGCGTGCCAGAATACTGCTGAAACGTCAGCCTCTGAGGCCGAAATTCCGTCTGCACAGGAGCAGCCCGCCGCCGGTGCGCTCGACTTTAAGAGCCTCGGCGGAAAATGGATAAACATTTATGTCGCCAACCTCGGCGACGCAAAGCGCCCCGAAGGCGAGCAGGAGGACATGGCGTTCATCCAGTTCGGCGAGGACGGCAAAGTCAACGGGATGTCGGGCAACAACCTTTTCTTCGGCAAGGCTATGATGTCGCCGGACGGAAAGTTCACCTCGGGCGCGATTGCTTCGACCCGCAGGATGGGACCTTTCCCGGAATTTGAAAGCGCTTTTTTGAAGGATTTGATGAGCGCAGACAAAATTTCTGTTGAGAACGGAAACCTCGTCCTTTCGAAGGGCGGAGAGAAGCTTTTGGAATTCAAACCCGAGGCGGAAGGGAAATAAGCATGCCTTGCGGATCTGAAAGAATAGTCGTGTGGGCGGGCCTGCGCGTGAAGGACGGCGCGATTGAGGCGTTCAAGGAGCTTGCGGCCCCGGTAATAGAGGCCACTCGCCAGGAACCGGGATGCATAAAGTACGACCTGCTTCAGGACAGCGCCGACCCGCAGACATTCTATTTCTTCGAGGAATACGCGGATGAAAACGCGTACAAGGCCCACAGGGAAATGAGCTATATGCCCGCAATGCGCGAAGGGAGGGAAAAGCTTCTGGACAAGTATCTGGGGATAAGGGTTTTTTCCGAAAGGTTCGTTTCGTAGGTTTAATTTCTTAAATTATATGGCGGCTTCGCATGCGAAGCCGCTTTTTTTGCGCCGCAAAGGGGCGCCGGCTGATTTTTTGCTTGAGAAATTCCACAAAAAATCCTTAAACTTCATCAATCAAAAAGCGGCCAACACCCGCATTGGTTTTGAATTACACTTGTCCGTTTTGGCCGTCGCGGCAAAACGCTGTTAGGATATATGATTTAATTACAACAAAACAACAGGAAATATATGAGCGAAACGAAACTGCCCACATACTTAGCAGACGCCAAGCCAAACCCGATGTCAAACAGGGCGGCATGGTTCAAAAACACGGCTCCGGCATACGGGGGAATCATTCTCTGGTTCGCGTTCTGGAACAACATCGTCAACACAGGGACGCCCGGCGGCGGCTTGGCATACGGGATAATCCTGCCGATCATCACGATTATAGTCGCGGCGCTTGTGGCTCATTTCTTTTTCCACTTAATTCCCGGCCTTTTCGGCATGAAAACGGGCTTCGGCCTCGCGGTCGTTGGAAGTTCGGTATTCGGCGCGACGGGCGGCACTTTCATGCCCGGCCTGCTGATGGGCCTGCTCCAGTTCGGCTGGCTCGCGGTAAACGGCTACTTCTCGTCCATCCTGATAGCCGGCGCGCTTCCGTTTGCGATGCCCCCGTGGATTATCATGGTGATATTTATTGCGCTCGCGGTGTTCGTGGGCCTCAAGGGCATCAAATATGTAGCCCCCATTTCAACATACCTGCCAATAATCCCCGTAGTGGTGCTCGTATGGCTCCTCGTAAAAACGGTCGGCTCGGTCGGTTCGTTTGACGCTTCCGAAATTTCCGCCGTCGCCGGCGCGGCTCCCGCCATCAGCAAGTTCGGCATAACGGCATACATTGTAACCTACATGATAGGCTTCTTCGCGACAGCGGGCGCGGCCGGCGTGGACTTCGGCACGAATTCTCGCGACGCCAAGGACGTCCAGCTCGGCGGCTTGGTCGGCGTTTCCCTCATGATGATTCTCACGGGCGTGGCCGCAGTGGTCATTCTTGCGGGCGCTTACGGCAACCCCGAATACAGGGCGGCCCTCGTGGCCTCCGGCGCTTCCATGGACCCGACCCAGATAATGGGCGTTGTGCTCGGCACCAACGCGGGCAAAATCTGCATGGGCCTTCTTGCACTGGCGGCTTTCCCCTCGGCCTGCTTCGCCTCCCTCATCTCGGCCAACTCGTTTAAAACGATGCTTCCCAAGATCAATTCCAATATTTCCGTGGGCATCGGCGGCCTGGCCGCGGTGCTCCTCGCCGTTACCGGCATAGCCGGCGACGCAGGTTCGGTCTTCGGATTCATCGGCGCGAGCTTCGGCCCCATTTGCGGCGCCATGTTCGTAGACTACTTCATGAACGGCGGCAAATGGACCGGCCCGCGTGCGGGCTTCAACATCGCCGGATGGCTCTCATGGGCGCTCGGCTTCACTGTCGGTGTTCTCGGCATTCTCGGCATGATACCGATGGGCCCGATAGTGGCGTTCATTGTCGGTGCGGTCGTTTACTACGGCGCAATGAAGGCCGGCCTGAAGACAGAAGTGATTCCCTTCAACAAGTAAAAAGGCAAATGATTCGGTAAAAAAGCGCTTCGCAAGAAGCGCTTTTTTTTTGGCACACGGCCCATGCTAAACTTGGAAACGGCGACTGCGGCATCCCTCGCGTTTTTCCGAATTTCCGCAAGCAAATATTGCGCGATTCGCGCAACACAGGCATAACCATAATCCAACATATGCATTTTAAATACGCCTAAAACAGGCAAACATGACAATCCGGGACAGAACTCATGTTGCCGTTTTTTGAAATGTGAAAAATTTATGCCGCCCCATCGGCGCGCCGGATACTTGTGCAAGCGCAAAAAGCATGAAACCCACTGCCGGCCGCGCAATGCAAGGCATCCCGCCCACATTTCTAGCGATTCGGATGGCGGCAGCATGTGAGCCGGCGACCATTGGATAAGAACAATGAAGCGTGGCATATTGGTTTCGGGCGTTTGAAAATTTCACTTTCCCGCATTCCTAGTTTTTTCGCTCGCGGCCGTTAAGCGCAGGATGCCGGAAAGGACAATCAGGTGAGGGCTTTTTTCAAAGGCGAAGCAAACGCTTGCAGTACGAGGCCCCTTCCCACTGGCGCGGGAAAAGCCCGCACAAAAAAAGGCCCCGCGCCAGTGGGGCCTTGGTGAAATTTGTTTTGGTCAGATGTCGAACGACGAGCTGCTTTCGCCTTCGAGCATTCTGTCTCCGCCGACGTCCATCGTGGGGACGGCCTTGTCTTTTTCTATGGTGTTCTGCATCAGGGCGTCGATTTCGCCCATGACCTTTTTTCTGTCGCCGGTAAATATGAACCTGTCGCTTACAAGCTTCATGCGGGCGTCCTCGATAAGCTCGCGGGGGGGGCGGCGCATGTTCAGAAGGTTGAACAGGTGCTTGTCGAGGTTGGTGGAGTTGCCAATCTTGATTTCGATCTGCACGAGCCTTGTCAAGGCCAGCTGGTGGCGCGGGAAACGCTCAACCGCGTTTTCAAGGAGCTTGTGCGCGGGGCCGATGGCGCCCATGTCCTCTAGGCGGCGCGCGGTGGCGATGAGAACTTTCGGGGTGGCGGTATTGCGCTTGAGAACTTCGGAAAGCATGAGGTCCGCCATGTTGGGGTTTCCCGTGCCGTAGTAGGCTATGGCCCTCAAGCATGTCAGCACGTCTTCAAAGCGCCTTATCCACGGGGGCCTGTCCTTTAGGATTTCCTCGGCGAAGTCTGTGGCCGCCTTGTAGTCGCCGTTGGTGAGCATTGTTTCAAGCAGCAGCAGGCAGTAGGGCGCTATCGGGAAGTTGTTGCGCACGGCGATGTCGTAAATCCTCTGCATCAGGGGAAGATCGCCGATGTCGGCGGCAAAATTGGCAAGGTGCAGCATGCCCCTGTTGTTTTTTGAGTACTGCGTGAACAGGAGTTCAAGGTCGCGCCTCATATCCTCCTCGTCATTTGACTTTTTCAGAAGCCGGAGGTACTCCATGCGCTGTTCGAGCGAAAAAGGGTCTTCTATTGAGCGAAGCATCGAATACTGGCGCGCCTTGTCGTAGTCCTGCATGGCGGTGTAGTATTTCACCAGAAGCGCGTAAAGGGGCTCCTTCTTGCGGGCGTAGTTGAAATTGTCGGCGATCACCTGAATGGCCTCGTCGCGCTTGCCCTGCTCCCACTCGTTTTTGGAAAGGCGGGTTATGCCGGGAACGGTTTTGTCGAGGCCGTAGTCCACAAGGTACTGTTTCGACTTTTCGTAATTGCCGTGCAGGGCGTAAACGGTGGACAGCGCCATGGCGATGTAATTTTTCACGTCGGCGTTGGTGAGCATTTCGTCCTTCAAAAGGCGCTCTCCGACGCGGATTAGCTTGGCGTCTTCAGTGTTGTCGAGCAGCATCCTTATATAGGAGCGCATGAAATTGATGTCATTGACGCCGTAAATGAGTCCGGCGTCCATGATTCCGATGGAACGGTCGGGGTTGCGGTATATGAGCATCGAAAGCTCCGAAAGCAGCTGGCGCCCCTCAATGTTCCTCGGAGAACGGCTGACGCCGGCGGAAAGGTGGAAATAGGCCTCGCCTATGTTCTGCTCCTTAAGAAGGCGCTTGGCCTCTTCTATATTGTAGTCGCCCATGCTCCTGCGGATTTCCGTCATGTTGAACGGAACGGTATATGCCTTCGCGAAAGTCATCTCGTCGTAGCCTAGGCGGTATTTGAAATACGCGTACATGGCACCGGCGCCCAAAGTCCACAGGACTACCACCAGAACGGCGAAGGCGGCAATCACCCTTCCCCAAAGTATCTGAAAAACCCATGTGCCGTTCGGTTTTCTTTTGCGGCGCACAAGGCCGAGAAGGGTCGTGTAAGACTTTGTGGATTCGCCCGTTTTATTCTTCTGTTCTGCCATATGATTAATTTGTCAAATCGTTATCGGTCATGGGTTGGTTAAACTTAACCGCGCAAAAAATAAGACATCAGCAAATTTTTCGTTGATGTTTTTATCTATAATTATAATTTGGAAAATCAATGCAAGAATATTCATAAAGCCGATTTCTGGCGCAAAATTTTCACGCACAAAAACAATATAATTCTTGACAATCAGAGCAAAAAATTTTGAAATGCACTTAAATCGTTGATTATTACCCTGAAGTTAAACATTTAACAAAATACACAAACCATGAAAAAATTAGTAATAGCATCTGTATTATCGGCAGCCGCGCTTTCGGCCAACGCCGCACCTCTCGTTACTATTGGCGACCAGCTCGACCTCTTCTTCAGAGGCGCGGTAATCGGCAAGTGGGACAGCAACATAACCTACGCCGACGCGGCCAACAACAAGATTGACGACTATTCCGCAACTTTCCGCCTCGGTGCCGAAGCGGACTATGGGCGCAACAGCAAGTTCAAGGCGAACGTAAAGTTCTATGAAGACATCACCCGTTACGCCCAGCAGAAGCAGTTCAACTCGAACCTTTCGCGCGTGTATGTTAACGCGTCCTATGTAGAATCCAGCCTGATGCTCGAAGGCGACTTCTCGTTCGAACAGCGCTTCCAGAACTCTTCGACCACAATCAACGCCAACGAAATCGGATCGCTCGTCAGGCACAACTATTTCACCGCCGGCGTCAAGGCCACATACGACTTCACCGAAAAGCTCTACGGCGAACTCGGCGGAAGATGGCAGAATGTTGACTACCTCGGAAACTGGAGCACTATGTATTCCAGCTATGACATCTACTCAATTCCCGTAAGCCTGCTCTACAGGATTACCCCCAAGATTTCCGTTGGCCTTTCGTACCAATACCGCTACACAGAATTTAACGGCGGTACATGGTATGACGCCTATGTCAGAGGCAGTAACAGAGATGATCATTTTGCTGGCATTAATGTTCGCGGTGAAATTCTTCCCAAGCTTTCAATGTCCGTTTATCTTGGCGGTTCTTATCGCGGAGCAAGTGGCATATATGACAGCGACACTTCATTCGCGGCAAACGCGACAATGTCGTATGCCGCCACTGAAAAGGTCACTGTTTACCTGACCGGCAAGCGCGACTTCGGCAACGGTGCCAGCCGTGAATCCTCGATTGATTCCAGCGTTGAACTCGGCGTCAATTACAAATTCTCGAGCTACCTCAGCGCTACAGCCGCGTTCTCGTACCTCAATTCGAACTACCAGCAGTCCGACCGCGACGACAACAACTATATGGGCCGCATCGGTCTCAATTACGTCCCCAACAAGTTCATCATGGCCAGTGCGAACTACAGGTACGGAACCAACAGCTCCAATGTTGCAAACGCCACCTACAACCAGCACATTGTTGAACTTAGCGTAGCTGTTAAGTACTAATCTTTAATTCATGGTTAATAAAAAAGTCCGAGGCAATTTTGCCTCGGACTTTTTTTGCGTTTAACAGTCCGTCAAACCGGCAGCCGACATACGACCTCAATGCGCAGTTATTCAGTAAGCACCCCCATATTAACGCGCAAATGCGCTAATGGAAAACACCCGCCGCAACCGACTTCGTTTTGTCTCCATTTGAAAAGCCTACAGGCCGCCGCGTCCTTCTCCTAGGAAATCAAGCCGGAAGGCATTAAAACTCAAGCGGCGTGCTGCATACGGAAAACGGCGGCACTATTTCTATATGGGAGCAGATCCCTCCCGCATCGCACAGCAGCTCTGATATGCGGCTGACGCTGTTGCACTCTTTGGATATGTGCGCCAGATAAATTTTTTCGACAACCGAAGGATCCAAAGACTTGAGAAGCTCCAGCGCGTCGAGGTTCGAAAGATGCCCGTGCGGGCTTTTAATGCGCTGCTTCAGGCTGTAGGGGCGATTTGAGTTTTCGAGCATCTTGGGGCAGTAATTGCTCTCCAGTACAAGTATATGGGCCTGCCGGGCCATGTCGCGGGCAAGATGGGTGAGTTTTCCCAAATCGGTCATCCAGACAAGGTTTCGGCCTTCAAAGCCGAACTTATATCCAACCGCATCGCTCGTGTCGTGGGGTATAGAAAAAGCTGTTACTTTTATGCCGCAGAAATCGAAAGGCGAGCCGTTCTCAAAAACCTGCCACTTCAATTTTTTTGTGTCAGGCTCTAAATACTGTATCGACTCCGCCGTCAGGCGGTTCGCAAAAACCTTGACCTGCCTGGCGTTTTTAAAGCTTTTTAGGGCCTTGCAGTGGTCGCTGTGCTCATGGGTGACAAAGATTCCGTCCAAATCGTCCAAAGACAGGCTTAAGGAGCGCATATACGACTCGATTTTCCTTATGCCGACACCGGCGTCGATAAGCACCCTTGCACCGCCGCATTCAAGATATGCGCAATTGCCCGCACTGGAGGTCTCTATTATCTGGAAAAACATCCGTGTATTTATTGCGCGGCCTCGTACATCTTTTCAAACATTTTCTGCTTAATTTCGTTCCTTTGGCTTATGTCGTGCCTGTAAATCGGGAACTTGTGCAGCCATGAGATCACCACATGCCCCACAGCCCCAACCCTTATCTCCTGCTGCGGGTTTATATACGAGTCTCCGGCGAAAAGAACGGCCTCTCCGGACTGAACGAACATCTCGGCGCTGTAAGTGTCCTGAAACAGCTTGAATTCGAAAACTTCCTTTCTTAGCTTGCTCTGAATCGGACCGGAATGGCGCGGGGTTATTAGCCGGCTGACCAGAAACACGCCGCTGTCGAAAGCGTAGGAAAAGTGCGCCGTCCCAACCTCGACGATAACAGAGCGGGCGTCAAAGCACTCTATGGCGCCCATAATCATCTGGCTGTTTCCGACCGCGTCGGGAAGCATAAACGTGTTGGAAGTAAAGCCCATCCTTTTGTATCCGACGCCGTCAGTACCGTCCTCGGATATGTGGCGCTCTATCTCTTCGCAAACTTTTGCGCGCAGCTGATATTCGCCCTCCACGCTTTTCACCAGCCTCAAGCCCCACGGGATGCTCATGCATTGCGAAAAGGCCTGCCCGACCGTGCGCATCAGATCGCCCGGCTGCTGTATCCATGCGGTCGCCAAAATCCTGCCGCCGGGGGTGTTGTTCCAAATCTGGGCGCTTGCCGCGTCTCCAAAAAATATCCTGCGCGAGCTCTGCTTCAGGCGCGTAAACTTGCGGCCGTCGAATTCGCCCACAGCATACCTTCCCGTGCCGTCGAGAAGAACCCATTTAGGCGCATCCGGGGCGCCCACGAGCGGCATTTTAACCAACTGCGCGCCCACAAACTTTCCGGTTATTTCGGAGGTCCTTTCCCACGACCTCAAATTCTTAGATACATAAATTCCGTGGACGGTTTCCACCGACTTGCTGCCGTCTATCTCGTCCACCCTCGTTACATCCTCCATCCTGACTATCGTCCAAAGCGAGGAGTCTTCATTGTAAAAAATCTTCAGCGACTTGCTTTCGCCCTTCAATATAGGGTTGAAGCTGACTTCTCGGAATGTCTCCATATCCTCCGTAATAAGCAGACAGTC
Source organism: uncultured Opitutales bacterium (assembly GCA_944391135.1). Lineage (GTDB taxonomy): Bacteria > Verrucomicrobiota > Verrucomicrobiia > Opitutales > Intestinicryptomonadaceae > Merdousia. The sequence continues at coordinate 9,355 of CALXSL010000035.1, forward strand.
GCCGCGGGTGGTAGTTGAGTACGCGAATATTACGCCGCCCGCAGACGTCGAAAACAGTCCGCTGCGGTTGCTTTTGTCGTAATAGGCGCTCGCGGCGGTGGGATATTCAATCTGTCCGCCGGGAAGGAAAGAAGGAAACATGACGGACGGCCTATACTCCCAGTTGACGAGGTCTTTGCTTGCCGCATGCCCCCACTGCACGGGCATTTTGTCTGTCATTGCAAAGGGGTTGTACTGATAAAAGGCATGCCACATGCCCTTGAAGTAAACCAAGCCGTAGATGCTTCCCATCCACCCGTCCTTCGGGGTCAGGTGGTATGTGGGGCGCGCGCGGTTGGCCCTGGAACTGATGCGCGCGGGCGTATCGCTTTGGGTAATTGACGCGACGGGCTTGCCTTCGCTCTTGTACTGTAAAAGAAGTTTGCGCCCCTTGAAGCCGGATATGTTCATGTCGGCGTACCATATAGGTTCGCTTTCGGCAAGGAGAGCGTCGAACTCGGCGATAACGGAGCCGTTGGCGGGATCCACAAGTCGGATAGTCCTGTAGGGATCCTCCCCGTTCATCGGAAGCTGCAGAAAATTCTTGTCCACCGTAATTTCGACTTCGGTATAGTCCTTTTTAGCCTGTTCGGCGCCAAAGACAAAGGACGGCCACGCAGCGGCCGTTAAAAACAGAAACATCAGGCTGAAAAGATTTTTCATAGGTAAATAATCGACGAATTCATAGCGTGTTTGAAAGCATAGTCCAATAAAAAAATGTCTTGTTTTTTCATCGGCAGCACAAGCGGCATTCCCGGGTAGACTCAGATTTTTCAATATCGGCATTTTTCCGCACGGCATGCGGGGGCGTGCAAATTTTTCCGTTAATATACCGGATGTTTTTTGAAGGAAACGCGAAAAATCATAGCCATCCTGCGCCTGTCCCCACAAAAAAACTCCCCGAATTTTTCGGGGAGTTTTTTGCGCGTAAAAAATGCGTTTTTACAGCGTCATGACGAATGTCGAAGAAACCAGCACCAGAATGCCCAGCCAAAGCACCGACTTCGTGATTTTCGCGGTTCCTTTCCACTCGCCGAACATGAGGCCGATTATGCCCGCAAATACGATGACGAAAGACATCAGGATGCCCCAGCTTACAAACTTCATTTCTTCGGGCATGTAGGACTTGCCCACGCCCAAGAGGAAGAACTGCGTGTACCAAAGGGCGCTGCCCAGGAGGCAGAGAACGAGGAACACGCCGTTTGTTGACGTAGCATGGGCCTTGAAATCTCCGAAGCTGTTGTTCTTTATCGCGAGGAAAAGGCACCAGAAGAAGTTGACGAGAAAGCCGCCGAAAAGCGTCACGATGAGGACGGGGGTTTCCATGAAGAGGTCGGCGGTTTCCTTTTCCATGCCAGCGTCGACGGCGAGGCCGAAGGCTGTCTTGGCGATAGGGGCGCCGAAAGAGAGCGATATGGCAAAGCAGGCGCTCAGAACGCCGGCCATGACCGCCACGGAAAGACCCTTGACGAGGTTGAATTCGGTCTGGGGGGCTTCGTCGGATGCCGTATCCTTTTCCTTAAGCATGCCGGCAACACCGTTTATCGCGATGCCGAGGCCGCAAATGAACACGCCAAGCAGGATTATGAAACCGGCCTTGGATGCGTATATGTCGGCGTTGCCCGCGATGAAGGGGCCGACCAAAGTGCCGACCAGCGCGCAGCAGCCCAATGCAACCGCCGTGCCGAGGCCGATGCCCAAATAGCGCATGGATAGGCCGAAAGTAAGGCCGCCAATGCCCCAGAGGGCGCCGAAAAGAAAGGTGAGAAAGAGGGTTTTGCCTTCGGTCTGGCCGATGGCTTCCCAGCAGCTGGGCATGACAATGGGGGCGACAACGTTGGGAACCACGAGCAGCGCGAATATCGCGTAGAAGGTCCACATTATTTCCCATTTCCATTTAACGAGCTTGAGCGGCGCGTAGAAAGAGGCCGAAGCCAAGCCGCCAAACGCCAATATCATTATGGCGACGAGAGAGTTTGATTCCATAAACAATCCTTAAGTGATGTATTTGTATAAAAAAAATAATCTCCCCCCGCCCTGCGCTTCCGGGATGCCCCGGAAGACGCGTATTGTGCGGGAGAAGATTGAGAGAGCTACTTGCGGGCGGCAAGCACGGTGTTTTCGTACGACTTGATGCCGTCGATCATTTCCATGCCGCTCTTTGTCTTCGTGCGCTCGCAAAGTTCTTCCCAAACCGCGGCGAAAGGCATCGTCTTGGCTTCTTCCATGAGAGCCAAACGGGTGCCGAAGTCGCCCTTCTTTTCCGCATCGCGCATCTGCGCAATCGGGTCGAGCATGGCTGCGAGCAGGGCCTTGCGGGCCGAGCGCATGCCGAGCGCCCACGCGGTGATGCGGTTGATGCTGGCGTCGAAGAAGTCCATGCCGATGTGCACCTTGTTGACGGCGCCGCAGCGGACGATTTCCTGCATGATCGCGTTGGTGTTGTCGTCGAAGAGGACGACGTGGTCGCTGTCCCAGCGGACGCCGCGCGAAACGTGGAGGAGGATTTCCGGAACGAAGAGAAGCATCGACGAAATCTTGTCGGCGATGGTTTCGGTCGGGTGGAAGTGGCCGGAGTCGAGCGTCAGGAGGGTCTGGTTTTTGACGGCGTAGCCCATGAAGAATTCATGCGAGCCGACGACATAGCTTTCGGAACCGATGCCGAAGAGCTTACACTCGACGGAGTCGCGGTTGTACTTCTTGTTGATCTTGACCGAGAAGATTTCGTCGAGCGACTCTTCCATGCGCTTGCGGGGAGCGAGCCTGTCGGCGGGGAGGTCCTTGTAGCCGTCGGGCATCCAGAAATTGGTGATGACGGTGTTGTTGAGCTCCTTGCCGATCTTTTCGGCAATCTTGCGGCATGCGATGCCGTGGTCGATCCAGAACTTGCGGATCTTCTTGTTGGCGTTCGAGAGCGTGAAGCCGTCGGCCGAAAGGGGATGCGAGAAGTAGGTGGGGTTGAAGTCGATGCCCATCTTGTTCTTTTTGCAGAACGCTACCCAGCCCTTGAAGTTGTCGTAGGAAATTTCAGTCCTGTCGACCTTCTTGCCGCCGAACTCGCCGTAGATGGCGTGGAGGTTGAGGCGGGTCTTGCCGGGGATGTATTTGAGCGCTTCCTGGATGTCCTGGCGAAGTTCTTCGGGGTTGCGAGCCTTGCCGGGATAGTTGCCGGTTGCCTGTATGCCGCCCGTCAGGCCGCCGTCGGGATTTTCAAATCCGCCGACGTCGTCGCCCTGCCAGCAGTGCATTGAAAGCGGGATGTCCTTTACCGCGTCGATTACCTTGTCTGTGTTTATGCCGAGTTTGGCATACTTGTCTTTTGCTTCTTTATAAGTGCTTGCCATATGAGGTAGAGAGTTTGTGATTATTTGGTTTTATTGCAAGTTTTTTTTGTATTCTAAAAATATGCCGATTTACATGCGCAAAGTATGCGCAATATTTCCCATTATGATTCTGAAAATTGTTATTGCTATTGGCTGACAATTTTGAAATCATTAAGAAATAGCAGAAATATTTGATCCGCAAAGACAAGTATCTGAAACACAGTTATGAGCAAAGCAATTAAGTTTTTGGTCGCTCCCGACAAGTTCAGGGGATCGCTTTCCGCAAGTCAGGCGGCGCATGCCATTAAGATGGGAATCCTCGCGGTCCTGAAGGACGCCCAAGTGACCGAATTTTCACTGACAGACGGCGGCGACGGCTTTGTCGACACGATTGCGCACGCTAAGGACGGCGCGAAAATAATCCGCCTGAAAACCATAGACCCGACCGGGCAGACGCTCACTGCCAAATGCGCCCTCATTGACGACGATACCGCTCTTGTGGGGCTAACCGAGGCGTCGGGCATAAATCTCATTTCTGAAGGAGAGAGGAACCCCGCCAAGCTCACAAACCTGGGCACGGGGCAGATTCTCGCCAAACTCGTAGAACGCGGCTATAAGACCATAATAGTGGGCGTCGGCGGAAGCGCCACAAACGACGGCGGCGTTGGCCTGCTCATTCCGCTCGGCTTCCGCTTCCTCGACAAAAACGGCAAGCCAATCATACCGAACGGCGAAGGACTGGCCGATCTCGACAAAATTGAAGTGCCGGAAGGCAAAATATCGGCGAAATTTGTCGTAGCAACCGACGTGGAAAGCCCCCTGCTTGGCAAATACGGGGCTGCCATGCAATATGCCCGGCAGAAGGGCGCGAGCGACGAGGAAGTCGCAAAGCTTGAGGCCAACATGAAAAGGCTCGCGCATGTTTCCGAGAAATGCCTCGGCAAAAGCATGCACGACGCCCCCGGCGCGGGCTCGGCCGGCGGCTGCGGATACGCGCTCATAAATTTCCTCGGCGCCAAGCGCATAAGCGGCTTCGACATTTTCGCGAAATACACGAACCTCGAAGACCATGTGAAAAATTCCGACGTCGTAATCACGGGCGAGGGAAAATTTGACGAGCAGTCTGCGAACGGCAAAGGGCCCTACTCCCTCGCGAAGATGGCGATGAAACACAAGAAGCCCGTATGGATTTTTTGCGGGTCCTCTGAAGTTCCGGAAGCCGACCTTGAGGGCAAAATGAAGCTTAACGGCGTTTCCGTCGGCGAGATAATGCCGCTGGCGCCCAACATAGTTGAGGCGAAAAACCGCGCGCCCAAATTCCTTACCCAGCTTGTAAAGAGGTTTATAGCCGAAAAGCTTTAAAATCACCGCCGATTATTTGATATCCGCACGGGGTTTCCCGCGCGGATTTTTTTTAATTTTAACGCACATTATCATTGTGTGTTTATATGCAAAAATATCAAAAAGTATTGTTCCATCCAAAGTTTCCAAAGTAAATTTGCGGGGCTGAAAAACATGTGATATTGTTGCGTGCATCATGAATGCAAAAGCAACGACACCCACACTGACATCGCGGACGGCAAGGACGCGGTTCAACCCGATAAGAAACCTCCGCCCCGACACGCTGGCGCGCGCCCTCGAATCGTTCGAGGCCGGAAGGCTCGGCGGGGCCGTCAGAATTTTCGAGGCCATCCTCAACAGGGACGACATCCTTTGCGGGCTCAACCTCAAAAGGAAAAAATCCATCTCGCGCCTCGAGAGCGAAATAGTGCTCCTCGAAAATTCCCCGAGGGCCGTGAAGCATAAAAAGGCGCTCGCAGACTTTTACGCGTCGCTGGACGCGTGCAGCTTCACCGACAGGAACGAATGCGGGGGCCTTAGGATGCTCATATCGCAGATGATGGACGCGGTTGCCATGAAATATTCCGTCCACAAGATATTCTTCACAGAAAAGAACGGCAAGGTTTCCGGAAAATTCGAGCAGTATCCGCTGTGGCTTTTCGAAAACACCTCGGGAAAGCTCAGGATGCTCGACCACGAGGGACAGCTTACAGACGGCCGAGCCCTCAACAAAAACGAGTGGATGGTGACATGCTCCGACGGCCTCATGATGGCTTCTTCCATCGCCTACATGTTCAAGCAGCTGCCGCTCAAAGACTGGCTTATATACTGCGAGCGCAACGGCATGCCCGGCATCAAGGCCAAAACCGACGCCTTCCCGGGGACCGAACAGTGGCAGGCGGCGTGCGACGCCGTCGCGGACTTCGGCGCGGAATTCCACGCGGTTCTTTCGCAGGGAACCGACATAGACGCCATAGACATTTCCACAAAGGGCGAGCTGCCCTACCCCGCGCTTATCGAAAGAATCGACAGAATGCTTTGCTCGCTTTGGCGCGGCTCGGACCTTTCCACCATGAGCGGAAGCGAAAAAGTCGGCGCGAGCGTGCAATGGTATGAAAGCACGCTCATCGAGGAGGAGGACGCCGCAAACATATCCGAGACCTTCAACAGGCAGATAGATTCGAAAGTCATTTCGCTTATGTTCGGCGACGAAACGCCGCTCGCAAAATTCAGGCTCAGGCTTCCCGACTACGAGGCGCACAGGTACGAGCTGGAAATAATCGAGCGCCTCGTGAAGCTCGGGCTCGAACCCGACGCGCTGGCGCTGGCCAAAAGGTTCGCGTTCCCGCTCAACAGGGAGGAGGCCTCGGATGACGTTCAATAGGGAAATCGTCCAGGTGCTCTGCCCCTACGGGGAATGGCCGCATTCGCAGGGAATGCAGCTCGTCGACGAGGAGGCCGCCGCAAAAATGAAAAAGTCGGCGCGCTTCGCAGGCACTTTCTCGCTGGGCATACCCATATACATCGGTCATCCCGACGAGGCGGGCTCGCGCCAAAGGGCGCGGACGGTCGGGCGCATAAAAAAGATATGCTCCACAGACGGCGGCATAGCGGTGGTGGCCAGCTACGACGACGACACTTTCAAAAAGATAAAAAGCGGCAAGCTCAAGGCCATGTCGCCCAGATGGCAGATGGAAAAGCTGCCCGACGGCAAATACAGGCCCATAAGGCTGATATCGGCGGGGCTCACCAACAACCCGAACATCCCGGGAAGCGGAAAGATAATAAGCGCCGCCGCCCCGAAAAAAAACGAGACGGCCAAAGAGCTGGCCTCGTGCGTGAAGACGCTTTCGGAAAAATACGGCAGAACGCTGCAGACGCTGAAAAACTGCGCGAAGAAAGCCGAAGACCTGAAGCTTTCCATCGACGAAAGCGTCGTGGCCGAACGCATAGCGACCCTGAAAAAAGATTCCCCGAAACCCGAAAGGCGCAGGACAGTGCGCGAACTGGGCATGATGGCGCTCGAACGCAGCAGGCGCACCGGCGAGGCGTACACCAAAAGCTTCGCCGCGGTAAGAAAAGAGTATCTCTAACGGCGGCCTGAAAACCGCCATAAACTAACAAAGGATAAAAATGAAGAAAATGAAAAAAACTGATCGCCGGAATCTTATTTGGGATAAAGGCGAAGACTGCGGGCCGACAGGACGCGTTCTGCAACATAGCCGACGGCACCCACGCTGGCTCGATAACCATGAAGGCCGTACAGAACTTCGGCTACTCAAACCTCGTCGCCAAGCTCTACGCCAACGGCGAAATCAAGGTTGCGAACGCCACGGACAAGCCGTTCGGCGTCTGCACCGACGAGGCTGACGCCGAAGACAGCGTGGCCGTGGCGCTCCCCGGATGCGCCGAAAGCACGTTCATGTGCAGGGCCGCGAATGAAATCACCGCGGGCAGCACGGTTTACACCGCCGCGCAGGGGAAAGTCAGCTCCGTGGCCGCGGGCGGCTCGTACAGGATCGGCGTGGCAATCGCGGACGCCTCCGCTAACGGCATAGTAGAAGTCGATCCCGTCGGATTCGGCGAGCCCGCATGGGCGGTAGTCAACGCCGAAATCACCGGCTGGACGAACGCCACAAGCGCCCTCTCACTCAGCGCACCCTATATCAAGAACACCGACATCGTGATCGCAACCGTCCAGACGGCCGGCGGCAGCGAAAAGACGGTAAAGGCCACTGCGGGCAACGGCACGGTGGCGTTCACGCTCGACGCCAACGGCGTCAGCGGCTCGACAAAAATCTCATGGATCGCAATCCGCAAAAACTAATCACTATGGCAAGCAACATCACAGCAGCAAACGAAAACAAATTCAACGCCGGCAACTACTCCGAGGCCCTCACGGCCTTCACGGTGGGCTGGCAGGACCAGGAAAACATCGCCAAGCTCCTCGACTTCATTGCGCCCCCGATCCCCGTCGGCCGCAGGTTTGAGTTCAAGATGAGCGGCAACGCGCAGGCCTTCTACTCCGAAAGCGACGACGTCCGCGCGATTGGCGCCGAGTTTAAGAGGGTGCGCTACGACGGCGAAACGGTCAACGAAAAGACGCTCAACAAAGGCCTTACCATCCGCGTCGACCACGACGAAGTCGCCGGCGACGACTGGCAGGAACGCTATGTGCAGATGCTCATGCAGAGGCTCCTGCGCAACGAGCTCCGCCGCGCGGTCTATGCGCTCGAAGACACCGCCCAGGACCACGGCACCGTCAGCTGGAGCGGCAGCGCGAACCCCGACTCCGACATCCGCGCCATGCTCTCGGCCGCGGCCAACGAAAGCGGCGTCCGCCCCAACAGGCTCCTCTTCGGCGAATCCGCATGGGACGCCAGAATGACCTGCCTCGAATCTCAGAATTCGGCGGTGGCGTTCAAGGCGGGCTCCATGGCTCAGGACGAACTCGCCGGCAAGTTCCTGCTGGACGGCTGCGAGGTTGTGTCCTCGCGCTACCAGTCGGGCGCCGACCAAAAGTCGCTCGTCGCGGGTTCGACGGTATTCGCGTTCTTCGGGCAGAACACCATATCCAAGGACGAGCCGTCCAACCTCAAGCGTTTCTACACGCCTATGGACGAGGGTTCCGCCTTCAGGGTGTACTGCGACGAACACGCCAAATACACCGACCTCACAGTGGAACACTACTCGAGCATTGTGGCAACAAGCACGCTGGGCATACGCAAACTCACAATCGAGGAAGGAGAAGGCTAAGTGATTCGGTTGCGGCGGCGGAAACGCCGCCGCGGCCGGACGGCCTCAACAAAATGGACTGGATAATTCTCACACCACAGGACCTGGAATGCGCCCTCAACAAACCGCAACTCGACATACTCAAGGCCGAGGCCATACGCTCGCTCAACAGGGACATCTCGCAGGACATCATATCGGGCATCGTGGCGCGCATACGCGCTGAAGTCGCCGCGAGCGGTCTGAACATACTCGACACCGACCATTCAAGGATTCCGGCGGAACTCAAGGACTGCGCGATAAGGCTCGCCATAGAGGCGCTGCAGCTTCGCATACCGTCCATGGAGATATCGGACGCTCAAAGCAGACAGGCCGACATCGCCCGCGAAACCCTCCTGCGCGTGGCATCCGGGGAGCTTCCCGTATCGCGGCCGCTGTTCGGCGTGCGCGGCCCCACCAGGCGCAAGGGCGTAAGCAGCGGCGCCGCAAAGCGCGTGGCCGACAGGAAAAGCATGGAGGGCATATAATGGGCACGCTTGAAAAGCTCCAGAAGAGCCTTCTCGACCACCTGCAAAGCCTGGCCGACCTGAACTGCGCCGACATATATGCCGAGGGGCGCAACGTTCACGCACGGGGCGGAAAAGCGGAAGGCATGAAAGTGGAAATACTGATGCCCATGCCCACAAGCGCTTCCAAATACGCCGCAGGCCCGACTTTTTCGGACGTCGACGTATGCGTGGAAGTGGTATGCGACGGCACGCTGGCGACAAATCCGCCCTCGCTTCTGACCGTCTGCGAAATCATCTCGCGGACCCTGCACAAATGGACGCCGCCGCTCGAATGCGGATACGGCAAAATGACGCTCGCGCAAAACGCCCCGTGGAAGCGCGGGGACGCGGGGAACGGAAAAACCAAAATCACGCTCAAATTCAACGCCCAATCGGTACTGTCATGAAAATTTACATATCGCAGCAATGCCTCAACCCAAAAGGCGAAACGCCCAAATCGGTGTCCGTGGAAATGCGCAGGCTCAACCAGACCGAATACGCGGTCGAGTCGGCGTACGCGCACATATTCGACAGGGGGAACGCCCAGACGACGGTGTCGTTCACGCTGGAAAGGTCGCACATGTCCGAGTCCGAAGCCGAAGCGTTCGCGCTGTCGCACGCGGCCGAAATCGCGGCGCAAAGGCCGCTGACGCTGGCCTTTGAATGCGCTCCCGGCAAATCTTTCGGGCTTTCAAACGCGGCGGCTTCAAAAATCAAGACCGAAACGTCCGGGCTGATAACAACGACCCGCTACGAATTCGCGGGCGCAAGGACGGAGCGGGCATAATGGAAGGCGAAAACAGCCAGGAGGAGCTTCTCAAGGAAGCCATAGCACAGCTTCAGACACAAATAGACGCGCTTGAAAACGCGATATCGGAACTCGAACTGAAGCTTTCAGAAAGCGACGAGCAGCTCAAAAACCTGAAATCGGGAATGTAAAATGGCCATAATTTTTAAAATGGGGGCGCAGTCGAAAAGCGCGGAAGAATGGAAGATTTTCAAATGCAAAATGAACAGGCGCAGCGGCGCCTGCGACGAAATGCAGATAGGATTTGCTGCGCCGGACACGGCCGACAGCCTGAATGTAGGCGACGCGTTTGAAATGATTGAAGACGGCACAAGGCGCTTCGCAGGAACAATCGCCAAACTTCCGCGCAAGTATTCGGGAAAATACGAACGCGCGGAGCTTGTGGCCAAGAATCCCTGGAGCGACCTGGAGTCTATCGTGTTCCAGCAGGACTGGATGAAATCGGACGGCGTCGAACTTTCCACAATAAAGCGCAGCAAGGTGGTGCTCGGACAGTCCGCAGACGGACAAAAAATCGGCGTGGGCGGACAGCTGCGCGAAATCCTTGAATATGCGATATTGTGCGGAGCGAACATTTCCATCGGGGAAATATCGCTGGATGCCCCAATGCTTCTGGACGAAGCCAAAGACCTGTCGTGTTCGGAGGCCATTGCGCGCGTGCTGAAGTGGGCGCCGGACAACATAATATACTTCGACTATTCGGCGCAAGGCGCGCCGTCCATCAACATAAAAAGGCGCGGCGCGCTCGCGGCAAAAACGCTCGCGACGAATTCGGGGCAAATAAGGGACGTATCGATAACCCCGCGCGAAGACCTGCGCATCAGCGGCGTGTCTGTAAAATACGAGACGGAAAATACGGCCGAAGACAACACATGGCTCGATGTCGTAGAGGACAAATATCCGGTAGATTTCAATTCCACCTCCAAAAACGCCCTTGTGATGAGCGTGGAGCTTGCGGGTTCAAAGGCTTTCTGCCAAAGCCACAAGATTGTCTGCGAAACAATCCAGCCCAACAGCGTATCATGGTGGCGCAAGCGCGTGCCCGTGCTCAAGGAGAACGAAGGGTTTTCGATTGTATCGAGCGGAAGGGACGATTCCAGCCTGCCGCGCGAACTCGTGTCGGGCTCCATAAGCTCGCGCATGAACTTCAAAACCGAGACGGACCGCGTCTATGCAACCATAAGATACATAGATGAGAACGGGTCGATTTCCACAAGGGAAATCGCGGTAAGGCTTGTGGCCACAAACGCCTCGACGGGCACTTATGACATCTGGACGGCGTCGCAATACGCCGAGCCCATTCCCCAAGGGCTCGCCAAGGCGATTTACGACGCCGCCAACCAGCTTCTGTTCGACGGGCAGATAAAGGTTGAGGGCGGAAAGTCGGAAGATTTCATGGGGTTTTCGGTTAACGTGCAATCGGAGGAAAACCCCGACTGGGCGTCAATGAACTCCGCTGTGGTATCCTGCGAGGAAGACGTGTTCAAGTCGATGCTGAAAATAAAATTCGGGCCGCCAAAACACCTCTACCCCGACAACATTGCCGAGCTGTTCAGAATAAGCCGCCCGCGAAAGGTTCCGCAGGACGCCGGTTCGCGCTCGAGCGGCAAGGTAGGCTCGTCGCGCGTGCAGCTCGACGGGCTGGCGCCCGACACGAACGGCGCGCAGGGCGACTCCAAATATTCGCGCATGGTCATCGAGGGGGACATTGAAACGCACGGAAGCATAGACTTGAATTCCGACAGCCTTTCCACGGAGGAAAAAATCGCCATCCGCGAAATCCTGCTGTGCAAGGACGGGAAACTCGCCAAGGCCAAAGTGCTCATGACGGACCCCGTATTTCTGGAAGACGGACAATGATAGAGCCTTTTACATTTCTGTCGCCCCTGCCATCCCCATTGCAGACTGAAGAGCCCGATAGCGGCTCGATAGGGCCGCTGACGCTGAAAGAATGCGTCGAAATCTTCTGGCTACTTAAGGGGCTGCGGGTGAGCGCGAATCTCTACACCTACCATAGCGTGAAATTCGAGGAGGACGACGAGCCCTATTTCGAGGAGGAGTTCAGTGCGCAAATTTCCGGCGCGCAGACGGCAAGCTGCATATGCGAGCATGAGCCCTATCGGCGCGCAAACAAAAGCGGCGTTTTTTTTCATGGAGAATGCGAAGGCGACGGCGTTGTGGATTTTTCCATAAGGGGCCCGTTTATGGTCAGCGAAGCCGGCGCGGAAAACATCCCGTTCGGGGAAAGAAAGTTCATGTTCGCACCGGAAATTGAATTTTCATGCGGAAGCCTTGTGGTAAGCAGCAGCGGCGACTATTTCAATCCGGGCTACGTGCGGGTGGGAAATTTCCCCTACGAAGTTTTGGGAAAGACGTTCTCCCTGAACGCGTTCATCCCAAAGGATCTAGCCGAGACCGACGCCAACACGACATTCAGGTATTCCGCAAACGCCAGCATTTTTTTTGAATTCCACGAGTAGCGGGCTACTGCTGCTTCGGAATTTTCAGCGTTTGGCCGGGCTTCAGGGCTTCCGGCGTAGCGAGCCTGTCCCTGTTGGCGTTGTAAATTTCGCGCCATTTGTTCGGAGAGCCGTAGGCCTTGCGGCTGATGCTGCTCAAAGTGTCGCCCGGCTGGACGACATAGCTGGAAGGCGTGTCGCGCCGCACGGAAACCGGTGTCTGTGCCGGGGTCTGCGCGCTCTGTGCCGTCTGCCGCCGGGCCTGCTGCGGCGTCTGCCGGGCGGGCTGAGCCGCGCGCTCGGGCGTTTGCTGCGCCACGACCACCGTCTGCGAGGCCTCAAGCTTTTCAATCTTTTCGGCGGCCGCAATAAGCTTCTGCTTGAGCTCGAGATTCTCCTTCTGCACCTTCTGCAGAAGCTCCTCAAGCTCAAGCCTGCGGATGTTGTTTTCAAAGGGGCTTTCGGGGATGGACGCAACAATCCTCTTGCGCGCCGTCTCAATCATCTGGCGAACCATGGGCGAAGCCTGCGAATTCGGCTTCGATTCGAGATATTTTTTGAAATGGTATATGGCCGAGTCGGGGTCGTTCATGTGGTCAAGGTAAATCCTGCCGAGCTCGAAATGAGATTCGGGCGCGTCGCTGCGCTTTTCGGTGACCTTCATGAAGGCGCTCATGGCCTCGGAATAATTGCCGCGGCGAAGCTCCTCCTGCCCCCTTAGAAAATGCGTTTCGTTCGTCTCCTTGACGACCTCCGCCTTGCCGAAGTCGCAGCCTCCCGCGGAAACTATATACAGCACGGCAAAGCACGCCGCAAAAAACGTCAGCAACACCTTTCCCTTGTCTGTAAGCACCCTACCCATCTTGTTATTCAATACGGCTTAATCCGCCGCGCCTTTAGTTGTCGAGTTCTGATAAAGTTGATAAACCGCGCCGCGCAAAGCCCTTGCCGGACTCCGGCGGCGCGTCGGCAAATTAGTGTTTGAAATGGCGTATGCCGGTAAAGACCATCGCCATGTTGTTTTCGTCGGCGGCCTTGATGACCTCCTCGTCGCGAACCGATCCGCCGGGCTGTATCGCCGCAGTAGCGCCAGCCTCCGCCGCAGCCACCAAGCCGTCCGCAAAGGGGAAGAACGCGTCTGATGCTATGACACTGCCCTTGAGGGGAAGTTCCGCATGCCCGGCCTTCCAAACCGCTATCTGCGAGCTGTCCACGCGCGACATCTGGCCCGCGCCGACGCCCAAAGTGCGCTCGCAGCCGGCGTAAACTATCGCGTTGCTCTTCACGTGCTTCACGACTTTCCAGCCGAAAAGCAGCGCGCGCCATTCCTCTTCGGTGGGCTGGCGCTTCGTGACGACCTTCATGTTCGCCTTGAGCTCTTCCACTGAGTCGGAGTCCTGAGCGAGCAGGCCGCCTATTACGCTCTTGTACTGCATCGACGCCCTCCTTGAATAGGACGACACCATCAGGCGCAGGTTCTTTTTCTTTGTAAAAATTTCAATTGCCTCGTCGCTGAAGGACGGCGCGATGATGACTTCCGAGAATATGCCCGAAATTTCCTTTGCGAGGTCCGCGCCGATTTCGCGGTTGGCCACTATTATGCCGCCAAAGGGGGCCTGTTTGTCGGTTTCAAAAGCCTGGTTCCACGCCTCGACAAGATTGTCGCAGCTGGCCACGCCGCAGGGGTTGGTATGTTTGAGAATCGCGAGGGTGGGCTTGTCGAATTCCGCGATAAGCTCGGCGGCAGCGGAAATGTCTATAATATTGTTGTATGAAAGCTCCTTGCCGTGAATCTGCGCAAAGAACTTTTTGAAGTCGCCGTAAAGCGCGGCCTTCTGGTGCGGGTTTTCGCCGTAGCGCAGCTTCTGCGCGACGGGCAGGCCTATATTCAGGGTTTCGGGCAGTTCGCCGCCGTTGTACTTGCCGTTGAGGTAGTTCGCTATCGCGGCGTCGTAGGCGCTCGTGCGCTGGTACACTTTCAGCGCCAGCCTGCGGCGCAGTTCGAGAAGCTGTTCGCCGCCCACGCGCAGCGCTTCGAGCACTGCCGGGTAGTCGTTGGCGTCGCATACGACGGTAACATCCCTATGGTTTTTCGCGGCGGAACGGAGCATCGAGGGACCGCCAATGTCGATGTTTTCAATGGCGTCTTCGAGCGTGCAGCCGGGCTTGGCAACAGTGGCTTCAAACGGATAAAGGTTGACTACAACCAAGTCTATCATGCCGATATCGTGTTTTGCGGCCATTTCCATGTGGCCCTTGTTGTCGCGCAGGGCAAGCAGACCGCCGTGGATCTTGGGGTGCAGAGTCTTCACGCGGCCGTCCATCATTTCCGGAAACCCCGTATAATCGCTGACTTCCGTAACGGGAATGCCCTTTTCGGCGAGAAGTTTCGCCGTGCCGCCCGTGGAAAGAATCGTATAGCCCCTGTGCTTGACCAATTCCTTCGCAAATTCAACTATGCCGGTCTTGTCGCTGACCGATATCAATGCGCGCTTTTCCATTCCCCCATTTCAATTACATTGGGCCCGCTCTTACAAGATTTTTCTGTGAAATAACCACATTTTTTGGCTTTGCGGCATAAAAAAAGACGGCGCAGAAACCTGCGCCGCCCCAATCAAGCACTCATTTCAAATTAAAACTGGAAGCGCACGCCGACGCCCAGCTTGTGGTCCTGGTTGACCTTGATGATGTCGCTGTTGTATTTGTTGTCCCAAATCGTGTATGTGTAGGAAACGAGAAGGGCCATGTTCTGCTGGAACCTCCAGGCAAACTCCACGCTGATTTCCTGCTGGGGCGCCATGTAGGCGTTCAGGTTGCCCACGTCGTTTTCCAACGACTTAGTCTGGGCCGACTTGTACATGTACTTCGGCGTAATGGAGAAGTCGTTTAGGAAGCCTATTTCGATGCCGCCGCCCATCGCCCAGAACACGTTGGTCCTTGTGGCCATGTCCGTCATGTGCGTCATGAGACCGCCCGCGCCGCCTTCGGCGAAAAGCGTAAACGTGAGGCCTTCAAGCGGAACCCTCAGATAGGGGCGCAGATAGGCGGGGAATTCGAACTGGTGGAAGTTGCCGCCTTCAATCCTCGAATACCTGTAGTCGAGCGGCACATAGAGGTCTATACCCCAGTTGTCGCCCTCGTCCTTGTAGAGGTTTGCGTTTGCGGCGAGTTCCGCGCCGTATCCCCAATACTTGCGCTTTTCGTTTCCGACGAACGATTTCAACTGGACAAGACTTCCTTCGGCCTTGACCGATACAAAGTACGTGCCGAACGCCGAAAGGTTGCCCTCGGGCTGGTTCGCGTTCGAAGTATAGACTATTACGTCTTCCGTGACAACCACAGGCCCTTCAACAGCGGACTCCTTGGCGTCCGCCGCGGCGGCCGCGGCTTCTTTTTCGGCATTGTACTGCTGAATCTGTTTTTCAGTCTCGCTCTTTCCGTCGCTTAACGAGGAGGGCTTGCTTACAGCGCCCAGCATCGAGCACGACAGCAGCGCGAGTATCATGGATGTGGTTATTTTTTTCATATTCTAGTTATGTTTTTGTATAGTTTGTATTCAAAGGGCTAAGCGCTCCTTTGATTGTCTATTATTAAATGTTAATTCCCATTCATTTGTCAATTAAATAGACACACAGAAAGTAGGACACCGGAAACGCGCGGCGGTTCGTTTGCCGTCCTGCAAAACCATCATAATCCGACCAATCGCAACATGCGGCAGATCTGGCATATGCTGCGCGCCTCTGACACCCTATCGGGGCTGTCATATAGAATCAAGACAAGTTCAAATATGACCTTGCCCATTAATTCATTTGGAAGAGAAGCAACATAGGAATTCAACTGCTCCGGAGTATAATCAGCAAGATTGGGAATTTTCATAGTCAAAGTATGCTTTTAGTGCATATATATTATGCGTGTAATCATACTCATATTTGATTGGCAAACAAAATATTGTTAATATTCCTTAAATATATGAATGAAGAATCGGAAAAAGTAATTCGACGCACCATCTCGCTTTCGGCTAAACTGGACAAAGAGCTGCGGGATTACGCCAATGAATATTTTGCGGGCAATATAAGTGCCTGCATTGCCCATTGCTTTCTTTCCGTAAAAAAGGATGCCGCCATCATAATAAAAGGGAAAAACGACCTCGTAAAAATCAACGAAATCAACGCCCCGGTCACAAAATCTAAAATTGCACAAAGCAACGGATGAATTGAATAAAAATCTTCAAGCCAACCCCTGTAATCCCGTTTATATAATTTAAAATGTAGTATTGTATTTTTTGCGATTGCTTTAAGTGTGGAATATAAATTAATATATCAAAAGAAAAAGAGGTTAATATGAGCTACGAAGATTATCTAAAACAAAATCCTGATTTCACCAAACACCAAGCTTCGTCAATGAAATACACATACGCCATATGCAAAAACGGTTTCGACAAACCGGCAACAAAGCAAATGGGAAGTTTCATGATGGAAGTTGCAATATTTATTGTCCTGCTTGTTCTCGGTTGGCTATTTCTAGGCGCAATTGGCATTGTTGGCGCATTTGTAGTTGCTATTTGCATAAGTATCGTGCGTTCATTTTCTAGAAAGCAAGTTTGCCCTCACTGCAAATCTGAAAACTTTATCAAAAATCGCTAAAATACTTTTTGCAGTACTCTTTCTGTTGCCGCTTGCACTTCTCTCCGGAGTGCAAACGGTAGCCGTATCACTACCCGACGGCATAGAAAAGCCCCGGGAAAGCCATTGGCGCGACGCCTTGGCCGCTCACTTTTCCAAAACGGAAGAAGGCGTAAAAACCGAGGTTGTTTTGCGGGGCGGACGTTGCGACATTGTGACTGAAAAGTACGCCATAGAAGTAGAACGCGCCAGCAAATGGCATGAAGCCATAGGCCAAGCCGTCCACTATGCGCTTTTTTTAAAGAAAAAACCCTGTATTGCCGTTTTTGAACATGCAAAGCTTAGTTCCGGCCAAATGGACGCAATGAAGGCAACGGCAAAACGCCGCCGCATTGAGGTTATTTATCTGACTGTAATCCCTTGATGCGCTTTGAAAAGTCTTTTTGTGCAATCTCATTACCCGCGATAGCCTCATAATCTTCTTTTTTCAACTTTTCCGCCCATCTAACAAGCGCATCCGGCGTAATATTGAAATACTCACGCGCTTCATCTACACTTACCAATGCTCCCATATAATTGTTTTTTAGAACCTCCTCGGTATGATGCGTAAGCACTGCCGTACGCTTTGAATCTTGGTAAAGCGAATAGTGGTAAGTGGCAAAACTATGGCGCGCAAAATTTTGCGTCAATCCGAACTTTTTAAAGATTCTCGCCCTTGTGTTTGACGATGGGGCTTTTATATCCATGCCCTTGCAAACTTCAAGCCAAGCCCAAAGATTGGGCTCGAAATCAGCCAAATGTTCGGCTTTCTTTTCCTTGGTTATCTCAGCAGGGAGGAATATATGTTTTTTTTTCGTAATCGAAAAGATTCTCGCTCATACGCAGTACCTCCGCAACGCGTATTCCTGAAAACATCGACAGGACATAATATTTGAGATACTCTGGATGCTGGCTACTGATGTAATTGAGAAACTTAGGGGCAACATCCACGGCAATGAACTCTATAGTTTTTTTAATCTTCTTTCTGCCGAAATCGTCGATAGTCCATTTGGCAAGGGGATTAGACTTTATAGCGTCAAGCCGCACGCAATAGTTGAAAAAATCGTTGTAGGTGTTAAACCATTCTCCAAGGGTTTTGCGCGACGCCCCCTTTGTTGAGAGGAAATCATATATCGACTGCAATGTGATGTTTCCGAAGTTCTCAAAATTTTCCAATAACTTATTGAGTCGGCTGCTTATTATGGAGTGGTGCTTTTGCGTGATTCCTGTGGCCTCTTTCATTGCCAAAAATTTCGCGATATATTCCCGCAAGGATTCTTCTGTAGCATTTCCCCAAGCCCTTTGAACCGCCTCCGATAACGTGCGCCCTTTGGGGAGAATTGAAATGGCGTGAAGGACATCATTCGCTTGGACATCTGAAAGGAGCATCAAGCCCGAATTGCCAGCCATCAAAGCCTTATTATGGCGCTTGTCCCATTGTACGGCTTTCTTATATTCTTCTTTCTTGAAATACTTCCTATGCCTTTGCCCCTTTATGTGATATGGAATATAGTATGCAGCCTCTCCTCTGATTTTAGTTTTAAAAACTGACATGAAAAATATGTCGTCATTTTGTCGCCACAAAATCAAGACTTTTTCGCTCTACGTCAAAGATTGTGGAATGGGAGAAAAAAAAGAGGGCAAAGAGAATAAAAAATGTTCTACAATGCCCAA
>CALXSL010000036.1 GCA_944391135.1 uncultured Opitutales bacterium
AACGTCACTATGCCACGGCGCGGCTCGCGCCTAGGCGGGGTGCGGGGCGGCTATGAGCCCCGCTTTCTAATAACGGCAAAGATTAGCTTTCTACATTCCCTATCAGCCATTCGGCGGCGGACATTTTAGGGGGGGAGTGGAGGATTTTTTTAAGTTGGGCGGCGTAGTTTAAAAATTCGGCGCGCACGTTTTGGTTTTCCAGGCACTCGCGCATATATGCGGCGAGCTTTGCTGGCTTGGCGTCGAACTGGATGAATTCGCGCCACGCGGGTTTTTGGAGGAGAATGTTAGCTATGCTTAAGTAGAGGATTTTCACAAGGGCGCGCCCTATGGCGTAGGTCACGGGATTTGCCTTGTAGACGATTGCGCCGGGGATTCCTTCGAGCGAGCAGGTGAGGGACATCGTGCCGGAGCTCATCATAACCGCCTTAGCCTTGACGTTGCCGTCGTCATTGTGGGTGAGCGAGACTCGCGGTGCGACGTCGGGATTTTTATCGAGCACGCCCTGCAAAATTTTTTTGATGGCCTCGTTGGGGTAAATCGCGACGGCCTTTTCGTTCGGAAGCTTTCTAAGCGCACCGATCATCACGGGAAAAATGCGCGACACGGCTATTTCCCTGCTGCCCGCGAGAAGAAGTATTGCGCCGTTGTCATCGCGCACTACGGGCGGGCGGTAGGAATCTTCAAGGAAAGGATGCCCCACAAAATGCACGGACAGGGAAGTATCGGCATAGCACTCGGTTTCGAATGGGAAAATTACGGCTAGCTCGTCTAGGAGCTTCGCCATTTTGAATCGTCGCCCGGCTTTCCACGCCCAGATTTGAGGGCTGATATAGTAGAGAAGCTTGACGTTGCCGCCGCCTTTGAGGCTTATGCCGCGCTTTTTGAGCTCGGCGGCGATGTGCAGGTTCAGGCCGGGGTAGTCGACAAAGCAGACGGCCTTGGGCCTGTAGCGGTCAATCCAGTCGACGATGGCGGCCGAGAGCTTTTTGAAGAACGAATAGTTTTTCAAAACCTCGACGAGGCCGACGACGGAAAAGGAAGTCATGTCGAAAAGAAGCTGCGCGCCGCTTTCGCCTATATTTTTGCCGCCGAAAGCGCACACGCGCATGTCGGGGCGCAAAGCGAAAACTTTTTTGAGCATGCGCGCGGCCTGCTCGTCGCCGGAGTGCTCGCCGGCAATCACGAGCGCATCGCACGCGCCCTTTTCTGGCGGGGCGAAGTTGAACTCGCGCAATGCAAGAACGGAACTCATCAGGGATTGTTTATCTGGCGCGTTATTTCGAGGGCGATTTCAAGGGCCCTCATGCCCAGAAGCGCGTCAACCTTGGGGTTCTTTTTGTTGATAACGCAGTCGGCGAAGCTCGCAAGCTCTATCTTGAGCGGCTCCTGTTTTTCAATCGGGACCTCTTCGGGAACGATGTCGGTGAGACCCTTGACGCGGATGAGGTGGCCCTTCTGGTTCATAAAATCCAAAGACATATAAGCACCAGGCTGGAATACGCGTATTTCGCGCAGTTTTTTAAGGCTAACGCGGCTTACGTTGAGGTTGGCCACGCACTTGTTGGCGAACACTATGCGGGCGTTGGCGATGTCCTCGCTTTTGCTGAGCACGTTTACGCCGACGGCCTCGACCCTTTCGACTTGCGAGTTGGCGAGCTTGAGCACGACGCCTATGTCGTGGATCATGAGGTCCAGCACCACGCCGACTTCGGTTCCGCGCGGGTTGAAGGGCGCGAGCCTGTCTGCCGTAATGAAGCGCGGCTCCTTCACGTGCGTTTCCATGAAGCCCATGACGGGGTTGAAATGTTCGATATGCCCGACCTGCACGATAAGATCCCTTTCCTTCGCGGCTTTCACAATCGCCTCGGCGTCTTCGACGGAGGTTGTTATGGGCTTTTCGATGAGAAGGTCGCAGTTCTGTTCGAGCAGCGGCATGGCGACTTCCGTGTGCCTGTCGGTGGGGACGACGACGCTCACCGCCGTGCAGGCTTCGCCGAGCTCCTTTAGCGATTTGAACACCCTGCATTTGTATTTTCCGGCGATTTCCTCCGCGCGTTCTACATTGTTGTCGTAAACGCCGACCAGTTCGGTCGAGTCGAGCTCCGAATAGATTCTCGCGTGGTGCTGGCCCAGATAGCCGACGCCCGCCACGCCGCACAAAAGTTTTCCGGTGTTATTCATAAAGTTCAAGGTAGCCCGCTTTGGAATTTTGACAAGAAAATATATCCGTGACATGCGTGCGCATAATACCCGGTCATACGCGCTTAACAGGCATACAGCCTAGAGAGACTCCCTTATGTTCTCCAATATTTTCTTGTCGCTTTGGATGATGTTGAGCGGGTTCAACGTTATGCCGATTTTGGGGTCAGAAATGCTGCCGTCGAGCGTAACCTGCACCGTACTCGTTATCGGGGTGATGAGCGACATGACGCTTGAAAGTATGGGCGTGGTAAGCCCCGCGAAAGGCTCTATGACAAGGGCGGCGTCGAGGTCGTCCTTTTCGAAATTATATGCGGCCGCGCCCTTGATCTGCATGACGGGGCCGCCCATT
Organism: uncultured Opitutales bacterium; assembly: GCA_944391135.1. Lineage (GTDB taxonomy): Bacteria > Verrucomicrobiota > Verrucomicrobiia > Opitutales > Intestinicryptomonadaceae > Merdousia. The sequence goes on from CALXSL010000036.1 coordinate 2,555, forward strand.
TCCAATTTTTTCAGTTCCACTTTTCCGCCGCCGACAACAAACGGGCTGGCGGCATAAGTGATGTCGAAGCTGGCCAGCGGGATGCCCATGGCCGACATCGCGCGCGAAAGCAGCCCAAGAAGGTTTAGCTGAATCAAGTCTTTATTTTCAAGGTGGACATATCCGTCGCCCTCTATTTTCTCAAGCTTTTCGGTGTCGCCGCGAAGCTTCACATTGATGGAAATCCGCCCGTTCTCGCCGCCGGGGAGGAATTCCCCGCCCTTTGCATTTCCGTTTTTCTTGCCGTTTTCGCCGTTGCCCAGCGACGCGAGGAAATCTATGAAACCGTTCTGGTTCATGTCTTCGGCTTCGGCTATGCCGTCGAAAAGCATTCCCTTGCCGCTTTTAACTAGTCGAACGTTGCCTTTGGCCTGCCCGCCGCAGAATTCGCACGTGGCGTCCTCAATGTTGGTTACAATCTTGTCGCTGCGGGCATTGAAGCGCGCGTTTTTCAGGACGGCCGTCTCTATATGGATGTCTCCCGGGGCGAAAACCGACGCGTTGAATATGTCGCGCAGGTTTTTGGGGTTGTTCTTCGGATTGTACATCACCGCGTTCAGCGTGAGGCTGGGGGCATTGTCAAAACGCACTACGTCAAAAATGTCGTTCACCTCGTCGCCGCCGAGCGCGGCAAGTTCGCGCGTGTTCATGGTGGATACAAGGAATATCTCCTGCTTCTCGTATGAAGTGAGGCCGTGACTGCCGTACAGCCATTCGAGCGACGCATGCGCGCGGCGGCTGCCGGCCTGCACAGTGACGTCGTACAGGCTTATGCGCGTGGGATTCACCCATACGTAAAGGCCGAATTTGTCGAACATCACGCCGCGGTAGGAGGCGTTCACGCCGTCGGCCTTCACGAAGCACCATATGTTTTCCGGCTTCCCCCAGGTGCCGTCCACGCTTACGTCGGCGTTAGGGAAATTCCTGTCGCCGGTAAATTTGAACGAACCCATTATGTCCGTCCACCACGGCTCCATGAAATGCGCAATGTCCATTGGGCGCAAATTGCCCCTGACGCGGATATTGTAGGAATAGTTGTCCAGATTCTGCGTGAAGCTGCCCTTGAGTCCCCAGCCTGCAAACGACTCGACGCGAAGGTTATGCGCGTAAATTACGCTGTCCTTGGTCGAATAGCGCACCGCCCCCGAGGCAAACACCGCGGGAATGCGCATTATGACGCAGTCGGCCGCATCGAACAGCCCCTCGACCCACCCTTGGCGGGTTTCGTAATTGAACGCGCCTTTCGCTTCAACATTCACGCCGGTCGGGAAAGAGAAATCCTTGAGTTCTCGAATATCCGCCAGCTCTTTGCGCGACAGGACCACTTCAGGGGAAATATTTCCGGAAATTTCGGCGGAAATATTGGCGGAATCGTCCGCGGAAAGCGCTATGCCGAACCTGTTTCGCCCCATCGAGGCGAAGGCCGTCCAGCCGCGCTTCCAGTCGCGCTCGTTAAGGCTTTCCTTGTTAAGCGAAAGGTTGTCGAGCGTTACGTCTTTGAAGGAAAGCCTCTTGGCCTCTACGCCGAAATCTTTCAAACCGTAAATGTCGCCCTCGAAAACGGCCTTCGCCCTGATGTCCAACTCCTTGAACTCGGGATAGCCTTCGGCCGAAAATTCCCTGGCGAAAGCGGAAATGAAAATTTCGTCCTCCCTGCCAACCGAGCTGTTGAATCGCACGTCGAATTTCATGTCCTTCACGCGCGCCTCAATGTCCTTAATTTTAAACTCCGCGCCGCCGGAGGCGAAATTCAGGTTTACGGAGTTTTCGCCCACGCCGAACAGGGTGAAGTCAAGGCGCACGAGCGGATGTCCGAACATGTCGAGATAGCGCCTCGCCTCAGGGAACTTCGCAAATACCGAGTCAATTTTACTTGAAAGCCTAACGTTGGGGGGAAGCTTTTCAGACTCCGCCTCCTTGTCGGCCCCGCTTTGCCCGCCTTGAATCCTGCCCATCGAGGACGACAGGGCGGAAAGGTCGAAAAGATTGTCCATCGAAAAGTTTTCATTCACGACACCGTCTGCATGGACGCCCAGCGGGCCGAGCTTGAACCTCATGGGGCTAACATGCCACCAAGCCCCCTTCTTTTTTATGCACAGGTTGATGTTCTCTATCGCCTGGCTGCTGCCGGGGCTGCTGTACGTGGGGCCGAAGCGCCCTTTTGCCACCTTGACTTCCCTGATTTTCAGCTCTCCCGCAAACAGGCGCATGGTCCAGAACGAGACCGACGCGCTTTCGGCCTTGAAAAACGGCTCGGGCGTGCCGAGAAAGCGGCATGAGAGATTGCGCACGCCCACTTCGCCGGACAGTTTAATTTCCGACGACGAAAACTCGAGAATAACGCCGTTCTTTTCGGCGTAAGCCTTTATCCTTTGCGCAATGAAATCCGGCACCGGAATTTCATTTGCGACATACACGACGCACAGTACGGCAATCTGGAAAAACGCCAGAGCGAACAAAAATACGTTGAGCGGATAGAGCGCCCGCCAGAATGCGTTCAGCAGAAAAGTAAGGGGCTGGAAGCCTTTCTTCACGTCAGAGCGCATCCCTGAGTTTGAGTGTCGGCGGGTTCATGCGAGAAGCCGCGAGCAAATCCGGCTTGCGGCATGCGGCCGCACCCCATACCGCAATAAAAACGGCAGAACACCCACCCTCGGCCTAGAAATGCCGGGCCGAATCCGGAATTTTTTATTGTCGCTTTTTTTGCCATTTTGCGGGCTTCCGGTTGAAATGGGGCCTATTGCGCGTCCGGAGGGACGGGTTCCGTTTTCTTGCCGAGCTCTTCGGGCGCCGACTTTTCCTGCGTGAGTTCAAAAAGCGAGTCTATCATGGGCTGGGCCAGCGTGAACACCGCGTCGGATTTTTTCGCGCCGCCGTACTGCAGCGTGCCGCCTAGCCTTTTGGTAAACATCCACTGGCGCGTTTCGCCCGCGGCAGCCGTTCCGCCGCCGGGAAGTTCGACCGAAACTTCCATGCCGATAGACCACGGTTCCCTTGCGCCGCCGATTTCCACTCCTTCCGGGTTGAAGCCCTGCGGCGTGAATTCGCCCACGATAAACCTTTTGCAATACTCCATCATGGCAAGTGCCGCGGCGGCCTCGCGCTCGCCGAGCTTTGACAGCGGCACCGAAAAATTGCCGTTTTCCGCGCTTATGGCAAAGAGCTCTTTGCCCGACTTTTCGTCCTTTATTTTAAGCGACGTGATGACGGCCTTTTCCGGAAGTATTTCCAGAATGCGCGACCTGTAGTGGAGGAAATCAGTCGATACCGTTTCGGAAAGCTCGCGGGGAATACCGTAAACCGCGCCTTCCCCGTCGGCCCTCGCGTACATCAGCGTGACGTTCTCGTATTTGTAAGGGTCGCCTATGCTAAGGGTTTTCTGCGACTGGTTCGCTAGCGTTACCGTTATGTCGAGCGCCTTCGAATTCGCTCCGAGGCCGTACTGCGAAAGGTCGTCGCCGGGGGCGTCGTTGACAAACTGCAGGGAGCGGACCTTTTCGAGCTTGGCGATGAGGTCGTTAACCACCGCAAGGTCGGCGTTGGCGGTAAGCGTTTCGCTGCCGTTCGCGCCGATAACGTCCCACACGCCGCTTTTGAGCTTGCGCAGTTTGACGCTTTTTCCGTCCTTCGATATGTCGAGCCCTACGGTCTGGTTCGCGTCGAACTTGAAGAAGGATTTTTCGCGCAGGGCCGTCTGGATTTCGCCGATATCCTTGAACGCAGAGGCGTCGAGGGTGAATATGGTCGGGTTGTCTTCGAGCTTGGCGTAAATCTGGTCGCCGTCCTTGGTCTTGTTGCCGAGCATGAGCACCTGCCTGCGGTTCGTGCCCTGCAGGGTTATGGTGGCGGGCAACGAGGAAATGTCGAAGCCGGAAACCGCAGAACCGTCGGCCGTAAAGCTTTGGGCGTTTATCTGGCAGATTTTGTTGAGGAACTCGTCGACCTTGTATGGGTCGGCATCGGCTACGATGGGCGTTTCAAACTTCCATTTGCCGCCGTCCCGCACCAGGCCTATGCGGCGGAAATTGGCCTTGCCCGCGCCCTGTCCTTCGACGGGCAGGCGCACCGAAAACGCGGTGACTTCAAACCTCGGAATGTCGAAAACGTTCTGGTTGCGAAGGCGCTCCATGTCCACCACGAGGCTGTCTACAAATTCCTGGTCTACGATTATTATGCGGTCGTTGCTCTCGTCGAGCATGTAGCGGCGGTCGCCGACGGGAAGGCCCTTGCCGATTTTGAGCGTGTACATTACCTCGCCGTTGCCGTACTTGAAGGTGTAGACGGGGTCGTCGAGGCCGTAGTCGGCCAGCGAATGCCCGTATTTGGAAACTTCGTCGAGCGAGAAGCTCGTCTCTTTGTCGAGGAACTCAAGCTGGCTGCCTATCCTGTTGACGGCAAAAAGGTTCGCGGGCCAGTCTATGGGCGAAACTATGCGCCATTTGCTGCCCTCCAGCTTCAATATGCGCGGCTTGTCAAGCGTCTTGCCGTCAATTTCAAGCATCGTAAAAGGCACGGTGCTGCGCACGGTCTCTTCGGCGAGCCTTTCGCGCGACAAAAACCAAATGGAGAAGAACAGCGCAAGGTTGGCGACGAGCAGGAATATTGTAAGTCTGAATCTCATTTTTTTTCGCGGCTAATCCGGTTGGTTTTTAGTTTCTGCGCCTCAGGAAAACGACAAGGCACAACAGCAGCACCACGGCGGGCAGAATCATGAACCTCAGCCCCAGGCCGAGTATTTCGTCGCGCGCCAGCGTGAGCACGTAGAGGTCTACCTTGCGGGGGGCGATGTTGAGCGTGGTGTTGTCGTCAATCATCCAATTGACGGAGTTCAGGGCCAGCTTGCTGTTGCCAAGCCTGTTGAACCATTTGTTTGCGATAAAGTTTTCGTCGCCGAACACTATGAGCTTGCCGCCCGGTATGCGCAGCCCGAGGTCGTCGCCCGCCGTACGCGTGGCGACCATCGCGAGAGGAAGCGGGCCGGCGAGGTCGGCGTCGTCGTCGTAGCGCTGCTCGCCGCCGCGAATGTAGGAGCGCTCGCCCCAGCTTTGCGGGCCGCTCAAAATGAGCGCGTCGAGCTTCAAAGTGTCGTCTATGGGCGCGCCCATGTCCTGGCGCACCGGCCTTGCCGAGCCGAACTGCACCGGCATGTTGGCCTCTATGAGGTAGCGCGCTATCTGGTGCGGCTTTTCGGGGAAGCCGCGCGCGATAAGGTCTCCCGAGGCGCTTTCGTAATCGCCGCCCGAGTCGAGCACGAGCAGGTCGTCGCTCATAACGCCCCAGTCGGCCATGACGTCCTCAAGGCCGTTGAGCGGCCCCATGTCCAAAAATACCATAAGCCGCCCCGCAGACTTCAAAAGGTAGTTGCGCAGAACGTCAATTTCGCGGGGCAGGAAGGCCGCGCGCGCGCCCGCTATTATCACGAGGCTTGCGTCGTCGGGTATCTTCTTGGCCTCGCTGAGGTCGAGCTCTTCGAGCCTGTAGTTCCTGCCGGTCAGGGCGCTTGCGAACTCCGACATGCCGCGCGACATGTTGGCGCTCTTGAAGCTCATCTCGCCGTGGCCCTTTACAAAGTATATCTTGATGTCCTTGCCCGTGCTTACGCTCAGAATCGCCGACGTTATGAGCGACTCGCCGTTGAAGCCCTTGCGTACGCCCTCGTCTATTTCGTAAAAGTCCGTTATCGGGATTTTCTTGTAGCTCTTGGGGCCGGCGATAATGACGCTGTCTTCTATGCCGCCCCCGAAGCGCGACGCGAGCTCTTCGGTTTTTTTGTTTTCTATGTGGGCGTTGACGATGGTCGCGGTTATCGGCGCATTCTTCGTGGAAAGGTATTCGTACTGCGAAAACACGGAGCGCAGGTCCTGCATGATGGAGCGGCTGTCCTTGTCGTTCGCCGCACGCGCGACGACCGCGTAAATCTCCACCGGCGCCGAAAGGCTTTTGACATACGCCGCGCTCTCGGGCGAAAGCGAGTTTTTCATGTTGCCGGAGAGGTCCCACTTCATGTAGTGCCGCGACGCCACGAAGTTGAGCCCGAAAAACAGTATGACGCCCAGAACAATCTGGACGAACAGGTTCGCCTTGCGTATCCTGTTGATGACTTTAAAATCCTCAAACCTTTCGCTGCTCATGCGTTTTTGGACTCCGTTATGAGCGCGGTTATGGCAAGCAGCACGGCGCTCGTGCTAAAGTAAAAGAAGAAGGGGCGGGTGTCGAGCATCGAGCCGCTGAACTCCTCGAGGTGTCTGAAAGTCTGCATATATGCGGCGGAATCCACCACCCAGCTAAGGCCGCTCTGCTCGAGAATCGGAAACTTCGCCACAATGCCCGCGCCCACAACGACAACGAACAGCATGCTGAAAGACAGCATGCCCGCCACGAGCGTCGTGCGCGTAAGCGAGCTTGCGAAAATGCCTATGGCGATATACATCGCCCCGCTTATGAATATGAAAATATAGCCCGTTACCATCTGCCAGACATCGAACAGCGGCTTGGCCGACGGCACGTACCAGCACGTTATGAGCGGGAAAAACAGCGTCAGCAGCCAGATGAACACGTAGAAAAAGTAGCACGCCACAAATTTCGACATCACAACCTGCGCCGAGGTCACCGAAGTAGTCATGAGCGCGCCCAGCGTACCCATCCTGCGTTCCTCCGCAAGACTTCGCATGGTCAGAAGCGGCACCATGAAAAGCACGGGGATCCAGAACGCCCAAATGAACATTCCAAAGGGCGACTCGCTGCTTTCGTACATGCTCACGTCGCTTATGCTCTTGAGGAAAATCATCCCCATGAAGCACAGAAACAGGAACGCCGCAATGTATGTGGACGGCGAAATTGCCATCTGCCATATCTGGTACCTGCAAAGTGTAAAAAACCTTCTCATTCCACGACCTCCCTGTCGCTGTCGGAGTGCTGGGCCCCGCCTTCGGTCTCGCGTATCTGCTCCCAGCTCCTCTTGGTTGCCGCCATGAAGATGTCCTCAAGCCCCGGCTTTTCGCACGAAACTTCGCGCAGGCCGTAGGCGGTGTCTTTCGAAAGCTCGCCTATCAGCACAGGGCCGAGGTTCGCGCCCTCGGGCGCGCGCAGCACGTAATTGTAATAGCCCCCCTTGTCGCGGAGGACTTTTTTAACGATCGCTTCCTTGTTTATGCCGGAAACGATCTTTTCAAATTCTTCGGGCGCGAGCTTCAGGCTTACGTCGTACTTGTCCCACGCAATAAACTCCTTGCGCAGCGCGGCATAGGAGCCGCTGGCCACTATGCTGCCCTGGTTTATGATCATCACCCTGTCGCACATCTGCTCGATTTCCGGCAGGATGTGGCTGCTGATTATAACGCTCATCTTGCCGCGCAAAGAACGCACAAGCTCGCGTATGGCGAGAATCTGGTGCGGGTCGAGGCCGATCGTAGGCTCGTCCATTATGATGACTTCGGGCTTGGCAAGTATCGCGTCGGCTATGCCCACCCTCTGCCTGAACCCCTTTGAAAGGTTGCCTATTATCTTCTTTGCGGCCTTGCGGTGCAGCTGGCAGGTCTCCATGACCTCGTCAACGCGCGCCTTCAATTCCGACGCGGGGATGTCCTTTATCTTCGCGCGGAAGCGCAGGTATTCAACGACTCTCAGGTCTTCGGGCAGGGGGTTGTTTTCGGGCATGTACCCGATGTGGCGCCGGGCCAGGTCGGGATGGTTAGCGACGCTCACGCCGCATATGTGCGCGCTGCCGCTCGTCGCGGGCATCAGCCCCGCAAGTATGCGCATGGTCGTGCTCTTCCCCGCCCCGTTGGGGCCGAGAAAGCCGACCACTTCCCCCTTCGCAATCCTGAAAGACACGCCGTTGAGCGCCTTCATGGCGCCGTAAGTCTTGGTGAGCCTTCTTACGATTACGGAGTTTGGTATTTCCGAAATTTCATCCATTGCCGGTACGGCCCGCAAAATGCGCGACAGCCTTTTTTATTAGACTATTTCTGCGCTATTTTGTTACGAATAAAATTCTTGATGTCGCCGAGCGTATGGAGATTCTGGATTTCCTCGTTGTCTATGCTCATGCCGACCGCGTCTTCGACCGCCAGAACGATTTCAACCATCGTCAGCGAGTCGAGCCCGAGGTCGTCGACCATTTTGAGGCCGTCGGACGCGTTTTTGAGCATCTCGCGCTTGTCGGGCTCCGCAAAGCGCTCTATTATGCCGATTACAACCGGGCCGACCAGCTCGGGGTTGCCCGTTTTTCTAAATTCTACCGCGCTTTCAATTGTCGATTCCGAACAGCGCTTAAGAGCCTCGCGAAGCGAGGACTCGTCTTCCGATGTGAAATTTTCAGGATTCATAGGGATAAGTTCAACACAAGGCGCGGCGGATTTCAATCATTTATTATAATCCGCATATCCACTTTTTATTTGCCCCGAAAGGCAAAATTTGCACCCTCTCAACCGCAATGAACTGCATTCTTTTCAGCTCCCCGCCGCCTTTCCGTCTGCCCGTCAACTCCGCGAAGGCCGACCACATAAAAAACGTCCTGAAAATGCAAGACGGCGCCGAAATCTTCGCGGGCCAAACTAACGGAAAGCTGTATATCTGCAACTTGCGCCTCGGCGGTAACGATATAGTCCTCACCCCCTCCCGTGAAACCCCAACCCCCGCAACGCTTCCCGTGACCCTTTGCGTGGGCTTCGCCCGCCGGCAGATAGCCCAGAAAATCCTATTCGACGCCGCCTGCTTCGGCATTGAGCGCCTCATATTCTACGCCCCCTCAAAGGGCGAAGCCGCCTACGCAAACAGCGCCCTGTACCAAAGCGAAGCTTCCGAATGGCTCATAAAAGGCGCGGAACAAGCCTGCGCCACGCACATTCCACACCTCGACACAGCCAAAAACCTGGAAAAGGCCATCGCCAAGGCGGAATGCGGGCGGCCCGACACAATAAAAGCCGCCCCAGACCTTTACGAGGCCGCCGACTCGCTCAAAAACATAGTCTCCGCAGCCCGCCCAAACGACGGCATCACCATTATCCTCGGCAGCGAACGCGGCTTCGACAACTCCGACCGCCGGCTCCTCCGCTCCCACAACTACACCCTCGCCTCCATGGGAAAAAACGTCCTCCGAACAGACTCCGCCGTCACCGCCGCCCTGGCCATAACCCAAGCCTTTTTGATAGAAAACTAAAAGCCTTATCCCTTTTTATATATGCGGGGCTCATTGCCGGCTTAGTATTGAGGGGCGCATTGACTCGCACCCCCTAGCGGGGGCCGTCTCGCCCTCCGGGCAATTTTGCGAAGCAAAATTGTCGTATTCGCGCCTCCGGCTTGAATTGCTGCCCCTCAAACTCCCCGCTAGGCGCAAGCTGCGCCGGGGCATAGTGACGTTGTTTCGTCCGTATCTTCCGCATTGCATTTTCAATGCAATAGCTGATTTGTTTATATTTCACGTTTTCTTTTATAAGAAAAATATGGCATTGTGCGACCTATCCTCAGCTTCAAGTCTTTATTGCCGCCGCCCTTTATAATTGGGCGGCTAAAAGCATGTGCATGCACATGCTTTTACAATAAAGCCTCGGGACGGTCTTTCCGCGAGTCTACGAAGTGTATTTCCTAATCACTTTGCATGTTAAGCGGTTTAATTACCTGCTCATTCACTAACGTTCTTTCGCATTGCTGTTTGGAAAGCATGTATAATCGAACTCGCTATGCAAAACTCAAGTCCACGGCAAAGCAAAAAACACTGTCAGTTCGCTCAAACCGCATATCGCTTTAAACTGGCGATCGCAATAGCGGTCGCCACATGATGCGCCGTTTATCGCGTGTGCATTGCACACCGATAAACGGCGAAGCTACCGTAGGCAGTTCGCGTTTCTTTCTGTATGCAAACAAGCAAAACCAACAGCAACAAAATATTCAGCCATTGCGAATGCAATGCGGAAGATTCAGCAACAAACAACCACACTATGCCACGGCGCGGCTCGCGCCTAGGCGGGTATGGGGCGGCTATGAGCCCCATATACTTCCATCGGCCGTCACGCTTTGCGCGACCATTTGCGTTCGGGGATTGGGATGGGTTTGGCTTTGGGGCGGAATTTTATGACGGCCGGCTCGGAGAAGAGGCGTTTGAATACGCTGGAGCGGAATCCGCTTTTGAGCATGCCGCCTTTGATTTCGAGGCAGTCGGTTTCGGACACTTTCAGGTGAACGCGGTGCGTTATGTCGCTGCCTTCTGCGTCGGAGTGCACGCAGTGGGAGAGGAGTTTGACGAAGCGTTCGGCGTGGGCGTCGGGCTCGATGAGCCATTCGACGTCGTCGCAGAAGCGTTCGATGGCGGAGTCCATGGATTCTATGCTGTCGACGTTCATGCGTATTTCGCCGCTTTCGTCGCAGCGGCACTCGCCGATGACGCATACGCATTCGCTTTCGCGGATGGCGTCCTTGTATTTTTCATAGGCGACGGGGAAGACGTTGAGCTGCCAGACTTTGGAGTTGTCGCGTCCGGAGAGCGTAAAGTAGCACCATGGTTTGTTGTCCTTTTTGGTGAGGCGCTTGACAATGTTTGACACCACGCCGCACAGCCTGAACGGAAGGCGTTTGAGGCGCTTGACTGCGTCCTGCGGGGGAAGGTCCATGAGGGCGTCGTCGAAATGGGCGTACTCGTTCATGGGGTGCCCCGAGACGTAATAGCTGAGAAGCTCCTTTTCGTGGAAAAGCTTTTGGGCCAGCGGCATGGGGGGGCTCATTGTGTCGATGATGTTGCTGGCGCTGCCTTCTTCGGAGTGGGCGCCCATGCCTAGAAGGTCGAACATGTTTTCCTGCCCTGTGTGCATGTCCTGCTCAAGCTCGGCCGAGTGGTTCATGACGGCGTCGAGGCTCGCAAAAACGTGGCCGCGGTCAATGCCGAAAGAGTCGAATGCGCCGGAGAGGGCGAGGCTTTCCATGATCCTCTTGTTGAGGTTTTTGGTGCCGACGCGCTTTACGAAGTCGAAAATGTCCTCGAAGGGACCGTTGGTTTCGCGCTCTTTGACAATCATTTGGGCGGCGTAGTCGCCGATGCCCTTGATGGCGGCGAGGCCGAAGCGAATTGAGCCGGGGCATTCCTCAAAGAGGTTTCCGTTTGCGGAGGGCTTCCAGTTCTCGTCGATAATCGGGGTGAACATGGAGCGCGAAACGTTGATGTCGGGGCCGAGAACCTTGATGTTTATGCTTTCGGCCGCCTCGATGAACTTGGAGACCTTATCCATGTTGCCGAGTTCGCTTGAAAGCAGCGCGGCCATGAATTCGACGGGATAGTTTGCCTTGAGGTACGCCGTGCGGTAGCTGAGCATGGCGTAGGCGGCGGAGTGCGACTTGTTGAATCCGTACTCGGCGAACTTTTCCAACACCGCGAAAATCCTTTCGGCCTCGTCCTTTTCGATGTTGTTGAAGGCCTTGGCCTTGTCGACGAACACGGCCTTCTGCTTGGCCATAACGTCGGCCTTTTTCTTGCCCATGGCGCGGCGCAGAATGTCCGCTTCGCCGAGGGTGTAGCCGGCGATAATTCGCGCGGCCATCATGACCTGTTCCTGATACACCAGCACGCCGTAGGTTTCGGAAACTAGGTCTTTGAGCAGCGGGTGCGGAACGTGCATTTTCGAGGGGTCTTTTTTTGCCTCTATGAACTGGTCAATGAACTGCATCGGGCCGGGGCGGTAAAGGGCTATGAGCGCTATGATTTCCTCGAACACGCTCAGGCCGATGCGCCGGCAGAGGTTCTGCATGCCTTCGCTTTCAAGCTGGAACACGCCCACGGTGATACCGCTGTTGAGCAGGCGGAAGGTTGCGGGGTCTTCGAGGTCTACGGCCTCGATGTCGAAATTTGGGTCGCTGCGCGTGCGGCGCACATTGTCCTGCGCGTCGGAAATTACGGTCAGGGTTTTGAGGCCGAGAAAGTCGGCCTTCAGCAGGCCGAGGTCCTCGACGGGGCCCTTTGCGAACTGTGTGGTCAGCGACCCTTCCTGAATCATCATGGGAATCAGGTTGTCGAGTTTCTGGTCGCCGATGATGATGCCGCAGGCGTGCTTGCCGGTCTGGCGTATCATGCCCTCGACGATTTCGCCCTGCTCGAACACATGGGCAACATCGGGGTTCTTGAGCTCGTCGCGGAGCTCCGCCGACATTTCGAGAGCCTTTTTGAGCGTCATCTTGAGGTCGTCGGGGACCTTTTTGGCGACTTCGTTGGCGCGGTCGTAGGAGAATCCGTTGACGCGCGTTATGTCGCGCACAACCTGCTTGGCGCCCAGCTTGTTGAAAGTGACGATGTTGGCCACGCGGTCGACGCCGTATTTGCTGCGGACATAGTCGATGACGTCGTCGCGGCGGCGCTGACAGAAGTCGACGTCGAAGTCGGGCGGCGACACGCGCTCGAGGGAGAGCATTCGCTCGAAAAGGAGGTTGAAGCGTATCGGGTCGATGTCGGTTATCTTCAGCAGGTACGCTATCATGCATCCCGCGCCGCTGCCTCGGCCGGGGCCGACGGGTATGCCGTTGCTTCGCGCCCAGTTGATGAAGTCGTAAACGATTAAAAAGTAGTCTACGAAGCCCGCGCCGACGATGATTGAAAGCTCGTAGTCGAGCTTGTCGCAGAGCATTTTGGCCCTGTCTTCGGGCTCGCCGCCCTTGGGCTGGTACGATGCGGGGTTGTCGTAATCGACGCCGTAGCGAACTTTCAGGCCCTTCTTGGCCAAATCGAAAAGGAAGAGGCCGTTTTTCATGAGCTCCGCGCGGTCGGCCTCCTCAAGCTTGAAGTCGGGCTCCTTGCCGTTCTGCTTCAAAACCTCGTTCTTCTTGACCACGTAAAGGTCGAGGATGCGGTTGAAGTTTTCCCTGTCGGGGTCGAAGGTTATTTCGACTGGCTTGGTGTATTTTGGGTAGTGGTTTTCGCCGAGCGGAATCTCGAGGTCGACCATCTCCGCGACTTCCAGCGTGTTGTCGAGCGCCTCCGGCAGGTCCGGGAACGCGCGCGACATTTCCTCGCGGGTCTTGATGTAAAACTCGTCGTTGGGATAGCGCATCCTGTCCTCGTCGGCGATGAGGCGGTTGGTCTGGATGCACAAAAGCGCGTCGTGCGCGGAAGCGTCGGACTTGTTTATATAGTGCGAGTCGTTCGTGGCGACAATGCGCAGGTTGAACTCGCGCGCAAGCTTCACGAGCCCCGGAATGATTTTTTTCTGGGGCGGCATGAAGTGGTTCTGCACTTCAATGAAATAGTTGTCGCGGCCGAAGATGTCCACGAATTTGCCGGTGGCCTCGCGCGCCTTTTCGTAGTCGGAATACAGCAGGTACTGCGACGCCACGCCGTTCAGGCAGCCGCTAAGGCCGATGATGCCCTTGGAATATTTCGCAAGGGTTTCGAGGTCTATGCGCGGGCGCCTGTAAAAGCCGCGCGCGTAAGATTCGCTGGTGAGCTTGGCAAGGTTCAGAAAGCCTTCGTAGTTTTTCGCAAGCAGTGTCTTGTGGTGTATCTGGTGCTTCGGGAAATTGTCGGGCTTGAGCATGCCGGGGTCGCTCTCGACGCCGTCTATGTCGTCGCTCTTTTCGCGGTCGCGCCTCGGACGCTCCTCCATGCCATGGTCGTATACAAAGTAAGCTTCTATGCCGATGATAGGCTTTACCCCGTTCTTCTTGGCGTAATTGTAAAAGTCTATGGCCCCGCACATGTTGCCGTGGTCGGTCATGGCGATCGCGGGCATTTCGAGCTCGGCGGCGCGCGCCATGAGTTTGTCCACGCGCGCGCACCCGTCCAGAAAGCTGTGGTCGGTGTGGACGTGCAGGTGTACGAAGTTTGACATAAAGACCACTTAATCGCCCCTTGAGCCTCCGGGTCAATTCTTTTTTGCACCTCTTGGATATAATATATTTATAAAAATTATTTTTATTCTTTATTTTTTATAGTTCTAATATTGACAACTAATACGGCATCGATAGCCTTCATATCTCTAATGAAATCATTATTAAAAATCGTTATTTCATCAATTTTTGTTTTTGTGGTGTCGCAGGCTTTCGCCGGCCATGTCTGCCACCAGAAAAAAGTCGACGGGTGCACCGAAGGAGACCCGTGCGAAGCCATGGAAATCAGTCTGCAGAACTGATCCTTGTTTCATGAAAAAAGCATTGGCGGCGTTTTGATTATTGCGGCGGGGGCATGTAAATCGTTTGCCTCGCTGCCGCAATATGTCTTGGCGCCGGCGGGCAACTCGGATGTCAAAAATTTTGCGATTTACGACATCAAAATACCGGAAGCCGACTTTGGTGACAACGGCATTGATTTTTCGCTCAGGTTTTCAACTAATCCGTCGTCGGAGCCCGATTACCTCGGCAGGTATTGGAAAATCCCGCTTTTGGACAGCCACTTCGTATTTTTCGACTCTGCCAAGGCCATATGGCGCGATCCCAACGGGGGAAGCGCGTATTTTTACCCGGCATCAACCTCAAAACCCGGCGCCAGGGAGTATGTGGACGGATCTAACGAAATGCGCGCCACGTTCATGAAGAACGGCGAAGTGCTCATAGAGGAAATCGGAAACCCGAAGTGCTTTTTCCTGTATAAGGATTCGCGCCTTGTTCGCTTTTCCCCCGACGGGGCCGGCGTTTTTTCGGTATCCTACAACTCCGGCAAGAGGCCGACAGCCATTTACAATGCGACACAAAGAAAAACCCTTGCTTCGTTCAAATACAGGCAGGGCTCAAAATATCTGGAGAAGATAGTTTTCGAAGGGGGCCGCACGTATTCATTTGACTACACGGAAAACCCGTTTGAAGAGGAGGAAAAAGAGCTGAAAAAAATCGACCTGCTCAAATCCATTCTCAGCCCGGTCGGAAATGAAACCGTAATAGCCTATGAAGACAGGGCGGCGCGCTCAAGGACGGTGGTCAATAAGGAGTTTCAGGAAACCCGGACGCCGAAAACTCCCGTAAGGCGCATGTCGATGGCTTCCCCCGATTCGAGCGGCTGGATTGAATGGTGCGGCAAAACCGGCATCATAATGGCCGACGACGGCGGCGAATACACGACCGGCAACGAGGCGGCCGACGAATTGCACCCGTTTTACAACAAGGCGGGGCCCGCGCATATGCCGCCGTTCATATTCGTGTCGTACCTCAAAAACGGGCAAAAGCACCCGCGAACATTCTTTTTCGACAGGCACAGCGCGGTCAAAGTGCAGTCGGACCCAAACACCGGCGAAACCTACCGGCACACGCTGATAGGCGCAAAAGGGCCTTCGTACATGAGCCCGCGCAAAGTGGAAAAGCTCAGCGGCGGCTCAGACTTGAAAAGCGGCAGATGGGAGCCCGTAAAGGTAAACCACTATGATAACCTCGGCCGCCTCATAAGGGTTATAAACGCCTCGGGCGACATCGAAAATTTTGAATATATTGGGGCGTCCAATGATTTCGCGAAAAAATTAAAAAACGGAATCCTCGTTTTCTCCGGCGAAAAGTCCGGCGACGAACTGATACGAAAGTTTTTCCACGACAACGGCATGGTTTCGGAAATAAGGACGAACGAAAAAAAGAAAGAGTCCACCTACTATTTCAACGGGGAAATCATAAGGACGGAAATATTTGACGGCCTCCGGCGGGTCATAAAATCAACAGACGCCAAATCAACCAAGGAGTACTCTTACAGCGGAAGCAATGAAGAACCCGACACGGTCAAAGAATACATCGGGGGCGTTCTGGCCAACATCAGGCATTTTGAAAACGGAAAACTCACCGCCCTTGAGAACTCACAGGGAAAAATCATCAAGATAAATGACTAAGATTAAAAACATTCTTTATACGGCGTTCTCGCTATTGCTTGCATGCCATTCAACCGCCTTGCTTGCCCAAACGGCCGGTTCATTTTGGCCTGCCTATGAAGGCGCAATCAAAGAGGCCTACGATTCCGGACAATTAAACTCCGAGGAAGGCTTCCATGCGTTTAATAAAAAATGGATTAATGCGTTTAAAGAGAGGTTAACCCAAATTTCCAGCGACAATCCCGAATATTACAAGGTCTTAAACGAGATGCTTCTTATGCTTAGGGATGAAAAAAATTACGAAGAAGCTTTTAAATATTCAAACATGCTGCTGGAGTCGGGAAATGATTTCTGGAATAAAAAAAGCGCGCTCACAAAGGCGACAAACCTGCAAATAATGGGGCTGCTTTACAAACAGAAAGGAATATACGCCGAAGACGTTTTTGCGCGCATAGGAGAGACGCTGGACGAATGCAAAAATTCCAAATATTCCGACGGCATTGACGAAGAACTTCATCTTTGCCGAATGATGATAGAAATTTTGGACTTGTTTAATGAGGACGGCGCTCAAAACGAGCAGAAGATTAAAATTTACGAATATATGCTCAATAGGATTCTTTCTCTAAGCAATACGCAATACGGCGAACATGCATTGGAGGGGTTAACTAGTGGCTCAAGGGCTTTCAGCGCGGACGACTACGCCCAAAAGTTGATAGAGCTATATCCCGATGATAAAAAGAATGAATTGTTCAAGTCGTTAAACGACAATCCACGCATTGATAAAATTATTCTGGGGTACGGCCTTCAGAAAAACAGCAGCAATAAGGCCGATGCGACCTATTCGGAGTTTCTATCTAAATCAATATCGTCTGCAGAACTCAATCCTTACAATTTATTGCAGTATATAGGCGTGATAAACGGGGTGAAAGACATGGGATATTCGTCGGACGCCTTGGTGCTGGCTTCGCGAATTCTAGAAAAATTCGGAGACGCAACAGATCAACCGGAGGCCGGGAATCTCACAAAAGACAGTATTTTGCAAATTAAAAACATTAAGCAATCTATAATAAAAGAGTTATGAAAATAAAATCAAACAAGCAAATATTAGGACTAATGCTCATTTTGCTTCCCCTGCAAAGCATTTTTTCAGAAGAAGTATCGCAAGCAATATGCATGCCAAGAGTTGGAGCATTTGACAAGCAATTGAGTGTTGCCTGCTCTGATGAAGGTGGAGCTGCACATGACTTTGAGCAACGGTTCGTAAGAGAAGACAACCTTACATCCAAATCAGACTATACTACCGATTTAGAGATTTCTAACAGATATACGAATCGTCCGAATTGTGACTCAACATCAGACAAGCAAACAACGGTTGCCGGAACAGAATTAAGCGTGACATCTACCGCAAGCGTTACGAAAAATAGCGGACTTTCAGTAACATGTTCAACGACAGTAGGCGGCTCTATTGAAAGGTCTATATCCAAACACGATGGTGAGTCCATAACGAGAACGGTTCGAATTGACACCAAAACAATAACCATACCGGGATGCAGGTATCAATCCGGAAGGTTCTATCGCCAATTTTTGAAAAAATCCGCAACAGTTACTTCCATATACAGGGCGACAGTAACAATAAAGAATAAACCTGCATTAAAAAAATGCACTCATGTGGGCGATAAGAAAACAGCATCAGGATCATACGTATCTTCTGGTTACTTCATCAATTTATTACAATCTGACGAAAAAGAGGACGAACCAACAAATACGAAATGCGAAGGGCAGAACTAACGTCAATCAATAGCCACAAAAACCGCCAAAATTGTTTTGGCGGTTTTTAGCATTCCCATGAAAAGAAAATTGGCGGCCGCAGTTTTATTTTGTCTATCAACATTCGCTTTTGCGGATTTGAAATTCGAGTCATACGTGTTCGAAGAAAAGGTCCTGAAAGAGGACGGCAGCGTAGAGTTTGCCTTCAAATTCAAGAATGAAGGCGGCCTTCCTGTAAAAATAAGGGACTTTGAAACCTCGTGCGGCTGCACGGTGCTAAAGCCCGGCAAATATGTTTACGCCGCGGGCGAGAAAGGTGAAATCAGGGGCGTTTACCATATAGGCGGCAGAAACGGCATGCAAAAGAACACGATACGGGTTCTGACCGACACCCCGGGGCAGTCCGAAATCCTTCTGACCCTCTCCGTCGACATAAGCGAGGCCGTCCGCATAAAGCCGCGAGTAGTCGTATGGAAACTGGGCGCGGCGCCGGAAACGAAAAAGGCGCAAATAACCCCGCACCCCGGCAAGCGCATCGAGCTGTACGACATCGCGGAAAAGCCCGAAAACTTCACACTGAAACTGGAGAAAACCGCCGACGGCAGTTATGTTTTGAGCGCCACTCCGGACGCCACGGACAAGGCGCGCCGGGCCTTCATAATGCTGCGCGGCAAATACGAGGGCGAAAAGGAATTCAGTTACCCGGTGCACCTGCTCATAAAATAAACCAAAAACACCATGCCCCGCCACGGCAAATTGCGGACCATATCATGCCGCCGCCAAAGGCGGACGTACGAAGTGTCCATGCCGGCCTTGGCGCTTCAAATCCGCCGCCAAATTGTACTGAATGGCGGCAGATGAATTTTTTATAGAAAGAAAACTACGCCCGCGCATTTCTCCAAACACGCAATGGAAGAAGGCCGCCGTTCGGCAAAAATGCCCCCCCATACTGTCTGCCGAGGTTTTCGCAATCCGCATCAAAATAAAAAAAGCGCGCGCGGAAAAATTCCGCACGCGCCTAAAACCTAAAAAACTCCGAAAAAACTACTGGGACAGCTTTTCCTTGTGGGCGAAGATGTCCTGAACAGCCTTCTGTTCGTCGAGAAGCTCCTGGTTGGAAGCCTCAATCTTGCCCTTGGAGAACTCGTTGATGTCCAGGCCCTGCACGATCTCCCAGTCCTTGCCGTTGGAGCGGACGGGGAGCGAGGTGATGATGCCCTTGGGCGTGCCGTAGCTGCCGTCGGAGCAGACCGAAACGCTGAACCAGTCGCCGTCGGGCGTCTTGGTCACGAGGTTGCGGACGGTGTCGATTGCGGCGTTGGCCGCGCTCGCCGCGCTGGAAAGGCCGCGTGCTTCGATGATCGCCGCGCCGCGCTTCTGGACGGTCGGGATGAAGGTGTTCTTGAGCCATTCTTCGTCCTTGATGACGTCGGTGGCGGGCTTGCCGCAGATCTTCGCGTTGTAGAAGTCGGGATACTGCGTCGAGGAGTGGTTGCCCCAGATGGTCATGTTCGTGACGTCGCTGTTGTGCACCCCGGCCTTTTCGGCGAGCTGCGCCTTGGCGCGGTTTTCGTCCAGCATGGTCATCGCGAACCAGCGGTTTGCGGGAATCTTGGTGGCGTTGGTCATCGCAATCCAGCAGTTGGTGTTGCAGGGGTTGCCGACGACGAGTATGCGGACGTCCTTGGCGGCGTTGCGCTCTATCGCCTGGCCCTGGCCGATGAAGATCTTGCCGTTGATGCCCAGCAGGTCGGCGCGCTCCATACCCGCCTTGCGGGGAACGCTGCCCACGAGGAGCGCCCAGTTGGCGTCCTTGAAGCCTTCGTCGAGGTCGCTGGTCGTAACCACGTTGCTAAGAAGCGGGAACGCGCAGTCGTCGAGCTCCATCTTGACGCCGTTGAGCGCCTTAAGGGCGGGCTCGATTTCGATGAGCCTGAGCTCGACGGGCTGGTCGGGGCCGAAAACGGCGCCGCTGGCGATACGGAACACGAGCGCATAGCCGATGTTTCCGGCCGCACCCGTAATTGCTACTTTTATGGGATCTTTCATTGTTTTTATTTCTGTCGGGCGTCCGCCTTTGGGCCCCGCCCTGTTCTTTTGTTTCTGTTTTAATATGTAGCCCGCCGCGCCTGCGGCGGGGCCGCGTTTTTAAATCAATACACCCAGTTGAAGGGGAATTCGAACGACAGCAGCAGGCGCTGTTCGGTCTTCTGGGCGTTGTCGTCGTTGATGCCGTCGTATTCGTACGAATAGCGCAGGGCTATGTCCATGACATCGGTCGCCTTGAATATGAGGCCGAGCTTCAGGTACATGGTGTACTTGTTGAGGTTTGTCGCGTTGATGCCGCCGTAAAAGCTCTGTTCGAGCCTGAGAAGGTCGCTGATTTTCCACGAGAGGCTCTCGTCGAGGACGGCCATAAACACCCACTTCTGGTCGTAACCGTCGGCGTTGACGTAGCGGGCGGCGGGGCCCGGGGCGATGTCGATTATGAGGTCGTACTGCTTGAAGTCGAAGCGGTAGCCGAAGGTGACGGCCTCGTCAACCTGATCGTGGATGCCCTTGACGGTGTCGCGCTTGTAGTTGAGGAGGTTCTTGACGTACCAGTTGGTGTCCTCCGTAAAGTTGTAGCGGAACGACGTGTCGGCGCCGTACTTGTCGGTCGTTGTTTCGCGGACGGCGTTTTCGTTCGCCTTTTCAGTGGTGTAATTATAATAGAGGCTTCCGTTGAATTCGCTCTGCTTCCAAACCCTCTTGACGTCGAACGCGACGCCCACGTCGAAGGTTTCGGATATCGACTCCTTGTATTCGAGCGCGCCCCTGAGCCTGAACTGCCATCCTTCGGGCAGGTAGTCCTTCAGAAAGTCGCGGTAGGCGTCCAAAGACTCGCCGAGGGGCTCCCTTTTCTTGGGCGTGGGCGCCGTGGGGTCTTCCGCCGGAGCCGCCGCAACTGCGGTCTGGGAGGCCGCCGCCTGCGTGGTTGCCTCGGAGGGCGCCGCCGTGGGCGCGGGCGTATCCTTGATCATTGAAGCCATATTCGTCTTCGCGATTGTCAAAACGCCGAACGCGGGCGATTCGATCACCACTTGGTCGGGATTTTCGCTGATAAGTTTGCCGGTAACCCTGTCCCCGTTCTTGAGGGTTACGACTTCGGCATGCGCCGCCGCGGCAAAAGCTGCAATGCAGACGACAACAAGAGCTTTGTTAAACAGTTTCATATTTGTATAGTTCAAAATTTGCGGCATGAAGCCGATAATTGTAAAAAACAGACTGGCACGACAGATTTTCCTGACAAGCATTTTTTCATGCGCAAAAGCAAAAACAGGCGGACATTCCGTTCATGCCGGGATGACATGCGCCGCCGCGCAAAAGTTCCTGCCGCAGAAAAATACGCTTCCGAATGTTTTCCGGAGCGTATTGCGCCAGACCTGCCGCCGGGCGTCTTTTCTCCCGCGAATTTCACATGGAGGAGGCAATAAAGGCGTTTAAGGCGCACACACCGTTTAAGACATGGCTTAACTTCGTCCGCGCAAAGGCGTCGGGCGCATAAAAAGGGCCCAAAAAACTTGCTTGACAATAAACGCCCCTAGGGTACTGTCATTCACTTTTCTAATAATTTCAAACAAGTAAGATCATGGGTCAACCAAAACGCAAACAGTCCAAGCAGCGCACGCGCATCCGCCGTGCGGCAAACAAGTTTGAGCTTCCCCAGGTGTCGAAAGACCCCACGGACGGAACATTTTTCATGCCCCACAGGGTTAATCCGTCGAACGGAATGTATCGCGGCCGCCAGGTGATAAGCGTCAAAGTCTAAAAGACACTCAAGCTTTTTTAATTGTAATGCGGGATTATTTTTGTGATAACTCCCGCGTTTTTCTTATGGAGCGCCCCCGAAAATTCGCAACGTCATAATTTGACTTTTGAACGGACTTTCGGTTTTATGCGTCTAAGAAAGGCACTGCGAGAAAGTTTGGATGAGCAACGGAATACCGACAATCGCCATTGACGTCATGGGATCGGATCACGGGCCCGAAGAACTCATTGTCGGCATTAAGGCCGCCCTCCGCGAAGACAAGGGCGACTACGAGCTCATTATCGTCGGCGACGAGCCCGTCATCACGCCCATGCTCATGCGCCACAACGTGCTCCATGACCGCCGCGTTAAGGTTTACAACGCCAGCGAGGTCATCGAGATGCACGAAAAGCCCATCCAGGCGATTAAAAGCAAGCGCGACTCTTCCATGATGCGCGCGATAGAAATCGTCAAAATCGGCAAGGCCGACGCCGTGCTCAGTTGCGGCAACACGGGCGCGCTCATGGCCGGCGGCACAATAAAGCTGCGCATGATGGACGGCATAGAACGCCCCGCCCTGGGCACCGTCATTCCCGGCAAAAAGCGCAATTTCATACTCATAGACGTGGGCGCTTCGCCCGACCCGCGCCCCGAAAGCCTCGTGGACAACGCGATTCTGGGCGCAAACTACGCCAGGGTGGCCCTCGGGGTGCGCAACCCCAAAGTAGGCCTTCTCTGCAACGGCACCGAAGACGGCAAGGGCAACATGCTCGTGCAGACCGCGCACAGGCTCTTCAAATCGCAGGAAGGCGTGCTAAACTACGCCGGGCTCGTCGAAGGCTTCACCGTGCTCGACGGCGAAATGGACGTGGTCGTGTGCGACGGCTTCACCGGAAATGTCGTGCTCAAATGCATGGAGGGCGCCGCGCGCATGTTCAAGGACATCCTCAAGGAGGAAATCCAGAAATCGTGGCTGCGAAAACTCGGCATATTCCTCGCGATGGGCGCGTTCCGAGGAATGAAAAAACGCCTGCCCATAGACAAATTTTCCGGCGCCCCCCTTCTGGGCCTCAACGGGCTCGTTGTGAAGGCGCACGGCTCCAGCCAGCGCAAGCAGATCGCCGGCGCAATTGCCATAACTTTAAGGTGCCTCAGAAAGCAGATGCACGGCAGAATCAAGGCCGACATCGAACGCCTGAACGCACTTGTGGAAGCCAACAAGGCCATCGCCCTGGAAAAGGAAAAACAGGCCCGGCAAAACCAGGACTGACCTTCACGGCAGCGTTACAGATTTTTTAAGCGCCGCCGTTTTTTAATCATACCAATTAAAATAAAACCCCGGCGCCGCAAATTTTTTGGCGTCCAAAGCCCCAAAAACAAAGGCATTCAATGAATTTCAAAGTACCGAATTCCGTAATAATCAAAGGCACGGGCAAATATGTCCCCGAAAAAATGATGACCAACGACGATTTGGCAAAAATCGTCGACACCTCCGACGAGTGGATTTACACCCGCTCGGGCATCAAGCAGCGCCACATAGCCGCCCCCGACGAGGCGTCGTCCGACATGGGCGTAAACGCCGCCCGCAACGCGATTGAAGCCGCCGGAATATCTTCCGAAGACATCGACCTCGTGATAGTCACGACCGTCACGCCCGACATGATGTTCCCCTCCACCGCGTGCCTCCTGCAGGCAAAACTGGGCATACGCAACAACATCCCCTGCTTCGACCTCAACGCCGCGTGCACCGGCTTCGTCTACGGCATCGAAGTCGCAACGCGCATGATGAAGTCGGGCCTTTACAGGCACGCTCTCGTGGTAAGCGCCGAAAAAATGACCAGCATAGTCGACTGGGAAGACCGCACCACATGCGTGCTCTTCGGCGACGGCGCGGGCGCGGTCGTACTCGCGGCCTCCGACGAGGAAAACGCGGGCATCCTCGGCTCCGTACTCGGCGCCGACGGCTCCGACACCGCCATGCTTAAACTCCCCGCAGGCGGCTCCCTAATGCCAGCTACGGCCGAAACAGTAAAAAATAAGCTCCATTTCCTCCAGATGGACGGCAAGGAAGTTTTCAAGCACGCCGTCAAAATCATGCAGGAAAAAGCCCTCGAAGTCCTCGACCTCTGCAAGGTCAATCCCGAGCAGATTTCCATGCTCATCCCCCACCAGGCCAATGCCCGCATCATCGAAAGCGTCGCAAAACGCCTCAAAATAACCTCCGACAAAGTCTATATAAACATCGCCAAATACGGCAACACCTCCAGCGCCACCATCCCAATGGCCCTCGACGAACTCGTCCGCGAAAACAAAATCAAATGCGGCGACTACATCCTCCTCGTCGCCTTCGGCGCCGGCCTCACATGGGGCGCCACCCTCATCAAATGGCAATAGCTTTTGCATATACACAAAAAGGAGGAATGTAATTCCTCCTTTTTTTATTGCCGTTTAAAATATGGGATTGTCGCTTTATAGAAAGCGGGGCTCATAGCCGCCCCGCTCCCCGCCTAGGAAGCAAAGCTTCCATTCATAATGACACTGTTTATTTCTGCATCTTCCGCATTGCTTCGCAATGGCTGAACTATTCATTTCTCATGTTTTCTTTCATAGAAAAAATATGGCGTCATGCGACCTGTCTCGCGGTCACAAGTCTTTATTGCCGCCTGCCCCTTGTAATTGGGCAGGCTAAAACTATATGCATGCATATAGTTTTACAATAAAGCCTCGG
>CALXSL010000037.1 GCA_944391135.1 uncultured Opitutales bacterium
AATCAAACCCTAGATACAAACAGTGTTCGTGTTTAAAACGATGCCCTGTTTGACTCGCACCCCCTCGCGGGGGCCGTCTCCCCCTCCGGGCAATTTTGCGAAGCAAAATTGTCGTATTCGCGCCTCCGGCTTGAATTGTTTTTGCCGCAATTTGAAGCACGAAGCCCGGAGGGTTGCCGAAGTTCCGAGGAGCGCTTTGCGCGAAGGAGGAACGGCAATGCTTCTAATTGCGGCAAAAACACACCAGACCATAGGATGGCAGGCAGGGGAACAACACACATCCATAGCGATGCGAAGCATCAGGAATGGAAGCTACGCTTCCTAGGCGGGGAGCGGGGCGGCCATGAGCCCCGCATCTAGAACGCAAAAAAAACCACGCATGCGCGTGGTTTAGTATCTTTACTCCATCAAAAAATCGCGAAGTTCGTCATGCGATTCGAATACGGGCACGCCGAGCTTTTTGAGCCTTTCGGGGTGGTTGTGTCCTTTTGAGATGAGGGCTGACTTCACGCCCATGGCGTCGGCGGTGTGCTTGTCGTGCTCGGTGTCGCCAATCATGATTATTTCGTCTTTGGGGATCTTGATGCTGAGCACGTGGCGCTTGCCGAGTTCCTCTTTTGAGTGGGCGTATATGTTGTCGAGGCCGTCTATGGAGTCGAAATATTCCTCAATGCCGTAGTGGCTGATGGTTTCGAGCAGGAAGGGCTTTTTGTAGGCGGATAGGACGCTTTGGGTGCTTCCGTTTTCCCTGAGGGCGCGTATTGTGTCGAGCGCGCCGTCGTGGAGGCCGCATTCGAAGCGGCGGCGGTTGTACGCGCCTATGTAGTATTCGCTGATTTCCTCGAAGCTCGTCTTGGAGAAGTCGAAGCCGTGCTGGACGTAGAAGTCGGCCACTGGGAAGCGCAGGTGCATGGTGTAGTCTTCGAAAGTTATGGGGGCCTTGCCGTATTCGGCCATCATTTCGTTGAAAATTTCCGCGCCGACATGGGCGTCGTCGAGAAGCGTTCCGTTCCAGTCCCAGATTATGTGCCTGTATTTCATTTTATCGGATGAGCATGTACCGTGTTTGCGAAAAGTAAACAAGCGTTTTCTTCGGGAGGGGCGGGATATTGCGTTTGGCGCGCCCCGGGGAGGTAGGCACATGCGGCGCATGCGCGGCAGATGTTAAAATAAGTTTGATATTTTTTTAAAACGCGGTGTCCATATTGTTTATAAAGACATGCAAATATGAAAATCGTAATTTTAGACGCATACACAAGCTCGCTTGACGACCTCAACTGGGACGCCTTCAAAACCCTCGGCGAACTCACGGTTTACGACCGCACGCCAAAGGACAAGATAATCGAGCGCGCCAAGGACGCCGACGCGGTGCTCACGAACAAGGTGCCGATGTTCAAGGATCAGCTGGACCGGCTTCCGAATTTGAAGTATCTGGGCATACTGGCGACGGGCTACAACAATGTCGATTTGGAGGAGGCCAAGAGGCGCGGCATCCCGGTTACGAACATCCCCGCCTACGGAACCGACAGCGTTGCGCAGGCGGTGTTCGCGCACATACTAAACATAGCCAACATGACCGAGGCGCATTCCATAGAGGTGCGAAAGGGCGCGTGGACGAAGTCGCCCGACATGGCCATGACCCTCGGCAGGCTCACGGAGCTTGCCGGAATGAAGCTCGGCGTAATCGGCTACGGCGCGATTGGCCGCCGCGTCGCGGAAATCGGGAAGGCCTTCGGCATGGAGGTTTCCGCGTTCTCGCCCAGCAGGAAGCCGGGAACGTCCGAAAACGGCGTGTCGTTCAAGACGCGCGACGAAATTTTCTCGACGTCCGACGTCATAAGTTTGAACGCACCGCTCAACAGCGACACGCGCGGCATGGTCAACGCCGACACCATCAAAATGATGAAGGACGGCGTGTGGATTATAAACACGGGCAGGGGGCCGCTTATTGACGACGCCGCGCTGGCCGACGCGCTCAACAGCGGCAAGGTTGGAGCCGCGGGGCTCGACGTGCTTTCGAAGGAGCCGCCGCCGGCCGACAACCCGCTGCTTTCAGCGAAAAACTGCCACCTCACCCCGCACAACGCGTGGATGACGCACGCCGCCAGAAAGAGGCTAATAGGCATAGCGTTCGACAATCTGAAGTCGTGGATGGACGGGCGCGTACAGAACGACGTTTCGTAGGGCGGCTTGACGCCTTTTTGCGGCGGCATTAATTTTTTTGAAATTTCTCCTTATTCTTTATGTACGTTTGGCGATATTAATATCGATGCGTTGCGCAGTGCGCATGCGATATCTTCAGTTACCCCCCGGACAAATATGCGGGGTATTTGAATGCATATCGGAACGGCTTGGCGCCGTTTTCCCGCGCAAATTTGCGAAATTCCGAATTTTTTCATGACACCCCAAGCGCCCGCCGCCTATGCGGCAAAACGCGCGAAAGGTCTCATTAGTTGGTTGGTTAGGTAGAATAGTGCCAGCGCGCCCGGGAAGGAAACTTTCCCGGCGCGTTTTTTTGTATCTGTCTGTGGCGCGCAATTTAATTTTACCAGCTTGAAAACATGTTGAAGGAAGGCGCGCCTGCCGTCCGCCGGGACTGTCTGCAAGAATCGTCCGCAGCATTGCCGCCAAATGCGCCTGTTCTATGCGCCGCTCATATTGCTTATGTTTCGAAAAAGCCTTATTTTAAGCCATTCTGCGCTTGACTTGAGCGGCGGAATACGGAGAATGACATTTAAAACAGGCAGGCGCATGCAATGTTTATGACCTCGCATCGGCGCTCTCTAAGCTCGTCTCGCCCGCCTGGTCTGCGACGCTTTTTTCTTTCGCAGGCGCCGTAAATACAAGGCATGGCGGTCCGCGCAGGCCCTTTGAAAGGGTATGTGCGGTCGGTCGTTTTTTCAGCTTTGCACATTGTACGGGACTTTTAAAAACACAGTAAAAGAAACATAACACCACAAAATATATGGCAAAAAAAGTCGTTAAGAAGACAGCCCCCAAGAAGAGCGCAGGCCAAAAGACCGCCTCCGCCAAAGGGAAAGTAAAATACACGTACCTGTTCGGAGCCAAGACCGACGGCAATTCCAAGATGAGAAACCTCCTCGGCGGCAAGGGCGCCAACCTTGCCGAAATGGCGAGAATAGGCCTCCCCGTTCCCCCCGGATTCACCATCACGACCGAAGTCTGCACGTACTACTACGACAACGGCAGAAAGTATCCGGCCTCCCTCGCCGCAGAAGTGAAGGCGGGCGTGGCCTCCGTTGAAAAGCAGATGGGCAACATTTTCGGCGACGAAAAGAACCCCCTCCTGTTCTCCGTCCGTTCCGGCGCGCGCGAATCGATGCCCGGCATGATGGACACCATCCTCAACCTCGGCCTCAACGACAAGACCGTCGAAGGTTTGGCCCAGAAGACCAATAACCCGCGCTTTGCGTGGGACTGCTACCGCCGCTTCATCCAGATGTACGGCGACGTCGTCATGGGCGTGCAGGCCGCCAACGAAGCCGAAGCCGAACCTTTCCACGAAGTCATGGAAGGCCTCAAGAGGGAAATCGGCAAGAGCGCCGACACCGACCTGAACGTCGACGACCTCAAGGAGCTCGTCAAACGCTACAAGGCTCTCATCAAGTCCAAGGTCGGCAAGAATTTCCCGCAGGACGTTTATGAGCAGCTCTGGGGCGCAATCGGCGCCGTGTTCGGCTCGTGGATGAACGAGCGCGCGATACTCTACCGCCAGAAGTACGGCATTCCCGCAAGCTGGGGCACGGCCGTCAACGTCCAGACCATGGTGTTCGGCAACAAGGGCGACACTTCCGCCACCGGCGTCGCGTTCACCCGCGACCCCGCCAACGGCGAAAACGTGTTCTACGGCGAATACCTCATCAACGCCCAGGGCGAAGACGTGGTTGCCGGCGTTCGCACGCCCAACAAGATTGCCGACCTCGAAAAGGACATGCCCAAGGCGTTCAAGGAACTTCTCGCAATCCGCAAGAAGCTCGAAAAGCACTTCAAGGACATGCAGGACTTTGAATTCACAATCGAAGACAACAAGCTGTTCATGCTTCAGACGCGCAACGGCAAGCGCACGGGCCTTTCGGCAGTCCGCGTGGCCGTCGAAATGAACAAGGAAGGCTTCATGGACGAAAAGACAGCGGTGCTCAAAATTCCCGCAGACTCCATTTCGTCGCTGCTCGTCCCCGTGTTCGACCTCGCGGCCGTCAAGAAGGCCAAGGTTCTCGCCAAGGGCCTTCCCGCCGGTCCCGGCGCGGCAAGCGGCCAGGTTGCGTTTACGGCTTCGCAGGCGGAGCTTCTCGGCGCGAAGGGCATTAAGACCATTCTCTGCCGCGAGGAAACATCGCCCGAAGACCTTCGCGGCATGATGGCCTCCGAAGGCATCCTCACGTCGCGCGGCGGCGTAAGCTCGCACGCGGCCCTCGTTGCGCGCCAGATGGGCAAGGTCTGCATCTGCGGCGCATCCGACATCCACATGGACTACGCAAAGCACCTCATGACTGTGGGCGACACGGTCATCAAGGAAGGCGAATACATCTCCATCGACGGCACGACTGGCGAGATATTCCTCGGCGAAATCGACACGGCGCCCAGCGAAGTAATCCGCGTGCTCTCCGGCAAGATGAAGGCCGAAAAGAGCTACACGTACCAGCTTTTCGCGACCGTCATGAAGTGGGCCGACAAGTACCGCAAACTCGGTATCCGCACTAATGCGGACTCCCCCGAACAGGCGAAGATGGCTATCGAACTCGGCGCCGAAGGCATCGGCCTTTGCCGCACCGAGCACATGTTCTTCGAAGGCGACAGAATCGACGCCGTGCGCGAAATGATCCTCGCGGGCGACACGAACGAAAGGCAGGGCGCCCTCAAGAAACTGCTGCCCTACCAGCGCAAGGACTTTGAAGGCATATTCAAGGCTATGGACGGCCTGCCGGTGACTGTTCGCCTGCTCGACCCCCCGCTCCACGAATTCCTCCCGCACGACCCCGCGGCGCGCAACGCCCTCGCGGAAAAGATGAACGTTCCCCCGGAAGTCGTCTACGAGCGCTGCAAGAACCTCGAAGAGCAGAACCCGATGCTTGGTTGGCGCGGCTGCCGCCTCGGCAACAGCTATCCGGAAATCACGGAAATGCAGGCCCGCGCGATTTTCGAAGCGGCCGCCAACGTGATGAAGGGCAAGAAGCCCGTCAAGGTTAAGGTCGAAATCATGGTTCCCCTCGTCGGCTTCAAGAAGGAGCTCGAAAACCAAGCTGCGGTAATCCGCAAGGTTGGCGCGGAAGTCATGAAGGCCAAGAACGTCAAGATAGACTTCATGATCGGCACCATGATCGAAGTTCCCCGCGGCGCGCTCACGGCGGACGAAATCGCCGAAGTGGCAGACTTCTTCTCGTTCGGTACGAACGACCTCACCCAGACGGGTCTGGGCATGAGCCGCGACGACTCCGGCTCATTCCTGCCGAAGTACAAGGAGCTCGACATCCTCCCGCAGAACCCCTTCGCCTCGATTGACGCGGGCGGCGTGGGCCAGCTGGTGAGAATCGGCGCCGAAAAGGGCAGGAGCACGAAGAAGAACCTGAAGCTGGGTATCTGCGGCGAACACGGCGGCGACCCCGACTCCATCACGTTCTTCAACGATGTCGGCCTCAACTACGTAAGCTGCTCGCCGCCCCGCGTGCCGGTTGCCCGCCTCGCAGCGGCTCAGGCCGTCCTGAAGAAGTAGGCTTCTTGCAATAAAGTTTAAACGAGGCGCCCGCAATTTTGCGGGCGCTTTTTTTGTTATTGGAATACTTATAAGAGTCACTGCAAATGCGGCATGAACTGGCTATAAAACTTCTTTAAGCCGTTGCATTAAATAAAGTCCAAACGGTTCTTTTTGTGGAACAGGCGCGGCCACTCTTTTAAATGCCCTTGTCGCATCGTCAAATTCAAGGCATATTCCAAACCCCTCTGCTATTGATCCTAACGAAGCGCTATTTCCTGAGTATAGATTGAATTCATTTAAAATACTGTTTCCGATATCTTCTATATCATGACTTGTGGCGTTCAGTGCCGCATCAAATAGTTTTCTGTTCTTGATTCTCAATGCCATAAGGAATATAATAAACAATACTACATCACCGCGATTCCTATATATGTATCTTTCTCTCGCTTTCAATTCCGTATGAAGCTTTTCTTGGTCACGCAGGCTCATGGAAAGCGATTCAACAATGAATTGCACGTCATCACTCAAGATATTGCGGTCAAAGCACGGTTTCAGCTCCCTTATTGAATCAAAAAAACGGTGCAGGTACGTGTGGGCGTCGAAGCCGTTCCCGTAAACGGATTTGACGGATTCTCCAAACTGCTTTAGGTCGCATGCAATTACGAATTTTATGCCGTAAACATCGAAAAGATGTTTGATTCTCTCCAATATTTCGAGCGCGAAAGTTGGACGGCATCTGTCGAGTTCGTCTACGAAAATAAAAATGGGCTTGTTGCCGTTTTCGAGATTTTTTAACGAAAGCTTTTCCAGGACATCTTTGAAGTCTTCAGTGAATTTGACCTTCTTGTTGGAAGCTTTCACTATTTCTTTACCGAGGGCTTCGGTTCTGTTTTCCAAAAAAGCGGAAATGCCGCCTTCAGCGGCTTCTGAGCATTTGTCGGATATTTCCTGTGATGCATGTTGTCCGACAAGCTTGGTTACGGCGCCTTTCAAAATGCTTTTCCCCGCAAAAACCGCCATGCCTCCCAACGCTTTTACAAGCGAGGTCTTTATATCGTCAGACAGAGTGTTAACCTCTTCCAAAATTAGAGTGGCAAGCATTATCATCGGGTCGTCTCCGCAGTCGTTTTCCCATGCATTGAAATGGACAACGCTCATGCCTTCGCTCTTGAGCGACGCAATAAATCTTCGGATGAAAAAAGTTTTGCCGCAGCCCCAAGGTGCGCTCAGACACAGCACATAATTGTCGTCGTCGCACAAAATCTGTTCTTTTATGGAATCGGCCTTGTCTTTTAACGTATTTGATATGTCGTCTGCCCAAATTCCATTGCTTATGGGATTTAAATATCTACGGCGCCCTGCGCGTTTTATATCCATGAAGTTCCTTTTTTTTGATAAATAATTTAAAATTAAACGTATTCTTATTTGACATTCACACCGCGTCAAGAAATGAAGAAGCTGTCTTTTATTATTTGATAATAAGCATATTGAAAATAGCGTATACGACTTAAAGCGTATGCGTTATGCTGCAATTAACTAGCGATTATTTCTGCGCAACCCTTGAACTGGAGCAATAAAGGTTGACTTGGTTTATTAAACCTTTGTATTGTGTGTCCGTATAACAAAATGAGGGGCGGCTCATATTGCGCCCGACAAGAAAAAACATGCCAAACAAACTTTCAGATGACAAGCAGCGCATATCGGCGTCCCTGCCGAAAAAGCTTGTCGCGCAGGTGAGGGCCAAGGCGAAGCGCCGGGGCATGACTTTTACCGACGCCGTGAGGGAGGCCCTCGCAGATTTCGTATCCGCCAAAAATTTCAACTCAACCAGACGATAAATGCAGAAAACCGTAAAAACAAAGTCAAAAGGGTTTAATAAACCTGCCGCAGAAAGGTGCGCCGTGTCCGTCTTTGTGTGCCGCGAACTTGCCGAACAGGTGCGCGCGGCGGCGAGGGAGGACAAATGCAGCGTATCGCTGGCGGTGAGGCGCGCGCTGGAGGACTATGTGAAAAAAGACTGACCGCCTTTCATCGCATTTTTTTCGCCGTAAGGTTTTAATAAACCTTGGCGCTATTTCCGCCGCCGCCCGCGAGGGCGGGGCATTTTGAAAACACAACTCAACTATCTGATTATATAAATACCACAAAAAACACGGGCAAGGCGTCCGCGTCCGTCCGGGCATTTCTGCTTGCCGCTCTGGCATTGGGCGCGTGCCATACGGCGGCGGCGCAAATAAGCGAAGTCGTCACCGGCGACTCGAAGGGCATAAGCATAACCACGACGAAGGAGGAGCGCGGTACCTCCGCCGGCGCGCCCGCGATATATGCGGCGATAACCTCGTCTTCGTCGTCGAAAGACATAATTATAACGGCCAACTACGACATATACGGTGTCGGGCACGAGGCGCTCGTAGCCGAAAATTCCGGCTCCGGAAACGTCAGCGTGACGCTGGACGCCGAAACAAATTTCAGGTACATTCCCGGCGACGAGGTTACAAAACCCGACTGCATGGTGACGCTGAAGGGCAACGGGGAAATTTCCCTCGCGAACCACGCGTCTTTTATCGGCGCGACGAGCGCGTCGGCGATCAAGGTAGAAGGGGCGAGCCTTTTCAGGTTCGAAAACACCAAGACCATAATGAGCGCGGGTCTCAATCCGGATCCCTTCGTGGACATATCAGCGCGCAGTGTGGACGTCACTTTGGCGGAAGGCTCCATGCTGGGCGGCGTTACGGGCGAAATCTTAAGGGTCGGTTCCATAGCGACTTACGGTATCGTGCGTAACGCCGGGCTCATCCAGACGGGCGCGGGGCAGACCGCGGTGAACATACTTGGATCGAACATCAGGCTTGAGCTTCTTGAAGGCGGAAGGATAACCGACAACGTGGTTCTCGCGGGGAACGTTGGCAATTCGCTGTTTGCTGGCGCGGGAAGCGACAGGGTAAACGGCGGCGTTGTCGCGGCCGGTTGCGACGTCGTCCTCGAAATTCTTTCGGGCGACTCGTACGGCTCGCTCTCCGCAAGCGGCAACATCGACATAGGCGGTTCGAATTTGATACTCGACATGTCGGCCGCCGATTTGGATGTCGGCGATAGCCTCACACTCGTTTCGGCGGGCGCGGGCATTACGGGGTCCTTTGTAGGGCTTTCCGACGGCGACGTGCTCACGCTCTCAAATTCCAGCGGCGTGATTTACGAACTTCTTATTTCCGTGGGTTCCAGCGGAATCTCGGCGAAGGTTACGTCGGTCGTTCCTGAGCCCGCGCACATTGCGGCGCTTCTCGGCGCGGTTGCGCTGGCCGCTTCCGCGCGCCGCAAAAGAAACGGGAATTAACTCCAAAAAAATTTCGCGCGTCCGAGCGCAAGCTTGGGTGCGCGGAAAAATACCGGTCAAGAACTGATTGGTTTAGTTGATAAAGGGCGGGCCCGGATTTGTTTCCGGGCCCGCTTCTTCTTTTGCCCCGCCGCGCCCCAATAAAAAAGTTGCGTTTGTCGTTTTTATGGGGATAATCGGGCGCCAATTATTTTTTGAACAAATCATGCAGACCAAAGAACAGATAGACATTTTCGGACAGAACGCCGAGGTTTTCATCGGTGCCGAAGAGCTCAAGGAAAAACTGGACGCCGGCAAAAAGCTGCGCGTCAAACTCGGCGTGGACCCCACGCGCCCCGACCTCACCTTCGGGCACATGGTTGTGTTCAACAAGCTCAGGCAGTTCCAGGACTTAGGCCATCAGGCAGTGCTTATCATCGGCGACTACACCGCGTGCATCGGCGACCCCAGCGGCCGCAGCGAGCTTCGCCCCGTGCTCTCGCGCGAGGAGGTCCTCGAAAACGCCAAGACATACCTTGAGCAGGCTTTCAGAATCCTAAACGAGGAGCAGACCGAAGTGGTCTACAACAGCGAGTGGTATTTCAAGATGACCCTTGGCGACATGCTCGACCTCTCCCGCAAGATGACGGTTGCCCGCATGCTCGAGCGCGACGACTTCGCCAAGCGCTACGCCGAAAAGACGCCGATATCCATCGTCGAATTCCTCTACCCGCTGATTCAGGGCTACGACTCCGTCATGGTGGAGTCGGACGTCGAGCTTGGCGGAACCGACCAGCTTTTCAACAACCTCGTAGGCCGCGATCTCCAGCGCGAGGCCGGAATGTCGGGGCAGGCCGTTATCACGATGCCCCTGCTCGTGGGGCTCGACGGCAAAAAGAAGATGTCGAAAAGCTACGACAACTACATCGCGTTCAACCACAGCGCGCGCGAGATGTTCGGCAAGATAATGTCGGTCGACGACGAGACCATGTGGAAGTACTACCGCTACCTTATGCTCTACGACCTTGAGCGGATAGAACGCATGAAGGCCGACCACCCGATGAAGGCCAAGAAGGATTTGGCCGTGCTCATGGTGACGCGCTTCTACGGCATCGAAGCAGGCAAGGCGGAGCTCGAAAATTTCGAAAAGGTTTTCTCGAAGAACGAAATGCCGGACGAAATGCCGGAATTCAAATGGGCGGCGCTTTCTTCCGCGGAAGAGGACACCGTTGTCAACGTAATGGCCGCGACAAAGCTTTTCCCGAGCAAAAAGGAAGTCCGCAGGCTGATAGAGCAGGGCGCGGTGAAGCTCGACGGCGAGCGCGTTTCCGATGCCTTCGCGCAGCTTAAATCCGGCGAAAAGCCCATGGTGCTGCAGGCCGGCAAGCGGATATTTTTCAGGGTTGTTCCGTAAGGAAAAGTGACAGGAAAACTTTTGAAAATGCGTCCGCTCCGAGGTATCGGGACGGGCGCGTTTTTGTACGACGGCGAAACCGGCGCGCCGAAAAACAAAGCCGCATTTTAGAGCCTTTTCTGTTTAAATGGCGACAAATCAGATGAAACATTCAATTCACATAAAACTCCATTTGGCCTGGCAAGTTTGCGCGCACAGCAAAGCAAACGCGGGTAGGTGCCAAAGTTGTTTGCCAAATGTCGCCATTTAAACAGAAAAAGCTCTAGGCGTTTTTTTTAACGCCTGAAACAATTTTTAAACGGGGCCGCGCGCGGATGAATTTTGCGCAAGGCGAAAAGTATATGAACGAACAGAATGTGAAAGCGTTGGGGGAGGCGAAGATACTCGGGCTGATGGTCAGGTATTCCACGCCCACCATTTTGGCGACCATTGTCGGCGCGCTTTACAATATAGTCGACCGCATTTTCGTTGGCTGCGCGCTTGGCGAGGACGCCATCGCGGCGATCACCGTGTGCTTTGCGCCCGCCATGCTTTTCCTCGCGATAGCCATGACCATAAGCCAGGGCACGGCGACGATGCTTTCCATAAAGCTCGGCGAAAAGAAGAGCGCCGACGCCGAAAAATTCCTCGGGCAGGCCGTGATGCTTTTCATAGTTTTCTCGGCGGCGGTCGCGGCGATAGCGATTCCGTTCATGGACGAAATCCTCATATTCTTCGGCGCGACGCCCAAGATACTGCCCGACGCCAAAATGTATTTTACAATCATCGTGGCGGGCCAGATTTTCGAGCAGATTTCCTACGGCCTCAACGGGCAGGTCAGGGCGGAAGGGCGGCCGTCCATCGCGATGACCACCATGCTCATCGGCGCGGGCGTGAACGTTTTCCTCGACTGGCTTTTCCTGTTTCCCATGGGCATGGGCGTTGAGGGCGCGGCGTACGCCACCGTCATCGGCGAGGCCGTAGCGTCGCTGTGGGTGCTGCGTTTCTATTTCTGCGGAAAGAGCTATCTCAAAATACGCGCCAAAAACTTGCGCGTCCATTGGGGCTCTTTCAAGACGATGGTTTCGGCGGGCTCGCCCTCGCTTATAATGCAGGGGCTCGCGAGCCTCGCGATTCTCATTTTTGTGCGGCAGGCGCGCTCATACGGAGACGAGGGCGCGATTGCCGTCGTGGGTGTCACCATGACCGCAACAATGCTCATGTTCCTGCCAATCGTGGGCCTTAGCATGGGCATACAGCCGATTATCGGATACAACTGGGGGGCGCGCAACTATGCCCGCGTCAAGGAGACTTTCCTCAAGGCGCTTTACGGCGCGACGATCGTGTGCTCTGTCTGCTTCATATTTCTGCAGCTTTTCCCCGGGCTTATTTTCTCGCTGTTCCTCGGCCCCGATTCGCATGTCTTGGGCATGGGCGAGAGGGCGCTTCGCATACTCACGCTCGTCACGCCGCTCATCGGCGTGAACATCGTTACTTCCGGCTATTTTCAGTCGGTCAAGCGCCCCAAGTTCGCAATATTTATCACGACGCTCAGGCAGCTTCTGCTGCTAGTGCCGATGTTCGTTATACTGCCGAAGTTTTTTGGCCTCGACGGCGTATGGGCCAGCTATCCTGTCTCCGACTTCCTGTCGTGGGTGGTTACCATGTACTTCACTGTCAGGGAAGTCAGGCGTCTCGACCGCAAGGAGGCCCTGCGCCTAGCCGCCGACAAATAGAGCGCGTTCGTGTTTTGAATTCGCGCATCTTTTGCCCGTTTACGCCGCCGTGCGTGCGGCTTTCGGGCTTTTTTGCCTGAAAATGCGCCTTTTTATGCGCAAACTGCAAAAAATGTTGAAAACGCCGAGGAATTATAAAAGATGGCGAACATATGCTTAGAAGAACTTTTTTCAGGGCTCTTTGCTCGTTTGCCTTTCTCATTCCGGCGGCTTTCGTCTCCGGGCAGTCCAACATAGACCTCACCATCACCAAAGAGGCGGGGCAGCCAACCGTGCCGGTTTACCGCGTGGCCATAACTTCCGAAAATCCGGAGTTCGCCAGGCTCGCGCGCCGCGCCTTTGAGACTCACGGAAGCTACCGCGTGACCACGTCCGACAAGGCGCAGTTCACCTTTAATTTTTCGCCCACCGCGGGCAATGCCGTCAAGGTTTCCATCAAGGGCGGCAGCGTGTACGAACAGGTCTGCACGGGCCCCAACGAAACCGCCGCGCTCATGAAGGCGTGCGACGTGGCCGTTGCGCGCACGTTGAAAACCCCCGGATATTTTGCGGGCACGCTCGCGTTCTCGTATTCCAGAAACGGCCTAAAAACCACGGAAATATGCGTCTCCGACATGGTTTTCAAAAACGTCCGCGCTATAACGAGCGACAATTCCGACTCGATTTTCCCGCACTTCTCGCCCGACGGCACCAAGATAATCTACACCGGCTATTTCCGCACGGGCTTCATGGACCTTTTCCTTATCGACCTCGCCACAAACTCGCGCAAGGTGTTCGCGTCGTTCAAGGGCAGCAACACTGGCGGCGCGTTCTCGCCCGACGGCACAAAGGTCGCGTCCGTGCTCACTTCCAGCGGCAACGCTGAAGTGTGGGTTTCGAACTCGCAGGGGCAGGGCTTCAGGAAGATGACCAACACCCCCTCCACAGAAAGTTCGGCCAGCTTTTCGCCCGACGGCTCCAAGCTGATTTTCGCAAGCGACGTGCGCGGCGGCCCCCAGATTTACACCATGCCCGCAAGCGGCGGCAAAATGCAGGTGGTGCGCACCAACATAAGCAACTACTGCTCCGAGCCCGTATGGAACCCGAGGTACCCAAACCTCATCGCGTTTACCGCAGCCATCGGCAAGGGCTTCCAGATCATGGTTTACGATTTCAACACAAAGCAGACTAGGCAGGTCAGCCGCGGCGAAAGCACGTCTAACCCCAAGTGGCTCAACGACGGCCGCCACATTGTGGCCACGAAGTCGCGCGGCAACAGCCGCCAGCTCTACGTCATAGACTCGGAGACCGACAGCCAGAAGCCCCTGCACACCACGTCGTTCGGCAGCGTCAAGGAGCCCGACTACGTCTATGCCCCCCGCTAAATTTTTACAAGGCGCAACATGCACATAGTCACACTCGACCTTGAGGGCGTTTTGATACCGGAAATCTGGATAGCCTTTTCCAAGGAGTCCGGAATTCCCGAACTGAGCAGGACGACTCGGGACGAGCCCGACTACGACAAGCTCATGCGGTACCGCCTCGGCATACTCGCCGAGCGCGACATAACCATACACGACATAAAGGCGACGATTTCGAAGCTCGAGCCGCTCGAAGGCGCGAAGGAGTTCATGGCGTGGCTTAAGTCGCAGACGCGCGCCGTGATACTTTCGGACACTTTCGACGAATTTGCCGGGCCGCTTATGGCCAAGCTGGACTACCCCACGCTTTTCTGCCACGGCCTTGAGCTCGACCACAACGGCTATGTAACGGGGTACAAGCTGCGCATGAAAGACCAGAAGCGCGCCGCGGTCGAGGCCTTCAAAAGCCTCAACTTCAAGGTGATTTCCACGGGAGACTCCTACAACGACCTCTCCATGCTGCGCGCGGCCGACAGGGCCGTCATGTACAGGCCGACCGCGAAGTTCGCGCAGGAAAACTGCGACCTTCCCGTCGCGGAAAACTACGCGCAGCTGAAGGAGATTTTCACGGAATTCATGGCGGAATGCCGCTGCGGATAATTTTTTTAATATAGGCGCGTCCCTTGTGGGCGTCGAACGGACGGAACGACAAAAGATGAAGAAAGACACAGGAAGATATGCCGCGCGCGGGGTTTCCGCAGGCAAGGAAGAAGTTCACTCGGCAGTGGACAAGCTCGACAGGGGGCTTTTCCCCGGGGCCTTCTGCAAGATTACGGAAGACTACCTAACGGGCTCCAAAACTCGCTGCAATGTGATCCACTCAGACGGCAGCGGGACGAAGTCGATAATAGGCTACCTGCATTTCAAGGAAACCGGCGACGCCTCCGTGTTCAGGGGAATCTCGCAGGACTCTATCGTCATGAACATCGACGACCTCATCTGCATAGGCGCCGTCGAACGCATACTGCTTTCCAACACCGTCAACCGCAACGCCAAGAATTTTACGGGCGCGGCCCTCGCCGAACTCAT
Organism: uncultured Opitutales bacterium; assembly: GCA_944391135.1. Lineage (GTDB taxonomy): Bacteria > Verrucomicrobiota > Verrucomicrobiia > Opitutales > Intestinicryptomonadaceae > Merdousia. The sequence goes on from CALXSL010000037.1 coordinate 14,585, forward strand.
CGGCGGCTCCGAAGACTTCCTCGCGAAGCTCCGCAAGCTGGGCGTCAAGATTTATTCGGGCGGCGGCGAAACGGCCGACGTGGGCGACCTCACGGGCGCGGTAGTAGTCGACTCTTGCGCGGTGGCCGTCATGAAGCGCGACAGCGTGATAAGCGGCGACAAAATCAAGCCCGGCCTCGTTATTGTCGGGCTGTCTTCGTCGGGCAAGGCCTCCTATGAGGACGCGGAAAACAGCGGTATAGGCTCAAACGGCCTGACCAGCGCGCGCCACGACATGCTCAGCCCCTACTACCGCGAGAAGTACCCCGAGACTTACGATTCGAACACCGACAAAAACCTCGTGTATTGCGGCCCCCATAAGATGGAGGACAAGCTCGAAGGCTCCGACCTCACCGTCGGGCAGGCGCTCCTTTCGCCCACGCGCACATACGCGCCCATAGTCATGAAAATCATGAAGAAGCACCCGGGGCTCATCAGGGGCCTCGTGCACTGCTCTGGCGGCGGCCAGACCAAGTGCGTGCGCTTCGGCAAGGGCGTCCATTTCATAAAGGACAATCTCATGCCCGTGCCCCCGATTTTCAAGGCAATACAGAAGGCCAGCGGCACGAGCGACTCCGAGATGTTCGAAGTCTACAACATGGGCCACCGCATGGAAGTCTACTGCACGAAGGCCGACGCCAAGAAGGTCATCGAGATTTCCAAGGGTTTCGGCGTGGACGCGCAGGTTGTCGGCAGGATTGAAAAATCGAAACGCAAGGACGGCAGGAACCACGTGACGGTTGTCTGCGGCAAAAAGAAACTTGAATACGGCCCCAGGGCGTAAAAACCGTTTTTTATATTATAATCATTAATTATTAAAGAGTCAAAAAGGGGATAGCGCATTGCAAGGCAATCGCGTAAGGGGCAAAACCCCTTCTATGCCCGTCGTGGCTCACGACAAAGTATGTTGAAGGCAGGTATTGTTGGGTTGCCGAATGTCGGCAAGAGCACACTTTTTAACGCGCTTACCAGAAGCAGGAAAGCGGAGGCGGCGAACTATCCGTTCTGCACCATCGAACCGAACGTCGGCATTGTCGAAGTGCCGGACGAGCGTCTGGAGCCGCTGAGGCAGATCGCCAAGACGAACGTCATAGTTCCGGCTGTGATAGAGTTTGTCGACATCGCGGGCCTCGTTGCGGGCGCAAGCAAGGGAGAGGGGCTCGGCAACAAGTTTCTTGCGAACATCCGCGAGGTCGACGCCATCGTGCAGGTTGTGCGCTGTTTCGACGACGACGACATCCTGCACAGCATGGGCGGCGTGGACCCAATCCGCGACATAGAAATCATTTCTACGGAGCTCGTTTTGAGCGACATGCAAAGCTGCGAAAAACAGCTTGAAAGCAACCGCCGCAAGGCCAAAGGGCAGGACAAGGAAGCGGTTAAAAACGTGGAGCTTCTCGAAAGGCTTATCAAGCACCTCGACACGGGCAAGCCCGCATCGACGCTTGACGGCCTCACGCCGGAGGACACCGAAAGGATGAAGTCGTTCTTCCTGCTCTCGTCTAAGCCCGTCATTTACGCGTGCAACGTCAGCGAAGAGGACATCGTCGCGGGCGGCCGGAACGACTATGTGAAGAAAGTTGCCGAGTTTGCCAAGAGCGAGCACAGCGCGGAAACATGCGTTATCTGCGCTCGCCTCGAGGAGGAACTTTCGTCGCTTTCGCCGGAAGAGGCTGCGGAGTATCTGAACGAGCTTGGCGTGAAAGACAGCGGCGTTTCGGAACTCATCAGAAAGACTTACGACCTTCTCGGACTCGCGAGCTATTTCACCGCGGGCGAACAGGAAGTGCGCGCATGGACTTTTGTCAAGGGCATGACGGCACCGCAGTGCGCGGGCGTTATCCACACCGACTTCGAGCGCGGCTTCATCAAGGCGGAAGTCGTGTCGTACGACGACCTCGTTGCCGCAGGATGCGTGGCCAAGGCGCGCGAGGCGGGCAAGTACAGGCTTGAAGGCAAAGAGTACCAGTTCAGGGACGGCGATGTGGCCCTGTTCAGGTTCAACGTTTAGAGTGTTGCAATCGCCGGGGCAATCCGGCCATAATATATTCATGAAATCGCGAATACCTGGCATGGCATATTCTTTCGCGGCGTCTCCGAGGCTTACGGTCGCGCTGCTGGGCTATGCGGTGTTTCTGTTTTTTGCGGCCACGCTCGACACCGGCCTTTCGGCAGGGGACGTGCGCGAAAAGTACATGGCGGGCTTTTTCTGCTTTGCGAATTTCGGCGCGTTCAAGATGCCCATATTCGGCGGAGCGTTCCTTTCGCTGCTCGCTATTGTAAACATAATAGCTTCCGAGATAAGTCGCAAGAATTACGGCGTGCGCGGTTTCGGGCTTTCGCTCACGCACATTTCTTTCGTGCTGCTCATCATATCGGGGATAATCCAGCATTTCATGATGCGCGAGGGCGTCGTTTCGCTCTCAGGAGAAGCGCCCAGTTCTTCCGTTATGGAGGACGTGTCGGGAACGTCGAAAATTCCGCACCACCTCACTTTTTCGGTTCGCTCAGACGGCGAACCCGACATGAACGGCGATTCGTTCAGCATTATTTTCGAGCGCGGCAAAACGCAGAAAAACGCCATGGTCAGAAAGCACAAGTCGGCTTCTTTCGCCGGCTGGTCTTTCTTTTACGAATCCGTCTCCGACGGCAAGGTCGTTTTGCGCGCCGTGAAAAACCCGGCGCGGCTTCTGCCGTGGCTTGCGGTCGGGTCTATGTTTCTTGGCATGATGATAATTTTCCTGCCTAGGGTTATTATGGGGGGCGCCAATGAATAGCAGGCTCGCACTTTCTGTCGTTGCGTCAATCGCCGCGCTCGCGTTTCTTGCCGCATCCATTTTCGGCGGGGACTTTGGGGGATATCCGGACTTTTCCGGTCAGGGCATGGAATTTAAGGAGGCCCTGAAGATGATGAACCCGCTGGCCGGCGCGCTGGCGCTTTACATTCTCGCGCTTGCGTCCTTCGCGGCGTCCATACTTTTCGTGCGTAAAATTGCAGTGTTCAGATACGCGTCGCTCGTGTTTCTTTTTCTGGCGGTGTGCGCGCATTTTTGCGGCATTTTCGAGCGCATATTCTGGTACGGCACGGTCGAACTGCAGTATTTCCATACGTACGTGGTTGTTGCGGGGCTCGCCGGCATATTTATCGCCGCCGTGTTCTACGGCAAGCGCCGGGCTTTTGTCTACATCCCGTCGTCGTGCATGCTTGGCATTTTGTCTTTGGGGCTGGGGCTAGCCCTTTCGTCAAACGCCGTAGCGGTCGTCATGGGGCGCTGGCTCGTGGCGGACGCCGTCATAATGTCTACGGGCTTCAGCGCGGTTTTCCTCGCATGCTTTTTGTCGTGGGTCAGGCTCGTTTCCAATGTTTTCTCGCGCGTGAATTTCGGAATAGAAACCGCCAAGACCGCCCAGAGCGTCTACTACATATTGTGCATAGGCCTCGTTTTCTGCGTGGCGGGCATCATGATAGGCGGCATATGGCACGACCTTAGCTTCGGAAACTTTTTCGGCTGGACGCGTGGGGAGATAGGCCTGCTCATGATAATATTCTGGTGCGCGTTCATCGTCCATTGCAGGTACCTGAAATTCGCGGGCGACAGGGCTTTTCTCGCGCTGGCGGTTTTCGGTGGCGTTGTCGCCGCATGGGGATGGTTTGGGGTGCGCATGGTATCGTCCGGGCAGGACGCCCCAGCCGCGGGATGGGCCTTTTTCGCCGTATTCGTTTTGGGATGCCTCGCGGCCGTTCCGCTGTTCCTCGTGAAATACAAGGCGCCGGCCGCCGCCGCGGACAACGGTTCTACCGCTGCATCAAGCGTGGCGGCCGTTTCGGAGCCCGCCGTTTCCGACAGTTCGGGCGACGTCAAAAAGCTTTGAAAAAAGTCTTGTATTTTGAAGTCGGGGGTACATAAAGGGATACTTTCAAAAATCGAGGTGTAGCTTAGCCTGGTAGAGCGCTACGTTCGGGACGTAGAGGCCGGAGGTTCGAATCCTCTCACCTCGACCAGCTTTTAAAGCCGCTTAAACGCAATGTTTGAGCGGCTTTTCCTTTGTGGAAGCGGAATTGCGGCTTTTTTCTAAAAGATTTAAATGGTTTTAAAAAGTCGCAAAAAATGACAAAAATGTCGCAAAAATTGGCAAAATGCCTTGCTCGTTTGTCAATAAAGTGTCAATGAAATGGCATGTCTATAAACAAGGGAGTATATAATGGAGTCGAGCAATACTATGTGACTTACTACGTTAAAAGTAAAAGGCACAGAAAATTTTTTAAATTGGATGAAGAAGAGGAGGCTATAAAATGGGACAAGGAGCATAGTTCGCAGAAACAAAAAGGCAGGGTTAGTCTTACAATCCTAACGGATGCACAGGCGAAGGATGCCGAAGCGGCTATTGCCGAACTTCCTGCTGGTCGAACGCTTTTGGAATCTGTGCGAAAAGCATGGGCGTTTGAAAGCAAAGCATCAATATCTACGCTTAAAAAAGAGTATTTGGCTTCCCTTGAGCCTTTTGTAGGGAAAGAGCACCTTAGCCATGTGGATGGGCGGCTAAAGAGCTTTGAGCGCAGTTTTGACAGCTTTACGGATGCTACGCCTGACGCCTTAATAAAATATCTTCGGGAAAGGGGATGCAATAAAACCGTTGCGCACTACCGCAGTACACTCGACGACTTTTTTAAATACTGCATTAGAAAGGATGAGGTAAAGGCAAACCCATTCGACAAAATACTCGACGGTGACATAATGAAAAACGAGGCCCCCAAAGAAGTCGAATTTTTGAACACAGAACAGACATACAGGCTTCTATTGTATTTGATATGCAAGCACCCAAAACACCTGAAATTTTTTATTCTGGCCTTGTTTGCGGGCGTGCGTGTTGGTGAAGTCCAGCGCATGAAAGAAAGCTATATAGACTATGGAACGCACTCAATAATCTTTCCAGCCGAAATCGTCAAAGGACGGCGGCATAAAAAGAAGTCCTGGCATGTTCAGGATTATGAGCCGGTACTTTTTGAATGGCTCAAATCGCAAACGAATCTCCGTTGCTTTCAAATGCAGAAGCGATGGCCTTTTGCCGTATCAAAGATCCTCGTGTATGGCGAAGGTATCAATTGGAGCATAAAATTCCATTCGACAGAGTTGGGCAGTGCAAGCGGTTTCATAAGGACGTTTTGGCAAGGATACTACTCAAGGCCCAATCCGTTAGGGCCTAATGACATCCGGAGCATCCATAGCAGAAGCAATTTCAACCTTGCGTTCCAAAACGACGCGGGGCTGTTGCGGTATATTAACACAAAAAGAAAGCCCTCTTGGCTACGACTGTCCCGGTATAACCCGTTGAGTGGTTCAGCTAAGAGAGCTTCTTATGGTGGCGAGATTTTCACTCAGGATGATTTAAGTCAAGCGGAAAAAGACAATATCTTTGAACTTAGTGGCAATAATCGGAATTATCGGTATTCGCTTAACGATGACGGATATTCCGGCATGTCGGACAGGGATTTGGTGGATGCCCACAGAAATGCGGAAGCGGCAAAAAACAATGCTGCCGGACGAAAAATTGTTGACGAATGGCTCAGGCGCCGGGGCTATGAAAAAGGCGCCCACGGCACATGTAAAGCAGCTTGAAGACCAAAAAAAGCTGTCGCAGGAGCGCCTTGCCAAGCTCGACGAATACGACAGGAAACTTGCGGAGGGCAGGGCAAAGGCACAAAACGACCAAGTAAAGGTGTTAAACCTGACAAACCAAATATCGGAAGCTCAAAAGGAGCTTTCGAAATATGAAGAGGACAGTGCGGAGTACGGGGAAATCTACAAAAAAATTGTGGAAGACACCATACAGCTTGAGTCGATACAGAGCAAACTTGCCGACGAACGTCAGAAAAAGCTCAACGCCGCCGCAAAAAAAGCCGCAGACGAAAAAAAGCGCGCCGAAGAATCGGCTAAGAAAGAGGCCGAAGCGGAGGCAAAACGCCTTGCCGACAAGAAAAAAACGCAGGACGAAGCCCGAAAGGAATTCGAGCTTGAGCTCAAGATTCGGCAGATGGAAGCGGCGGGTTACGCCAAACAGGCCGATGCCATAAAAAACGCCTTGGAGCGCAACAAGCTCATGGAGACTTACGGCTATACGATTGAGGAGGCCAACAAAAAGCTCAAGGAGCAAAAGGAGCTTGAAAAGAAGGACGGCGACAAGGTTGAATATTCCAAAGAAGACATAAAGAAGGCCGAGCGAATCCTGAAAAGGGGCGCGGGCGGGTCTGTCGGCAAGGAAACGCTCGCACAGGCGCAGGCCATTGTGGACGGCAAGGCAATCGAGGGCAACGCGGTCTCGATGTTCAGGGATGCCAAGAAAAACGCCAAAAAAGCGGATGCGGACGTTCCCATTGCCACCGATGAGCAAATCGCGAGGGCGTCAAAATGGACGTACAAACAGGGCGAGCCGGTCAAGGCGTCCGCCGTTGAGACCGCGAAAGCGGCTGCCGTTACCGCCGCGACGCCGCAGCCGAAAGAAAAAAACAAGGAAAGCGCCCCCGCCGAAAAAGCCGCGGACAAATCCCCCGAAATCCTTGATATAAACCGTAAGCTCTATCAGACGCTTGAAGACATCAAAACGAGCTTTAACCAGTTCTTGAGGCAATACAAAACTGCATAGCCATGTACGACTATTTTACGAGATTTTACATGCCGGGCGCGGAGTTTATCACACCCTTTGAAGCTGAATTTTCAAATACAGACATCCAATTTGTCCGGCTTAAATACCGAATCCGCAAAGACCGATTCAAGAGCCGACGAAGCGGCAATCCGTATTTGGAAAACGTCTTTGACTATCGCGGGCGCGATCCCCTTGCGGGCGTTGCGCTTGACCGCAAACAATACAGATTGCTAAAGGAAGAGCGCAACCACGAAGCCTTTTACGACACGATAACGGAGACTTACGGATTTGCGCCTAATTCTACATTCACAAAGTATGGCGTTGCGAGCGTACAGTTCGCGGGGCATACGGTGTACGGAGACGGCAGCGTTATCGCAACGCTGCTTCCGATATTGGACGCCTCGGGGGTGGGCATTACAATAAACAACCTGTACAAGGGTGACAGCGCATATTTGAAGCGTCCGGCGATGAGCGGGGCAAACTGGAATCTTACGAGCGACGTGTTTGTGCTCGACCGAGACGGCCACGCGCCAAACCCGTCTTGGACGCGGGATTCTACCGGAGAGAGCGAAAGTACCAGAACTGTTATCAAAACGGGGGTTGCGGCAAGATTGTACCTCTATTCAAGGACAATTCCCGCCCGGACTGATACGGTGTCTGTCGAAACGCGCACGCAGTTCTTTATAGACAAGCCCGCCATAGTGAAGCGCACAAGGCCTGTCGATTCGCTCGGCAATGAAACGCTCGACGCGACGGGGGCGACCTTTGCCCCTGATGGCGGTCTTTATGATGGCAAGTACTGTATAGAAGACTCCGCCATCACGCAGGAGCAGGCAACCGGGCTTTGGCGTAGGGATATCAAGCTGACCGAATGGAAAACATTTTAAGCCTGTAAAATGTCATGGAATTATCGCGCAAATTCTGCGCGATTTTTTTGCACAAAACTTGAAAAAAGTTATTGACATTTTACAAAACGACGGTTTAAATGGAGCTATAAAAATAAGAAAAGTTCTTTGATAATTAGACAAAAAAAACCGCCCGACTGTTAGAGCAGTACGGGCGGCCACCCAAGACAATTTACCACTTTCAGAAAGGAGGTGATAAGAATGACTAAGGTTAATATAGTTCCCAATTCGGTCGGCGGATATTCAATCCGCATTGGAAAGAACGAAATCGGAAACTACGCAACAGTCGCAGATGCGACCAAAATTGTCAAGTTAAACGGATTCATTCTTGAATAAGCAACGGCGGGGGCGGCAACGCCCCCGCTTCCTTTCTGGAGGCGGAAAACAACAAAAGAAAGGACAAGAAAAAATGAATCAGAAAAAAAAGCTGTACACGATATACGAACAAAGAAACGGAGAGGCCAAAAGGGCGCTTTTTTCGTCTCTAGACCATGCCGCTGCGATAACGGTTTTGGAACTGAAAGCCGCGACGTTTGCGTCCGAGTTAGACCAAGAGGGGTTGAAAGTTATCTCCGAAGACAAGGGCGTCAGGATGTGGGCGGAAGAGCAGGGGGCATCGGAAAAGCATTGACGAAACCCCGACCATGTAAAAATATAGAAATACGAAAAGGAGCTACTCAATGGCTGAAAAAGTAAAACCGAAAAAGGGAACACACGGCGGCGCTCGAAAGGGCGCTGGCCGAAAGCCGACTGGTCGTCTGCGCATTTACGAAACCATCTCCATAGCGCTTTTACCGGAGGAGCGAGCAGAGCTTGACCGCCAGCGCGGGGAGAAGTCGGTAAGCTCGTACATCAGGGATGCCTTGAAGCTTCGCGTTAAAGATGGTCGGCGACAAGGTAACGACAAAAAGACATTATTGTATAAATCATTGATGTACAAATAATATTCTTAAAGAAAACTAAGGTTCGAATCCTGCATCGCCCACCATTTGACGAAGAGGCGAACCGCGTTAAACAGCGCGGTTCGCTTTTTTGCATTTAAGCGGCTATAAATTAGTTGCAAGGGAAAACTGCTTAACGCCGGTTCGTCTTATCACCTTGAATCCCTCCCGAAAATTGACCTAATTCACTCTAAAAATCCGCGTTTTTTTCATTGGGGCGTTAAACGCATTTTTTATTGTTTTATATTTAAATAAATATTAGTTACAGTTTATTTTATCTTTCAATCGTTGGAGTTGCAGAACCTTTGGCAAACTGGAAAGCTCGTATAAACTTCTGAAAGAGCATAGCGAAGTTTCTTCCTTCAATTTCAAAGCTTTCAAATATTCCAATACTTCGTCAGACAAACTCTTGAGCAAATGTAGCCGCCTTTGGAACATAGAAAATGGAATTTTGTTTTTCGCGCAATATTTCCGCATTGAAAGCCCGGAAGATTCAAAGTTTATTTTGTTGCGCATAACACCCCGAATCCAATGGCGCTTTTGCGGCTGGTAAAGCCCGTTCTTTCTAAGCCCCGTGGAAACCCTAAACGGGCTTATTATTTCCCAATCGGGCGCGCCGCTGTGAGTATTGAGCTTGAAGATTATCTCGCTTGAAGGAATCTTTTCGCGAAATTCTTCACGGGAAAATATCCTTATGCACATCTGCCTCTTGAACCTACCCTTTTTTGTCAGGCATTTTAATACGATCTTTTCAACGCAAAGCGACAGTATCTCCCTCTTCTCTTCTTCGCTAAGATTTGTCTGTAATCCATAGAGATCTTCTAATGAGCTATTTATTTTGGAAGCGGAAATATTTTTTCCGAGAGACAGCAATTTTAAATCCTCTTCAAACCTGTTGCGTTTTCCATTGTTTTCTTCTAGCTCATTGCCAAGTTTTCTTATTTTGCCTTCAATATTTTCTTTCACAGCTTGATTTGCGTCAAAATTCGCCAAAAGTTCAAGCTGGGTGTTCAGGTTGGCACCAAGTTTTTTAAACTCTTTCTTCAAAATCTCTAATTTTGAACGCGTCTGATTTATATATTCCGATTCATAATCTTCAACTGCCACGCTTTTAGCGTCATCCTTTAAAAAATACCCAATGCTCGCAAAAACGATGGGTTCTATTATATTTAATGGAATATGGGTTTTACAGTCGCAGCCCCCTCGCAAATGTTTCTTTCGGGTACAGGCGTAATAACGGTAGATTTCACCGTTTCGCGTCTTTTTTCCTGACGATGCTACCGTCATATGCGCTCCGCACTCGCATCTTAGATATTTTTTTAAAATAAAAGCATCCGCTTTCCTTATTGAGGGATAGGCATTTTTCTCCCTTCTGTTTGATTTGAGCAGATAAACCGCATTTTTCCACTCATCTTTTGATATTATCGCTTTGTGGATACCGTCGTAAAGTTTGTACTTAACATCAATTGTGCCGTATCCGCTTATTGTCGCATATACATAACCGGCATAAAAGGGGTTTAGTATTATGGACCTAATTTTATTTTCTGTAAATTTTCCTCCAGAATCGCATTTCCCATTTTTAAATTTCCGCACAGGGATTCCCCCAAATTCGCGATTTGCGAGTATTGCGATTTCACTCGGGTGCTTGCCCTCCAAACACAGTGCAAAGATCCTCTGTACAATTAACGAAGCGTTTTTGTCAATAACAGCGCTTCCGGGAGTATTTCCGGAAATATACCCCAAAGGACGCCTTGCGCCGCTCATTATGCCCCGCTTTAATGCCTCTATATACTTGTCAGCAACCCTTCGCGAGGCAAGTTCCCTCTCAAAAACCGCATTAGCAACGCTTATGCGTTTCATATATTCGCCGTCCGGAGTTTGGTCAAAATTAGGCCCGTTTGTATATATAAGAGATATATTATAGTCGCTAAGAAGGCGAAAGAGTGAATGCAGGTCGTCGTCGTTGCGCCCCATTCTGTCAAGTTTGTAGGCTATCACTATGTCAATGCCGCCTTGCGCTATCCGTTGGCACATCTTTTGATATCCCGGCCTATTGGTGTCCTTCCCCGATTTCCCGGGATCGGCATATACCTTTTCCAAGTGTATTTGGGGATTGTTTTTTGCATATTCGCGGATTATTGCCTCTTGAGCCTCCGCGCTTGTAAAGAACCCTCCCACCTTTTTTGAATCGGAAAAACGGGCATAACCAAGAGCCACAAGCCTCCTGCTTATTCCTATATCCTTTCTTTCGTTTTGAAGAAGAACTTTTGATACCTGACCTACCCTTGGCATACGCGAGTTCCTTTCAATTTTTGAATCGCTGTATGGCGCGAAGTTTGGGGTCGCTTCAACGAACGGACTACTTTTGAGGTGGATTTCTCGTCTCTTGTAATCTGCGACGCTTTTAAGGTTGAACGCGTGGATTTTCTCACAGCCGCCCGCTTGAAAATTCGTAATACGCGCGCGTAGTTTTCATGATGTATATTTTTACTCATGATATTCAGCATAGGAACGCGCGGCAAAATCTCTTCTGCGCCACTAAAAAGTGTATCTGTCATCAACCGAATATCTTTTATCTCCATGCAAGATGCATATAGAGGACAAAATTTAACGAATTGAAAATAAGCCGGCCTTTATATTAATGCTATCCCCTATTGCTCGCAAACAACAGGGGATGTGTAAAAAAATATATAATGCATGAGTAGTATTACCCATTGGCAAACAGGTACCCTCTATCTGTGCCAAATGGCGCCAATTCGACTCAAATAACCCCTTATTTTGAAAGAAAACGGCGAAGGGAGAGTTGCTATTCTTTGGGCATAAACTTTTGCGATTGCGTCTGTAACTTGCGGACACTCTGCCTTTATCGCAATTTCGTACGGCACAAAGTCTCCGCTTTCAAGGCACACTGCGAGTATCCTATGCAGTTCAAGGTGTTTTTCCTGCGAGCATCTTAACCTGAGCGTCCCCCTCCCATACCTTCCAAATACTGGGAATAAATCCCAAAAATACACATGGTGGGTATGATAGTTTTTAACGCCCAAACTAATCCCTTCAAGCGCTGTAGTTCCGCAAGGCAAAAGCAAGCCTTTGTCAATTTCACATTCAAGGGAAATCTTTTTAAGGTAATCGTCCAAGGGATTGTT
>CALXSL010000038.1 GCA_944391135.1 uncultured Opitutales bacterium
TTAAGAAGTTCGAGCCTTTCACGCATTAGTGAAAGCCAGATGGAGTGTTCGAGGCCGTCGTCGTAGTGTTCAAAAGCGTTTCCGGTATTGTAAGGGGGGTCGATGTAGATACATTTTACGCGGCCGGCATAATCTTGCTCGAGGGCTTTGAGGGCGAGGAGGTTGTCGCCATGAATGAGCATATTGTCGAAAATGTCGTTATCCGACACTCTTTTATCCGCATGATAGCTTTTTTCAGGATCTTCGATAAGGATCCGCGGCTCCAACTTCGCCCGCTTCTCCTTCCCCACCCACATCAACTCTAACTTCTGCTTACTCATTATTTTTAGTTTTCAATTTCTTCAGAAATCTCTTTAAATTATTTTCATCATAATTTGTATCATCTTTTTCATGATAATAAATCTCTAAGAAATATATGGTTTGGATATTAATATCATATACATATATAATACGTATCCCACTTCTATTCCCTTTGTTCTTCATTGATTTACAAGTAAATTTCTTTACTTTGTAACTTCTATATCTATTAGAGCAGAATCCTTCTATTGGAATACAGGACTTGTTATCTATGTTCTTGAGATGTAAAAGTTCAACAGATGCTCTCTTGAAAAGTTCAAAATCGGATTCAAGAGTCTTATATTTTCTTAGCAGTCTCTTGAAATCGCTTTCAAATTTATCTGTTGATTGGTAATTTAACATTAATCTTCATTATAAGTTCTGACAGATGTATCGGGAGTACGATAAAAAACCGATTCATACTCTAAAGGTTCTCCATTTTCCGCTATTATCCATGGCACATCCTTATGCGAATAATTAGAGAGTTCTTTAGCATTTTTGTCGCCGTAACGGATTAAACAATTATCAATATGTTGCAATTCTCTTGCCGAAAAAAGGCTTAAATCAGCTTCTTTTCTAGGTAAGTATTTTGTTTGCTTTTTATTAAAGTATGTATCCGTCATTATGGAAAGAGTATTTTCTTCTTCCATTTCACGCGTGATTTTCAAGAAATCAACAGGCGTTGGCCCAAAATGATTTTTTATATATCTTGCGCCTATCAACTGTTCTTCAAACAATTCATAATAGTCAAAATCTATAAAATATAAAATTTTATAGAGTACCGTTTGCCCTACATTAGGTTTCGCGCCTATTTTACCTGTTATATATAACAGTACTTCTTTGAACTTTTTAATATTATTTTGAGGTATATCAATTCTTTCTATATTATCTTTTAACAAAGACTCGTTTTGTTCTTTTATTTCATTGTATGTGTATGACTTTGGTTGCGTATTGTGAATAATACAATCGCAATCCACATCAAAAAGCTTAGCTATTGATGCAACAGTGGCAGCTGGGATATTGGAAGAATCTTTTTCATAAGCAATAACCGTAGCCTTGGATACGTTTATCTTTTTAGCCAACTCTTCTTGAGTGTACTCGTACTTTTGCCGGAGCATTTTTATAGTGTTCATAATATTCTCCATTGTCGCTTACTATCGCATATTCTTGCCAAAAGTCAAATATTTTTTACATCATATGGTAAAAAAAACTTGACTAAAGTTCCAATGCCTTAAAAATCTATGTTAGAAAATAGAAGAGCGGATTCTGCGTAAGTAGCAAAAACCCGCTCCCAAGTTTTCCACAAGCCGTGTGGAATTAAACTTTGATTTCAACGTTTGAGATTATTCCACAACTATACGGCCTCTGTCAAGTTAACAATTATAAAAACGGAAGGAGGTTAAATATGGCAAATGTATTAGTCCAAAATATATCTGGAACTTCGGATAATCTCCCGCCTAGAGGTTACGATTCGTGGTTAGAGTTTTGGGCAGAGAAAAGAGAAGCTAGGCCGTTTCTATGTAGGCGGTGCGGTAGTTTAGACTCGGATTTAGTTGGTGCCCATGTAATGAAGGTTTATGGTGGCAACGAGTGGTATATTGTACCCTTGTGTGCTCGTTGCAACCTAACATCGGGTAGCTTCTATGTTTCTGAAGAAGACTTAGTGCCAGTTCGATAACGAAGTTGTGAACAAAGACTTATCAAGGAGTTGATCTTTTTCAACTCCTTTTTCATACAATTCTCCAATCTATGGCGAATATGATTTGTGATTTTACGGGTTTTTGTAAAGATTTTTCTGCATTTTTTATTAATTTATCACGTTCGGCGTCTATGGCGTCTTGGGCTTCAAAGAGTTTGCGGCGCATATTCATACGCTCGGTATCGAGCGTTTTTTGCTGACGCTGAAGCTCTATTTTTTCCTCAAGAGTGTGCGGTTGGCGGGAGGTCTTTTTCAGTTCCCGTATCTTTTTGTCCATCTCTTTTAGCTTGATTTCAAGGGCGTTTTTGCGGTCGTTGCTCCAGCTTTCGAGCTTTTCCACTTCGGCGTCGAATTCCTTTTCGGCATTTTGGGCGTTTTGCCGTAAGATTTCCGCCTTTTGGCTCTCGAAAACTTCCTCCAATTTTCCGGTGGTAAATGGTTCGTTTATATCGTAAGTCCGCGCGTTTAGGTTGAATAGGCGGCGAGCGGTGCCTTGCTCTATGGTGTTGCCCAGGTCGTCAACGCAGGAAATTACAAGGTGGTCTTCGGGCGCGGAATCGTCGCCAATAATAAGTTTTGAAAGCATGAGCTTGCCCGACTTCTTTGGCAGTTGTTCCAAGGCTGTTATTTTGCCGGGGGTATTGTCGTAGTCAAAAAGTATGCCGCGGTAGGGCAAGTCGCGATTTAAGGCGCGGGAAATCAGCTTTTCGGCGATTGGGTGGGTGATGCCGTAGGGTTCGCAATAGTCGCCAACCCATTTTATGGCGTACCGCTTTTTGTCGGGAACGTCGCGGTTTTGGGGGTTGAACATTTGGAATGTCAGATTTTCCTCGTCGAAAAATGCGCCGGTGCCGTCGAGCTCGTGCCGCGTGAGAGCCCACAATAGAGCCTGCATTTTGTCTATCGTGGAAGATGACGCCTCTTGGTAAACGTTCAGGCGCTCGGCAACTTCGGCGTCGAAATTCTCAAGCAGTTTGCGGCGGGCGCTGCGCATGTTTTCGCCTATCTCGGTAGCGAACATTTCTTGTATGAAATCGAACTCGCGCTGAATGTCGCAGGAAGTACGGCAATTCTGGTATATTTGGGCAATGCGCCGCTCGAAGTCGACGCCGTTGCCTATGGCTCCCAAAACTTCGTCGCTTGCGCCAAAAACACCTTCGAACAATTTTAACTTCTTTTCAAGAATATCAAAAACTCTGCAATCGGCTTCGTTATTTATATTCAAAAAATTTACAACCACGACGTCGTATTTTTGCCCGTAGCGGTGGCAGCGGCCTATGCGCTGTTCTATGCGCTGCGGATTCCACGGGAGATCGTAATTTACGACAAGCGAGCAGAACTGCAAGTTTATGCCTTCGGCGGCGGCTTCGGTTGCTATCATAATTTGCGCATCGTCCCGAAAATGCTCGACAAGGGCTGTGCGCATGTCTGCCGTTTTCGACGCCGTTATGCGACTTGGGTTATTTGCGCGCCAATTATCGTATATGCGCTTGCTTTCAGGGTCGGAATTTGTGCCGTTAAAAAGCATTATTTTGTCTTTATACCCGTTTGCCGAAAGAAGCTCGCACAAATACTTCTGCGTGCGGCGCGACTCAGTAAAGACCACCGCCTTTTCCGCCCCGCCAAAGCTTTTTGCCATCTTAAACCCCTCTTTTAGGGCTATCAACAAAGCCTTCCCCTTGGAGTTTTCCCGTATGGCAAGCGCGTGCGAAAGGTATGTCTTTAAATCGGCAATTTCCGACTCTATTGCCTTGCGCTCTTGTGCGGTAAGTGGGGCAGGGGATTCGCAACCCTCAAAATCTTCATCTTCCGATTCGCCTTCGCCGTCCGCGGCGTCATCTCTTTCGCTATCGGAAGGTTCGGTTAGGGCGTCAAAATTTTGGTATTCGTCCGCCGTCTCAAAGTCGTTCTCTATGTTTATATCCCCGCATAGGGCGGAATCGGCTTTGAGCATGTCTTCGAGGCGGGTTATCAAACTTTCAAGAGTGCCCGCAATCGCGTAGCTCGACGACGCCAAAAGTTTGCGCAATATCATGGTCATGAGCTTGCGCCTGCTATTGGGCAAGGCCTGGAGGGTCTCGCGCCGCAGATATTCGGAAACTTCGTTGTAAAGCAAGTCCTCCGCCTTGGTGGATTCAAATTTTTGTGTGTAGGCGTGCCGCTTTGTGTACTTTATGTACTTTAAAACCTGTTTTCTCAGCGTGCGCTTGCAGACATTTTGAAGGCGCTTGCGAAGCTCTGCAAAAGACGAGTCGCTCTCGTTTGCGATAAAAAGTTCGCGAAAGCTCTTTTCGTCGCCAAAAATATGGTCGTCTATCAGCCCGACAAGCCCGTATAGCTCCATCAAATTATTTTGAAGGGGCGTGGCGGTAAGCAGTATTTTGGGCGCCGACGCGAGGGCGCGCTTTATTGCGGAGCCAATCTTGTTGCCGCTCTTATAAACATTGCGCAGGCGGTGGGCTTCGTCGATTACCGCCAAATCCCACAGCGTTTTGGAAAGGTATGTCTCTTTGTTACGGGCAAATGCGTAGGAGGTTATGACGATTTTGTCGGTGTCGAAAGGATTCAAATTGCCGCTTCTTATAGCGTCGTTAAAACTTTTTGCCTCCAAAATTACCGACGGCAGCGCAAACTTCTCCTCAAGCTCTATCATCCACTGCTTGCGCAAATTCGCGGGCACTATAATCAATATTCGGCGCTTCTTTTCCGCCCACCTTTGCGCGATTAGAATCCCTGCCTCTATCGTCTTGCCAAGCCCGACTTCGTCGGCAAGCAGCGCTCCTTTTGAAAAAGGCGATCTAAATGCAAATACTGCGGCATCCACCTGGTGCGGATTCAAGTCTATGCGCGAACCCATGAGGGCGGCCGCGATTCGCTCTATTGTCCCCATGGGGGCGCGCAGGATGAGCTCGTTTGCAAAAAGTTGCGAATGGTAGTCTGTTATCATTAAATTTACTTAATGGTCAATATAAGTATTAAAAAATATTTTTATGAAAATTCAACAGGAATGTTAAGTCTCTAAAATATATCCTTCTTTTATTCCCAGCAAAAAGTGTTGAATATTGCATATTTTCATAGAAAAAAGTGTATTGACATTACTGCTTTTTGCCCTCAATTTAGTGCAAATAATAAAATTACGGCCATGCACAGAGACAAGATAGAAGATTTAATTGCCTGGAAAAATGATAAGAATCGCAAACCGTTAATTCTTAGGGGTGCTAGGCAAGTTGGGAAAACTTGGCTAATGAAAGAATTTGGCAAAAAGGCCTATAAGAAAACCGTATATGTAAACTTTGATAACGAGGACAATTTAAAGGAGCTTTTTAAGCCCGATTTGAATGTGGCTCGAATCATATCGACTCTCGAAATTTTGGCGGGCGAAAAAATAAATCCGGACGACACATTAATAATCTTGGACGAAATCCAATCTGCCGAGCGGGGATTGAATTCTCTCAAATATTTCAATGAAGACGCGCCGCAATACCACATTATAGCGGCGGGATCATTGCTTGGAATGTCGTTAAAGCCAAACGAGTCGTTTCCCGTCGGCAAAGTGAATTTTCTCACGTTGCGTCCGATGTCCTTTTACGAATTCCTTCAGGCCAATGGCAAAACCCAATATTTAGAAGCTCTAAAAAATGGGAATTGGGACGTGCTGAGAATGTTCCATGACAAGCTAATCGAGCTACTGAAATACTATATGTTTGTGGGAGGAATGCCTGCTGCCGTAAGCGAATTTGCTGATAGCCGAGATGTCTTTAAGGTCCGCCAAATTCAAAAAGATATAATAACTTCCTATGAAAGCGACTTCGCAAAACATGCGCCAGATAAGCATATCCCGCGAATCAGAATGGTCTGGCAAAACATTCCAAGTCAGTTGGCAAAAGAAAACAAGAAATTCATATATTCGGCAATTCGCAACGGCGCCAGGGCAAAAGATTTTGAAGTTGCCATTCAATGGCTTGTTGACTGCGGATTGATTTTAAAGAATTACAACACGGAAACACCCCAGCTCCCACTGTCTGCGCATGAAAATTTCGATATATTCAAATTGTACTTGTTGGATATAGGCCTGCTTGGAGCGCTCTCAAATCTTGACGCAAAAACCATTATAGAAGGGAATTCGCTCTTCCTTCAAACAAAAGGAGCATTTGCCGAGCAATACGCGATGCAAGAATTAAGTTTAGACGATAATTCATGCGCATATTGGACAAATCCTACCGGAAATGCGGAAGTCGACTTTGTAAAACAAATATCTTCAGAAATATTCCCGGTGGAAGTAAAATCTGCCGACAACGTCAAGGCAAAGAGCCTAAACATATATCGCGAAAAATACTCGCCAAAGCTTGCGATAAGAGCGTCTCTTAAAAACTTTGGCCTCGAAAATAATATTCTCGGCTTGCCTTTATATGCGCTTGGAAGCCTCTCCAAATATTGCGAGGACAGAATTTCGGGGAAGTTATAATCGCGCTATAATTCCCAACGCGTATATTCGTATGGCATTTCGGGTTAACGCAATTATTTGCAAAAAGCGTTAAACAATCCTCCATTAAGAAATTTGTCCCAAAATTTTTCGCAAGATAGACGCTTTTATGTTTTATCCTAAAACAGCACAATTAAATTCAAAAAAGTCACCTGGAATAAACAGTGCTAAAAATTTTTCAAAGTCCACCATTTTTAACACGGCATTTATGCCGTGTTTTTTTATGGGCGATGCGGGATAAGAACCTGCGAAGCAGGTTTGTTCACCGAAGGTGAGTAGCTTTGCCGGAGGCAAAGAGCCTTTAGGCCGAGACATTTTCGCAAGAAAATGCGAGTACAATCCTGCATCGCCCATTTTTCCGAATGCTTTTGGCGCATTTGGGCGTCACGGAAAAAAGCCCGCACTGGTCACGTACTTGAGTACGTTGATGCGCGTTTGCTGGCGCAAGCCGTCGCACCCTGCGGGCAAGCGCATAGCGCTTGTCTATTGACTCGTTGCTCTCGCCCTTCGGGTGCGGCATAGGCCGCATCTAAATGCCCTTCGGTTGTTTTCGCGGCTTCGCCTTGAATTCCCACCGCGGCTTTTTTTGTTCCTTGAACTGCATCCAAAATCATTGCGGAAAAATTCCACGAACTCCCAAGGATTAATCATGACAGCGGGGCATTGCGGGTGATTTTGAATGTTAACTGGCAGAATATTTTCAAAATAGAAATAGAGTAAATAAACGCAATCCGCCGAAACATCATGGTCTTGATTGGTGTCGAAAGCATAAAAGGCAGGTCGTATACGCATGCGGCCTTCAATGGCGGTCGGTCTGCGGCGTATGCCGCTGACGGATGAGCGAAAACAAATTTAATAAAAACAGGAGCGGAAAATATGAAATACCAGATATTAGTCAGAGACGCCGGCGGCAAGCCAGCCCCCAATATGTACGGCCAGATTAAATGGGACACCCGCAAGGACGCCGAGAAAGAGCTTAAAAAATGGTTCGAAAACGACGCCGCGAACGTCGAGGGCCTTGCCGATAAAAATGAGGTGAAAATTCAGGGGGAAGACGGCATAATATACACGGAAGCCGAAATCGCGCGGATTGAAGAGTTGAAGGGCGTCGAATATGTTTTTCCCGAAAACTTCGACAAATACGATACCGGCAAGTATTTGTATTACGTCGCCGAAATTGAAGACGATGACTAATAACAAGATGCTGGCCTGCCCGGCATGTTATTGAATTTAGCTTCCGACAAGTGATTTGTATTGCGCAAGCATTGCCAGTGCGCCCTTGTCTTGGCTGTTGTGCGTTTCCGATATCATGGCGGCGTTTGCGCCGCACTTCACAAGGCTTTCAATTATCCTGTCGCAGCGCTGCATGTGCTGTGCTCCGCATTGCTCCGGGGCTTGCGAGGCCAGTGCGTCTTCTTTTGAATAAATGTCGTCAATTCTCTTGTGTTGCACTTCGCCTTTTGCCCCGTAATGTATAGGGGTGTAGCGGAAGTGCATTCTGCGGCCTTTTTTAAAGGCGCCGCGTTTAGCGAAAGATTCAGAAGATATTGAGGTTTCCTGTCGTTTTGCGCGTCAAGATGGCTTTGCATTCAAATGAACCTTAGTGCGGGAAATAGAATATCGCCGAGACGACGAGCGTCGGGAATATTGCGGCGGTTAAAAGCTTTTTGGCCGACAAGTCTCCGCCGAAAAAGCTTTTGAGTATGGAAAAGCCAGCGAGGTTTGGGGCGTTGGCAAGTATTGTAAGCCCCCCGCCGCTCACCGCGCCCGCCACTACGAAATACTTCATGTCGGCGGTGAAGCCCGGCACGAGCGAGGCCAGGTAGGTTATCGCCGCGTTGTCGTTGAATGACGTGAGGAAAATTGATACGAGGAAAAGCCCGAGCGGATTGAGCTCCATAAGTACGGGCTCTATCCACCACGACTGAAAGCTGCCGTGCGTCACGAGGGCCGCCAGAAATATGCCCACAAGCAGGGGGCCCCTGATGTTGACCTCGTACTGGTATTCCTGCGAGACTTCCATAAATGCGATGAACGCGAAAAGCAGCAGGAATACCAGCACCACATGGTGCATCACTAGGACGGTCGCCGCGAGAAACGCCAGATGCGCGATTACCACCCACGGCGGGATTTTCGAGGCCGTAGCTGCCGCGCTCTGTCCGTCTCCGACCGCCGCGCTGAGGGCAGCGAATTCCTTTCTGAAAAAATACGCGGACGCGAAAACGCATACGAACACGCCGAGCGCCGCCTTCCATCCGAAGTTGGCCAGCATAAAGGCCGAGTCCCAGCCCCACGTGCGCGCAACCATCAGCACGGGCGGAGCCGCGAAGTGCGTAAGGGTTCCGCCGACGGACACCGACACGAAGAGCAGGGCGACGGTGGCGTATTTGAATTTTTCGCCGGGGTTGTGCCTGAAAAAGTGATTTACAAGCAGTATGGCGCAGATGGTTATTGCGGCGGGCTCCGTAATGAAGGAGCCAAGCAGCGGCCCCACGCATAGTATCGCGCACCACCATGCCTTGATTGTGCCCCCGCCGATTTTTGCGAATATGCGTATGAAGCACGAAGCGAAGTGGACGACGGGCTTTGTGGAGGCCATCGCCATTATTGCGACTACGAAAACAGGCTCCGCGTATTTGTCGCCCACATAGGCCATGTTGTGTATGTACGATGTGAATTCGCCCCAGCCGAACGCGAAAATATAGCCCGCAAACAGCGGTATAAGCCAGAAGGCGAACACAACTTCAACTTCGCCGAGCATATGGAGAATGCGGCAGCATATGTTTTCCTGGTGCGGGCGCAGCCTTATGAAGTTCCTCGCCTTGACCTTGTCCGCCAGCCTTATGAAAATACGGTGGCAGAAAGTGTGCACTATGGCGCACAGGAATATTATGCTGGCGAAAAGGTTGAAAGGATAGGCCTTTATCCTCGCGTCGAGATTGCCCGGAAGCGACCCCGCGTCGGGGTAGTCGGAAAGCGGAACCGGAAAGACTGGCGAAGATGGCGCGTCCGCGCCGAAAGCGGCCCCCGCGAGAAGCGCGAGGAGCATCATGCCCAATATTGTTTTTTTGCTGTGTGTCATCATTTAAGGAAGTTTGCAGGCTTCCTTAAAAAGTGGGCGAAAACCGAGAATACGGCCAAAACGGCCGACGCCGTTTTGGCGCCAACCGCTTTAAAGTATCATCAGCCAAGCCTTCCTTGCGCGGGAAGCCAAGGGCATGTTTCCCCGATACGTCTTCTGGCTCATGGGTATGGATATTATCTAAGGCAGGACGGCCTTCCCGCATAAATGCAGTGGCTATTTGTCCTGTGCCCCGTTTACAGCGGCGCGACCGCACCCGGTTTTCACGGGTTTCCGTTTATCGTGGGAACTGCAAAAGATTTTCTTTTGCGTATGCCGATTATTTAATGAACAATTCAACAAAAACTCTTTGAAACCCACAAAAAGTCAAGTTTCAAATTAATACATTGCTTGACAAATCCGCGCAATAATGGACTAGTTAACAGAATCAGTTCTTAGACATTTGATGTCGTCGGGCCTTTAGAAGCCCGGCGCATTCGTCCGGCAAACGGAAAATCCGTGAAAATCGGATGCGGTCGCGCCGCTGTAATTTGAGATGCGAGGAACAAGCCACTGCTTTAGTGCGGGAAGGCTCCTTGCGGGAAACTTTGGGTTTCCGTCTCATAAGCCAGAAGACGTGCCGGGCGAAAAAGCTTTGAACTTCCCGCGCAAGGAAGGTTCGGCTCCAGCGCGCGCTGTCTTCTGCGGGCGCGGCGTGTCCGCCGCCGTCCGTTTTTGGCGGCATGCTTGAAGTTGTCCTTTTTTGCATCCAAGGACATCCCGAAAAAATCCCTAACTTCAAGCATCACCAAAATGAAAAAGACATTAATGTTCAGCGCGGCCCTCTTTGCGGCGGCGGCACTCAACGCGGCCGACACCGTAGTGGAAATCGTCGACCCCGCAAACACCGCCTACAAGGGCGTCGAGGCGGGCTCGTCCCTCGAGGACGGCGTCATTGTCAACATAAGCACGACGCAGCCCAACAACTCCAACGCGACGGCGTCGCTTACGGTCGTCAACAGCTCCGACATCGCCACCTCCAACATGAAAGAGGAAAACGGCGAAGTCGTGATATTGGACAAAAACAAAGACGCGGTAACCGTCAGCATGAACGGCGGCGCGCTCACATCAATAAAGGGCGTTGCGGGGGCTTCGAACGTCTACGGCAATGTGGTAATGAACATAAACGGCGGCCTCCTGCAGGACTCCTCGTCGGGCGTGGGCGCGATCATAGGCTCCTCAAACCTCGCAACCAGCTCGAAGATTTACGGCGACATTAACATCAATATTGGCAACACCGTCGGCGACCCGCAGCCCGCCATAAACAAGAGCACCGTTCTCGGCATGGGCATGGGAACTCTCTACGGCAGCACGAATGTCGTGATAAATGGCGGCGACATTTCCAGCTCATCATCCATGAAAGGCCTTTGCGCGGGCGCAAACTGGGGCGGCGTTATCGAGGGAGATTCCAACCTTACAATCAAGGACGGCGCGATAAGCTGCTTTGTCGCCGGCGGAAATTTCAATACCAAAAGCACCGGCTATGCCGTCATAAAGGGCTCCGCAAATGTCGTGATAGAAGGCGGCTCGCTCAACAACGTTTACAGCGGAAACTACGCCCTGACGGGCGCGACAACCGCCGCCGGGACTATTGAAGGAGACGCCAACCTGACAATTTCGGGCGGCACTATGGGCGATGTCCGCTGCGGCGGCGGCACCATAGGCGGAAACGTCGTAACGAACATCAGCGGCGGCGAAATGCTGTCCGTTTATGCCTCATACGGCACTGTCGGAGGCACATCCAGCCTGCACATCACGGGAGGTACCTTCAGCGCGATATACGGCGCGTACCAGGGCGCTTCGACCGGCGATGTGAACGTTATTATTGAAAAGGGCAGCATAAAAGGCAATATAACAGGCGCAAGAAGCGCGTCCGCAAAGGGCGACGGCAATATCAATGTCGTTTTCGCGGGCAGCGGCTCCGACATCGTTTTTGCGAATACCTCCAAGGTGCAGGGCCGCGACACCGCGGCGGCCAAGGCCGGCAGCAAGGTTTCGCTGCTTTTCGGCAACAATGGCAAGGCTTTCAACGGCACATTCAACGCGGAAATCGCCGACTTCGATTCAATGTCGCTGGCCGAAGGCAGCGACGTGGCGATCGCCAAGGCCATTTCCGGCGTGAAGACGCTTTCGATAATAGACGGCTCGACTCTCACGCTTTCGGGCGACGCCTCCGCGGCGTTTGACGACATCGCAATTTCCGAGGACTCCAAGCTTATCATGGACGGCACGACGCTTGCGCTCAACGAGGGCGGCACGCTTTCGCTCGTTCTCGGATCGGAAGTCGGCGAACGCTTCATAAACCTCTGCAATATCATTTCGTTCAGCGCCGGCGGTGACGCCTTCTGGAGCGGCATTTCCAAAGACAACATAATGCTTCTCAATTCCGACGGTTCCCTGTTCGGCGGAGACTGGGACTTCTCCTCCGACGAAAACGGGTTTGTCATTGGCGTGAACGTTCCCGAGCCGGCCGCAATGGCGCTGCTGTTCGGCGCTGCCGCGCTGGCCATGGCGTATTCCGGAAAGAGGAGGGCCTAATATGAAAAAGGTTTTATTGTTGCCCGTAGTCTGTGCGTCGGCTTTCGCGCAGACCGACTATGTGCTCGACATTGCGGAGCCCACGAAAAACGTCGTGGGCGTGTCGTATACCGCGTGGGCCGGAAAGCTCGTCGTTAATGTCGACGGGGCCAATCCCGAAGACATTGGCGCTGATCCCGCCTCGTCGTCGTTTACCGTTCCGGACGTCATATACGGCGCAAAGAGCGGCAGCGTGTTCACTTCGAACCGCGACAACGCTAGCGGCGGCGTGCTCCAGCCCGGAATTGCCGCGATGACATTCAACATGAACAGCGGCGTGATAAAGTCTTTCATCGGCGCGGTTGAAAGCTCTAAGATTTACGGGGACGTCGAAATGAACGTGCGCGGCGGCCTTATTTACACCAAGCCCGGCGAATACGACATTCTTGCCACGGCGCTTTCGCCCACCGACAGCGCCTCTTCAGGCGTCGCAATCTACGGCGATTCGAAGCTCAATTTTGGCAGCTCTTCCGTCTCCGGCCAGCCGCGCATTTACGGCTCGGTGTTCGCCATGGGTGCGGGAACGCTGCACGGCGACACGCACGTAAACATTTCGGGCGGCACCTACGGCTCCTACAACATATCGATAGGCGTGTTCGCGGGCTCCGCGTGGGGGGGAGTAATAAACGGCAGCACCAACCTGCATATCACTGGCGGCGATTTTTCGGAAGCCTACGTGTACGGCGGCTCCTTCGGCGAGGATTCCACCCAGATGTCTTTAATAAAGGGCTCGACGAATGTGACGATAGACGGAGGAAAGTTTTCCACGGTCTATTCCGGCAATTACAAATTTGCCAACCTTGCGATAAGCGGCGACGCCAACATGACGGTAAACTCCGGCGATTTTGAAAATGCTTACGGCGGCGGCGGTACGGTCGGCGGAGACGTTCGTACCGAAATAAACGGCGGCACCATCGGCAGCGCCTTCGGCAATTACGGCAACGTCTTCGGAGACTCCGTGCTGGTACTAAACGGCGGCATTGTCGGCAAGGCTTATGCGGTGTCTTACGGCAACATTCAGGGAACTTCCACTTTGCGCGTCAACGGCGGCACGGTTACGGGTGACATCACCGCTTCCCACCAGGGCGCGGCCTATGGCGACGTCAACATCGTCGTCGAAAAGGGCAAAGTCGGCGGCGACATAATCGGCATACGCGGAAACGCATACAAGGATGTGAACATTGTTTTTGTGGGGGACTCCAGGGATATCGATTTCAAGGGTGCCGTGAAAACCTACTACGCCAACGAGGAATTCTACACGAAAAAATTCGAAGGCAAAGCGAGGCTCCTGTTCGGCACGGACGAAAAGGCCTTCACAGGCGCTTTCGGCGGTTCGGTAGACGGCTACGGCAATATGGACATCGTTGTGGGCGGCGGAAGCGACGTTGCGTTCTCGCGCACGCTCGAGGGCATAAGCGGCCTCGTTGTAGGCGAAAACGCCGAAGCTTCATTCTCGGGCGAAGCGTCCGTGAGCATTGACAGCCTGACGCTCGCGTCGAACTCGCGCGTCATTCTGGACGGTACAAGCCTCACGCTGGGCGAGGGCGGGGTGCTTTCCATTATGCTCGGTTCCGATTACGACATCACGCAGGACGGATATATTGACATGTCAGACATCTTCACACTCGAAAACGGCGGAAGCGCGGTTTTCTCGGGATTGAGCGCGGCCGACATCGTCTTATTGAACATGGACGGCGGCGAGTACGAAGGACTCTGGGATGTTGTCGACCTCGGCGGCGGCATGTTTGGCATAAATGTGCATGCTGTTCCGGAGCCCGCCGCGTTCGCGGCATTGTTCGGGCTTGCGGCCATGGCGGTTTGCGCAAGGCGCGGGCGTTTCTGCCGGAAATAACCGATTTCATAAAAAGCGCGCGGTGCGTTTGTCTTAGTAAAAAAACCGCGGCATGCGCCGCGGTTTTTATTGTGTTTCATGCGCCGCTTTACCTGCCGACGCGTTTCGCGTATTCAGGCGGGCAGCGGTCTCCGCTTATGGAAGTGCCGTCCGGCTCCGCGTCAAACGCGGTAAGCTCTTCCGGCGTGAATTTAACATCCGCAGACCCGATGTTTTCCGCGAGGTGTTCTGGCTTTGTCGTTCCGGGAATCGGGATGATATTCGGGTTTTGCGCCATAATCCAGCCGAGCGCAATTTGAGCAACGCTAGCGCCCATGCAGCCGAGGCCGATTTCCGAAACCTTCAAGTTCTTGCCGAGTTTTTTGTATCTCATTCCTTTTGTTTTTTCGGAGTTTCAACAAAAAAAGCGCCGGACGGCGCTTCACATTTTGTGCTTTTAAAACTGTTTGCCGAACTACTCTTTCAGCAGCGGCAGTTTGTCGAGCATGTTTTTAAGCTTGATTGCGAGGCGCGGCATTGCTTCGGCCACGGTGAGCCCCACGACGTCGAATTGCGCGGAGATGTCGCTTATCACGCGCACAACTTCGTCGATTCTCATGCCGCCGGGCTCCACGCCGACGCCCGCGATTATCTCGGCGGGGTCGAGCACGTCGAGGTCAAAGTGTATGAGAACTTTCGACGCGCCCGTGCTTTTGAGCCATTCGACGACTTCCGCGCCGCTTGCGCGCGTCTCTTCGGGCGAAAGCCCCTTGATTCTGAGCTTTTTCTGCCGCTCGCGCATGCCGACAATAAGGGCCTTTGACGCGTCAATTTTGGCGGGCAGCATGCGCATTATCCCTTCGTCGCCCATGCCGAGGCACGCCGTAAGCGCCATCGCGTGGTAGCCCTTGTAGGCGTCGTGGGGCAGGTTGACGTCGGGGTGCGCGTCTATCCAGACTATCGCGGTGTCGCCGGGATATTTCGCCATGAGGTATGTGAAAGGCGCGACGCTTACCGCGCAGTCGCCTCCGAGCGTGACGATTTTTTCGGGCGCGTTTTCGTTGAGAATGTCGAGCGCGGCTTTTGTCTGCCGCACTATCGCGTCGTACGAGTTCACCCCGTTTTTTGGGGCCCTGTCGCTTATGTCGAGCGATACTGGAACCTCTGCGGTTTTCTGCCCGCTTTCGGGCGCTAGGAAATTGAGCAGTTGCGCGCCCAGAAAATAGCCGCGCGACGCGTCGTCGGCGGGGATGTCGGGCATCCAGTGCGCCACTATCCCGCCCTGCCATTGCGGATACACTAGCCTGAGAGTGTTTGTATTTTTCATATGCGCCTTTCTCTTTTTGCGTTTCAGCCGAATGCTTTTTTGATTTTCTCAAGTCCTTCAACCAGCAGGCTTTTGGGGCACGCTATGTTGATCCTTAAAAATCCCTCTCCGGCTTTTCCGTATTTCGTGCCTTCGTTCACCCATAGACGCTCTTTTTCGTAGAGCGTTTTTTCTATTTTTTCGGACGTCATCCCGAGCGCCGAGCAGTCCACCCACACTAGGTATGTGGCTTCGAGCGGGAGCACCTTGAATTTCGGAAAATTTTCCGCGAAGAAATTTTTCAAATACAGGAAATTTCCATGCAGGTATTCCAGCAGCCCGTCAAGCCACTCTCCGCCTTCGTTATATGCCGCAATGAGAGCGTCGACCGCAAAGGGGCTTATTTCCGCGACCTCGTTTACGTCGAGCGTTTTCGATATTTTCGCCCTGACATCCGCGTCCGCGCAGACGATGTTTGCGCACTGCACGCCAGCGAGGTTGAAGGTCTTGCTGGGCGACACGCATGTGGCGGAGTTCTGCAAAAACTCTTTCCCGAGGGAGACGAACGGAATGTGTTTGTGCCCTTCAAAAACGATGTCGCAGTGGATTTCGTCGGATATTACGAAGACCTTGTTCTTCAGGCATATCTCGCCCATGCGGAGAAGCTCCGACTTTGTCCATACTCTCCCCGACGGGTTGTGCGGGCTGCAAAGCAGGAAGACTTTGGCGTTCGGCAGGGCCGTCTTTTTTTCAAAGTCGTCGAAGTCTATCGAGTATTTCCCGTCCGCATAGACGAGCTCGTTTTCGATTATCCCGCAGCCCGCGTTTTTCAGCGAAGAGAAAAAACAGTTGTACGCGGGCGTCTGCATAACCACGCCGTCGCCGGGCTTTGTCAGCGCCCTGAGAATCGCGGCCAATGCGGGCAGCACGCCGGTAGTGGGCAGTATCCATTTCTTATCGTAATTGGATCCGTGCCTTTTGGCGAACCATCCTGCGGCGGCTTCATAATATTTTTCCGGAACTTTGGTGTAGCCGAACACCCCGTGTTCCGCCCGCTTTTTCAGCGCTTCTATTACGGCGGGCGCGGTTTTAAAATCCATGTCCGCAACCCACATGGGCAGTATGCCTTCTTCGGGTGCGGCGTCCCATTTGTAGGAGCACGTTCCGCGCCTCGGTATTACGGTGTCGAAATCATATTTCTTCATGCGTCGGATTATTTTACGGCGGAAACCGTTTTGCAAGCCTGCTTGTTTTTTCTGCTCAAAAAACGCCGCGGGACGCCATCGTAAGGCCGTATTAAAATCCGACAATTGCGGCGCCAGCACTTGAATTGCGCGGATTCAATCGCCTTAGATTTTTCCGCATTTTTTCCGTTTGCATATTCCGGCCGGAAATGCCCCTTGTGAAACTTTCATCCTCCTGCGCCGTTTTTATGAAACAGGGGGAAATATGGAAAAATTTATTATATCGGTATCGGTTCTGCTTTTTTCTTTCGGGTTTGCGCTTGCCGACGCGAACACTTTTTATTCCGACATAGGCCGCTCCGACGAGCGCGGCGACACCACTTACTATTACAATAAGAGCGGAAAAAACATAGGTCGTTCCGACACCCGCGGCGACATAACCTATTATTATGACGGCAACGGCAAGAATATAGGCCGCTCCGACTCCAAAGGCGGCACTACTTACCGCTATGACGGCAGCGGCCGGAACATCGGGCGTTCGGATACCCGAGGAGACACGACCTACGACTACGACAAAAGCGGCAAAAACTCCGGGCGTTCAGATACGCGCGGTGATACGACCTATTACTACGACAAAAGCGGCCGCAATTCCGGGCGCTCCGACGCCCGCGGAAATACAACATACCATTACGACAAAAACGGGCGTTGAGCCGCATGTTAAAAATCGTCGGCGCGCAGGAAAGCCGCAACCCCGGAGAGGCTGCGGCTTTCTTATATTCAACCGTGAAAAGATTAGGGAATTTGCAGGACTCCATTTTCGTCGAGCGGCAGATATGGGTTCCACGCGATTTCCCACAAGTGCCCATCGGGGTCCGCGAAATATCCGCTATACCCGCCCCACGAAGTGTTTTGCGCGGGCTTTGTTATCGTTGCGCCCGCCTTGGCCGCGCGTTCCATTATTCTGTCAACGGTATCCTTGTCACGTGCGTTATGCGCAAGGGTTATTCCGCCGAAACCGCCGCCGGCCGGCGGCGTGGTTTTCGCGTCTTCCGCAAGGGCTTCACGCGGGAAAAGGGACAAAACCAGCGTTCCCAGTTTGAAAAAGACTATGTCTTTGTAATTGTCGGATATGGGGGAGGGTTTCCAGCCAAGTCCGCTTTCATAAAAATCGCGGGATTTTTCAAGGTCGGAAATCCCGAGTGTGATAATGTTTATTCTTTGTTCCATGATTGGTGCTGCTTGAGAGTTGACTTTATGCGAAGCCATTTAAAGCGTTTTGAAATGCCTGTCAAAATGGCTGCGGCTTTTATATGGCCAGCTTTAAGCATCTGCGTGGTCGGGGGCAATCATAATATGCTGATTGACTTGCATTTATAGTCTGACCGGAAGTGTCGCATCTTTATGCCCTGGCGTTGGATTAGTTTGTTGCTAATTTTTCTTAATAAAATCTTAACTGGTTTTGGGCTAAAATTAACTAACGCTTTTCCCGAATAAAGTCTATAGTGAAAACATGCTGGCAGAAGAATCTGAGAAAGGTTCGCCGGCATATGATGGGAGTCGCACGCGGTTTGCGGCACTTTTATCGAGAGGAAAATTTTTGCGGTGAAAGCCGCAAATTGGTTAGTTAGTTGAGTTGATACGGTGCGCGGCGCGGGTAATCCCCGCGCCGCGCACTCCTTTAAGGATTTCGAAGCAATTTTTAAAGCGGGCGTTCCGGATATGCGGAGCGCCCGCTTTCTTTTTCGGATGCCGTTTTGTCCGGTTTTATTCCGCTTTTTCAATTCTCACTTTTTTCGAATCCCATTTGACGACCAGTTTTATCCCGTCGCCGTCCATTTTGCCAAGGCGCACAAGGCCCCTCGAATGCGTGCCGTCTTTGTAGAAAAACGCGATGTTTCCCCAAGGCGCGTAGTAGGCGATGTCTCCGGCGGCCGGCTTATATCCGTCGGGGGCGTTTTTTGTGGAAAGGCGGCGCGGGAGGTCGCTTATTTTTTCCGAACCGGCGAAATCGCCCAGCGTAAGCTCCAATGGCAGGAGCTTGGCAAAATCTTTCGCCATTTCCGTGCCGTCCAGCGTGGCGGTTGCGGTTTCCCCGCCTGATGATATTTTTATCTTCATTGATGTTTGAATATTAGATTCTCCGCTTTGAGCGCCATTTCCGCCGCCGAATATTTCGGCGGCGAGTACGAGCGGCAGCATCAAGATGGCCAGTGTTTTTTTCATTGTCTTATTTTCCCGCCGTGGCCCCGGCGTATTCTTCGTCGGTGACTTTTTCGCCCCACACGGCAGCGCCGCGAGGCGAGTTGTTTGTTATTGCAATGTGCGTGAATGCGCTGTCGGGCGCGGCCCCGTGCCAGTGTTCCACATCCGAAGGGATAACCACCACGTCGCCCGCGGAAAGCGCACGGGCGGGTTTGCCCTTTTCCTGATAAAAGCCTTTGCCGTATGTGACGAGCAGAATTTGCCCGGCGTCGTGGGTGTGCCAGTTGTTGCGGCACCCCGGCTCGAATGTTACGTCTCCCACGGAGTAGCTTTTGGTTTCGTCCTGCGGCACGAGTATTTTCACCCACGCCGTTCCCGTGAAGTATTCGGACGAGGCCTTGTTTCCTTTTGGAAATGCGGAGTATTCGTTTGCGGAATTTTCTTCGCCTTGCGCTTTGGATTTCCCAAGCGCCTGTGCCAGCACTTTTCTTCCGTCCGCGGCCTCCTTTGCGCCGGCCTTTTTTTCGATTATCGAAAGAAGCTCGCGCAGCTGCGCCTCGGTAACGCCGACGTTCATACCCATGCCCATGTGCGAGCGCAGCATCGGCTCCACTCCGCCAAGCGCGGTCAGCGCGGCGATTGTGGCGATTTCCCTTTCCTTAAAGCTCAATATGTCCCTTTCGAATATATCCGCAAAAAGGTGCTCTTTGAGGAACACGTCGATTTCGGGGCTGAACGCGTTGGCCCCCGTTTTGGGGCCTGTTTCCGGGCGCTTTGTCAGGGTTTCGAGAATCCTTTTGCCGCGCTCGTATTTCGCCTCGTCCGACACTATCGGCGAGGCCTCGCTGCCGGGTTTGTCGCTTATGCCGCTTTGCCTTCTTTCGTCGAGCAGCGCCATGAAGGTGTTTATCCCCTGCAGGCTGCGCGGAAAGCCGCAGTAGGCGTACATCTGCACTAGCACTTCCTTTATGTCGTTCACGCCCATTCCCGAGTCGAGCCCTTCGGCCAGCGCGATTTTGAGTCCCGGCAGGTCGCCCTTTGCCGTCAGCGCGGCGACGGGGACGATCGCCCTTTCGCGCGCCGAGAGTTTTTCATTTTCCGCCTCCTGCGCCCCCGATGTTCCCGCGAACGAAAAAGCCGAGAGCAGCATGCCCGCGATTGGTGCCCTTATGCTTATGTTCATTGCCTTTCCTTTCTCTTTTAGAATTCCTGCGATGTCGGGCGCAGCACGATTTCGTTTATCGCGGTTCCGTCCGGCTGTGAGATTGCGTATGCGATGGCTTCGCCCACGGAGCTTGCGGGTATTTCATACTTGGCGTACGCGCCCACGACGGCGTCCCTCGTCTTTTCGTCGGAGGTTCCGTACTTCAATTCGCTTTCAACGTAGCCGGGCAGGATTGTCGTAACCCTGAATTTTCCGGCCGACTCCACCCTCAGCCCCTCGCTGAGCGCGCGCACCGCGAACTTTGTGGCCGAATACACGCTGTTGCCGGGGGCGGAAACTTTCAGCCCGGCGACCGACGAGATATTGATGAAGTGCCCCGAGTTCTGCTTTTCGAAAACAGGCCATACCGCGGCGATGCCGTAGAGTACGCCTTTGAGGTTTATGTCTATCATGCGGTCCCACTCGTCCGTTTTGCCGGACGACAGCGGCGAAAGCGCCATCAGTCCCGCGTTATTGACAAGCACGTCTATGCGTCCGAATTTTTCAACCGCGGCGGCGGCCGTTTTTTCAACCTGTTTTTTGTCGGTCACGTCCGCTTCGCACGCGAGCGCGACCCCGCCTTCGGCCTCGATTTCTTTTGCGAGTTTTTTAAGCCTGTCCCTCCTGCGCGCCGCGAGTACAACTTTCGCGCCGTGTTTCGCAAGGATTTTCGCGGCGGCCTCGCCGAGCCCGCTGCTTGCTCCGGTTATCACGACCACTTTGTCTTTTATATTTTCCATGACTATTTTGCCTTTCTTTGATGCTCCCATAATATCACAACAATTGAGACAGGTAAATATGCGTTCCTGCCGAAAAATTGCCTAAAAATCTCATGCGGCCTTGCAATTTTACGAGTGGCAGGACATCCTGCATTTTAAACGGAGCGCATTGCGCGCGAAAACACACATGGGGAAATGAGATATTTTGCTGCTATAGTTTTTTTGCTTTCGGTTCTGGCTTCGCACGCCGGAACATACGAAAAGTTCAAAACGCCGGGCAGGGAGTTTGGCGAATACGCGTTTTGGTGGTGGACTTGGGAGAAGTCCGACAAATGGAGCAGGGAGGGCATAACGAAAAACCTCGAAGAGATGTCCGAAAAAGGCATGGCGGGCGTGATGCTTTTTACGATAGGCGGCGCGAACAATCCCGGGAACGTCGAATACATGGGCGAAGACTTCAAAGGGCTTTTCGTCCACGCGGCCGAGGAGTGCTCGCGGCTGGGGCTTAGGCTCGCCTTCCAGATTTGCGACGGCTGGGCGACCGCGGGCGGCAAATGGATAACGCCCGAACTTTCGATGAAAAAGCTCGTGCAGGAGGGCTTTGTGGTTTTGGGCGGCGCGGATTTCTCGGAAAAAATAAAACAGCCCGAAACGGTGGGCGGCTATTACAAAGACATCGCCGTATTGGCGTTTCCGCACGGCGCGGAAGTTCTTTCGGAGAACGAAATTTTGGACCTGTCCGCAAACCTTTCGCCCGACGGCACTTTCACATGGCGCGCGCCCGAGGGGAAAAACTGGACGGTTATACGGTACGGCTTTACGATTACCGGTGCGCGCAACGGCCCCGCCAAGGCCTCGGGCTACGAGTGCGACAAGCTCGATCAGAAAGGCATTGAGGCCCAGTTCGCAAACCAAGCCAAGGTTCTGCTCGACGCGTGCGCCCACCTGCCCGCTGAAAACAGGCCGATACCGTGGCAGGACAGCTACGAGGCCGGCCCGCAAAACTGGACGGAGCGCATGCCCGAGCTTTTCAGGGAGCGCAACGGCTACGACATCGGAAAATTCCTGCTGACATTTTCCACGGAGACTCCCGTAGTGTCCGCTGCGGCAACGCAAAAATTCAAGGACGATTTCTGGGGAACGGTCTGGGATTCCATGCGGAACAACTATGTCGGCAGACTCAAGGAGTTAGCCAACGCCGAGGGGCGCCCGCTTATTTCCGAAACCTATCCCGGGGAGGCCGACATCCCTGTCGGAGAGTTCTGGCTGATTTCGCGCAACGACTTGGAACACATCCCGCTGGAGCAGAGGCATTGCGGAAACCCGGAGGATTTCGACACCGCCATATGGACGCCCAATACATGGCCTATTGCCAAATATGCGCAGTTCAAGGGGCGGAACGTGATTGGCGCGGAGGCGTGGACTACCCGCTCGCCATGCTTCGAAAGGACTTTTACCGACCTCAAATACGGCGCGAATTTCGTTTTCGCGCAGGGCGTGAACATGCTCATCCACCACAATTTTGTCAACCAGTGGGACGACGCGAAGCCGGGCGACTCCAACCACGGCGTCGCCATGAACATCAACCAGACATGGTGGGATGACATCGCCCACGCGTGGTTTGCGTACATCGCCCGCAGCCAGTACATGCTGCGGCTTGGCCTGCCTTCGCTTGACGTGCTCGCCATAGACTCGTCGCCCGACGCGCGCGCCGCCGAGGGCGCGGTGCCGCGCAATTACACTTTCGCCGCATGCAAGCCGGGAGATTTTCTCAAATACGCGCGCGTTGAAAACGGCGTCGTGAAAAATCCGGTGGACAACGAATTCAAGGCGGTGCTTGTGGTTGACGGCGCAGTAGACGATGAAGTCGCGGAGAAACTGAAGCTTTGCGAAAACGTATTTTTTGCGGTGGACGGCGGCATTGAAAAACTGAAAGCCGCAATCGCGCCCGACATAAAAAATCTGCCGCCGCAGCTGAACTTCATTCACAGGAAATCGGACGGGCTGGACGTTTATTTTGTGTCGAACTCTTCAAAGGCCCCCGTAAAGTTTGACGCAAGTTTCCGCGACCTCAAGCGCCCCGCCCAGGTATGGAACCCGGAAAACGGCGGGCGTAAAAACCTCGGCGAAGGGGCCGTTGAAATCGGGTCGGGCTCGGGTCTTTTCTTTGTGGGCGGCGAGGAAATTGAAAAGCTTCCGGAAGAAAACTTTTCAACATTCGCAACAGTGAATTTGGACGGCCCTTGGACCGTCCGCTTCGACGAACGCTACGGCGCCCCGGCGGAAGTTGAATTTGAAAAGCTCGCCGACTGGACGCAGTCGGAAGATTTCAACATAAGGCATTATTCTTCGACCGCCTTGTATATAAAGAAGTTTTCCGCCAAAAACGTGTCGGACGTGAAAAAAGTTGTTCTCGACTTGGGCAGGGTCGGCGAATACGCGAAAGCGTTTTTGAACGGCCAAGAGGTTGCAACGCTCTGGACGCCTCCATTCGAGTGCGATATTTCAGGCTTCGTAAAAGAGGGCGAGAACCTCCTCGAAATAAAAGTTGTAAACACTTGGGCCAACAGGCTTATCGGCGACGCGAAGTCGGACAAAAGGTATCTGGAGAACGGCGCGCAGTTTTACGATATGGAGCCCTACACGAAAGACTCCCCGCTTCGGCCTTCCGGCCTGATGGGACCCGTGAGGATTTACCTTATGAAATGAGGCGCCGGACATCTATAGCGTTGACTGCCCCCGGCGCATGTGAAAAATATGCGGGAAAATGACGACCCCGAGGGAAAAGGAAATTTACAAGGTAACGATAGTCGGCGCCGTCGCCAACTTCGCGCTCATCGTGTTCAAATTCGCGGCGGGCATTTTGGGGCACAGTGCGGCCATGATTGCCGACGCCGTCCATTCGCTTTCCGACTTTTTTACCGACGTCGTCGTGGTCGCGTTCGTCAGGATATCGAACAAGCCCAAGGACAGGGACCACAATTACGGCCACGGGAAGTTCGAGACCCTCGCCACCCTCATAATAGGGCTCGCCCTCATCGTGGTGGGCGTGGGCATAGCCGCAAACGGAATTTTGCAGATTGTAAAAGTGGCCCGAGGCGAGACTTTGGAAAGCCCCGGCGCAATAGCCTTTGCCGCCGCGCTCATTTCCATCGCCATAAAGGAAATCCTTTACAGGTACACGGCGAAAAAGGGCAGGGAGGTGCGCTCAGACGCGGTTATAGCCAACGCATGGCATCACCGCAGCGATGCCTTTTCGTCGATAGCCACGGCGGTGGGCATAGGCGGCGCGGTCATTTTGGGCTCCAAATGGGCCGTGCTCGACCCGATAGCCGCCCTGCTTGTGAGCGTGTTCATCGTAAAGATGGCGATATCCCTCATGAAGTCGGCCCTCGACGAGCTTCTGGAAAAATCTCTCCCCGAAGAGACCAAGCGGGAAATTTACGAAATTATCAAGTCTGTCGACGGCGTGAAAATGCCGCACAACGTGCATACGCGCAAAATAGGCAACTATATCGCGATAGAAATGCACATTATGATGCCCGGTACAACCCCGCTTGCCGTGGCGCACAGGATAGCCTCCGATACCGAAAACAGGCTCAAAGACCGTTTCGGTTCCGAAACCCATGTGACCGTCCACATGGAGCCGCTGAATTAGTTAATGTTTCGCAACTTAAGCTGCGCGGTTTTAATTTTTCCGTTTTTGCGTATTGCCGCGCGTGTTTCTCCTTTTGAACCATTTTTGCGCTAGTGAAATAAAGAAATATGATTAGGGCGATAGCGTATTTTGCCGATAGCATTTGTTATTAAGGGGTTAGGGAAAAATTCAGCGGGAATTTTTTTTATTGACGAAAATGAGACTCGTTTCATTTTCTAATAAAATCAACTGCAGTTTTAATACTGACTTCCTTAATCGACTCTATCTTCCAGAACTTCTCGCAGTTGGCGGCCCTCGGAGTAACCATAGCGGGCTACGACGCCGAAAACTGGACGGCCGTCATAAACGACAGCGGAGAGCTTGTGTTCACTGCGATACCCGAGCCTGCTGCCATAGCCATCTTGCTGGGTTTTCTTGCCTTGGGACTCATTGCGGGACGCAGAAAATAACCTATACGAAAGGGCGGGGCATTACCCGCTTTTTTTTTACTTTGCTGAGTTTCGCGTCTCAGTCGGAATCGTTTTTCATCCGGCTCAGACGCTGTCGTTGACGTTGAATGCCTATTATTCCGAATGTGATTGGCCGTTTCATATTTCTTTGCCGCTATTTTGAAATTTACCCGCCTTGATTGGCCGGCAAAGTTGAATGCCATATGTTAAACTTCTTACGGCAAGTAACTTGAATTTTGATTCTGCATAATAAATGCGTAATTATTCATAACTTTATAATATCAAAAAATAATTATTTTATTATTGATTTTTCATGCAGAAAATGAGAAACAAGAATTATGGAAAGCAAGAAAGTATACGTCCGTAAGACCATATCAATTTCACAACACATAAACGATATGATTGATGTCCTTTCGAATCGCGAGTTTTCCGGAAACACAAGCGCGTTCATAGCGCATCTTGTTTTGCAGTACATAAAATGCCGGAATTGCACAATGAACGGCATGAAAGCTCCGGAAGAGGTCGTCAGAAAGAAAAGCGGGGCAAAGCCCGTAAAAATAGTCTGATATTTTTATTAATAATTTAAAATATTATTTTATAAGTATAGTTATATATATATATATATATATTTTTTTTTTTTTTTTTTTTTTTTTTTTTTTTTTTTTTTTTTTTATTTTCTTTTTTTTTTTTTTTATTTTTTTTTTTTTTTTTTTAGTTTTTTTTTCTTTTT
>CALXSL010000039.1 GCA_944391135.1 uncultured Opitutales bacterium
CATCGCGCTGACACACTGGAACCATAAGCGCGACAGCGATTATGAAGAGAGAGAAAGGTTTATTCGTAAAAATGCCCAAAGGGCATTTTTAGGGCATGTCCGCGCATCAGCGGGCTTGCCCGGCGTATAAACCTTTCTAACGAGACTCGGCTTGTTCGTCATTACTTTCAGTTCTGTACTCGTCAGCTATCCGCCAATCAGCCATTGCGTCAGCAAGGCGGAAGATACGCCGAAACCAAGGTCACTATGCCGCGGCGCAGCTTGCGCCTAGGCGGGGTGCGGGGCGGCTATGAGCCCCGCATTTGTAACGGGTTAGGAAACGCCAAAAAGCGCGGAGGTTCCGCGCTTTTTTTTGTTTTTCCGTTTTGTTTATTTGAGGAAGATGTATTTGTATGAGAATCTGTTGTTGGGGGCGGAGTCGCCGTCGCTTAGGCATTCCTGGATATCGCCGTTGGCGGCGGCGTTGTCGATCCACTTGAAGTCTATTTCGAAGTAGTTTTTGTTGGTGATGCCGAGTGAGGATAGGGGTATGGCGACTTCCATTTCGTTGCCCGCGACGCGGTATTTGACTTCCTTGACGTCCTGCCAGTTCCAGCCGCCGTCGGACTTTTGGAGCATGGTTTTGCCGTCGCTTTTCTTGCCGGTGTTTATGGCGTACGAGAAGCCTTCCCATCCGGACTTGCGGCTGTCGGTGCTTATGAACAGGCGCATCCAGCTGTCGTCGGTGGAAGGCGTGATATCTTCGTCGGTCTTGACGTAGAAGTAGAGGTTTTCGCCGTCGGTGGTTATGCGCGTCTGGACGATGTCGTTGCGGCCGGTTTTGTTGACGAGTCGGCCGAGGCTGTATCCGTATCCGTAGTGGTCGCGGTGCTCGGTGTCGCCCTTGTCGTCGCGGTAGATGTTGCGCACGCTTTGCCAGTCGGCGAATTCGCCGTCTACTTTTATCTCGTGCCCGACCTTTGTGGGGGTGATGGGCTTCACGCCTTTGTAGCGGCGGATGAAGTCGGCGAGGTAGTAGTAGTAGACGTCGCCGATGCCGCCGCGCACGGGTTCGATGTCTCGGCTGTATTCGTGCGTGTAGCCGTCGACGAAGATGGAATCGCCGGGCTTTGTGGGGCGGCCGAGGAATACGTCGCCGTTGGGGTTTGGCTCGTAGCGCTGCATGATGAATTCGTTCCATCCGGTTACGATGACGATGTCGGGGTCGAGCTCGAGGGCGCGCTGCATCTGCATGTGGAAATATATGCCCTCCTTGCTTTCTTCGGGCGAGGAAATCTGGTAGCTGTGCGGGCCGCCGCGGTAGCTGCGGCCTATGCCCGTGGTGGGGTGCGTGGCGGGCATGAGGGCGCAGGCTTCAGATTTGGAATTGTCGGACCAGCCCGCATTCTGCGGGAAGTAGTCGCCCCACGGCCATTTGTTTTTGCCGTCTTTGAACCAGTCGCCGCCGGACGCGAACCACGAGTTGCGCACGGTGAAGTTTTCGATCATCGGGCCGTAGTCCATGCCCTCGGGAACGAGGATGAGCGGCTTGCCCTCCCATTTGAACCACAGCTCCTCGAATTCGGGATAGGCCATGTAGAACTGTTCGCACAGCTCGCGGAAAACCCTGTCCGCGCCGGAATTCAAAAGGAACACAATCTGGGGCGTCTTGCCCTTGTT
Source organism: uncultured Opitutales bacterium (assembly GCA_944391135.1). GTDB lineage: Bacteria > Verrucomicrobiota > Verrucomicrobiia > Opitutales > Intestinicryptomonadaceae > Merdousia. Next base: position 1,660 of record CALXSL010000039.1, read on the forward strand.
CTTGCGGACTTCCATGAAAGCCTCGCAGAGAACCTTGACGTTGGGGATGTAATGGAAGCCGTTTGTGGCGTCGATGACGAGCGTGTCGACGCCGATGTCGGTGAGCATCTGCGCGTGCTTTTTGAACACCCATTTGTCGTTGGCCACATAGTAGCCGAGGTAGGGCTCGCCCCAGTGGTGGAACACGTGCCACGGGCCGAACTGCGGGTTGTCGGGGTTCTTTTCAAGAATCTTGGTTATATCGTAGGGCGTGTTTACGTCCGTCGGCTTGGGCGGCGTAGTTTCGTTGGGCGTGTAGCCAGAGCCGTCGTCGTAGCCGTGCGCTCCGTGCCACATGCAGTAAAAGATGGCTATGTGCTTGTTCTTGCGCGAGCGCGGATATTCCTCGAAATCGAGCTGCCTGCCGTCGTCGCCGTACTTTGCCGTCCATGAAGCCGACGCGTAGTTCTGCGGGTTTTTGTTCGAGCTTTTCGGCTTTTTGCCGTCCGAGGCGTGCGCCGCCAAAACCAGCGCGGCGAATGTTGAGATGAATGCTGCCGTCTTTATCATTTTGCTATTTTTCGAGGCCGAATTTGGTTGATACGAATTTTATGAGGTGCGACGCGAGCGTCTTTTTTTCGGCGGGGTTGAAGTCTATTATTTCGCCGCTGCGCATGATCAGTACGATTTCATTACTGTCGGAGCCGAAGCCCGAGCTTTTGCCGCCCACTATGTTCGCCACTATCGCGTCGAGGTTTTTCTGCTCCAGTTTTTCCTTGGCGTATTCAACGAGGTTGCGAGTCTCGGCGGCGAAGCCTATGAGGATTTGCTCTTTCTTCTTTTTCGAAAGCGTAAGCAGTATGTCGGGCGTTCGCTCAAGCTCTACCGTGAGCGGTATTTCTCCCTTTTTCACCTTGTGGCCGACCTTCAATTTGGGACGGACGTCGCATACGGCCGCGGCCATTATGAGTATGTCGCACTTTTCGAAGGCCTTTTCGGACTCTTCGAGCATGTCCTGCGCGCTGACCACGCGCACGGTCTTTACGCCGTCGGGGTCTGACAGGGCGGAGGGCCCGAGAATGAGGGTTGTTTCCCAGCCGATTTCCCTGGCGGCCTTGGCGATATGCCAGCCCATCTTGCCGGAAGAAGGGTTGCTGATGAAGCGGACGGGGTCGAAATATTCCTGCGTGGGACCCGCCGTTACGAGACATCTTACTGTTTTTTGTGCCATTGTCTTTTCTAGAAAACGGCGAGTATCTAAGAATGCAACCATATTGCAATAAAATATGGGTCGGCGCTTTTCGCGGGCCGCAAAAGAAATCCCAAAAAAAAGAAAAAAAGATGTTGACGAGAATGGCATTTTTAGATGTATTCGCGACTTATTCTAATTTTTCGGCTGGATAGCTCAGTTGGTAGAGCGGAGGACTGAAAATCCTTGTGTCCCTGGTTCGATTCCTGGTCCAGCCACCATTTTAAAAGACCCGCAGGCTTAACGCCCGCGGGTCTTTCGTTTTTGAAGGTTTGCCCAAAGAAGCCGTCTTAAGAACTAATAACGGCTTGCCTGGGAAACAGAGGCGGATGCTTCATCGTCTTTTTTTGTGGCATTCCGCTTAAAAACATGTGCGTGTCGAAATCGAGCATGGAAAGGATGGAAAATGATGCGGAATTGTTTTCGATTTCAAATCGGGGCGGGCCTATTATTTAGTCGACAATATTTGACATGAAAAATGCCTCCTGTTTTAAAACGGCATTATTGGCGTTTTACGCCTTTTTAATTTTCTTGAAAGGGGCGTGGCATTTGTGATTATTCTATATCAGATGATTTCCGAACTTTACAAAAAATGGCCCCATTTTGAGGGGGCCGACATTGAGGCCGTCGCGGATGTGTTGAAAAGCGGCAAGATAAACCGCTGGACGGGCGGCAAAAATCTGGAATTTGAAGAGGCGCTTTGCGAAAATATCGGCACGCGCTATGCGATTGCCGTTTCAAACGGAACGACCGCGCTGGAGCTCGCGCTCGTCGGGCTCGGCCTCAAACGCGGCGACGAAGTAATCACCACGTGCCGCACATTCATGGCTTCGGCCAGCAGCGTGGCGGTGCTCGGCGGCGTCCCGATAGTGGCCGACGTCGACGAAAACTCGCAGAATTTTACGGCTTCAACCGTCGAACCCCTCATTACGGAAAAGACGAAGGGCATAATAGCCGTCCACCACATGGGCTGGCCCTGCGAGATGGACGAAATCATGAGGCTCGCGAAGGAGAGGGGGCTTTGGGTCATTGAGGATTGCGCCCAGGCGCACGGCGCGAAATACCGCGGGAAGTCCGTGGGGAGCATCGGCAACGTCGGCGCGTGGTCGTTCTGTCAGGACAAAATCATAACGACCGGCGGCGAGGGCGGTGCGGTTACCACGAACGACAGGGATCTTTATCTCAAAATGTGGTCGTACAAAGACCACGGCAGGGATTACGACCTCGTATACAACACGCCGCATCCGGAAGGTTTCAGATGGCTGCTGGAAAGCTTCGGCACCAACATGCGCATGACCGAAATGCAGGCCGTTCTCGGTATTAACGGCTATAAAAACCTTCCCGAATGGCATGCGCGCAGGACTGAGTTTGCGAAAATACTCGACGCGAGGCTGTCGCGGGTTGAAACGCTTAGAACTGCTACCGCGCCCGATTATGTCGAGCACGCGCATTACAAGCATTATTTCTTCACTAGGCCGGAAATGCTGAAAGACGGGTGGAACGCCGCCCGCATAATCTCCGAAATAAACGCGGCGGGCGTTCCCGCGTTCAGCGGAACATGCTGGAATATATCGCAGGAGAACTGCTTCAAAAAGGCCGGCCTTTCCAAGGACGAATCGCAGCTGCCCGCTGCGGCGAGGCTTCGCGACACGGGCATAATGACGCTTATCCACCCCACGCTTGAGTGCGGGGTGATTGAAAGCGCCGCCGAAATAATCGCCGGGATTGCCGAAAAAGCGTTGAGATGATTCGGCGGCGGTTTGGTAAACCGCTTGTCATTCCGCCCGCGCCGCTGCGGCGCGGTTGTTTTAAGCCCGGGCACGGCGCTTGCCGCTCGGGCTGTATTGGCATTGTTTTGCTCTCTCCCGCTTTCGCAAATGTACATTGTTTTGTAAAAAAAGCTTGAACTGCGGGCCCAATCAAATGTATTGCTTAAGCCATGAAATCCATCACACGTTTTTTCTTTATTTTACTTTCTCTCGCGGTATTGCCCGTTGCGGCGCAAGCGAAGGGCGATCCGGTAGTGATCAACAAGATCAACTTCAAGAGCATAAACAAGAACGAAATACAGCGCTCAGACGGTCCTTGGCAGCGCATCGAAGTAATCATCGAGGCAAAGGAAAATCCGGACGAAAAAGCCTCCAACACCCAGTGGGTGCGCAATGTTGACGTGGGCCTTACGCTCGTTTACAAGGACGAAAAGGCCTCTGACAAGAACAATCCGGAATCCATGATCGTCATGCAGGCCAAGGCCAGGCTTTTCGCCATACAGGTCGGCAAAAAAGTCCCCGTAGTGTTTTATATCCCATGGGAAGCCTACAATGTATACAGGCTTTCGGGTGACGCCTTCGCGTGGAGCGTGGACCTTTCAGTCGGCGGCAAGCAGATTGAGCTTACAAAGTCGAATTTGAAAACGATGCTTTCCAAAAGCATTCTCAAATCCAGCGACCCGAAGCAGGCATACGATTCATACAAGGCCCTCATAGCTTCGGCCTCCAAGGCCAACGAAGGCGTGCTGATTCCCTTCCCAAAGGCCCCGTACAATGTGATGTTCTACGAGTTTGAAAAGGGCGGAAACACGCCGTTCCCGTCTTACATAACCGAATAGCGCGGAATGCGCCACGACAGTTGCGGTTTTTTACATAGGTAAATTGCCGCAGCCGCGTTTTTTTTCGGAAGGGCCAGCCTAATTGAAAAAAAATGCTTTACTGTATAGGAAAATAAATATTATATCTGCCTATTACCCCAACGAATTTTTCTCATTACCCCTTATAAACTTACAAGATGAGTTCAAAGAATAAACTGATAATTAACTGCGCGGCGACGCACGTCAGTGCTGCAGAGTTCAGCGTTTCATCCGGACGCCTCGTTCTTGACAGCTTTCAGATGCAGGAGCTTAGCTACGACTACTCCAAGCAGGAAGACTGGCTCAAAGCCCTTGTGGCCGCGCTGAAAACCATGAAGGTCTCGGGCCACGCCACATTGATCGCCCCCTCAATGCTTCTGCTGGCCAAGACTATAAAAATTCCCCATGTGGAAGCCTCAAGGCAGGCGGAGGTCATCGCTTTCGAAGCCGAAAAGAACATTCCGTACCCGCTCAACGAAGTGACGTGGGACTACCAGATCATCGCCGACGACGGCGTCGAGACAGAAATATACCTCACTTCCATGAAAGCTTCGGTCGCCGACGAGTTCTGTTCGGCGGTATCGTCCGTGGGCGTAATACCGGACGCCATAGAGGCGTCCTCGATTCTTGACTACAATACGTGGAAGTACTGCGGCCTTGAGAACGACGTCATACTTTTGAACATAGGCGCGCGCTTCACCAACATGATGATAATGCGCGACGACGGCCTGTTTGTTCGCAGCATTCCCGTTGGCGGCAACGTTCTTACGCAGTCCATCGCAGACTCGACGGGGCAGGGCTTCCCGAACGCCGAAGAGCTAAAGCGCAAGTTTATACACAGCGACAGCATCGGTTCTTCGCCGGTCGCCGAGCACTTTACTGCCGGCGCCTCCAGCGTCAAGCAGAGGATAGGCCTCGAACTCAAGCGCTCCATTCTTAATTATAAGCGCACGGGCAGGGTGGCCGCCCCCACGAAGATTTACCTCACCGGTAAGGGCTCGCTCGTTCCGGGATTTGCGGAATACCTTGCCGAAGACCAGAAGATGAGCGTCGAATACCTCGACGCTATTTCCAACGTCTCCGTCAGCCCGAGGGTCAACCAGGCGCTGCTCGCAAACTGCGCGCTTCAGATGAGCGAAGTGGTTGGCGAAGCAGTGCGCATGCTCATGCCCACGCAGGCAAAGGGCGTAAACCTCCTGCCCCGGCATATCGTCGAGGAGACGGAATTCGCAAAAAAGCGCCCGTTTATGGTTTTGGGCGCAGCGCTTCTCGCGGCCGCGGTCATTCCGCCGCTCATGTATTTTTCGGCTTCCACCATGGAGGAAACCGCCTATGCCAAAGAGTTTAAGGCCGCCACCCCCGCTCTTGTAAACAGAAAGATGGAGCTTGACGCCAACAAGGAGGCTGCGAAATCCGTTTCGGCGAAAATCGAAGGCCTTGAAGGCTTGGCCAAATCAAAATCCAACTGGATAAACCTTTTCATCGACCTTGAAAACAAGCTGATGGAGCAGAAGGACGTCTGGCTTGACAACCTCCGCGTTGTCCGCACGGGCGAAGGCGCCGCACAAAAGTACAATCTCGAACTTTCGGGCAGGCTTCTGATCCGCGAATTCGACCCCGAAAACCCGGATGCATACGACCCCAAAAAGGCGATAGACCGTCTCAATAGCCTGTTGGCGGCCTTCAACCAGTCCTCGTTCATCAAGTCTTTTGAAAACGTTAGGACCGATCCGTCCAATCCGCGAATACTTAAATTTGATTTTACTTTGGTAGTAAACCCCGAAAAACCCATATAATCTGCGGGAGAAATTTTGATGAAATACTTTAAAAAATACCCTATATTTTTCGCGCTGATGGCAGTTCTGCTGCTCGTCTTTGTGCTGGGCGTTGCGGGCAACATCTATTTTGCGCTGCAAAGTTCGAGTGCGGATAAGGCCCTCAAGGCCGAAATGCGCAAATACAGCTCCGCCCTGAACGATGACCCAACGCAGGCCGCGATTGACGCGTCCGAAGCCAACATCAACAGGCTTCAGGAAAGGCTCGAATTCCTTGAACAGGACCTCACGCGCGCTAGCGGCGACATTTTCAAGGAGCTTGCCGACAACAAGGGCTATGAGCTTACCGAACAGCTGCGCGGCCTTGTAAACAAGTGGCGTAAAACGGCCAAATCGAAGGACATCCTTGTAGACAACGAGATGGATTTCGGCTACAAGAAGTATGTAGCCCCCGGCGCAAAAGCACCCAAAGACGAGGCCGTTGAAGCCATCTGGAGGCAGGCTTGCGTCATGGATTACATAAACAAAAAGCTTTTTAACTGCAAACCCCAGGAAACGCTCGCCCCCGGCGAAAAGCCCAAGTTCCCGATGACGATTTTGGCTGTCCAGCGCGAGCTTCTCCCCGAAGAGGCCGAACCAGAAACCGCACAGTCGCGTCGCCGGGCGGTACGCACCGTCCGCAAGGACGACACCACGGGCGACAATTTCAAGATTGAAAGCAGCATAACGGCTCGCAAGCCCGGTAGCCTGAACACTATCGCATACAGGTTTATTTTTACCGGACATACGGACGTTTTGCGCAGGTTCCTCAACCAGCTTAAGGATTTCGACGCAATGCTCGTGGTCCGCAGCATTGACGTTAAGCCGGCCGACCCCGCACTTAACGATACGATCATGATGAAAAATAACCCCGGCACGGCGGAAGACGTCATGTTCGGCTCGGACATGGATTTGTCTATCGGCGCGGACAGCATCGACCCGAATTTCGGCGAGAACGGCGAAATTCTTGAAGAGCAGCCCGAGCAGGACGCGTCCATAATTCCCGTTGTTACGGACAATATTTCCGAATTTACCGTTGTAATAGAATATGTGGAAGTCGTCAAAGACGCCCTCAAGGCGGCGGAACAGAAGGACGAAGATTCCGGCGAAACTGAAAAATAATGGAATAAAAGAACATGAAATATTACGACAAAATTTTCCTATTAGTTTCCGTTTTGATTCTCTGTGCAGGAGTGGGGTTCTTTTTCCTCAAAGCCCCCGAAATCCAGAAGACGGAAAATACCGTAAAAAGCCTTTTGGCCAAAAAAGCCGAAGGCATCGTATGGGAGGAAATCCCTGTTCCCGAATGGAATATCTCCCCGATTGAATGGCCAGAAATTCGTCCTCAAGATGAGGAAGGCAAATGGTTTTTCCAAGTGTTCACCCCCCCGAAAATCTGGATCGACGACGGCGTTTTCAAAACGGAATCTCCCCATGAGCAGAAGAAGCTGATCGCAAGCTTTGCATATAATGAATTCGGCGGTGTTTCCAACGTTCCATATCCGATCAAATACCTCGGTTTTATGGGGACGAAAGAGGCTCCCAGGGTTCAGTTTGTCAACGAGGAAACCGGTTTAAGCTTCATGGGCAAGTTTGGCGAGGAAATAATAATTCCCGCAAGCAATACCAGCAAGGAAGTCGACCTCGGCCTCAAGGTGACCGGATTTGACACGAAGCGCATTAAAAACAAGGACAATACAATTTCCCAGATTGTCACCGTGACCCTTTTTGACAAGGAGCTCGGCAAGGAAATTGAGATTTATTCTAACAAGCAGACGCTTCTGGAAGACCGTCGCCGCCTCACTCTTAAAGCAAAGGACAAAGACGGAAACGTTGTTGACGAATGGCATATCAAGGCTGTGGGCGAAGAACGTGATTTTGGCGACTCAAAATATGTTGTGAAAGCCCTAGACTTCGACAACGAAACGGTGGTCGTAGAAATGATTCCCAACAAGAAAGAAATTCCCCCGCAGGCCATGAAGCTTTCTGCTTCCGGCGTTGAAAAGGTCAAGTAGCAAAAATTTTTAAAATAAAGCTTTAAATTTCGTAAAAAAACATTACGTTCAATCTCCAACAAATTACAAATACAGCGAATATATGAAAAAACACAGACTCCAGAAACGGGCCGGCACGATAGCGGCATTACTAGCCTGCGTTTCTTTTGCTGGTTCTACCTACGCCCAGCAAGACAATACGCAGGAAAAAATCCGCTTGATGGTATCCGCCGTTCAAGCGCGCGACGAAGGCAATTTAGAAGCATCCAAGCAGTCGCTTGAAGAACTTCTAAAAATAGCCCCCAATGATGACAGCGTTAAGCAGATGCTCGCCAGCGTCAATGAGGATATCGAACGCCAGGCCAAAGGCGAGGCTCCAATATTGGCGGCCCCGGTTGCGGCTGCGGCGGAAGACGCCAAGGACGGTTTGGCTACCGACCCGGCAATTGCCGAAAGTATCCACAAACAGCAGTTGTCTGTTTTGGCCGCCTACGACCTCATCGACGAAGCTTACGACATGATGGATCAGGGCAACTGGACGGAAGCCAACAAGAAGCTCAATTTGGCATCGGAAAAACTTCCCGCCGACGAGTATTCGCCCGTAAGCGCCGACGCCCGCGCGGAACTCAAGCGCGCGAAGGCAGCTTTGGCCAAGGAACGCGCACAGATTGCAATGGCCGAAAGAAATGTCAATGACGCGAAGGCTTTTGCCAACGACTATGTCGCCGCCGAAGAAAACGTCGAAAAGAGTCAGGCGTTCGCTTCCGAAGTTCAGAAATTTGAAGAAAACCCCTACAACCACAACATAAAGGACATCAGCCCCGATTTCGCCGCAAGGCAGGAAAAGGTGGCCGTCCTCCTCGAAAAGGGCCGCAGGCAGTACCTGTATGGCGACTATCAGGGCGCGCGTTCCACATTCCGCCACATCGAAACCCTCGATGCCAACAACATCCAGGCCAAGGCGTATCAGCGCCTGATTTCCGAAAAGCTTGAAGACAGCGGCAGGCTTACTTATTTGGCTACCCGCGAAGCCTTGCTGGACGAAGTCAACCAGTCGTGGCAGCGTCCCCAGGTTTACTCAGGCTCGCTCGACCTCATCGACAAGGGCCCGAGGGATTCCGTAATCGATAAGAAGCTCAAGGATATCATTATCCCCAACGTAAGCTTCCCGGATCCCGGAGTTCCGCTTGCGCAGGCCATCAACACCCTTTCCGTCCTGTCGGTTGACTATGACCAATCAACGGAAGGCAAGAAGGGCGTCAACATGGTTCTTTTTGACGGCGGCGCAGATTCCAAGAATGTTATTCTCACTTTGCGCGACCAATCCCTCGGCGAAATCCTCAATTGGGTTACGCAGCAGGCCGGTTTCCAGTACGACGTTGAAAACGACACTGTCGTTATCCGCAAGGTTACGGACACCACAACTGGCGCCGGTATGGACACCATTGACTTCCCCATCACGAGCGCAACTGTTACACGCATGATCGGTTTCAAGGCCGCAGGCGGTTCAGACAGCAGCGACCCGTTCGGCGGCGGCGGAGACAGTGGCGGCATTGAAGACAAGGAAGGCCCCATCAAGAACTTCCTCGTTAAGGCCGGCGTTGAATTCGGTCCCGGTGCAAGCCTCGCTTATGACGGCACGAAGCTCTTCGTTACAAACACCCGTCGCAACCTCGACAAGGTCCGCAACATCCTCTTGCGCTACAGCGATGTCAAGCAGGTTGAAATTGAGGCCAAGTTCATGGAAGTCAACCAGGGCGCCCTCAAGGAGCTCGGCTTCAACTGGAATGTTTACAAAAACTTCTATGACAATCAGGGCAATTTGACCGGTACGAACACATTGTTCAGCACGACAGGCACCAGCGGTTCGGGGGTCGTAGCATACAATAATCGTCCTTTGAGCATGTCTGGTTCTACTATTACTGCCGGCAGCACACCTATTACGATTAGTCGTAGTAGTGTAGCATATACTGACGGTACTAATATTGGTATAACTCGGGGATCTTCTGAATCTATCGATCAGGTTGTCCCGCAGCTTCCGGCGACCATCAACATGGCTTCTAACGCGGCTTTTGCGGCGAACACCGTTCTCGGCGTAATAAACGGCTATAGTGTTGACCTTATCGTGACGGCTCTCGAACAGAAGCAGGGGTCCGACATGTTGAGCGCTCCGAAGGTTACTGTCATATCCGGCAGCACGGCTTCTATCACCGTTTCACAGCAGATGCGCTATCCCGAAACTTGGGGTGACGTTCAGTCAAACGTAGGTAGCGGCACGAGCGACGCAGGTTCCGCCGGTGTTACCATCACTCCCGGTACTCCGCAGGACTTCACAACTGCCGACGTTGGTGTTGTCATGGAAGTGACCCCCAATGTTGAAGAAGACGGTTCGATCAACCTTACGATGAATCCGAAGGTTACAGAGTTTGAAGGCTTCATGGAATACGGCGGTGTTGCTGTCGCTATTTCGGGCAACACGACTGTTACCGTTCCTTCCGGCTTTATCCAGCCCGTGTTCTCAGTCCGCGAAGTCCGCACATCGGTTACGGTGTTTGACGGCGCTACTGTGGTGCTCGGTGGTTTGACCCGCGAAGAAGTGCGCAGCGTGAACGACAGTGTTCCGATTCTCGGCGACATTCCGTTCCTTGGCCGCCTCTTCCGTTCGAAGGGTGAATCCCGCCAGAAGAAGAACCTTCTCATCTTCGTTACGGCCAACAGGATTTCCCCCGGAGGCAGCGTGGGCCGCGAACAGTTCAAGGAAATGCGCGCAGGCAGCGTGTTCCAGAACCCGATCATCGTATCCCCCGGAGGCGCGGTACAGCGTGTGCTGGAAGACGATTCGACACCGGTTGCGGAAAGATAATTTGGAGTTTGAATATATTAAAGAGACCTCGTTTGAGGTCTCTTTTTTTTAGTGTATAATCGGCGTTCTGTTGAATCGGAGGATTGCTGGCAAATGTGTGCTGATGAAAAACAGCGTGGCGCAATTCCTGAAAATACGGCTGTGAATACTGCGAAATACGGAGAGCCAAATTTCTGTCTTACCGCTGCAAGCATTCAGTCGATTGTCCGGATTGATGAGCGCAAAAAAAAAAACGGCAAGTCAAAAGACTTGCCGTTTTTACATAGGCCGACCGAGATTCGAACTCGGAACCAATTGCTTAAAAGGCAACTGCTCTACCGTTGAGCTATCGGCCCGCTGTAAATTAAAGATGTGAAATTTAGCCCAATATGCTTTTGAATCAAGCTTTTTTTTTGCAAAGAGAGTTTTTTTTAAGCGGCAAAAACCCCAAAGCACAGGCATAACAGGTTGAGTATTATTGTTGTTGCAAAAGCCGCGGCGATATCGTCCGCCACGCATCCCAAACCACCGCTCAGATCCTGAACTTTGTTTATGCCGAGCGGCTTTTTTATGTCGAAAAATCTGAAAAGAGCGAACCCCGCAATAATGCCCCATATGCTGAAAGAATGCGTCGCAAGCGGCAGAAAGCATACTGGCATGGCGACGAATTCGTCTAATATTATCTTTCCCGGGTCGCGCATTTTAAGGTGCCTTTCGGCCGAGTCGCAGATGCCTATTGCAAGATATATGAAAACAGCGGCGAATACCACGTAGCGCAGAAGGCCCATACCCTCAAAGAGCAGGGCGTAGAACAGCAGCCCGACGGTCGAGCCCCAAGTTCCGGGGGCGTTCAAATTGCCAAGCCCGAAAATTGTTGCGAGAGGAACGGAGATCCTGCGCGGAAGCGCCGAAGACCACGGGTAGAATTTTTTTTGTACAGTCATTTTAGCCCTTCAGCAGATGCCAATATCTTTTGGTGTATGTCCAGCCCGAAATAACGGACAGGACTGTGGAAATTATGAGCGTCACTACGCCGCTGTAGAAAAGCAGCATGTCCAGTATCGATCCTTCTGCGTGGAAGTCCACCCTCAATGATTGTGCGGCGATAATCGCGCCGAGGGCATACATCTGGAAGCCCGCCTTGTATTTGCCGAGCTTTTCCGCCGCCTGCACTATTCCAGCTTTGGAAGCTATCATGCGTATGCCGCTTACAAGGAATTCGCGCGCTATGGAAATCACCGCGCAGAACAGGCACAAAATAACATACTGTCTGAAGCATCCGAGCGCGAACAGGGTCATGAACATGGTTACCACCATTATTTTGTCGCTGAGGGCGTCCATGAATTTTCCGAAGGTCGTAACCATGTCGTACTTGCGCGCGATGTAGCCGTCGAACCAGTCGGTGGCGCCGGCTATAATATAAAGCACGGCGGCCGCAAGCGCAAAGAACCGCACATCCATGCAAAGCAGCGTGGCGGCTATGAAAGTAAACACCGTACGCGCGACTGTCAGAATATTGGGAAGATTCATTGTCAAAAAAGTATTGCCAGAAACAGCGGATTTTCAAGAATATTGAACAGAATTTGTTCACAGGCAGGTTCATTAAAAAAGGAAAAAAATGCCCACGCAAAAAAGGACAGCGATATATCCCGGAACATTCGATCCGGTGACGTACGGCCATATGGATGTTCTAAACCGCGCTCTGCAGATGTTTGACGAAGTCGTTATCGGCGTTGCAACGGCCTCCGGCAAGCATCCGCTTTTCGACACAGACACGAGGTTGCGCCTTATAGAGGAGAACATATGCGCCATCCCGCGCGTGCGCGCATGCCTTTTAAGCGGTTTGACGGTTGACTTTGCCCGCGAATACGGGGCGGTCGCAATAATACGCGGTCTTCGCGCCGTGTCGGACTTTGAATACGAGTTCCAGCTGGCCCAGATGAACAGGCATCTCGACCGCGAAATCGAGACCGTGCTTCTTATGCCCTCTCACAAGTATTTCTTTACGAGCTCCACGATAATAAAGCAGGTTGCCGCATATACGCCCGACAGGGTGAAAGAATTTGTGCCGCCAAACGTGCTGGACGCCATGATGAAGGCGCTATAGTCCGCCGCACAGCGCCTTTATTGACTTCAGGAATTTGCGCTGTTTTTTTACTAGCGCGAACGTGTCGGCGCTTATAAGCTCGGCCAGTTCGCCGGTATCGGTGCGGCCTTCGTTTATCCATTGGATTGTTTCGCGGTATCCTATAGCCGCGCTTGCCGAAGGGTTTGCTGCGATGCCCTTTTCGATGAGAGCTTTCGTCTCTTCTATGAGCCCTTCGGCAATCATGGATTCCGTTCGCTTTTCGATGCGCGCCTTCAGGCCGTCGTCTCCGCAATCCAGAAACTCAACGCTGCGCTTGAGTTCGCCCATGGGGCAGGGCAGTTTGGAAAATTCGTCGAGCAGCTGCCGCACGCTTTTACCGGACGCCATGCAGCGTTCGAGCGCGTTTTTCGTGCGTCGCGGGTTGTTCATGTCGACAAATTCGCCAGCGAAGGGGTCGGCTTTTCTAAGCGCCTCCGCGAGCGCCGGCGCGCCGCCTTCGGCTTCAATTTGCGCGGTCGCTTTTCGTATGTCGTCGCCTATTGAGAGACTGTCGGCTACGGGCGCAAACCACGCCTTCAGGTAAAAGCCGCTGCCGCCGGTCACCACGACTTTTTTCCCGCGCCCGAGGATGTCTTTCATGGCGGCCTTGGAGAGCTCGACGTATTTTGACACGTCGAAATTTTCCGACACGTCGGCCACGTCGATAAGGTGGTGACGCACAAGCTTGCGTTCTTGGGCAGTCGCCTTTGCGGAGCCTATGTCCATGCCGCGGTAGACCTGCACGCTGTCGCACGAGATTATTTCTGCGCCTATTTCGAGCGCGAGCTCTATTGCGCGCGCGGTTTTGCCGGAGCATGTTGGGCCGCTTATTATGTGCACCTCGGTCATTTTGCGCGGAGCATTTTGCACATGGGGCAGTATGTTTCGGGCGTTTTGCATGTGTGCGCCTTGCAGTATTCGCGCCCGTAGTAGATTATCTGCAGGTGCAGGGCGCCCCATTTTTCTTTCGGGAAAACCTTTTTCAAATCGGCTTCGGTCTGCTCTACGTTTTTGCCCGAACTGAGCCCCCAGCGCTCGGCAAGCCTGTGGATGTGTGTGTCTACCGGAAACGCGGGAGTGTCGAACGCCTGCAGCATAAGTACCGACGCCGTCTTGTGCCCGACGCCGGGCAGAGATTCCAATTCCTCAAAAGTTTGCGGAACTTTCCCTCCGAAGTCTTTCACGAGGATTTCCGAGAGCGCCTTTATGTTTTTGGATTTTGTCTTGGACAGCCCGCACGGGCGTATGACGGATTCTATTTTTTCGACCGAAAGTTTCGCCATCTTTTCGGGCGTATCGGCCAGGTCGAAAAGCGCGGGAGACACTTCGTTGACGCGCCTGTCTGTGCACTGCGCGGACAGCAGCACCGCTATTAAAAAAGTGAAATGGTTGCGGCTGCGCAGGGGGATGCGCGGGTCGGGGTAGAGCCTTTCAAGCTCGTCCATTGCGATTTGCGCTTTTTCTTTTTTCGTCATTGCGCGATATAGTAAGGCACTTCTTTTCGCAAATTCAACAAAAAGCTTGTAAGGGCCGCGACTATTGGGGCGGTTGCGGAAAGATTTTTTGCCATATGGTTTTGTGTGCTTGTCCGTTTACCTGCCGCCTTTTAGCATGAAGGACATCTCGTAGGTTCTGCCGGTTTCAATCCTGTGTTCGGGCAGCGGTATGTGCCCCCACGAGTGGATGCCGCCAAGGCCCATGTTTCGCGCCGATATGTTGACCACGTTGAAGTCCCGCTGCGGCAGGTGCCAGTAGTGAGTGGCCAGCTCTATTTCGTCGGCGGTGCATGGGTATGTTGAAAGCTCGAACAGGCGTCCCTTCTGCGAGGATATTTTAAGCTCTCCGCGCCCGTAAAGGCGCGCCTCGCGCACTTCGGTGACGTTCGATGAGTCCTGTGGGAGTATGTACGGGAAGAATCCGTCGGCGATTTTTTCGCTGAATCTGCCCGTCCAGCAGCCTTCCTTTCGGTCGGAGTAGTTTTCGAATGGCCCTTTTCCGTACCATTCGCGTTTGTCCATGCCGGCGTCGGCGTTGAACTGGAAGCCCACCCTCGGGGCCATCGGAAGGTTTTTTGCAAGGCTGATTTTTGCGTCCACGAATATCGCGCCGTCGGGCCAGATTTCATAAGATACCGCCGCGGTTGAATCGTTGGCCGGTATAGCGTATTCGGCCTCGACTATCACGGGGAAGTTTACCCTGTCGGAAAGCGTGCGCACGGAAAATTTTGTGGGCCTCGCGCGTTCGCCCGCGGTTTTCCAGACGGCGAGGTTCTGGTCGAAATTCGCGCCCCAGTCGTTTTCTGTAAGCGGACGCCAGAAATTCAGGCGCATCTGGCTTTTTATGATGTCGCGCGAGCCAACTTTGTAGTTTTTGAGCCACCCGGTGAAGCGGTCGAATTCCACTTGGAATTTGTCGTTGCTTATCTTTACGCCGTTGCCTTCCTGCCGCTCAATGTTAAAGGGCTTTGAGGGGTCGAAGTCGGTCACGTGGATTTCGGGCGCGTATTCGCCGCCGAGGCTCAGCTGGTCCCACGCGATTTCTTCGCCGCTTTTAAGCCCGGCGCTCGTGCCGCGCTTGAGCTTGTACGACACGCGCAGCATGTATTCGCCGCCCTTGGAAAAGTCGGCGTCGGAAAGGTCAATTTCGGCATAGACATTCGCGCGCGGCGAGGCCGGGCTTATGTCGAAACTTCCGTCATCTATCTCCTCGCCGTTTCTGGTGAGGACCCACGAGGCCGACACGTCGTCGAGGCTTTTGAAAAAGTTCTCGTTGTAGATGTCGAGGCGCGCGATTTTGTTTTCAAAGCTTTCGAGCTTCGTGTGGATGTTCTGCTGGACTTTTTTTAGCTCCGCCGTCTGCGGGCTGGGCGTATAGTCGGGCAGTAGCATGCCGTTTATGCAGAAAGAGTAGCTTGTGGGTCTGTCGGCGAAGTCGCCGCCGTAGGCGAAATACCTACCGTCGGGCTTTCTCTGCCTGAATTTGGAAAAGTCTATGTCGCAAATCTGAAGGCCGCGCTCGGGAAGCTTTTCGAAAAATCCCTCGGCGATGACGTCGTTGACCGCGGCGACGCGCGCAACGGCGCCGGCAAAGTCGAAGCGCCTTTCGCGGTGCTTGCTTCTCGCCGCGATTATCAGCGGGCTTTCGCCGTGGAAGATTTCCTTTGAAAACGGCCTTGAGCCTATGAGCTTCCCGTCGAGGTAAAGGCGCATTTCTCCGCCGCCCGCCGAAGCCGCTATCTCGTGGTCCATGCCTTCCAGCTGAACCGGGACGTTGAGAACCTCCCACGCGCCGTCGTTCCACACGGCGAAGTGCAGGAGCTTTCGCTTGTCGAAAAACTTCAGCGCGAACACGTCCGACTGTGTAACTATGGGCTCTTCGTCCGCGAATTTTTGAGGAATGGGCTTTGTGCTCATCTTCGCAGGACCCTCGTCGTACGAACGCTTTGGCTTGAAGCCGTCGCCGTTGATTTTGGCGGCTATCGTGAAGCCCTTGGATGGCCTCTCGAACAGTCCAGGGTATGCGACCGCCGACGCACCTTTCATTACCCGCTTTGTGCCCGTGTCGGGCAGTATCTCGACTTTGCGGTCGGGGTCGGCCAAGTCTTTCACTTCAACTTTGGGCTCCCTGTTTTTGTAAAGGCCGGAGTCTTTCAGGCACCACAGGAAGCCGCCCTGAAAGCGAGGTTCAGAACGCACCATATCCCAGTATGTTTTGAGCACTCCCGAGCTGTTGCCCATGGTTATGGCGTATTCGCAAATGACTACCGGCAGTCGCTTCTGCGGCTCGACGGAATCCTGACTTCTTAGAAAGTTTTTTATGTCGTCGGGCGTGGCGTACATGAACGAATACATGTCCACATACGACATGTCCGTGTTTCTGTCGAACTGTATGGGCCGCGAAGGGTCGCGTTCGCGCAGCCATTCGGCGGCCTTTTTGAAATTGGGGCCGTCGGCGCATTCGTTGCCCAGCGACCATATCACAACGCTCGGGTGGTTCTTGTCGCGCTCGACAAAGTTTGAAATCCTGTCGAGCAGGGCGGGCAGCCACGACTCGCCGCGGGCGGGCGGGTTTTCGGGCAGCGGGTCGAGACCGTGCGTTTCCATGTCGCATTCGTTCATCACGTATATGCCCAATTCGTCGCAGAGATCGTATAAAAGTTCGGCGTCGGGGTAGTGCGAAGTCCTTATGGCGTTGAAGTTGTGCCGCTTGATTTCCTGAATGTCGCGGCGCATGTCTTCCTCGTTGAGAACCATGCCCTTTTCGGGGTGGAATTCGTGGCGGCAGATGCCCTTGAAGTAAATTGGCTTGCCGTTGACGAGTATCTGGCCGTTCTTGCGTTCGACCGTCCTGAAGCCCACGTTGAACGCCGCGAAAACCTTTTTCGAGCCTATGGCTTCCATCTCCACGACGAGTTTGTAAAGGTTCGGAACTTCCGCGCTCCATGTTTTTACGTTTGGTATTTCCGGAAATTTCCATTTGCATATCACGCCCTTTCCGGCCGAGATGGGCGTTTCGAACGCGGCGTCGCTTACCAGCGCGCCTTCGGCATCGTAGAGGCGGCCGCTCAGTTTGACGTCGCGCAGAACGTCCAAGCGGTTGGCGAGCGTGATTTCGGCGGCGAGCGTACCGTCCCTGTAGTCGTTCGCGAGCCCCGGTTTTATGAATATGTCGCGCAGGATGACTTCCGGCTGCCATATGAGGCTGACGTCCCTGTAAATGCCCGAAAGCCGCCAGAAGTCCTGGTCTTCGAAATACGAGCCGTCGGAGTATGTGTAGACTTCGACGGAAATGCTGTTGGTTCCCTTGCGAAGGTATTTCGTTATGTCGAACATCGCCGGGGTGCGGCTGTCCTGCGAGTATCCGACTTTCTTCCCGTTTATCCACACGTAAAACGCGCTTATCACGCCGTCGAAACGCACAAAGACTCTTCCGCCGTCCCAGTCGGAGGGGATTTCAAAGTCGCGCCTGTACTGGCCGACGGGGTTTCGGTCGGCCTCGTCGCGGTTTGTGAAGTCGGCGGGCGGCTCGTCCATGACGCGCGGCGGGTTGACCGCGAACGGGTAGGTTATGTTCGTGTAAATGGGCGAGCCGTAGCCGTGCATTTCCCAGTTGGAGGGCACCTCTATTTCCTTCCAACGCGAGACGTTGAAATTGTCTGAGAAAAACTTCCTTTCGCGCAGTTCGGGGTTGCCGACGTAGCGGAATTTCCATTCGCCGTTCAGGCTTTCCACCAGGGGAGATTTGCCGCCCTTAAGTGCTGCGGCCTGCGAAGGGTACAGGCGCATTGTCGCTGCGGCGGGCTCCTTGTTTATGCGGAACACTTTTTCGTTCTGCCAGTCGTCGGGCGTCTGGGCGAAAGAGGCGCAAGCGGAAACCGCGGCGAGAAAACCAAAGGATATTTTTGAGAAAGGATTTTTCATGAGGTCGTATGGCAAACGGAAAGACGCCGCGGCTGTGCGGCGTCTTTTTATCAATTAGTTTCTGTCAAAGAATTTTTTGAAGAAGAGCAGCTGGAAGTCCACCGCATTGTTCCAGTAGTTCCAGTCGTGGCCGCCGGGGCGTATTATGAAGTCGTGCGGAATCTTCATCTCAAGCAGTTTCGCATGGGTGTCTAGGTTGACCTTGTAGAAAAAATCGTCGTAGCCGCAGTCTATTATTATCGCGAGGTCTTCGGGGTGCAGCTTTTCAATCTCGTTTATGACGGTGTGCTTATCCCACAGTTCCTTGTTTTTTTCGTATTCGCCCAGCCTGTCTTTCATGTTCCATTCGTTGGGGAAGGGGCGTATGTCGAGGCCGCCGCTCATCGAGCCGCCGGCGCCGAATACGTCGTTGTGGCGTATGGCAAGCCACATCGCGCCGTGGCCGCCCATGCTAAGCCCCGTGATGGCGCGGCCCTTTTTGTCCTTCACCGTCCTGAAATTCTCGTCTATGTGCTCCACCAGTTCCTTGGAAACGTAGGTCTCGAATTTGAAAGAGGGGTCTATTGGGCTGTCCCAATACCAGCTGTTCTGGCCGTCGGGGCAGACGATGATCACGTTGGCCTGGCTTGCGCGCTCCTGCAGGTCTTTCTTTATAGTGCTCCAGTCTTTGAAGTTGCCGCCGTAGCCGTGCAGCAGGTACACCACGGGGTATTTTTTCGACTTCTTTTTGTCGTACGAGTCGGGCAGGACGACTGTCGCGGGAATCTGCTTCTGCATGGATTCGCTGAATGTGCTGATTTCCCTGATGTTTTTGTTAGCCAGTGCGGCGAGCGGCAAAAATGCCGCAACAAGCGCGAGCGCGAGAATTCTTTTAAAGTTTTTCATGTCGTTTCGTTATTTCGGATGTCTATATGTATACCTAAAAAGTTAGCGCCAAACCCGCACGGCTCAAGAAAAAACCGGGCGGAGCGCAATTTAAATGTTGAAAACGGCGCTTCCCGTAAATCAATATAACAGTCTATCAACCACCGCACATGACCTTTACTCCCGAGAACGTTTTGCTAATCGGCTCCATAATGCTCTTTATAAGCATCATGGTAAGCAAGGCCGGCAACAGGTTCGGCATCCCGTCCCTTTTGCTCTTTCTCGGAGTCGGCATGGCCATGGGCTCCGACGGCCTCGGAATCCATTTTGACAGCGCCGAGACCGCGCAGTTCATAGGCGTTATGGCGCTTAGCATAATCCTGTTTTCGGGCGGCATGGACACCAAGTTCAAGGAGATAAAGCCGATCGCCGTGCAGGGCGTCGTGCTCGCAACCTTGGGCGTCGTGCTTACATGCGCCTTTACCGGCGGATTCATTTATCTTATCGCCGGGCTGCTGGGCTTTCCGCTCGGCCTGCCCGAATCCCTTCTGCTCGCCGCCGTGATGTCTTCGACGGACTCCGCCACGGTGTTCTCTCTTTTGCGCTCCAAGGGCCTCTACCTGCGCGAAAACCTCCGCCCGGCTCTCGAACTTGAAAGCGGAAGTAACGACCCCATGGCCTTCATGCTGACCATTGTGCTGATACAGTACATTCAGGAAGGCTCGATGAGCTGGGCCGTGCTCATAACTTTCGCCGTGCAGATTGTGGTCGGCACCCTGTCGGGCGTGTTTTTCGGAAAGGCCTCCGTGTGGATGGTCAACCGCCTCAATCTCACCAGCCAGGCCCTGTATTCGATATTCCTCGTCACCTGCGTCTTCTTCATTTTTTCGTTCACCGACCTGCTCGGCGGCAACGGATATCTCGCCGTGTACCTCGCCGGCCTCATGGTGGGCAACGCCAAAATGGTGCACCGCAAGAGTATCGGCCACTTCTTCGACAGCTTCACATGGCTTTGGCAGATCGTGATGTTCCTCACCCTCGGCCTGCTCGTCAACCCGAGCGAACTCCTGCCGGTCGCGCTGTTCGCCTCAATTATCGCCGTGTTCATGATAATTCTCGGCCGCCCGCTCTCCGTACTGATATGCCTTCTGCCGTTTAAGAATTTCTCGCGATCGGCGCGCGTATACATCTCGTGGGTCGGCCTGCGCGGCGCCGTTCCCATCATCTTCGCAACATATCCCCTCATCGCCCATATTGAAGACGCCTCGCTCATCTTCAACGTCGTGTTCTTTATAACCATCATATCTCTCGTGGTGCAGGGCATGACCGTAACCTCCATGGCCAAATACCTCGGCGTTGGCGGCAACGACGACAGCAAGCCCCTCGAATTCGGCGTCGAACTCCCCGACGAAATAAAGTCCGTCCTGTCCGAAATGGTAGTCACCGAAGACTTCCTCAAAAACGGCAACACCCTCATGCAGCTGAGCCTCCCCGACAACACCCTCGTCATGATGATAAAGCGCGGCAACGGCTTTTTCGTCCCAAAAGGCAAAACCGAACTCCAAATCGGCGACAAGCTCCTCGTCATCAGCGACGACGACCAAGAGCTGCGCAACGTCTACGAAAAACTAGGCGTCAAATACTATACGATGGAAAAAAATACGTAGTGCGTTTTTGTTTTAGATATACGGGGCTCATAGCCGCCCCGCGCCCCGCCTAGCAGGCACGCCTGCACCTCGGAACTATCGTTCCTCCTTGACGTCGTTTGTTTCTGCATCTTCCGCATTGCTGAAGCAATGGCTGAATTATTTGTAGCTTTTGATATTGCCTGTTTGCATACAGAAAGAAACGCGAACTTACTACGGTAGCTTCACCGTTTATCGATGTGCATGCACATACGATAAACGGCGCATCATGTGGCGATACGCTTGCGCGATCGCCATGTTTGCTAAAGCGATATGTGGTTTGAACGAACTGACAGTGTTCTTTGTTTCGCAGTGGGCTTGAGTTGTGCAAAGTGAGTTCGTTGTAGCTTCTCCCAACAGCAGTGCGAAAGAACGCCAGTGAATGAGCAGGTGAATAAAACCGCTTAACAGGCAAAGTGATTAGTGAATAAGCTTCGTAGACTTGGGAAAAGACTGCCCCGAGGCTTTATTGTAAAACTATATGCATGCATATAGTTTTAGCCTGCCCGGGTTAGATGGGGGAAGGCGGAAGAATTTGCGCAGCAAATCCGGCTGCCGGGGCTTAAGCCCCACAATGCCCGGCGAGGCCCTCGCCCGGCAATTCAAGCCGGAGGTGCGAACACCGAGCGAAGGCGAGGGGAAGTATGGCGGCGTAGCCGCCACCCGGAGGGCGAGACATTTTCTGCTGAAAATGCGAGTACAACATTAGCCTGAAAGGCGAAGGGGAAGTATGGCGGCGTAGCCGCCACCCGAAGGGCGAGACATTTTCTACTGAAAATGCGAGTACAACATTAGCCTGAAAGGCGAAGGGGAAGTATGGCGGCGTAGCCGCCACCCGAAGGGCGAG
>CALXSL010000040.1 GCA_944391135.1 uncultured Opitutales bacterium
TGGGCATTGTAGAACATTTTTTATTCTCTTTGCCCTCTTTTTTTTCTCCCATTCCACAATCTTTGACGTAGAGCGGACAAATTGCCTGAATCCGCCCGTTTCGGGCCGGAAAAAATGCGGAAAAACAAGAAACAAACCTTGGGACCATTTTATACCGTCATTTTGTTTTACGGCCCTTTTTGTAATTTAGCATGAGAGGACAGGCCCCTGGTCCGGCAAGACAAGATACTCAAATGGCGGTATAGACGTTCCTTCTATCCAAAAATTATACACAGGAAACATTCATGAAGTAAATATGAACAACTAACCATCCTTCAAATGAAAACAACATATTTATTTGAGGTTTTCAAAAGGCGAAACCCATATCCCCCTTTCCCAGGCATCGCAGCCCCTTTAACAATTTTTAAATACGCACACTCATCTGCTTTGACCGCACGCGGGAACGGGCATGGGAACATCCCAGTTCACCGAATGTCTTAATTAAAAACAACCTAAAAAAGGACAATGAATAAGAAAACACAAAAGGCGCCGGGATATCTGGAGGACGAAAAATTAAGCGCGGGAACGAAAGCGTTCCTTAAGGCGCTGAACACATCTGGCGGCAAGCCGGTGGAGTCGCTGCCGGTCAAGGATGCGCGAAAGGTTCTGGAAGGGGCGCAAAGCTCCGTTAATGTTGACCTTTCCGGCATTTCGGAAGAGGAAAAAACCATAGAGCAGGACGGGCACAAATTCAAAATAGTGGTCGTGCGGCCGCAAGGCGCGAAAGGCGCGCTGCCGGCGTTTCTGTTTATCCATGGCGGCGGCTGGGTGCTCGGCGACTACCCCACGCACAAGCGGCTAATTCGCGACTTGGTTGTGGAATCCGGCTGTGCCGGCGTTTATGTCGACTACTCGCGCTCTCCCGAGGCGAAATTTCCGAAGGCGGCGGACGAATGCTACGCCGCGATAAAATGGATGGCCGAACACGGGAAAGAAATCGGCATAGACCCAAAGCGGCTCGCGGTCGCGGGCAACAGCGCGGGCGGCAACATGTCGCTCGTGACAAGCATCAAGGCCAAGGAAAACAAGGGGCCGAAAATTTCAGTGCAAATACTCATGTGGCCCGTTACCGACGGCGGCACAGATTTCGACTCGTTCGACATTTACGGCGAGGAACGCTTCCTCACGACGCCGCTGATGAAATGGATGTTCGACCAATACATGTCTTCGCCAAAGGACGCCGAAGACATCCATTTGTCGCCGCTGAGGGCGTCTGTCGAGCAGCTCAGGAGCCTGCCGCCCACACTGATACAGGTGGCGGAAAACGACATTTTAAGGGATGAGGGCGAGGCGATGGGCAGAAAGCTCGACGAAGCCGGCGTAGACGTGACCACCATAAGGTACAACGGCGTCATCCACGACTGGGGCATGCTCAACGGGATGGCGGAAATTCCGCAGACAAAGGCGCTGATACTGCACGCGGCGTCATACCTCAAAAAATATTTGAAATAACCAACCGGATAAGCCCCCGTTGCCGGGGGCTTTTTTTTGTGCATACCGCAGGCCGCAACAAATCTTGACTTCCATCGGATATTCCAACAGATATTGTGTTCGCAAGGACGGCGTTATGCGCCGCCGCCAACACAATATGATGGAGAAAGACTGTTTATGAAAATACTGCCGACACTCGCCGCGGCGTGCGCTTTTGTTTTGTCCGCGCACTCCCAAACGCCTCCGGTCAAGGAGACCGCGGACACCTTCAGCCACATACCCGAGGCCTTCCGCCGGGCTCACTGGACCTGGCCCAAAGACGAATGGTGCTACGACATCGTCAACATCTTCGCCCAGTTCCGGCACAGTTTCTGGATAGACTCCGTGCCTGAAAAGGCGACGCTCTATATAACCGCCGACCAGTGCTACCGCCTTTACATCAACGGCGAATACGTCAACAGCGGCCCGGCGCGCGGCTACCAGAAATCGTGGCCATACGACGAAATAGACGTTGCAAAATACCTCCGCCCGGACAAGAACGTGATAGCGGTGCGCGTTTACAACGCCGGCAGGAGCACTTTCGGATACCTTTCGCAGGGCACGGCGGGCGTGATATTCGCCCTCGACCTCGGCGACGGGAACGTCATCGCCAGCGGCGGAAACACTCCCAGCCGCATCCAGACCGGCTGCCACAGGCTGACCGCATGGCAGTCCATGCAGCTCAACAACCAGGAGCACATAGACCTCCGCGAGGAGGATCCCGGCTGGACTGCGCTTGACTATGACGATTCCGGCTGGGTTCGCGGATCGTGGTCGGCGCCGTTCAACAGGATGCCGTTTTACGATTTTGAGGGGCGCGGGATACCGCTTCTTGAGGAGTACGAGCTTCCGCCCGCAAAGCTGATAGCGCAAGGCTCCGGCAAGGCGGTCTCGCAGGACGAACATTACTTCAACATAAACGAGCTTGTGGACCGTGAAGGCATGGACCATTCGGCGGTCCCGTCCGCCGGCGGCGCCGTAAAAGTTCCTCCCTCAAAGGACGGCGAGTTCCAGAGCTTTATTTTCGACTTTGGGCACATGGTCGTAGGCATGCCGATAATGAAGGTCGAGGGCGCAAAGGGCGGCGAAATAATAGACTTAAGCGGCTTCGACACCATGCATGAAAACTTCGCCATAGACAACAGCTACAGGCACCATTGCAAAACCTCGCTTTCAAACCGCATGATATGCCGCCCGGGCGACCAGAAGCACGACTTTTTCCAGATATCGGGCATAAGGTACTTGCTTGTGCGCGTGCGCAACAACCCGGACTCCGAAATCAGGATAACGCCCTCATTGAGGTGGTCGGCATACCCGATGAAGGACGAGGGCAAATTCTCGTCTTCCAACCCCGTGGCGAACAGGATATGGGAGGCCTGCAAACTGACGCAGAAAGTGTGCTCGCTCGACGCCTACGTCGACACCCCGATGCGCGAACAGGCCCAATGGTGGGGCGACGCGCGCGTGCAGGCGTGGAATACCTTCTTTATCTCCGGCGACGACAGGCTTCTGCGGCGCGGGATCCGCATAATCTCCATGCAGACGACGCCCAACGGGCTTACCTACGGGCACGCCCCCACAATGGCGCACCACTGCATCCTGCCGGACTTCTCGCTGATATGGATCCTAACCCTGTGGGATCACTACTGGCAGACAGGAAGCCCGGAAGCCTACTCCGCCCACAAAGACACCGTAAGCGGCATACTATCGTATTTTGACGGCATAACCGACCCTGAAACGGGGCTGGCCAAGGCCGACAACCGCTACTGGCTTTTCCTCGACTGGACCGACATCCAGAAAGACGGGCAGCCGGCCGTGCTCAACTTGTGGCTGCTCTACGCGCTCGACAGGATGGAGGCCCTATGCCGCGACGCCGGCATGAAGACGGACGCGAAAAAGTTCGCCGCGCGGGCCAAAAAGGTGCGCGCAGCCATAGAGAAAAACCTCGTCGACACCGACGGCCTTGTGAGCGACGGCATCCGCCCGGACGGCACCATGAACCCGCAGAAAAGCATACATGCGCAGACGCTCGCAAAAATGAACAACATAAAAGGCTTCGACTTTGAAAAGGCGAAAGAGCTCATATTCCTGCCATACCTGAGGGACGGTAAGCTCACACACGGCTACCCGTCGTCCTACTGGGTCGTATACGTCCTCCAGACGATGGCGGATGCCGGATACGAACGCGAAGTTTACGACTACATACTTAAAAACTGGGCGGCCATGTCAGAATACGGCACCGTGTTCGAGGGCTTCAACTTTTTCGACGGTTCGCGCTCGCACGCCTGGACGGCCCACCCGAGTTTCCTGCTGCCGAGAATCCTCGGCGGCGTAAGGCAGGAGGCCCCCGGCTGGAAAAAGGTTTCGTTTAAGCCCAACTACTTCGAGGACTCCGCGGAGGTTACTTACCCCACGCCTCAAGGCAGCATAAAGGTCGCTTGGAAAAAGAATGCGGACGGGAGCGTTGAAGAATCCCTTGAAACCCCGCCAACTGTCGAGGTTGTAAAATAACCGAAAGCAAACACTTCACTATTGGGAGGACATTTAAGGTGTCCTCCTTTTTTTATGTTTTTTTGGAAATCGGCTTCAATGGCCAAATAAATCCAACAATTTTACAACATAACTAATGCCAACTTCATTTTTTATGAGAAAAACGTTTTTTGTCTTTGATTTTTTTGGCTTATCGCTTTAAACTGACCCTTATGAAAGCCCATACAAAAATTCTACTTTTCGCAGGCCCGCTCATAGCCTGCTCAATTTCATCGCAGGCCCTTGCCGCCGACTACACGTGGAACGGCAGCACATACGGCTACTGGGTTGACGGATACAAAAACGGCGACACCGGCCAGCCGGTGGAATCCACATGGCTGGACGGCTCAGGACAAAGGCTTCAGGGCGCGCCTACTTATGAGGACTCTTTCTCATACGAAGGAAGCTCGCAGTTCGCCGTACACACAATGGGAAAAGACCTTGAGGACCTCACGGGAAGCGCCACGCTCAAGATGAAATCCCTGTACGCCAAAACGACGAGCGACATATCGCTGGCGACAATCGACGGGGCGTCGGCCTCCCCGTGGGGCGTACCCGCATGGAGGGCGGTTACGTTTGACGTAAAGGAGAATGTCACGCTGATAACGACCGGCAACGTCAACTTCGGCAGCTCAAACACCTATTCCG
Source organism: uncultured Opitutales bacterium (assembly GCA_944391135.1). Classification (GTDB taxonomy): domain Bacteria; phylum Verrucomicrobiota; class Verrucomicrobiia; order Opitutales; family Intestinicryptomonadaceae; genus Merdousia. The sequence goes on from CALXSL010000040.1 coordinate 4,687, forward strand.
GCTACGAGCAGATAAAAATAGGCGGCAACCTCGACGTTTCCGGAGTCGGCGGCAGCACGGTTTTGACATTCAACTACAGCCGCGCGTCAAACGGGGCCCTGCCCCCCTACGACGAATCGCTCCCGTCAATGATAGTGGGCGGTACGCTGGACCTCGGGTCTTCCACCGTGCGCCTCGACCAGGGCACAAACAATATAACAGAACTCGTTCACCCCGTGCTGCAGCTCGGCGGGCTAAACGGCACAAACGCTGGCATAAGCAATTACGACTACATAACCGCGCAGAGCACCATAATATTCAAGGCGAAAGACGGCGAAAAGTTCACCGGCGGAAGCTTCTCGGGAACGTTCTACGACACGTGGCGCAGGGCGCAGAACGGATATGCCGACAGCACCTTCGACATCATTATGGACGGCGGCGCCGACGGCGGAAAACAGTCAATAATCCTTACGACGAGCGGCGACACGCTGAACATTCCCAACCCCTTCGGATCGGGATACATATCCAGCTCGGCGGGCGCGATCAACGTGGAAATACGTTCGGGCAAAATGGAACTGGGCACCACGGCGGCCTCGGACAAATTCGGAAAAATCGAAATAAAGGACGGAGAGCTTTCCATAGGCGGCGCGGACAAATCGCTGAGCGCGGGCGAGATTATGCTTACAGGCGGAAACCTCGTTTTCAACGCGTACGGCAACAACGACTCCGACAGCCTGACAGCCGGCGCAATCAGCGGAAACGGCACGCAGGTGTTCATTGATTTGAACGAAGCCGACTTCAACCTCGACGACGATTTAAGCGGCTTTGCCTTTGAAATCCTCAAGGGCGTCTCCGGCGACGGCCTTGATGTAAAATTCAGGTACGGCGGCGAGCATCAAAGCTTTACATGGCACTGGGACGGCGGAACGGTCGTGGTCGACGCCGGAACGGTGGTGCCGGAACCGGCCGCTGTCGCGGCGCTTATAGGCGCGGCCTCGCTGGCAGTCGCACTGTTCAGAAGAAGGAAATAAAAAACCTGTTCCGTAAAAGCCCCGCACAACGCGGGGCTTTTTTTACGGCTGCTTCGCCTGTTATTTGGCGGCTTTTTCCGCCTCTTTCTTCGCCCTTACTTCGGCATCCCTCGCGGCAATTTTTTTCTTCATTATTTCCGCGTTGGACGGGAGTCCGAGGGATTTGGCCTTCGCCAGCGACTCAGCCCGTGCGACAATGAAGCGTTCAAAGGCGTCGTTTTTCGGATACGCGAGAAGGCTGTCGTAAATTTCCATGGCGCTTTGCGCATCGCCGCCGTCTTTTTCGAAATAATCCGCGAGCTGCATCGCCAGCCCATAAAAATCGGCGACCTCCCATATGCGGCGTTCAAACAGCGTGCGGGCGCATTCCTCGCGCGCCGCAGCGTTTTCATCGAGCTCGAACATCTTCCACAATATGGCATAATCCTGAAACTTGCCCAAATATTTGCGCCCGAATTCTACGGCATCCTTTGCGCCGGAAACCCCGTTTATCCTGTTCATCATCCTTACTATCACATATTGCGAGTAGTCGTCCGACGCCCCGGCGTCTATGCGCTTCAACTGCTCCTCCAGCGAGACCTTGAACGGACTGTACATGGGGTCGCCCACATAGATGTTCTGCCAGCTCAAAACCGGAATTGACGCGTAGGCGGCCTCCCCAGCGCTCAGCCCGGCGGCAAGGGCCTGCATCATGATATCGGGCCTGTGTGTCGCCCCAAGAAAAGGCTCGTAAACGTTCCCCACCGTCATGCCGCTGCCAAGATATACAAAACCGGGCGTCCAATTTGTTCTCTTTCTCATGTCTACGGCTGAAAAAGAATATATATGAAAGCCCACTGCGCCGGGGGCAAAATGAAAGCCGTCCTCAATAAAATAGTTGCACATAATACTCCTGTACCATCCGAAATAAATGGCGATTCCGTCAAAACGGTGTTCAAATCCGAACAGCGGTCTCCCTTCATCTACGGATACGTCAAAATCCATGTCCCTAATGATTTTCCCCGCGCTTTCAAGCCACATGTCTCCGGTTTTCTCCCGAAGCGATTTGTCGATATACCCTCTGCCGCGCAGTCCCTCCTTTTCGGCAAGAATCGCGCCCTTAAGGGAGTTTTCCACGTCGGCATATTCCGCACCGTCAAGCCGCGCAACCCTCATGATTCCATACGGCGAAAAAAGATTTTTGCCTGATATGTTACCGAAAACCGGATTTTTCAGAGGGCCTTTCAGCGTTTTTGAATTCACAAAACGCGCAGCAAGCTCTGAATCAACCGAGCTAGCGTCGGAAGCTACGGAATATGAATTCGGAGCGCCGGCCTGCGTCTTGTTGGGGTCGGTGGAATTTACCCCGTACGGAACGCCTTTGCACAATATGATGAAATCTATGTCATGTGACATAAAAGCATACTTGTCCCTACCCGCCTCATCCTGGACGCCGAGCGGAGATGCCTTTACCGCACCGCGCGAAACCAGCTCCTTGACCAAAGGGTTTTCAATTTTTTCGAAATACTCTTTTCTTGATATTTTGGCGACATCCCTAATGTCAATTTCAATTATGTTTGTTTCGGGCACCCCTCTCAGCGAACAGTACAATTTCGCCACTTCATGGGAATCCGCGGCGGACTTGTTCACCACCAAATAGACTTTTTCAGGGTTTATCTGCGAGTGTGACAACCCCGCCGAAAGCATGAAAACAACGGCGGCGGCAAGATTTAACAAACTTTTCATGCGGCTATTTTGAAACCGTGGCCGGATATTGCAAGCCGCAAAATTCCCGCATGATTTCGAGCGCCTTCAGTATCCTCGGAGACGGCACCGTTACGTGTTCGCGCGGCACGAGGCATATGCGCGAATTTTTGACGGCGGGCGTGGACTTCCATACGGGGTCATTCCTGTAAAAATCCAGAATGGACTCCCTTTCGGATTCATCGGGAAGCTCGACAAACAAAATTTCGGGCGCGGCGGTTAAAATGAATTCGCGGTTCAGAACGGGCCACGGCTTTCCGATTTCGTCTGCGGCGTTTTTCAGTCCGCAGGCGCCCAGCATGTCGCCCACAAAAGAGCCTTTCCCCGCCGCCATGTTGCCGAACATGAAAAGCGCGCGCTTGCCGGCATAGGGCGCGTCAGAATCGGGCTTGAGCGCGGCCCGCATTTCTTCGGCCACTTTTTTCGCGGCGTTTTCCCTTTGGAAAAGTTCGCCGAGCATCTTTATGTCGGCCTCGATGTTTTCGACGCCTTCTTTGTGCAGTATGAAGCACCTGATGCCGAACTTCGCCAGCCTGTCTTCTATACGCGAGTCGGCGAGCGCGGGCAGAATGAAAATCTGCGGTTTGAGCTCGGCGATTTTCTCATAGTCGGGATCAATGAATCCGCCGATCTTTATTTTGTTTTTCGCGCCCTCCGGATACGCGCAGTAGCGCGAGTTAGCCAGAAGGTATTTGTCGGCGCCTATCGCGTAAATGTCCTGCGACACGGCGGGCACCAGCGTCGCGGCCTGCGGCGGGGCGTCGAATTCAAACGCCGTGCCGCGCGCGTCCCTTACCGTGTATGCGCGGCACAAAACCGCACACGCCGCGCACGTGAAAAACAAAACCGAGCGCAACGCCGCCATCTTCATTTTTCCTTTTTGTTCTGCGCCATGGCCTCGTCGAGCGAAAGCCCCGTAAGCCGAGTTATCGCGCCGAAAAGCCTGAACATGGCGAACATCAAAATCACCATTGTTGGCAGCACAATCACCGGGAACGACAGCGCGGTCATTCGCCCGACTTCCGCGTTGAATTCGGCGGTGCCCGTTTCGCTTTTGAAAATATATGAGGCCAGCGCGAAGTTCAGAACGGAGCTGAGAAGGAACGAGGCCGCCACAAAATAGGTCGCGGTTTTCAGGGCCGAGTCGAACTCCGCGCGCGTGCCTTTGGCCTCGAGCGCTGCCTCGATTTTCGGCACGTCCACGACGCTCTCGTTCATCATGATGATTTTCGCAAGCGGTTTTTTAGTGGCGGCTGTCACAAGCACGGCGGCGCCAAGCATGAGCGGCACCGCGCCCTCTTTGACAATCATCCACTCGCGCGAAAATTTCATCAGCCCTATGCCGCCGGTAAGCGCGACGCTGAGCACGCCGATTATGGAAAAGAGGTTCCACTTGCGTCGGCTTGCGAGGTCGTAAATGCCGTAGGCGAGCGGGAACGCCAGCGCCACGACAAAAATCCAGAAGTCCGCGCCGTCCGGCACCTCGGCAAACCTCTCCCAGATTTTTCTGCCCTTGATTAGCAGCAGCGTGGGAACAAGGATATTGAACCCGAGGTTGAGCCAGATGTTTTCCTTTTTGGAGCCTGCCATCGCCTATTTCTTTAAAAGAAGGAGTTCGCCGTTGCTCATTACCTCGACGGCGTCTATGTCGAATTTTTCCAGATCGGAAAGGTCCCTTTTGCGCACGACGATAAATGCGGAACCGCCCTTGCGGTTCAGGAATTCGTGCAGGGCCTCCTTTGTGGCGAAGAACCTTTCCCTGTTCTTTTCGCGCTCGCGCATGTAGCCGAACTTCTGCTCTTCCGGAGGCTCGCCGATGTGCAGGACAAGCTCGTCCATCCACACGGGGAGGTCTTGGAAGGTGCTGTACGTGAACGCGATGAACACATGGTCGCCGTCCTTGCGCTGTTTGAGGATTTCATACGCGAGCGGCTCGGCGCTCGGGCGCTGCAACAGCGACGCCATCGGGTTGAAGCACAGAAGCAGCCCGCAGATCGACACGAACGCGAGCGCCATGAACTTCCTGTCGTTTTTGATGAACGCCGCGGTAATAGTCGTCATGACAAACATTACGGCGGATGTCGCGCCGAGGATGATTTTCGCAGAGCAGTCGTCCACAATCTTGTCCTGATGCTTCAAAACAAAGTATATGACGATTGGCGCGATTACCGCTATGTAGCCCATGCCGACCAAAATCCACTTGGCCGGCTTAAGCTTGAATGCGGATGGGTTCTGCCAAACCTTCGACGCCCACACGCCTACAATCACCGCGAGCGCGGGATATATCGGGATGATGTAAGGCACGAGCTTGGACTTGGAAATCGAGAAAAACAGAATAACAAACAGAATCCACACCGTGAAAAATATGAACTCGGGGTTTTTCTCGCGCAGGTTCCTGTAGCCGCCTTTTATTTCCGACCAAACCGACTGCGGCAGGGCCACAATCCACGGGATGAGCCCCACGGGCGCAAGAATCAAGAAGAAGAACCAGGGCTGTTCGCGCATGCTCGTTTCCGCGTCGATATAGCGCAGGAAATGCTCGTGTATTATATAGTACCAGAAGAAGCCCTGCCCCTCCCAGTTCTTAGAGAACATGCCCTCGGACGTGTCGTAGGCGGGGTTGGCTATCATCGCGAGGATGTGCCACGGAAGCGCGATGCCCAAGAACAGCAGGACGCCCGCAATGCACCACCAAAGGTCGGAGGGCCTGAGCTGCCTGAAAAAGTTGAAAATGCCGACGGCGAAAGCGTAGATGAAAATCACCGCGCAGGGAATGAGTATGCCGATGAGCCCCTTGCTCATCACGGCGAGCGCGCACATCGCGAAAAACGAAAGAATCAGCAGCCCTCGCCATATGCCGCTGCGTTTTAGCGCGACGATGAACGAGAACATGGCGGCCGCAATGAACACCGCCACGGTCATGTCGAGCGTTATTATCTGCCCTAGGGCGTAGTACAGGACGCTAGTGCCGAGTATCGCGGCGGAGAAAATGCCGACGCGCCTGCCGTAAAGCGCGCGAGCCGCGGCGTAAGTCGCGCAGATGCCGAAAACCGCCATCGCGGCGTTGGCAAGGCGCAGGGAAACCCTGTTTATGCCGAAAGCCTCGATCGAAACCGCCTGCATCCAGTAGAACATGGGGGGCTTGTAGAAATACTGCATTCCGTTGAGGTGCGGCGTTACCCAGTCGCCGGACGCGACCATTTCCCTCGGGATTTCGCTGTATCGGCCCTCGTCGGGGCTGGCCAGCGGCCTCATAAAACTGAGGCCCAGGTACAAAAAACCGAAAATCAGGATTATTGCAATAAGGTCTAAAAAGTAATTCCGTCCGTTTCCGGAAGGACTCATGGCGGCGGTATTTTCCATGGGCGCATTTATAGATGGGCCGTTTTTTGCAGGCAAGACTTTAATAATACGCAATAAAAAATCCGTAAGGATAAGCTCCCTACGGATTCAATAAAGCATTCACGAATAAAAGCTTCCTCCGGGCGCGTCAAAATGCGCCTCAGGCGAGGCTTTGAAAGTTGTTCGCGGCAGGAGCGTACTTAAGTACGTGACTGGTGCGAACAACTTTCGAAACGAAGCATCAGGCGTATTTTCACGCGCCCAACGCGCCCTAAGCAAGGTCCTTGTCGGAGAACTTCATCACATCCCCGGCCTTTAGCTTGCCGCTGATTATCGCCTTGGCCAGCGGGTTTTCAATCTTGGAATTGATAACCCTCTTGAGCGGGCGCGCACCGTAGGACGGGTCGTACGCGCTCTCGGCGAGGAACTCGTAAGCCTTCTTGGAAAGCTCCACCTTGAGGTTCTGCGCCTCCAGCCTCTTGTTGAGGCTTTCAATCTGCAGCTTCACAATCTGGACGATTTCGTCGAGCTTGAGCGCCTTGAAGATTATGATGTCGTCGATGCGGTTGAGGAACTCCGGCTTGAAGTGCGCGCGCACCTCGGCCATCACGGCCTCGCGGGTGGATTCCGAAAGGTCGCCGCCAGCCTCGATTTTTCCGTCTATGATAAAGCGCGCGCCGATATTGGAAGTCATGATAATGACGGTGTTTTTGAAGTCCACCCTGCGCCCCTGCGAGTCTGTCAGCACGCCGTCGTCGAGCACCTGCAGAAGCGTGTTGAGCACTTCGGGGTGCGCCTTTTCGATTTCGTCGAAAAGCACGACGCTGTACGGACGCCTGCGGACGGCCTCGGTAAGCTGGCCGCCCTGCTCGTAGCCGACGTATCCGGGGGGCGCGCCGATAAGGCGGGCCACGGAGTGCTTTTCCATGTACTCGGACATGTCTATGCGCACCATGTTAGACTCGTCGTCAAAAAGGGCCTCGCTCAGCGTTTTGGCGAGCTCGGTTTTGCCGACGCCCGTCGGTCCGAGGAACATGAATGTGCCGCTCGGGCGCTTCGGGTCGCTGATGCCGGCGCGCGAGCGCAGTATGGCGTTGGCCACGCTGTCGACGGCCTCCTCCTGCCCGATAACCCTGTGGTGCAGGATTTCCGGCAGCTTGAGCAGGCGCTCCTTCTCGCTTTCCAAAAGCTTCTTTACGGGTATTCCCGTCCATTCGGCGACTATTGCCGCGATTTCGTCGGGACTTACGCTCTCCTTCAGAAGCGTGCTTTCCTTCATGTCCTCGCTCATAGCCTTTTTCAGTTCCGCCTCAAGCTTTGGCAGTTCGCCGTACTTTATCTGCGCAGCCCTCTGCAGGTCGTAGTCGCGCTCGGAGCGCTCCATTTCGATTTTCAAAGCCTCGATTTTTTCGCGCAGCTTCACGGCCTTGTTGGCGGCGTCCTTTTCCTCCTCCCACTGCGCCTTCATGGCGGCGGAGTCGGCGCGCATCTGCGCGAGCTCCTTGCGGACTTCCGCGAGGCGCTTTTCGTCGTGGTTTTCCTTCTGAAGGGCGGTCTCCTCGATTTCCAGCCTGCGCAGCTTTCTGAGCATCGCGTCGAGGTCGGCCGGCATGGAATCTAGCTGCGTCTTGATTCTGGCGCAGGCCTCGTCGACCAAGTCTATGGCCTTGTCGGGAAGCTGGCGGCCGGAAATGTAGCGGTCGCTGAGCTCCGCCGCCTCGACGAGCGCCTTGTCCTGTATGTGCACGCCGTGGAAGGTTTCGAAACGCTCCTTGAGGCCGCGCAAAATCGCTATGCTGTTTTCGACGTCCGGCTCGCCAACATACACGCTCTGGAACCTGCGTTCTAATGCGGGATCCTTTTCGATGTACTGGCGGTATTCGTCGAGGGTCGTGGCGCCCACGCAGCGGAGTTCGCCGCGCGCGAGCATGGGCTTGAGCATGTTCGACGCGTCGAGCGAGCCTTCGCTCTTGCCCGCGCCAACAATCGTGTGAAGCTCGTCTATGAACAAAATAACTTTGCCTTCCGACTCCTTGATTTTGTTGAGGACGGCCTTGAGCCTTTCCTCGAACTCGCCCCTGTACTTTGCCCCCGCTATGAGCGCGCCCATGTCGAGCGCGAAAACCGTCTTGTTTTTGAGACCCTCGGGCACGTCCTGACGGACAATGCGCTGCGCGAGCCCCTCGGCTATCGCGGTCTTGCCGACACCCGGCTCGCCTATGAGCACGGGATTGTTCTTAGTTTTTCTCGAAAGTATTCTGATGACGCGTCCGATTTCCTCGTCGCGGCCTATAACCGGGTCGAGCTTGCCTTCGCGCGCTAGCTTTACCAAGTCCGCGCCGTATTTTTCAAGGACCTCGTAGGTGGCCTCGGGCGTCTTCGACGTAACGTGCGCGGAACCGCGCATTTCCTTTATAAGGGAGTCGAGGCTTTCCCTGTTGATTTGAAGGCCTCTGAAAAGGTTGGCCAAATCGGCCGGCTCGGGCTTTTCGATAATTCCCAAAAGCAGGTGCTCCGTGGAAACGTATTCGTCGCCCATCTGGGCCGCGATTTTGTCGGCCCGCTCTATGGCGTCAGACGCCTGCTGGCTCAAATACGGTTCGACGTTCGACCCGCTGACTTTCGGAAGCGCGTCCAAAATGCGCCTTATGCCCATCTCAAGGGCCGCGCGCTTGTCGGAACCGAACTTGCGCAAAAGCGCGCCCACTATGCCCCCTTCCTGCGCGACCAGACTCGCCAGAAGGTGCACTTGGAGTATCTCGGTGTTGCCACGCCCGCGCGCGATCTCGCGCGCGCCGTTGAGCGCCTCGATGCTCTTTTCTGTAAATTTTTCAGGATTAATATTCATATGCGGTTAACAAAGCACTTCCCGTGCCAGCCTTTCTACCCATATTAGAAAGCGCCGTACCCGCCTGTGTTCCCTTTTTAATGTGACATTTTTTCTCCCCTATTGAGGCATTTTGACACATTTTTGTACGCTTTATAGCTTATAAAAGCAGGGCTCATAGCCGGCTTAGTATTGCGGGGCTCATAGCCGCCCCGCACCCCGCCTAGGAAGCAAAGCTTCCATTCATAGTGACCTTGGTTATTGCGTATCTTCCGCATTGCTGTGCAATAGCTGAATTTTTCATATCTCTTGTTTTTTTTATAAGAAAAATATGACATTGTGCGACCTGTCTCGCGGTCACAAGTCTTTATTGCCGCCTGCCCCCTGTAATTGGGCAGGCTAAAACTATATGCAATGCATATAGTTTTACAATAAAGCCTCGGGGCGGTCTTTACACGATTCTACGAAGTATGCGTCCTAATCACTTTGCCTGTTAAGCGGTTCATATTACCTGCTCATTCACTGCCGTTCTTTCGCATTGCTGTTTGGATGGGCTATAACGAACTCACCTTACAAAACATAAGTCTGTTGTATAACAAAAAATACAGTCAGTTCGCTTGCGTTCAATATCGCTTTAGACTGGCGATCGCAATAGCGGTCGCCACATGATGCGCCGTTTATCGCGTGTGCATTGCACACCGATAAACGGTGAAGCTACCGTAAGCAGTTCGCGTTTCTATATGTATGCAAACAAGCAAAATCAAAAGCTACAAATTATTCAGCCATTGCGAATGCAATGCGGAAGATTCAGCAACAAACAACGTCACTATGCCACGGCGCGGCTCGCGCCTAAGCGGGGTGCGGGGCGGCTATGAGCCCCGCTTTTTATAAACGGCGGATTCTATTGGGTGAACAGTTCGCCGCTGAAGAGGGTGTGGCCGGAGGAGTCGGTGTAGGATGTGCCGGCTTTGCCGTTGGACGACTGGTAGAAGCGGGTGCCGCTTTTGTCGACGTATGAGGTCACGCGGGTGCCGTCGGAAAAGACTATATGGGTTGTGCCGCTGTCGTCGGTGTAGCTTTCGATGGTTTTGCCTTCGCTGTCGCGGTATCGGGTGACGCCTTTGGAGTCGGTTTCGGCGTAGGCAGTTTTGCCGTCGGAATAGCGGTAGTTTTTGTTTCCTTTGGAGTCGATTTCTACGGTGACGCTTTTGCCGTCTTTGAGGAAATAGGTGATGTTGCCTTTCGAATCCGTCTGGGATGAAAAGTCGGCATGGAGAAGCGACCCGGCCGTTATGGAAATGGCCGCTGCAATCAAAACGCTCAGCTTAAGTTTCATTAAGTGCTATTTTTATCGCAAAAAATGGGGGTGTTTAAAGCCCCCTGAAAAAAAGGCGCGGGTCGGAATCGAACCGACGATCAAGCTTTTGCAGAGCCTTGCCTTACCACTTGGCTACCGCGCCGAAATTTAAAGTGCGTAATGAAAGCCTATCAAAATGCTTTATGCAAGTTTTTTTTGGCAAAAAAGAAGAACACGTTGACAGTGTTAAACTTCCGATAATGTTTTTACACCCTCCTGCATGCCCATTTCTTCAGGGCGCGCCTCAGGCGAGGCTTTGAAATAGGGCGACGGCGGGAGTGTACTTTAGTAGATGACCAGTGGCGCGCTATTTCAAAACGAAGCATCAGGCGTGAGTTCACGCGCCCTACCTTGAGTTCATGTCGCGCAGCTTTTCAAGGATGTATGAGCGCCCGTTTGAGGAAGTGACGTTGAATTCCGGCTGGAAGGATATGTCGAAAGCCCAGTATGCGGAAAGCTGGACGCCCGACTCTTCCATGATGCGGGCGAACTCGTAAAAACGCCTTTTGCGCTCGGCGGTCTCTTCTGAGGGATTGACCACGCCCCATTCCCCCACAAAAAGGGGCTTTTGGTTTTTTGCCGCAACGGCCATGCATTCTTTAATGGCGTTTTTTTCGAGGTTTTTGAAAGAGTCGTAAGGCATATCGCCCCAATAGATGTGAACGGTGGTTGTGTCCATTGGCGAAGGGTTGTCGGCGGTTATGACTTCTTCAAACTGTGCGATGGTGTCCTGCGTCCAATTGTTTTCACGGATGTTGTGCCATGCGGATGCGCGAGGGAGGGCGTCGCCGCTGAATATCGGCCTTGTCTTGTCGAAGCTGCGCACGAGCTTTGCGAATTCAACATAGGCGGTAAGAATCATTTTGCGTGTGAGCATGTCGGCCTTTGTGCGGACGGCGGGCGTGCCTAGAACTTCGGCCACATAGGGCAGATGCTCGCCGGGTAGGTCGCAGGAAAGCGCGTATTCGTTGCCGAACTCCCAGCCCCAGACTGCGGGGCTGTCCTTGTAGCGCAATACAACATCTTTAGCGTAATTGCGGGCGAACTCGCGCGTTTTGGAATCCGCATTTCCCCACGCCGAAACGGGCTCCTTCATGAGGTCGGGAATGACGGTATGGTTCCAGAACAGCGAGGGAATCACGCCAACGCCGAGGCGTTCGGCCTCGGCAATGAAATCGTCCATGCGTTTGAAATACTCGGCCCTGTCTTTGAAATACAGCTCCCAGTTGACGGGATGGAAGGGCGAGAACGACGCGCGGATAAAGGGGATTTTGTATTCAGCGAGGGTTTGCAGCCCGGCTTTCCACGAACTGTCGTATGGCTTGGAAGCGTCGGAGACATTGCGGATGAAGCCGTCGAAATAGTTGATTCCGTAGGCTTTTACTTTTTCCCCGTTCTTATAAAAAACGCCGTCCTTGACGGTCAGAAAATTTTCGCCCGCGCCCCCGGAAGATATAGAGGCAAACACAAAAAGCAGGGCGAAAATTCTCAGGAGATTCATGAGTCCAAACCGATGTCTATCCAATGGCTCGCGTGAATGGGCGCGCCGCTCGACACGAAGTCGGGGCCGATTTTCCCGATGTCGCCCAAAGTCGCAAGGGTCACGCCGCCGGAAGCCTCCGTCCACGCCCTGTCGCCGATGAGGTCGACGGCGGCCTTGAGGTTTTCGAGCGAAAAATTGTCAAGCATGACGACGTCGGCCTCGGCCTCAAGCACGGGCGGTATCTGTTCGAGCGAATCTACTTCGACTTCCACGGCCAAGCCGGGATTTTTCTCCTTTGCGGTCCGCACCGCCGCGGCGAGCATTTCGCCGTTTACCGCGTTCGCGGCAAACAGGTGGTTGTCTTTTAGCATCACGCGGTCGAAAAGGCCCATGCGGTGGTTGACGCCGCCGCCGCACGCGAACGCGTATTTTTCGAGCACGCGCAGGCAGGGAGTCGTCTTGCGCGTGTCGAGAAGCTTGGTGCGCGAGCCGCCGAGGGCCGCGACATATTCGGCGGTGCACGTCGCCACGCCCGAAAGACGCTGGAGGAAGTTGAGCATTATGCGCTCGGCCTGCAGAAGCACGCGCGCGCTGCCGCTTATTTCGCCGAGAATTTCGCCTTTTGAAAGCCTGTCGCCGTCCTTGACGAGCGGCCTAAAGTCCCAGTCGGGGTCGCCCGACGCGTCGGCGTAGACTTTTAAAATCATGGGAACCAGATGCATTCCGCACACGACCATCTCGCGTCGCGCGGCGAGGCGCGACTTCGTCTTGGTATCGGGCGTGAGAGTCATTGTGGTGACATCCGCCGCAAGCTTTGGCAGAATTTTAAGCCCCGCGCCCTCGATGTCTTCGGCGCGCGCCATTTCTATGAGCTGGACGACGTATTTTTCGTCGATGTCGTTCCACGAAATTCTCCTGAGCAAATGCCCGATGTGCTTTTGGTCTTTCATAGCGTTTCCTAGTCTATAAAGTACTCCTCTTTTGCCGCCGCCTGAATGGAGACGCAAAGCGGCTTGCCCTCTATGCCGAGGGGCTTGAGCCTGCACACGCCGCCCGCGGATTCCATGAGCGAAAGCCCTGCGGCGATGTCCCAAAGGTAGAGGCGGTCTTCGCTGTAAAGGTCGGCGCGGCCTACGGCCACCCACGATATGGCGAGCGCAGCGCTGCCGCACATGCGCACCTTCTTGAATTTCTGCGCGCGCGCTATGAAGTTGCGCAGGCCCTCGTCGGAATAGTCCGTGGCGCTGGGGAAGCCCGTCATGAGCACCGCCTGGCTGACGCTCTTGGCCCAATTGGGCGTTACCTCTTTGCCATTGACGGTGAGGGGAAAGCCTTTGCCGCCCGCGTAAAGCTCGCCGCGCGTGAAGTCGTATATCACGCCGACAACAGGCTCCCAGCCTTTCATAAGCGCGATGCTCACGCACACGCCGGGTATGCCGCGCAAGTAGTTGTAGGTGCCGTCGATTGGGTCGACAATCCAGTAAAGCTCGCCGTTGTTCACGCGGGCGACGTCGCCGCCCTGCTCTTCGCCTATCGCGGGAATGCCCGTTTCCTCAAGCTTGGCGCGGATGAACATTTCGCTCTCCACGTCTTCCTGAAGCTTGACGTCGTTGCCCGCGTCGGAGTTGACGCGGCGCTCGCTGATGCCCTTCAGGCGGTCTCCCGCAGCCTTCGCGACTGCAACCGCGGTTTCCAACAAAGCCTTCTTTTCGATGTCGTTCATATGGGCTTCGAATATCTCGGCACAAAGCCCCATTTACAAGCATTTTTTAAGCCCCCGGGGCATGAGGGAGGATTTATATGACAATCGAAATAACCGCCATGAGCGCCATGCCCGCGAAAACCCCGATGATGGCGTAATGCGCTTCGGCGTGCTCGCGCGCCATCGGCAGAAGCTCGTCGAGCGATATGTAGACCATCAGGCCCGCGGTCAGCGCGAGCGCGCCGCCTATTATCACGGGCGAAAGGAATGGGGCCAATATGAAATACGCAACGACCGCGCCGAGGGGCTCGGCCATGCCGGAAAGCGCGGCCGTCCAGAAGGCGCGCTTTTTGCTTCCCGTGGCGTTGTAAACGGGAAGCGCGACCGCCACGCCCTCGGGAATGTTGTGCAGCATTATCGCCAGCCCCACCGCGAGACCGATGGTGACGTCCTCCATGGTGGTCACAAACACGGAAAGCCCCTCGGGAAAATTGTGGATGAAAAGCGCGAGCGCGGTGAAAAGCGCGGCGTGCGTTGCCTTAGACCTTTTCATGCAGGCGTGGTACACGCGCTCGTCGCCCCTGGCCTCGTCGCGGCACATGTCCTCCTGAATCATGTCGCGGTCCACGTGCTCGGGCACGAGGTGGTCTATGATGCCCGCAATTACGGCGCCCACGAAAAACATGCCGACCGCCGCAAAATGTCCGAGCTTTTCACCAAGCCCGGCGGAGTCGCCGTTTCCCATGGCCATGTGCCCTATCGACATCGGCAGGATGTCCATAAAAGACAGGTATATCATCACGCCCGCCGAGAAACTCATGCCGAGGGCGAAAAATTTGAAGTCGTTGCGCTTTATGAGAAAGGTAAGCGCAGCGCCTATCGCCGTGGATGCCCCCGCGACGAAGGTTACTATGAATGCCATCAGCGTATTCTGGTCGTCCATCAATTCAAGCTTTCAGTTAAACGGTCGTTTTTCAAGATTTTCCTTGCTTCATTGCCTGAGAACAAAATTAGAATAGGCTAACTTTGTTGCAAGCATGTTTTCCCGCCCCTTCACTATTTGCCGGACATTCCGATACACGCATGTCGGGTCGCGCGAGAAACATTTCCTTATTAGGTTGACCTGTTTCGCTTTAACAGGATAATAGGTAGCATTAAGAATCTGTTTATTTCAGAGAAAAGACTTGACTGAAAGCCCTAGCAGTAACAATTATCATTTCAATAGAACTATGAAAGCGGTCATCACCAGAAATTCAAAACAGAAAAGCGCCCTGCTCAAACTCATCAAGCAGGGAACGCTCGACCACCCCACGGCGGACGAAGTGTATCAGGCGATGCGCAAAGTCTGCCCGTCCATAAGCATGGGCACGGTCTACAGGAATCTGAACTACCTGGCCTCCACAGGCGAAATACTGAAGCTTGAAGGCACGGAATCGGCCGACAGGTTCGACCACAACACATTCCCGCACGGCCACATGAAATGCGCCAAATGCGGAAAAGTGCACGACGTAATGATAGAAAAGCACACCGCGGCGATAAAGGATGACCTTGAAAGGCAGGGCTTTAGAATCTCTTCGATAAACGTTGTGGTGCGCGGCACTTGTCCGGCGTGCTCCTAGGCTCTTTTAACAATATCACTGCAATACTATATTATATAACTGTAACTGGAAAATGAAATCACTCAAAGGAACGAAAACGGAAGCCAACCTCATGGCGGCTTTCTCGGGAGAATCGCAGGCGCGCAACAGATACACATTCTTTGCGAGCGTGGCAAAGAAGGAGGGCTACGAGCAGATCTCGGCCATATTCCTCGAAACCGCCGAAAACGAAAGGGAGCACGCCAAGCGCTTCTATAAATTCCTCGGCGACACCGAAGTAAAGGTATGCGACGTCTACGGCAGCCATCTGGGCGACACCGCCACAAACCTCGAACACGCGGCCAACGGCGAACACCACGAATGGGCCGACATCTACGCCAGGGGAGAAGCCGAAGCCCGCGAAGAGGGTTTTGAAGAAATCGCAATCGTTTTCAAGAAAATCGCCGAAGTTGAAAAGCACCACGAAGAGCGCTACCGCAAGCTCCTTGAAAACATCAAGGAGGGCAAGGTTTTCAAGCGCGAAGAAGAGGTAGAATGGAAATGCAGAAACTGCGGCTTCATATTCAAGGGCAAGGCGGCTCCGGAAAAATGCCCGGCATGCGCGCATCCCAAGGCCTACTTTGAGCTCAATTGCGACAACTACTAGTCGCTAAGCAGAAAGCTACTGCAAAAAACGGCGGGCATTGTCCGCCGTTTTTTTTTGCGCAATGGGCGCTTAAAAAGTTGCAATATCCGCTCCGGACGGACAGACTGGCATGGCTTAAAAGGCGGCTATGACGCCTACGTTCTCAACATCCCAAACGCAGCCAGCCATGAAAACCTCCTCTTCGCGTCCCTATTGGGAGCGTTCGCCGCGCACTACACCCCAGCCGTTCCGTTCAGCAGGACCGTCAACGCGGGCGACATTTATTCCAAACAGCAAAACGACGTCACAGAGGGCAGCATAATAATAAACGGCTCGTGGGTTACGCCAGACAAGCGCACCGTGGCGAACACCAAGGACGAAAACTCGGCCTACGGAATCATATACGTCGAGGTGGGCGAATACTCGAACGCCGAAGGCGTCGAAAACGGGCTCATAGACTGCGGCGGCGACGACGTTTTCAAGTTCAGCGAATTCAGCCAGACCCCAAGTTTGGGCGACATAATTTTCGAGCTCAACAATTTCGGCAAGATAAACTCATACGGCAACAAGGCTCGCGTGGTGCACGCGTCGGGCATAAAGCTCGGAACCGTGAAGATGACAAACCAGTCAACGGCCTCATCATAGGCGTTGACGACGCGGTGAAGTCGTCCGGGCAGCTCCTTTTTGGCAACAAGGGCATGATTTCCTCTGCGACCGGGCAGGTAGTTGACCTCGGAAGCAGCAACACTTCGCTTGAAAGCTCGGTCATAAACAGCGGCACGGTGACAAGCCAAAAGGGACAGGCAATTTCTCTCGGCTCGGGCGGCGACACCGTTGTGCTGCAAAACGGCTCGGTTATTGAAGGCGAAATTCTCGGCGGCGCGAGGCACGACATCATCAGGGTGGACTTCGGCGACGGCAACACTTTCGGGTTCTCCGACAAAATATCGGGCGTGGAGGAAATCTCCGTAGAAAGCGGCAAAATGGCCTTTCTGGACGGCGCGGAACTCGTGGTGAGCGTAAACGCCGACGGGACTTCCGGCACCGCCGTCGGCGACATAGAATTCGAAACAGGCGCCATGCTCACGCTCGTCGCAACCGACTTCGACCCGGCGGAAATGCTATCGGGCAAAAGCTGCAGGATTTTCTCGAGCGAAGTGAACTTCAACGGCGACATCAGAATAGAAGGCATAGCCCAGACTTTCGCGTGGACCGTCATAAACGGCGTCGTGACAGTAGGCGTTCCCGAACCCGCATTGTGCGCGGCGCTTCTGGGCGCTCTCGCCCTCGGGCTGGCCGCCAGGCGCAGATCCGGCAAATAATCTGGACTCAGACTGCTGACTAACCCCCATGCCAATATACCGAGTTTTTCAATAGTCTGGGCGGAAAGATGCGCATTTTCTTTATTCCATGCGCGCAAAATGCGCGCCGTATTGGCGCGTCAAGTTGCGCCTCAGGCGAGGCTTTGAAAGCGGGCCGCGGCAGGAATTCAAGGCGAAGCCGCGAAAACAACCGAAGGGCGTTTAGATGCGGCCTATGCCGCACCCAAAGGGCGAGAGCAACGAGTCAATAGACAAGCGCTATGCGCTTGCCCGTAGGGTGCGACGGTTTGCGTAAGCAAACGCGCATCAACGTACTTGAGTACGTGACCAGTGCGGCCCAGGCAGGGGTTGTCGCATATGTGCTTGCATATATCGACAAGGGGGTTGCCTACCCCATCAACAAGCCGAAACGACGCATCAGGCGTGATTTGTACTCGCATTTTCAGCAGAAAATGTCTCGCCCTCCGGGTGTCGGCTTCGCCGCCATACTTCCCCTCGCCTTTTTGGCTGATGTTGTACTCGCATTTTCCACCGAAAATGTCTCGCCCTCCGGGTGGCGGCTTCGCCGCCATACTTCCCCTCGCCTTTCTGGCTAGTGTTGTACTCGCATTTTCAGTAGAAAATGTCTCGCCCTTCGGGTGGCGGCTGCGCCGCCATACTTCCCCTCGCCTTTCTGGCTAGTGTTGTACTCGCATTTTCAGTAGAAAATGTCTCGCCCTCCGGGTGGCGGCTGCGCCGCCATACTTCCCCTCGCCTTTTTGGCTAGTGTTGTACTCGCATTTTCCACCGAAAATGTCTCGCCCTCCGGGTGGCGGCTTCGCCGCCATACTTCCCCTCGCCTTTCAGGCTGATGTTGTACTCGCATTTTCAGTAGAAAATGTCTCGCCCTTCGGGTGGCGGCTTCGCCG
>CALXSL010000041.1 GCA_944391135.1 uncultured Opitutales bacterium
GCATTGTAGAACATTTTTTATTCTCTTTGCCCTCTTTTTTTTCTCCCATTCCACAATCTTTGACGTAGAGCGGAATATTTTGCCAAAATCGGGAGCATATGGCGGAAACCGGTGTCGATATGGGTATGAAATCATTAGCCATATTAATTTTATCCGCGGCATTCGCGCTTTCATCATACGCGCAGGGCGGACAACAGCAAACCACGGCGAATTACTGGCTGGCCAACGCGCCCCAGAACGTCGGCGAATCCGTCACGGTAAACGTTTCCGGCGCGGCCCCAAGCTCGCTCATCGCGGATGACGGGTATGTGTGCTTCGAATGCGACACAGTCGGAAACGACGGCAACGCGGGCGGCAAGATAAAAGTCATGGTCCCGGTCGGCCAGACCGGAGCGTTCATGGAAAAATACGCGGCGGCCAAAGGCAAAGGAGCGCCCCTGACGGCAAACCTAAGGGTGTACACCTGGGCCAGCAAGGCGCAGGAATACGTGCTAGTCCTCGGCGACTAAACCGGCGCCCAACACACACAGGCACACGATAACAGCAATCCAAGCCCGACGGCGCAGCCATGAGAAAAAACATGGAACGCAATAGCAGGCTTGGCTTTTTTGCGGCGGTTTATTCCGTCATATTCGTATGCGGTGACAGCGTCGCCAATGCCGGTTATTTTGACAAGATCGCCTTCCGTGTCATATTCGTAGGCATCGTTTTTTTTGTTCACCCTGAATGCCACCAAAACTTCAACAGGCTTATTCAGATAGTGATATGTCGTTATCGTCTTTACGCCCCGCTTGTCCATGGCCTCAACCAGGCTGCCGTTGGCGTCGTGCGCCGAAAGTTCCGTCAGCACCGACACGGTTACGCCGGTTGCACGGGGCAAGTACCATTTCACTTCGGGGTACGTCGCTTTGACCAGCCTGTTGAGCGAGTCGTATTCGGATGCGGTCGTGCTGCCGTCGGGGGGCGGCCTCGGAGGTTTTGCTGCCGAAACGTCGTAGGCATAAAGCGCGGTTTTCACGCCGTCGCCGACAAGCATGGAAACAACGCCGCAATGCCGTGCGCGTCAGAGTCTATGGGGCTGGAGGAAATGATTGAAAACGTAAATTCCTGAAAGGCTCCGGCTTCGACATCAACCTGAAAAACAGGCGCGGGAAAACCGCATTTGAAGCGTTCGAAAAGCAAAGGCTCATATTGAAATCGCTCAAGGCATTAAAAAACGAAAAGCCTTCCGGCGGCGAAAGGCCGACATGCAAAGACTTGGAGGATACTCGGGAAAGCTCGCAGACCCCGGCTCGAAAAACGGCAGGGACATACGGTGAACGCCCCGGCACCGGGCGAAAAAAAGCGGACGTTTTAATTCATCTGCCCGTACACAAGGCGCGAGGATGCGGTTTTCCCATTCGGAAATTCGGCTGATATTTCCCCGAGCGCACCAGAATTTTCCGGACCTATATATTCGACAAGATATTCGCCGCCCGAACCGATTTTTTTCGAGCGTGAAATTCTGAAAGCATCCCCGGGAGCCACCGTCACCGAAGGCTCCCCGTTGCGCGGAAAATCATGCAACAACACGACCGGAAGCGATTTCATATCCGCGGAAAAAATGTATTTATTTTCCCTGAAATACGCGAACGGGACTATTTCCCATCTGACGGGAACGGAAAACACGTATCTGGAGTCTCCATACAAATCACAGGAAACCGACGACTCGTACTTTCCCACGCCATTCGGCGCAAGCGGCAAAACTTTGACCCTGGCCCTATGAAAGACGCTTGTCGAGGCGGCTTCGCCAGGCCACGAAAGCCTTTTGGGGCTACCATCCCATTCCGTTTCGCACCGCACTGCTCCGCCGGATTCCGCCTCCAGCCGGGGAACCGTGTTTTCTCCGGCTGTCACTCCTATGTGGAATGCACCGGGCGGCATGTCTGAAAACTCATGCACGGCGCCCAAATCCAAAGTTTGGGGCTCAAAAAAATAATAGTTGCCCAAAAACGTATCGCATTTCAGAACAATATCCGGAGTTTTGGAAGAATTTCTTATGAATATTTCAACGCGCTTTCCCTGCAGAAGGGAGCTGGGGATCTCGGTATGCGCGAGGATTTCTGCGCGCCCAAAAGCACCAATCTCCGAAGGGGCCTCAACCCCCGTACATCCGCAGGAGGATACGGGCTTTTCGAGCCTGATTCGCCCCAAACCCATGTTGCGCACCGCGAACCTGTGCGTGTAACGCACGTTTTCCTCTCCGTTTTGCGGAAGCAGGCGGGGACTGACAAGGCCGTTTCCCTCAATGCGAAGCACATTGTGCATGCATGCGAAATAATACGCCGCCGCGGCGGAAGCGGCGGCAAAAAACGCTATCGCAATAAGTTTCCTATGCATATTTCCTGAAGGGCTGGAACATGGCCGCGGCCGCCGCCGCGCATAGCAGAAGGCTGCCGGCTATGAATGACGCCATATGCTTCCAATTCATATGTCCGCTTTCTGAAAAGGCCAAAACCGCAACCCTCTGTTTTTTGTCGGTTTTTTCAAAATCCAAAAACGCGCTGGCATAAGGCGGGTCGACAATCTGCACCTTGCCGGAAAAAACCCGCGCGATGGAAAAATGTCCGATGCTCGAATCAGCAGGCGGCGGAGTATAAATTATGAAAAATTCGCCGTCCTGTTCCGACATCTCTTCAAAAGACATCCTGACAAACGACGCGGACATACCGTTGGATGCCAGATAGCCGCGGAGCGCATCCACGCTTACCCTGGACGTTTCCTCGGGATACAGCGCCCTGTATATGTCGAGGTAGCGCCGGGCGGATCCGTTCATTTTCAGCGCGAGATACGCGGTGTTTACCGCGCACAGCCTGGTCATGTCGTCTGCGGCCACATACAGGGAACCGGCGTCGAACCGCTTTGCGACAACGTCCGAAAGCGCCATGGGGCTTCCTCCTGCATGGGCCGCGGCCGCGAGTGCGGCGCAGATCAAAATTATTTGCCTCAACATTGCGGCTTCCCGTCGGCATTTTATTTTTTGGCGGCGTCGGAATTTTCCAGAATGCCGTCCAAAATGCCCTCGATTATGTTTTCCTTTTTGTCGACATTCGTGGCATTTGTTACGGTATATTCCGTTCCGCTGGCCTGATCGACTACAACGCATCCGATCGGGAAAGCCACTTTCATGCCGTCCTCGATTTCGTCGTTTATTTTTATGGAGCCCGGATCTATTGAAAATTCGGCGGCCCCCGTCACTTCTCCGCGCTCGGAATAGTTGGTTATTTTCACGGAAGTCGGAACGTGGTAGCCCGAAACAACGACATAGTCTGAATACTCTATGCCGCTTGAAAGGGTCTTCTCCCCCTCTTCAGGAATTTCGTATATCCTGTATTTTGTTAGGAACAGGGTTTTGGGGTCGAAAAATGCCTCCTTTTCCGGCGAAGACACAAGGCTAACCCCGTCGATTTCCATGACGGAAAAATCCGCGCCGGAATCCCTTATCATGTCCGCATACCACACAAACCTTCTCGATCCGTCACACAGGCCCCAAATGCTGCAGACATCCGGCATCGCAGCGTCGGCCCAATTGTATATTTTGCCGTTGGAAATGGAATTCGCACTGGTGAATCCGTAAAAATCCGCTTTCGAAACGGCGCCGTCTTCCAGCACAACCAAGTCGTTGGGGTGCCTTGCCATAACCCTTGAACTGCCGCCGAGGGCCGATTCGGAATATCCGGTAGTCAAGGCGTATTTGCCTTCCGCCGGCTCGGCAGAACGCCTGATATACATGTCGTACCGGTTTAAATAGCTTATGTTTTTTGGTATGAAAGAAATGTGCCCCACTTTGACATAGTCGAACTGCTGCTCCATCTTGCCGTCCTTGCCGGGAGCGTTTACAACGCCCTTCTGGCGGTATTTGAAAGATATCGACTCAAACGGAATCATTTTCTGAAGCGCCGCCTGCATGCCTCCGACCCCGGAGGCATGCGCGAAAACTCCAAAAACGATACAGCATATTGACGCGGCTGTTTTCAAAAGCGTATTCATATATTTCCCGCAATTTCTAAGCTTCCGGATCTTCGGGACAGTTCGAACCGTCGCCGTTGTTATACCAGCCGTCATAATGCTTGTCTTGATCCTTACCGACATATTTGCCCTTATCCCAAGCATACACGCCGTTATTCGAAGCGCAGTGATGTATCCTGCATCCGCAAAAATACGGATTGCTTGGCTGCTCCTTCGCATCCCACATTTGAGTGGATGCAGCAGACGTATAGTTTATACCGGGGCTGGGGCATCTTTTTTTGAATTTGTTGTTGTTCACGCTCTGGGAACACTCGCCAAGAGCATCCTGCGGAATGCACATATCCGCCCCCTTTTTAGCTTCGCTGCTGCACACCTTCAATGGGTTGCCGCCCCCGTACATTTTGGAGGCGTCCCCAAAAACGGACGTCGCATAGATTGAATGCGATACCATCGCCAGACCAAATAACGCCGCAAGAATCGGCAGCATGATTCTTATATTTTTCATTTATATCCTTTTAATTTATTTTGCTGGAGCTTAGCACTCTTAAATTTTCATCGAACAAAACTTTCGACGCCCTTGCCCCGTCCCTGGCCAAAACCTCGGTCATACCGTTGTCCAGATATCGGTACCGGAAGTTTTTTCCGTCGGCGCGCTCGTGCGACAGAACCCTTCCCAGCGCGTCAAAAGACTTCTTCCACACAAATTCCCCGTTTCTGCCGAAATAGGTTATGGAATTCGCCTTGTCGTCGTACCTCATGCTGAACTCGACAGCGGAATTTTTAAACTTGCGGACGAGCCTGCCCTTGTCGTCATAAACGTACCGGTATTCGTCGTCGGGTCTGCCGCCGCCGTAAACGACCCTCTCTGTCCTCGTATTTCCGCCCGCAATTCCCCTCGGCATGAATGTCCTATGAAGGATTGGCCCGCCTTCCGTCTGTATGGTCTCAAGGCCGCTCGCCGGGTCGTAATAAAAAACATCCGGCTTGCCTGTCGTCCCGTTGACGCGCCTTATTTTGTTTCCGCTCGACTGCCATGCCACATCGTAATCGTATCTGGTCTCCGCGCCGCCGCGCTTTATGCTCTCGCTTTCAACAATTCCCGTATCGGCATGCCACACGACGGCTTTGCGGTCTCCTTCGCGGTTTTTATAGTTAAGCCCGCCCATGCGGGGATTCGAAAAGTCGAAATCATATTCAGCCGTTTCCCCGTTTTTAAATTCTATCCTTTTCAGGATTTTCTCGCTGGCCTTGATCGGCTCCATGGAAATTTTCACAAAATCGGAACTCTGGCAGAAATTTACGAGGATCTCATTGCCGGATTCTCCATATTCGATTTTGACAAGCGGGATGTTTTTTTCGCTGATGCCCGACAGGCGGCCGCCCTCGTAAGTGAAATCAAGCCTTACTCCTCCGCTGCTGGCGCTTCTTACGCTTTCCTTATAAAATGACATGGAGGCCCCGCACGGTTTGTCCGCCGTCATTCTTCCGCCCGCGACTTTCAAATTCCACGACTTTGACTGGTAGATCCCGCCGCTTCCGCCGTACATTTCCACTCTTGTTGTATCGGGCTCGGTAAGCGCATACCCCGATTTGCCGCAGGGCAGCACGGAAACGTCGCCCATGTTGAAAAACCATCCGGCCCCAAAATATTTTGAGGATGTTTTTCTGCCGCTGTCGAAGTTAGCATGCAAAAATATTATTTCACCTGTGGAAACGGTAAAGCATCCCAATTTCTCAAGAGTATAAAAATGCCCGGCACTGCTTATGTTTTCAAACGATGTTCCCTGCACCGCAACACCCCATGAAAAACCGCATTTTCCAAACGAAATAGTGAAAAATGCATAGAGTGCGGCAATAAATAAATATATTCTCATAGAATAAAAAATTTATCTAAATCAGTAAATGTATCAATCCCGCACAGTCAAGAAATTATATTAATTATTTTAGATGGTTTATATTATTTAGCAGAAGTCTGCAAACACAAAAAGCCCCCCGGAAAATCCGGGAGGCCTTTGCAAAGCGCGCCTGCGGCTATTCGCCGTAAACCGTGCACTGGTATTCTTCGATGATGCCGAGGATGCTGTTAACTTTCCAGTCGACATAGTAAATCTTCGAGATGCCGCCGTTCTTGGCCGCCGTCGAAATGCTGGCATCGCCGATTGCGACGAGCGGGCCTACATAGCCGTTGGCTGTGGAAACGCCCTTCTTGAGGCCGTCAACCTTCGCGCCGCTGCTCGTGGGGTACGCATTGGCATCGCCGTGGTTGATGGTGTAGTCGGAGTAGATCATGCCGCGGGGCTGTTCCACTGCGCAGCCCGAGAAGAGGGCCGCGGCCGCAAGGCCGGAGAGTATTATGGCTTTTTTCATTTGTATACCTTTTGTAATTTTTGTTTTTTATTGAGAACAATAAATTATTCCCTTTAAATATTATAGAAGCCGATTAGAGCATAATAGTTCCAAATAATTAATTAAAAATTAACACCAATTCGAACGAATTTGCGGTCGTATTGCAAATAGCAGTCTCGCAGCCTTCCGCAAAAGACGGGGCAGCGGCGCTAAATGAATTGCATTGCCTGCGCGGGCTATAATATAAGAAAAAACATGCAAAAGATGCACAAGCACAAGGCCCATCCGTGGCACGGAATAGAGCTGGGCGAAAACGCCCCCGAAGAGGCGACGGCGTTTATAGAAATCGTACCAACCGATACGGTAAAATACGAGGTCGACAAAAAGTCGGGCTACCTTTCGGTAGACCGTCCCCAGCAGTTTTCCAACATAGTGCCCTGCCTTTACGGGTTTTTCCCAAGGACATACTGCCACGCGCATGTGGCGGAACTTACCAACGCCGCTCTCGGCCGCAGCGACATTGAGGGAGACGGCGATCCGCTCGACGTGTGCATACTCACCGAAAAGGACATAACCCACGGAGATATCATCGCGAAGGTACGCCCCATTGGCGGCTTCAGGCTGCTCGACCACAACCAGGCCGACGACAAAATCATCGCTGTGCTCAAAAACGACATAATCTATGGCAAATACGGCGACATAGGCGAGCTGCCCGAAAAGGTGGTAGAACGCATGGTACACTACTTCACCACATACAAAGACCTGCCGACGGAAAACACGCGGAAAATGAAGCTCACCGGAGTCTACGGCAAGGATATAGCGTGCGACGTAATCAGGCGCGCCGCCAAAGACTACGCCGAACAAATCGGCGACAATGTCGATGACTGCATGGATTGAAGTGCTTCATTTTCACGCAATTTTTCTTGAATTAAACGGGTTTCGGACGAAATACATCTTGACATTTGTGGATTTTTATGGGTTTTATTTGGATACATTATTATGAAAACAGCAAAAAAAGCACCTGAAACGGTTTTGGGAATAGACAAAGATTTCATGTGGGCTCCCGGCGAAGGGCCGCAGACACAGGAAGAAATCGACGACTTTTTCAACTCTGCCGCCATCCATGAGCTCAAACAGCTCATCTGCGAACTCGGCAGACGCTCGTACGCGAAGAACTACAACGACGGCAACGGCGGCAACTTTTCCGTGCGCGTGGCCAAAAACGTGGTGCTCTGCACCCCCACTATGGTATCCAAAGGCTTCATGAAGCCCTCCGACATGTGCTTTGTGAACATGAACGGTGAAAAAATAGCCGGCTCGCGCCGCCGCACCAGCGAAGTTCTGGCACACCTTGCCATCATGAAGCGCCAGCCGCTGGCCAAGGCCTGCTGCCACGCGCACCCGCCGCATGCCACCGCCTTTGCGCTCGCGGGCAAAAAGCCCCCGCGCAACGTCAACCCCGAGACGGAAATCTTCATCGGCGATGTTGGTCTGGCCCCCTACGACACCCCCGGAACGCAGCGCCTGGCCGACAAAATCGGCGAGCTCGGCTTAAAGCACGACTGCATATTCATGGTAAACCACGGCGTAATCACCTGGGCCAGCGACATCGAAACGGCCTTCTGGAAAATGGAAAACGTCGAGGCTCACTGCTACACTTCAATTATCGCGCAGGCGATAGGCGGTTTCCAGCAGTTCTCCGACGAAAAGGCCAAGGAGCTTCTGCCCATTCGCGACTCCCTCGGCTTTGTGGAGCAGTACTAGTTTCCGTAAAAAAACACCGGCTTTGCCGGTGTTTTTTTTTGCGCCAAACTCGGTTCCATTTGCGCCGCAACAAACAGGCCGAAAGTCAACGCCAAAAGAGAACGCTGCCGGCCCATCGCATTCGAAACTCGTCGCCATGATCGGAATCATAATAGAATTCATCTTTAAACAGCCTCTGGGCCGAATGCACCAGTTCAATACATTCCCTTGCGACGGATTCGCTCTTGCCTCTTTTCCAGAGTATGCCAAGCAGCCGGCAAACGGCTTCGTAATGCCCAAGGGCAGCCGCCTTTCTAAACAAAGGCAGAGGCCCTTTCCGGCGAATATCCGGAACCGTCCTCCATTGTATAAAGCTTGTAAAGCATCGGAAGGTTGTGCGTGGCGCCCCGGAATTCCGGCAGGGCGTTTTTTTCTTGAAAGCACCCGGGAATCAGCTAAATTTGCGCGCTTATGATTAACAACTACGTATTTTCATCCGAGTCGGTGGGCGAAGGCCACCCCGACAAAGTTGCCGACTACATTTCCGACACCATTCTCGACGCATGCCTCGAACAGGACAAGTTCAGCCGCGTAGCTTGTGAAACAATGGTTAAGAGCAACCACGTGGTAATCGCGGGCGAAATCACAACAAAGGCCAAGCTCGACTACGAAAAGCTCGTGCGCAAGGCTATCAACGACATCGGCTATCTCAATGACGACGACGTATTCCACGCCGAAAAAATCTTTCTAACAAACCTCCTTACAAAGCAGTCGCCCGACATCGCACAGGGCGTCGACGCGCGCAAGGCCAAGGGCAAAAAGACCTCCGAGCAGGGTGCCGGAGACCAGGGCATAATGTTCGGCTATGCCACGAACGAAACCCCCGAGTTCATGCCTGCGGCGATCATGTTCGCACACAGGATTCTTACGGAACTCGCCAAGCAGCGCAAGAGCGGCAAGGGCCCCAAGTGGCTGCGCCCCGACTGCAAGAGCCAGGTAGCGGTTGCCTACGAAAACGGAAAGCCCGCGTACATTGAAAACGTCGTAGTCTCCACGCAGCACGCGGCGAACGTCGACCACGCGACAATCGAAAAGTACATTGTAGAAAAGGTCATCAAGAAGGTCCTGCCGAAAAAGCTTATCACAAAGAAGACCCAGTTCCTCGTCAATCCCACCGGCAATTTTGTGGTCGGCGGGCCCCAGGGAGACTCCGGCCTTACCGGGCGCAAAATCATAGTGGACTCTTACGGCGGCTACGGGCGCCACGGCGGCGGCGCGTTCTCGGGCAAAGACCCCTCGAAGGTTGACCGTTCGGCGGCGTATATGTGCCGCTGGGTGGCCAAGAACATCGTCGCGGCGGGCCTCGCGGACAAGTGCGAAATACAGGTGGCCTACGCCATCGGCTATCCCCAGCCCCTGAGCATCGCCATCGACACCTTCGGCACGGGCAAAGTCGACGAGGCGACTATTGAAAAGGCGGTCAGGAAAGTGTTCAGCTTCAAGCCGGCCGACATCATCAGCCAGCTGAAACTGCTCCAGCCCATCTATAAGAAGACAACGAATTACGGCCACTTCACGAAGGCCGACCTGCCTTGGGAGGACACTTCCAAGGCGGCGGAACTGCGCAAGGCGGCCGGGCTGAAATAAGAGCCGGAAAATTTCACACAAAGACGCGCGCAATGCGCGTCTTTGGTTTTTACGCAAACAGGTCCCGAATTGCGCGGGGCAAAAACAAATTTAAATAAAAAAACGCTCCGCGTCCGGCGGGCGGAAAACGGACAAAACAAAAAATGGCAGCAAAAAAGACAGAATACAAAGTGGCGGACATCTCGCTCGCCCCGTGGGGAAGAAAAGAAATAAGCATTGCAGAGCACGAAATGCCCGGCCTCATGGCCATCCGCGAAAAATACGCGCCCAAGAAGCCTCTCAAGGGTGTGCGCGTCAGCGGCTCGCTCCACATGACCATCCAGACGGCGGTGCTCATCGAAACGCTCAAGGCCCTAGGCGCGGACGTCCGCTGGGCAAGCTGCAACATTTTCTCGACGCAGGACCACGCCGCGGCGGCCATCGCCAAGGGCGGCACGCCCGTGTTCGCGTGGAAGGGCGAAAATCTGGAAGAATACTGGGACTGCACCTTTAAGGCGCTCACGTGGCCCAACGGCAAGGGGCCCCAGCTCATCGTAGACGACGGCGGCGACGCAACCCTCCTCATACACAAGGGCTTCGAGCTTGAAAACGGCTCAAAGTGGGTCGACACGAAGTCGGAATCGGAAGAGGAAGCCGTAATCAAGAAGCTTCTCAAGAAAATCTACAAGCAGAACAAGAACCACTGGCACAACGTGGTCAAAGACCTCAAGGGCGTTTCCGAAGAAACCACTACGGGCGTGCACAGGCTCTACCAGATGGTTGAGGAGGGCCGCCTGCTCTTCCCCGCAATCAACGTTAACGACTCCGTGACGAAGAGCAAGTTCGACAACATCTACGGCTGCCGCGAATCTCTCGTGGACGGAATCAAGCGCGCGACAGACGTAATGGTTGCGGGCAAAGTGGCGCTCGTCTGCGGCTACGGCGACGTGGGCAAAGGCTGCGTGCAGGCGCTCAAGGGCCTCGGCGCAACCATCCTCGTTTCTGAAATCGACCCCATCTGCGCGCTCCAGGCGGCGATGGAAGGCTACCGCGTGGTGACCGTCGAAGACGCTCTGCCGCTGGCCGACATCTATGTGACGACGACGGGCAACTGCGACATCATCACCATCGACCACATGAAGAAGATGAAGGACCAGGCCATTCTCTGCAACATCGGGCACTTCGACAGCGAAATACAGGTCGCCAAGCTTCAGTCTTTCCCAAAAATCAAGCGCACTAACATCAAGCCGCAGGTGGACATGTACACATTCCCCGGCGGCAACTCGATATACCTGCTCGCGGAAGGCCGCCTAGTGAACCTCGGCTGTGCCACGGGCCATCCATCTTTCGTGATGAGCAACTCGTTCTCGAACCAGACGCTTGCGCAGATCGACCTCTGGGCAAACAAGGACCTCTACGAAAACAAGGTCTACGTGCTGCCCAAGAAGCTCGACGAGGAAGTCGCGCGCCTGCACCTTGAAAAGCTCGGCGCGAAGCTCACCAAGCTCACGAAAAAACAGGCCGACTACATTGGCGTTCCCGTTGAGGGCCCTTTCAAGCCCGGCCA
This sequence comes from uncultured Opitutales bacterium, assembly GCA_944391135.1. Taxonomy (GTDB): domain Bacteria; phylum Verrucomicrobiota; class Verrucomicrobiia; order Opitutales; family Intestinicryptomonadaceae; genus Merdousia. The sequence goes on from CALXSL010000041.1 coordinate 11,291, forward strand.
CTACAGGTACTAGTTTTTTATAATTCGCAAAACGGCGCGCACAAAAATGCGCGCCGTTTTTTCTTTACGCCCTTTTGCATTCCGTACATCCGCATTGGATATTGACGCGGCGGCACTTCCGCTTATCTTTGTAAAAAAAACAAGCGGAGGAATCATGAGGAAAGCAATTTTCACCAAACCTGCGGCAATGGCCGCATTCATGTCAATGGCGGCGGCATGTGCGGCAAACGCCGGAACAGTGGGCGGACAGGGCGAACTGACGCATAGGATAGAAATGGCAAAAGACAGGCTCGCTTCCGAAAGCCGCGTGCCCGCGTTCACCGAAGACTTCATCTTGGGAGACGTCAACATAGACCTTCAAAACCCGCGACGCTTCTACAATTACAGCGGAGACTTGTCGGGCAGATATATCGAGGCGATGGCGCTTTGCAACAAAGGCGAAAAAGACGAAAAGCTCGCGGCCTTGGTCGAGAAAGTGATAAAGGCCCAGCAGCCTGACGGCCGCTTCGGAGACCCGTCATTGAATTTCACAACTGCGGAAATAGAAAAGACGAACCACATGCCGCTGCTGTGGGGCAACGGCCGCATGCTCATGGGCCTTATAGCCTATTACAAAATGACGGGAGACCCAAAAGCGCTCGAGGCCGCAAAAAAAGGCGGCGACTTTTTTGTGAAAACTTACGCGCAAGTCACGCCGGAAGTGGTCGCGCGCCTCGGGCAGATGGCCGACGGCGTGATATGCTTTACTACGTACGTCGAGCCGCTCGCCGCGCTCGCGCAATTGACGGGAGACAAAAAATATTCCGATGCCGCGGAGGCCATATACCCGACCCTTCCCGCACGCGGACACCTGCACACGCACGGCTACCTTACCACGCTCAAGGGCGTGCTCGACCTGTATTCACACACAAAGGACAAAAGGCACTTGGACTATGTCACCGCCCTTTACGAAGAGCTTGTTAACTCCCCCGACTATACCGCATTCGGCAGTGTGACGGAATATTTCGGCGGCGGTTTCGGCGGCCGCGACGAAGGCTGTTCGTCCGCCGACTTTGTAAATTTGAGCCTCGCGCTGCACGACCTCACGGGCGATATAAAATACCTCGAAAGGGCCGAAAACGCCGTATACAATTCTCTTTTCTTCAACCAGTTTTTTACGGGCGATTTCGGACACCACAAGGTGGTGGGCGACATACTTGCCGGCGACGCGTACAATATGTCGTGGTGGTGCTGCACAATGGCGGGACTTAAATCAATGATGAACGTCCGCGACCACATGATCCAAAATGGCGAAGACATAAAACTCAACCTGTACATGGAAGCGTGTTATGACGACGGCGAGACCGCATTGGAAGTGTCGCAGAAAAAGCCCGAAGGCCTTTGGCACGCATATGTATTGAATGTCCGCAAAATGCCCGACAAAAAGCTTCTTCTGCGCATGCCCAAATGGGCGGAGGCAACGGAGGTTTTTGTGAACGGTAAAAATGCCGAAACCGCACGCGAAGGAGATTACCTCGAAATCGCGCAAAAAATCGGCGCGGGCGACTCCCTCGAGGCGCGGCTGAAATACGCGCTGAAAATAAAGACGGGCGACGGGGCGGTGATTTCGCCGGCAGAGATTGACACTCCCATAAGCGGCATTTTGCGCTGCGGGCCGCACATGATGGCCGTGGACAACGCGGCTGACTTCGAATTTCTCGCCGAGCCCGCCGACAACTTTGTTTACGCCGAAACCATAGAGGCGGCGGACAGGGACGAAATCCTCGGGCAAAGCTCGAGGGAAACCCCGTCAAAGGCTCCATATCTCGCGGCGCGCTACAAGCACGGCGGTTTTCCGTCATACGCGCAAACCGTATTCAGGCCGGTCTCTGAAATGACTTATTTCAGGCACCCTTCCATGCGCATAACCCACATGTTTGCACCCGCAAATGCGTCCGCCTCAAATCTTAACGCAAGCGGGAGCCTCACAGCCCCAATTACCGGCGACTAGAACGTTTCCGGTTCAAGTGTTCGCAGATTGCACGCCGACAAATGATTTTACATAAGCCATATTTTGGGACAGTGATTTTGAGAAAGAAACGGGCATTTGAAAGGTATTACGGGAAGGAGAGCATTGCTATGCGTGACTGGTAGCAAGGCCTTTTAAAGCGGAGTTTATGCCCAAAAGCGCTTGCCAAAATGCGAACACTTGAACCGTATACGCCCTATGCCGGACACCTTTTTTAATAAAACACTTGCAAGTTGGGCCGACAACGGCTATTTACTTTGTATTTAAAAAATACTACAAGGTTCTATCTATGAAGAAATTTACAGCATTTCTGGCAATTGCGGCGGCTTTTTCATCAATATCGGTCGCCCAAGTAGCGGTAAGCGGCGCCCCCGACGCGAGCTGGGTCCCCACCACAACCGTAACCCCCATGTCCGGCGGAGCCGTCGAATACAAGACTTACATCCCCAAGTGGTCGCTCGACCTTCTGAGCGTTTCCGCGTCGGTCGGCTACGAGTCGAAATATATGTTCCGCGGCGAAAAGCTCGCCGGCAACAGCATACAGTCGGGCGTGGACCTCGCATATCCCTTCTACGGAATCGACGTTTACGCGGGCGTCTGGAACAACTCCCCCGTGGAAAGCAAAAACAACGACGAACTTAACGAAATAGACTTTTACGCGGGCGCAAACTATTATTATGGCGCGTTCCGCCTCGACATCGGCACCATTTACTACTGGAATCCCGAAGGCGGCCAGGCGTTCAGGGACTTCAGCAACATGGAAGTTTACGGCGGCGTAACGCTCGACACCGCGTCAGTATTCTACGGCTACAATCTCAACCCCGCAATCTACTACTATTACAACTGGGATCTTGAGCAGCATGTCGCTGAATTCTCCATGACATACAACGCCGAAATCGGCAGGATACTGATAAACGACTCGCGCCTCACACTGCCTGTCAGCGCATACGTAGGCTACCTTGTCGCCGACAAAAAGGCGAACAAAGATTTCAGGGCCGGCAGCCGCGAAGCGGAATACGCGTACTACGGCGTCAGCGCCGATCTGGCTTTCGCAATCAGGGAATACTGCACTATCAGCGCGGGCGCCCGCTGGGGACAGCGCTTTGAAGAACAGAAGAACACCGAATACATCCTCGACGACCACAAGAGCAACTTCTGGTTCGGCGCGAAAGTCCATTTCGGCTTCTAAACTGCGGGCGGCAATTTCCACGGCGCGTACACGTTACGCGCCTTTTTTATTCGCCGCATACGCGCAATAAATGCGTGAAAAAAAGGTTGAAACCCCGACAAATTCCGCCAAACTATGCGGTTTAAATTTTAAAAGACATTATAAGGACACGTAAATGTTTTCCACCATCATAATAGCAATTTTCACACTCATTCTAGTCTTGGTATGCGTATCGCTGGTTCTTCTCATCCTGATGCAGCGTCCAAGCGCGAACGCCGGCATGGGCGCGGCACTCGGCGGCGGCGCCGCCGAAAGCATGTTTGGCGGTGAAACGGGCAACATGCTAACAAAGCTCACGGTCAAGCTCACGGTGGTTTTCTTCGTGCTTTGCGCGGGGCTCTACCTCGGCTACATCTACGTCAACAAGGGCGACATCGACGCCGAAGAAAGAACCATAGACATAATGAAATCTTCAGCGCCCGCCGAAACACCCCCCCCCGCAGAAGCTCCGGCGGCTCCGGCAGAAACCCCGGCGCCCGAGGCGAGCGCGGAAAACGCGGCGAAATAAGGCCCGGCGCATATCATAATGCGAAAATATTTTACAATTATGATGGGCGCCTTAGTGGCGCTCATTTTTGTATCCGGCTCGAACGCCCAACCGAGGCGCGAGCACGACAAAGTCGTGCCGCTCGACGCCGAAGAGGCGCGTGAGCGCTGGACGGAATTTGCGACCTCGCACACGGTGGACTACTGCATGGACTTCACCATAACGCACTATCCGAGGCACGGGCAGGAAACCGTTTTCGACGGCGAAATATTCGCCATGGAACGCGGCAACACGGCCCTCACGCGCATAAGGATAAAACCCCGCAAGGCCGAAGGCATCTCCGACTTCATATTCAAAAACTCCCCGAAGGAGTCGAAGATATGGAAGCTTGAAGACGGCAAATTCAGGGAGCTGGGCGAGAGCGAGTGGTTCGCGCCAATGGTCGACGGGCTCATCTATTCGCCTTTCGACCTGCTTTTGTCCTACAAATTCTGGACATACTCGTATGCGGGCCCCGGAAGGATAGGCCAGGCCGTGCACTTCTTCGACCTCCAGGCCCCGCATGCCGTCTCCGACAAGGTGTCGAAAGTGCGCGTGGCGCTCTCGCGCGAATTCAATGCGCCCGTGCAGACGGAAACGTTCAACGCGCAGGGGGAACCCGCAAAAACCCTTTCGCTCGGCTCGGTAAAGAAAGTCGACGACGTGTGGATAATGCTCAAGGCGGAAGTCCGCGACGAGGCCACGCGCGACAAGGACAAACTCCAGTTCACGGCGGCAAAACTCAACGCCGAAATATCGCCTGAAACTTTTGACGTCTCGGACGGGTCTAAGATGGTTGAAAAGCCACGGCTCGAAAGGCTTTAGGAGCCCGAGGAGACGGGCGCTGGGCTTGTGAAAACGCATTACTGCGAAACCCAGGGCGCAATAGAAAAGAAAAAAAAGAGCCGCGCTGCCCCGCAGCCGGCGAATGAACAAAGCTATAAAAAAAATGGATCCCAGATACAGAAAATTGGCAAAGGTTTTGTGCGGCCATTCTACAAAGGTCGCAAAGGGCGAACACGTGCTGCTCGACCTGTGGGAAACGCCGACCGACATGGCGGAAGCCCTCATAGACGAAATTTCGGAACGCGGCGCGTATGCGCACGTGGAGCTTGGCAACGCCCAGATATCGCGCAAACTCGCGCTGTCTGGCGCGGGCGAAAGGCTCAAGGTTCAAAGCGAGCTGGCCTACGAAAAAATCAAAAAGATGAACGCGTACATAGCAATACGCGGGGCCAAAAATATTTTTGAAAACTCCGACGTGCCGCAGCAGCGCATGTCTGAAATCGCGGCGGCCATGAAGGACGCCGTCGAACACCGCGTCAACAAGACAAAGTGGGTGGTGCTGCGCTGGCCTAGCCCCTCGATGGCGCAGCAGGCGCAGACAAGCACCGGCGCGTTTGAAGACTTCTATTTCGACGTGTGCACCATGGACTACGGCAAAATGGCCCTGCCCATGGACGCGCTGCGCCAGCTGATGGAAAGCACCGACAAGGTCCGCATAACGGGCCCCGGCACCGACCTCGCCTTTTCCATAAAGGGCATGAGGGCGATCCCATGCGGAGGCCAGTACAACATCCCCGACGGCGAGGTGTTCACCGCCCCCGTAAAAGACAGCGTTGAGGGCCGCGTTACATACAACGCCCCGACCGTCTACAACGGCGTGTCTTTCGACAACATAACGCTCGAATTTGAAAAGGGCAAAGTTGTCCGCGCGGACTCCCCCACCAACGGCGACATGCTGCGCAAGATACTGGGCACCGACGAGGGCGCATGCTACATAGGCGAATTCGCCCTCGGCTTCAACCCCTACATAACCAAGCCCATGCGAGACATACTTTTCGACGAGAAAATCGCGGGCTCTTTCCACTTCACCCCGGGGCAGGCCTACAAGGAGGCCGACAACGGCAACAAGTCGAGGATTCACTGGGATTTGGTATGCATACAGACGCCCGAATACGGCGGCGGCGAAATCTATTTCGACGACATGCTCGTCCGCAAGGACGGCATGTTCGTCGGCAAGGGTATCGACAGGCTCAACCCCGAATACCTTAAGGGCTAGAATGTCCGATACCAGAACTTACACCCACCCCGAAGACGCGCCGCCTATGCGCGCCGACAAGGCGGTTTCGGCATTCCTCTCCCAAGAGCTTTCGCGCTCGCGCCTTGAGGAAAGCTTCAAGGCCGGCGACGTGAAAATGAACGGCGAGCCGATCGTAAAAAAGCACGAACTGCGCCCGGGCGATACCGTGGAAATCGCAATGCCCCCTCCCCTTGAAACCGAAGTCAAGCCCGTCGAAATTCCGGTCGAAATTCTTTACGAGGACGACGACATAGTAATCGTCAACAAGCCCGCAGGCATGACCGTCCACCCCGGCAGCGGCACGGGCGAAGACACCCTCGTGCATGCCATGATGCACCACACAGGCGGCAAGCTCAGCACCGCGGGCGGCGCAATGCGCCCCGGCATAGTCCACAGGCTCGACAAGGAAACCTCGGGCGCGATGGTACTGGCCAAAAACGACAACGCCTATTACCGGCTTGTAGAGACCTTCTCCGAGCGCGACCTCGACAAGATTTACGTCGCCATAATAAGCGGCGTGCCCACTGTGCGCAGCGGCGTGGTGAACAAGCCCATAGGCCGCCATCCGTCCTTCAGGACAAAGATGTGCGTAAGCGACCCCGAGAACGGACGCGACGCCTATACCGAGTGGTACGTAAAGGAAAAGTTCGGCAACAAGGCCGCGCTTGTGGAATGCAAAATCCTCACGGGACGCACGCACCAGATAAGGGTGCACATGACGGACATCGGCTTCCCCATCATGGGCGACTACACATACAGTTTCCAGAAAAACAGGTTCAAAGAGATAACGGCACCCGAGCGAGTCATGCTGCACGCGCAGAAGATAAGGCTTCCCCACCCCGTCAGCGGCGAGGAAATAGAAGTGGAGGCGCCCGCGCCCGAAGACTTCAAGCTGCTTTTGAAAACGCTCAAAGAGACATACCAGGACTGAGTTTTGACTGAATATAAAGGCTTGCCGGAACGTCCGGAAATACCTTTAATGTACGCATGAAAAGCAAGCTGAGCGCAATCGCAATGCTTTGCGTCCTTTCAGCAATTTTCACGCAGGCGCAAAACATCCCCGCCCCGAAAGCCTCTTACGAGGAGGCCTATAAAATGGGTATCGTTCCCGAACTGGCCAAAAGAAGCGTGAAGACTTTCAGCGGCGGCACCGAAGAACTGGAAAAGGCGGCGAATTCAAACGCGGACAAGGAAAAGCCGCTCGACGTTTCAGTATGCGCATCTCCAAATTGCGCGTTCGCAAGCATTCTTTTCGAAGACACCGCGATAGAAAAGGCGGCATACGAAATGGGCGCGATTCCCAAATCGGAAAAGAGAAGCGTAAAAATTTTCAGCGCAAAAGATGCAAGAGCACTCGAGGCGGCCATAAACGGCCATGTCAACGGAACAGGCGAGAAAATCGCCGCAATTTCAGTATGCGCAACAGGAAATGCGGTCGTCGCCGGAATCGTGTTTGAAGATACCGCCCTGCAGCTTGCGGACAGCAAACTGGGTTTCGGTTCGAAACCCAAAATGAAGTATGTAAGGATTTTCAGCGGAGACGCAAAGGGCGTTGAAGAAGCCTCTGAAAACTTAGCCAAAGAAAAGAGCCTGCAGCCTGTCAATGTGATTGCATATGAAGCGGACGGCTCGGCGCATACGTGCGTAGTTTTCGAGGAAATGCTGTAGCGCATCCGTAGGAATGTGCCGGTTCAGCCTGCCGCATAAAAAAAATAACTCGCATTTTTTGGCGTACGCGCAATGAAAGTATTCGCCAAAAAACGGTTGAAAATCGCGGGCGAATGGCGCAGTCTTTTTCATCTATAAAATCCGCAACTTTTACACGGCAAATATAAGATGAAAAAATACCATTTGGATACCATCGCAGTCCAGGCAGGCTGGGAGCCCAAGAACGGGGAATCGCGCGTCGCGCCCATAATCCAGAGCACGACTTTTAAATATGACAGCGCCGAAGAGCTGGCCGACCTTTTCGACCTCAAGGCCGCGGGGCACTTTTACACGCGCCTTAGCAACCCGACCGTCGAAGTGCTCGAAAAAAAGTTTGCGGCGCTTGAAGGCGGCATAGCGTCCATAGCGGCGTCCAGCGGGCAGAGCGCGACGGCCATCGCCGTAATGAACCTTTGCAGCGCGGGCGACCATATCGTAAGCGCCGGCACCATATACGGCGGCACGTCCAATCTTCTCGGGCACAGCTTTGAAAAACTCGGCATTGAAACGACGTTCGTCGACCAGAACGCGAGCGAAGACGAAATATTCGCGGCGGTGCGCCCGAACACCAAGATGATTTTCGGCGAATCGCTCTCAAATCCCAGCGTAAAAGTCCTTGATTTCGAAAAATTTGCGAATATCGCAAAACGCGCGGGAGTTCCGTTCGTGGTTGACAACACATTCCCGACGCCTTTCCTGTGCCGCCCCTTCGATTTCGGCGCTAACATAGTAATCCACAGCACGTCTAAATACTCCGACGGCCACGCGTGCGCCCTAGGCGGCATCGTGGTTGACAAGGGGGACTTCGACTACGCCGCAAGCGGCAAATTCCCCGGCCTCACGACGCCCGACGAAAGCTACCACGGCCTGGTTTACACCGATGCCTTCGGGCCCGCGGCGTTCATCGCCAAGGCACGCACGCACGTCATGCGCGATTTCGGCATGATGATGGCCCCCATGAACGCATGGCTTACGAACATGAACATGGAAACCCTTCCCCTGCGCATGGAACGCCACAGCTCGAACGCGCAAAAGGTCGCGGAATTTCTTGCAAAGCACCCAAAGGTGGAATGGATAAACTACCCCGGCCTTCCGGACTCCCCCGAAAACGCGAGGGCCAAAAAATACCTCAAGGCGAACGGCGGCGTAATGACGTTCGGACCCAAGGGCGGCAGAAAGGCTGCGGAGAAATTCCTGAATTCGCTGGAGCTCACCGCAATCGCAATCCACGTGGCAGACGCGCGCACATGCGCCCTGCACCCGGCAAGCACCACCCACCGCCAGCTTTCCGACAAGGAGCAGGCCGCTACGGGAATCCTGCCCGAGCTCGTGCGCCTCTCCATCGGCCTCGAATACGCCGGCGACATCATCGCCGACCTCGACCAGGCGCTGGCGAAGATTTAGCAAAAATCGCCACAAACAAAACGCACAAGGCTTTTTTAGCCTTGTGCGTTTTTTTGCGTATGACCTCTAAAAGACCGTACGCAAAAATTCTCACGCCTTTTTTCCGCCGGCTTTAAGCGCATCCAATTCCTTTTGCGGAACAACGCTAAGGGGAAGAACTATGCACCTGTTTTCCTCGTAATAGTCCGCAAAAGAATTCAGACACTGGCGCACAACTTCCGATATGGAATATCCGGTTTGCTCCTGAATACCACTTAGCCTGTTTTTCAGTTTGTCGTCTATTCTAAGAATCAAATTGGAAGTCAGTTTTGGTTTCATAGTGTCATTTATAAGGCACACAACTATTACGCGATACATTAGTGTGTTTCCGACGGAATTAGTTACTATACCGTATGTTTACACTATGGAGTGAAATTTACAAAGTTTTCGCTTGCATTATAATGCATATTAACGTATATACATAATCATGAGAAAATATTTCATCCCCCTTGCGATAACCGCGTTTATGCTTTTGCTTTGCGCCTGCAACAGCGCGGTAAAGAAAGAACAAACAGCGCCAATACAATACGCCGTCGGCCTTAAAAAAGACAAACTTCATTCGACCGTTCTGCGTTCCCTAGCCTTAAGAAACTGGATTATCGACGACAAAGGAAACCCCATTAAGGCGCATTACAATAAAGGCTATCAGCATGCGGTGGTGTCAATACTGGTATCTGACTACAAGATTGATATAGACACAAAAGGCTCAACTTCCTCAGGCGAACCCTATACGCCAAAACGCTACTTGAATTATCTGATTAAAACAATAAAACAAGGCGAGCAATGGGCCATGTAGGGGGCGAAGAACAAACAGGGGGTGTTTTATTGATATAAGCAGGATACAAATGCCATGGCAAAAAAAGGACAATGTTAGACGTGATGATTGACTCACTGCAGCGCCTATCGCAAGGGTAATATTTGCCGCTTCGCAACAGGTCTGAAAAAGAGACCTGTCGGAGGGCTGCTCAGATTCTTGGGATAAATGTTCACCTGCCTAAAGACAAGAACAATGTTTGTGACGGAGCTGAATATCTATGCTATATAGTGAGCGGAAATATGAGAAAGCCTTTTGAAATACTGCCTGTTATTGATTTTAACAAAGCACAGGTTAAAACAAACAACCCGAACATATCGTCCAAGCAGCCGGAAGATGATGAAATTCCAAATGACGCGGGAAAAAGCTTAATTCATTCCCAAAACAAAGTTCCCTATGAAATTGCAGCTGATTGCAATGACAGTATCGAGCCAAATGAAGAGGCACGGGCATTGCCTGAAAAAAGAAAACTCTTTAAGAATATAGACACTCCGTCAAAACTCTGTATAGTGATAATACTAACGCTTTTTTGCATAGATATATTTACCTATGCATTAGCATTTATAATTAAAAAACTTACCGCCTTAATAAATCCTGAAAAAATTGAATATTTTCTAAACCTGCTTGAAAATACGGATAACATCATACAAATCACATATTTCGCATTATACATAGCCTCAATCATTCTTTTCTTAATATGGGCATACAGGATTTCCGCGAATAAATGTCGGTTGATAGGCTGGAAACCCGATATATGTAATTATAATCTGCTGAAAAAGAAAAAATCCATAACGAGTCCGGCTGTTTCGGTGCTAAGCTTTTTCATCCCTATAGTAAACTACTTTATTCCTTATATATCCATGAAAGAAGCGTGGTATGTCTCAAACAAAAGTTACTACGAAGATCCGCGCTATCCACATATATTCATACAAATCTGGTGGTTCTTTTTTTATTTTTGGAAGCGCAGCAATGCAGGTTCTTTCAAAGACGGATGAAAGGGCGTTCGAGGCAAACAACTTAAGCCTATATACTACCTCGACAATTTGCGGTATATTAATAAATCTTGGGTTGACGATTTCCACATTAGTGCTTTTAAGAAAAATAACTGTTGCTCAAGAAAAAGCGATAAAATCTGCGCTTTAAAAATAATTGAACACGCTATGAAGCAGGCTCGGCCTGAAGGGTCTTTTGCGCAAAGTGCAAAAGCTTCTTATCAAAGCTTGCATTTCATGCAACTTGCGTGTTCTACGAGTAAGTTGTAAAAAAGGAGAGGCGCTTGCTCCTTACGGAACAAGCGCCTCAATAAACTGGCAACAACCTATTGAACTCGCTCCTTTGCTTTTTGCTTTGCAAAAATGCGCGGAGTCTCGCCCGCACGCTTCGCTCGGGGTCTTTTGCGCAAAGTGCAAAAGCTTCTCATCAAAGCTTCAATCCGCGCCGTTGCCGCCCTCCGGGCAATTGCGTAGCAATTGTTCTTCCCGCAAGCTTG
>CALXSL010000042.1 GCA_944391135.1 uncultured Opitutales bacterium
CGCCGCCATACTTCCCCTCGCCTTCGCTCGGTGTTCGCGCCTCCGGCTTGAATTGTTTTTGACGCAATTTGAAGCACGAAGCCCGGAGGGTTGCCGAAGTTCCGAGGAGCGCTTTGCGCGAAGGAAGAACGGCAATGCTTCAAATTGCGGCAAAACCACACCAGACCATAGGCTGGCAGGCAGGGGAACATCCCATCATCCATCCATAGCGATGCGAAGCATCAGGAATGGAAGCTTTGCTTCCTAGGCGGGCGCGGGGCGGCCATGAGCCCCGCATTCAAAACGAAAAAAAACGCGCATAAGCGCGTTTCTGTATTTGCACTAAACTAGTCCAGATACGGCTTGCTTTTAAGCATGTCATTGTAGTGGGCGAGCATTTTCACGCCTTCGCGCGGCTTTATCCTGTCGGCTTTGACGGCGGCGTCCACCTGCTTTTTCATGAGGCGCGAGACGAATTCGCTTTTGTACTGTATCTCGGGAAATATATCGTCTACGGCGGCGCCCTTGATGGCCTCTTCGATGTAGAAGCCGTCCTCCTCGTCGTCTTCGAGGAACACGTGGACCTCGTTGACGCGGCCGAAAAGGTTGTGCTGGTCGCCTAGGATGTCCTGGTATGCGCCGACGAGGAAAACGCCGATGTAGTAGGGCTCGTTTTTCCTGAGCTTGTGCATGGGCAGGGTGTCGCGCTCGTCCTCAAGGTCGATGAACTTGTTGATTTTGCCGTCGGAGTCGCAGGTGATGTCGACAATCGTGGCCTGCACGTTTGGCTCTTCGTCGAGGCGCGCGAGGGGCACGACGGGAAAGAGCTGCTTGAGGGCCCAGTGGTCGAGCAGCGACTGGAATACGGAGAAGTTGCAGACGTACTGGGACGACAGTATCTCGTCGATTTTCTCGAGGTCTTCGGGAATCTGGTCCTGCCCGCGTATGCTCTTGGACACGTCGCGGCAGATTTGCCAGAAGAGGTTTTCGGCCTGAGCCCATTCTTCGAGCTTCAGGTAGCCGTGCGTGAAAAGCGTGTGGGCGTCGTTTTTGAACTGCTCGGCGTCGAGGAAGCGTTCGAGCTGGCTTTTGTAGTTGCTCTTTTTGTCCAGAATGTCGGCGAGGTCTTTGAGCACCTGCTTGGTAGATCGCTTCACGACGAGGGGCTTGTCGTAGGGCGTCTTTTCGATGGAGTCGCAGACTTCGAGTACGAGTATCGAATGCGGTGCGACAATCGCGCGGCCGCTTTCAGTGACGATTGTGGGGTGGGGGGCATCGGCCTGGTCGCACAGGCTTTTTATCGTGTAAACGACGGTGCTGGCGTATTCTTCAAGCGAGTAGTTGGCGCTGCTTTCGTAGTTTGAGCGCGAGCCGTCGTAGTCTATCGCTAGGCCGCCGCCGCAGTCGATGTAGTCGACGGGGAAGCCCATGCGGCGCAGCTCGCAGTAAAAGCGCGTGGCCTCGTTGACGGCGCTTTTAATAGTCGCGATGTTGGGAACCTGCGAGCCTACGTGGAAGTGTACGAGCTTGACTTTGTCCCTGAGTCCGGCGCGTTTGAGCTTGCCCAGCGCGCTGATTATTTCTGTGGGGAAAAGCCCGAACTTGGCGTTCTCGCCGACGGAATCGGCCCACTTGCCTTCGCCAGAGACGTTGAGTTTTACGCGCAGGCCGATGTTGGGCGAGAATCCCTCGGCCTTCGCCAGCTTCAGGAGCGTGTCTATTTCGGAAAGCTGCTCGATTACTATGAAAACGTTCTTGCCGATTTTCGAGGCGTTGAAGGCCAGCCTCATGTAGTTTTGGTCTTTGTAGCCGTTGCACACGAGCAGCGACTTGTTGCTTTGCTGCATGGCCATGGCAATCATCAGCTCGCTTTTGCTTCCTGCCTCTATGCCGTACTGGTATTCCTGCCCGGCATCGAGAATTTCCTCAACCACCTCGCGTAGCTGGTTCGTTTTTATCGGGAACACCCCGCGGTATTTGCCGTCGTAACGCTCGTCTTTTATGGCCTTTTCAAAAGCGTTGTTCAGGCGCTTTACGCGGCTGCGCAGAAGGTCCTGTATCCTTATCGTAAGCGGCGCGGTAAGCCCCATGGACTTGGCCTCCTTGACGATGTCCATGATGTCTATGCATCTTTCGTCGGCCATCGGGTGGACCCTGAGCCGCCCCTTTGAGGACACCGAGAAATGTTTCATTCCCCAGTCGTTTATGCCGTAAGTTTTTTCGGAATCAGCTATCGTCCAGTTTCCCATTATTTTTCCTGCGAGGTGAAATTGTTGAAAAAAGGCCCTAACTTTCGGTGAGCGCGCGCGCCGGAATGCCGGCGTCAATGAGAGCCTTTTTGGCCTCCGAAATCTTGAAGGTGCCGAAGTGGAAAATCGACGCGGCCAGAACCGCGCTTGCGTGGCCGTCCTTTACGACATCCACAAGGTGCCGGAGTGTGCCCGCGCCGCCCGAGGCGATGACGGGTATCGACACCGCGTCGCTGACGGCCCTGGTAAGCTCGATGTCGTAGCCGTCCTTCGTTCCGTCGCTGTCCATGGAGGTGAGCAAAATTTCGCCCGCGCCGCGCCTCTCGACTTCCTTGGCCCATTCCACCGCGTCAAGTTCCGTGGCGTTTCTGCCGCCGTGCGTGTAGACGCGCCATTTGTTTTCGCCGTCTCGCTTGGCGTCGATGGCGACGACTATGCACTGGTTGCCGAATTTGGCGGAAGACTCCGACACCAAGTCGGGGTTTGTTATTGCCGCAGTGTTGAGCGAAACCTTGTCGGCGCCGGCGTTGAGCATTTTGCGGATGTCTTCGACGCTGCGCAGGCCTCCGCCCACGGTTAGGGGCATGAAGCACTGCGACGCGGTGCGCTCTACGACGTCGAGCATGATGTCGCGCTTGTCGCTCGACGCGGTGATGTCGAGGAACACGAGCTCGTCCGCGCCCTGATTCTCGTAGGCTTTCGCCTGCTCGACGGGGTCGCCCGCGTCGATGAGGTTCACGAAGTTGACGCCTTTTACGACGCGCCCCGCGTGAACGTCGAGGCATGGTATTATTCTTACGCTTAGCATTTTATTCCAAAGGGAAGCTCAGGTTCAATTCCAGCTTTTCGCCGGGCTTTATTGTAAAGGTTTCGTCCCCGTCAGAGTTTTCCTTGTCGTTTTTCAGCACCCTGAATTCCACGGGGGCGGAAATTTCGGGGAGCACATAGCGCCATTTGCCGATTTCCACATACTCCATCGGAAGGCCTTCCGATGGGGAAAGCCCCGCGCCGCTGCCGCGCAGGTAGGGCTTGTTGCCTATGCCGATAAGCGCGTTTACGGTTATTGCAGTGTCTTTTTTGCCGGGTTTCCGGCGTTTGCTTTCGGGCACGTTGTCGAGAAGGAAAGTGCTCTGCGGGTCGGGCAGGATTTCATCGACCAGGGCCGCGGTCTCTTTGGCGGCGTCCTCCGCCCCGCGCCCGTCTTCATTGCTGTTCAAATCCGCGGATTCGGCCGGACTTTCCTCCGAACCCGCCGATTCAAAAAAATCGGGATCGTCTTTTTCGCCTTTGTTTTCCTCGTCCGGCTCCTTGAAAAATTCCTTAGGCTCCGGCGGGGTTTCTTCGGCGGTGTCGTCCTCGCTCGCAGACGGCACGTCTTTTAGCGAATTTTCAAAATCGTCCAGGCCGTCGTCCTTCACTTCGTTGAGCACGCATTCTCCGCCCGAAGCCTCGGAGGCGGGCACGCATTCGGTGGCGGCGTCCATGTCGTCGGGTATTTCAACATCGCCCGTGCGGCCGGGTATCACGTCGGGCGCGGTGGGGTCTTCCTTGCCGAACACGTCGCCGTCCTCGCTGATGACGGTGTCAAAGTTGTTGCTTATTGGCGCGGGCTTGTCCGCAGCGGGGGCCGCCGCGTTGAGGACGCATTCGCCATCCGACGCTTTCGACACGGGCACGCATTCGGTGGCCGCCGACATCGAGTCGGGTATGTTAACATTGCCCGCGCGGCCGGGGATGACGTTGGGTGCGGTGGGGTCTTCCTTGCCGAAGATGTCGCCGTCTTCGCTGATGACCGTTTCGAAATTCTTGTTGAGCGCGACGAATTTGCTTACCGAGCCTTTGGAGTTTTCCGCGCCGCTGAACGCCTTGGAAATCATGCTTCCGAACGCGGGTGCGAATGCGGGCGCGCCGTCGTCTTTTTCGGCGGAATCAGTCAGGTGTCCGACTTTCGCCTCAATGTCGTCGATTTTTATCTCAAGCTCCTTGAACGCCTTTTCGAAAGAGCTTTTGCCGCCGGAAACTTCCGCGGAGATTTTCGAGACGCTCTCCCGTATCTCCTTGTCGGCGCTTTCGCACGAGGTTATCGCCATGGCGTTTGAGTCTATCGACTCGTTTATCTCGCGCAGCTTCGTTTTGAGCGACTCGCTGAAACCGGCCATGGCCGACTCGAACGCGGCGAGCTTTTCGGCGGAATCTTCGGGCAGGGCGTCAACCTTTTCCGCAATGCCGTCGATGCGCTCCTCTGTGTCGGCGAGCATCAGACGCAGCGAGGCGAGGTCTTCGAATATGATGTCGAAATTCTGCTTGGCGTCGTCTTCGCCCTCGGGCTTTTCAGCCTCGGCGGGCTTTTTAGATTCCAGCCAGAACGGCACGAGCATAAGCACCATAGAGCCGAGAACCAAAAGACAGCACAGCAGCGTCTGCGCGGCGGACATGGGGTCGCCGTATTTGATCGTCGGCAGTGCGACGATGAACACCGTCAAAAACATTAGCGCGTCTGCCGCGTACAGCGGCCACATGGGCGTCTTTTTGGATTCTTTCATTATTTGATGTCTGTTAAATTTTCAGGAAGCCGACTTTGCGGTAGACCTTCGACATTATCTTGTCGGCCCTGCGCTGTGCGGCTTCGTTGCCGCGCTTGAGGGCTTCTTCTATCAGAGACTTGTCGGCGACAACCTGCTCGTAGCGTTCGCGCACGGGGGTGAGCCCTTCGACGACCACGTCGGCGACCGCCTTTTTAAAGTATCCGTAACCTTTTCCCGCGAAGTCGGCCTGTATCTGCTCCATGCTTTCGCCAGTGAAGGCCGCCATTATGCACATGAGGTTCGACACGCCGGGCTTCTCGCCGGGGGCGAAACGCACTTCGCTGTCGGAGTCTGTGACCGCCGACATGATTTTCTTGCGCAGCGCGTCGGGCTTGTCTGTTATGTAAAGCGTTCCGGCCTGGTTGGGGTCGGATTTCGACATTTTGGACTCCGGCGACTGCAGCGACATTATGCGCGCACCGGATTCCGGTATGTAGGGCTCCGGAACCTTGAAGGTGTCGGAGTACGTGAAATTGAATTTCTGCGCGAGGTCGCGGGTGAGCTCTATGTGCTGCTTCTGGTCCTCTCCAACCGGCACGATGTCGGCGTTGTATATTAGGATGTCGGACGCCATGAGCACGGGGTAGTAGAGCAGGCCGCTGTTGATGGCTTCCGCGTGCTTGCGCGACTTGTCCTTGAACTGCGTCATGCGTTCCAGCTGCCCGAGGGGGCATATGCACCCAAGCACCCACGCGAGCTCGGTGTGGCCGACTATCGAGCTTTGAAGGAAAAGATTGCATTTCTGCGGGTCCATGCCGCAGGCTATGTATTGGGCCACGCAGTCATAGACGTTTTTGCGGAGGTCGGCGGGGACGTAGGGGATGGTTATCGCGTGCATGTCCACGACGCCGAAATAACATTCGTTGCCCTCAATCAGGGAGACCCAGTTTTTTAAAGCCCCGAGATAGTTGCCCAGGTGCAGTTTGCCCGTGGGCTGGGCGCATGTGAGAACGACTTTCCTGTTGTCTGATGAATTTTCCATTTTTATCGGCGCATTTTCGTAGGTTTTTCGCGTCCGTTCAATAATAATTTATGGGTAGGTACTATTTTCATTCCCCATTGTTAACAGTAAGCGCGGCGGTCGAAAAGTTCAGCACCTTTTTCAAATCTGCCAGCTTAACCTCCACCTGCCAGCCTATTTTTCCCGCGCTGAAAATAATCGACTCAAAGGCGTTTGCGCTTTCGTCCATAACGGTCTTGAAGTTTTTTTTCATTCCGAGCGGCGAGCATCCGCCGTGCACGTATCCCGTAAGCGGAAGCATCTCTTTGGACTTTATCATGTCCACGGATTTCTCGCCGGCGGCCTCGGCGGCCTTTTTCAGATCGAGCTCTTCTGCCACGGGAATCATGAAGATGTAGTTCTTTTTCGACTTCCCGACGGTCACGAGCGTCTTGAACACCTGCGCGGGGTTCTGCCCGAGCACGTCCGCTACCTCAACGCCGCTGACGGCATCGGTGTCGGCGTAAGTGTAGGGCTTGTAGGGGATTTTGCGCCCGTCGAGGAAGCGCATGACGTTCGTCTTTTCCATTTCTGCTATATGCTCATGCCCAGTTTTTTCGCGGCCTCCATGGCTTCGGTGCTGTTGACGTCGCCGATTTCGTTGACGTTGGGAACGGTAAGGACGCCCCTGTCGTGCCACTGCATGAAATTGGCGATAAGCTCGTAAGTCTGCGTTACGCCTTCAAACTCGCTTGGTTCCTCCGTCTCGCCGCACGCGATGAGCACGCTTTCCTTTATATTCAGCGCCTTTTCGCCCACGTAAAACGAGTACATTTTGTCGATTGCGGCCTTTATCTGCGACGTGAACGAGAAATAATAAATCGGAGTGGAAATGACTAGCACGTCGGCCTTTTCTATTTCCGGCGCGATGCCGTTGAAGTCGTCGTCGAAGACGCAGGGCGTTCCCTTGCTGAAGCATTTTTTGCAGGCTATGCACCCGCGTATTCTCTTTTTGCCAGCCTCGAGGATTACCACCTTGTGCCCGGCGCTTTGTGCGCCCTCGGCGAATGCCTTTGCCAGAAGGTCGCTGTTGCCGTTTTTCCTCGGGCTTCCCGTCAATATTGCTATGTTTTTTCCCATAATCACACTTTCTTGATGGAAAATAGAGCATCTTTTGCGCATTTATCAATATTATCTTGTCTGAATAAATATTCGAAACGCGTTTGTTTTGCTTTGCCTTTTTTACACATTTTTTTTGCCGGGCGAAAGTCGTTGGCTGAAAGGGAGTTCGAAAAAAGAAGGCGAGTTTTGGCTTTAGACGGGCAAAATAAACATGCTTCGGCGCGATTTTTCAGAAAAAACTTTAAATCGCGCCGGATTATGGGAGAATCTTTCAATTTTATGAAACATGCTGCAATATTCGACTGGGACGGCGTAGTGGTCGATTCCGAATACAAACACCTTTTAAGTTGGGAGATGCTCGCCCAAAAGCACGGCCTTACGCTCCCCCCGAATTTTGTCATCGACACTTTCGGCAGGCGCAACCTCGAGATCATCAAGGATATGTACAACTGGGTCGAAACCGTAGAGGAAGCCCAGGCGTGGTCGGACGAAAAGGAAGTCTACTTCCGCGGCATACTTCGCGAACAGGGCGTAGACCCCATTCCGGGCGTTATCGAAACCATGAAGGCTTTTCACGCGGCAGGAATCCCGATGGCTGTGGGCTCTTCCACTCCGAGGGAAAACCTCGTAATGCAGGCGGACATGCTGGGCATTGCAAAAATGTTTGCGGCGACCGTCACGATGGAGGACGTTAAAAACGGCAAGCCCGCGCCCGACGTATTTTTATTGGGCGCCGAAAGAATGGGCGTTACCCCCGAAAACTGCGTGGTGTTTGAAGACTCCGTTGCGGGCATAGAAGCGGCGTTTAACGCCGGCATGAGGCGCGTCGCGGTTGCGACCACCCACGATGTCGATTTTTGGGAAAAGCGCGGGGCGGAAAACGCCGAAAAGCGCGTTGACGGCATAATCAAAAATTTCACGGGTTTCGGCGCGCCGGAGCTTGAAAAGATTTTCTCTTAATGCGGGGCCGCGCGGCTCGATAATACTACGATGGACAAACCTTTCAAACTGGCGGGAAAATTCAGGCCGTCGGGCGACCAGCCCAAGGCGATCGACGCAATATGCGGCGCGCTCAGGGACGGCTCGAAATATTCCACGCTCGTTGGCGTCACGGGGTCGGGCAAGACCTTCACGATGGCCAACATCATCGCTAACACCCAGCGGCCCGCGCTCATCATTTCGCACAACAAGACGCTCGCGGCGCAGCTATACTCCGAGTTCAAGGAATTCTTCCCCGAAAACGCCGTCGAATACTTTGTAAGCTATTACGACTATTACCAGCCCGAGGCCTACATACCGCAGACCGACACTTATATAGAAAAGGATTCCTCCATAAACGACGACATCGAAAAGCTGCGAATTTCCGCGGCAAGCTCGCTGGTCTCGCGCAAGGACGTAATTGTTATCGCAACCGTGTCGTGCATTTACGGCCTGGGCTCGCCCGAAGACTTTAAAAAGATGATGGTGCCGCTCAAACAGGGCATGCACATACGCCGCGACGAGCTCATCGAAAGGATGATAGACATCCAGTACAGCCGCAACGACACCGCCTTCGAGCGCGGGCTTTTCCGCGTGCGCGGCGACGTAATCGATATTTTTCCCGCGTATCTCGATACCGCCTTGCGCGTCGAGTTTTTCGGAGACGAGGTTGACTCGCTTAAGAAAATCGACCCTGTAACGGGCGACAACATAGGCCGCCTCGACCGCTTCGACCTTTACCCGGCCACGGGATTTGTCACGCCGAAGTCGAGCATAGAAGCGGCCATACCGCACATCCGCGCCGAGCTTGAGGAGCGCGTATCAGAGCTCGAAAAGGCGGGCAAGCTTCTCGAGGCGCAGAGGATAAGAATGCGCACCGAGGAAGACTTGGACATGCTCGCGGAAACGGGCGTGTGTTCGGGCATAGAAAACTATTCGCGGCATCTGGCGGGCAGGGCCCCCGGCTCGCGGCCGTGGTGCCTGCTGGACTTCTTTTCAAAAGACACAATCCTGTTTCTCGACGAAAGCCACGTAACCTATCCGCAGATAAGGGGCATGTACCACGGCGACCGATCCAGAAAGGAACGACTAATTGAATACGGCTTCAGGCTGCCCAGCGCGCTCGACAACCGCCCGCTGCAGCCCGACGAGTTCGACTCGCTAACGGGCCAGACCGTGTTTGTGTCCGCAACGCCCGCGCCTTTCGAACTTTCCGTAAGCGATGTCGTAACCGAGCAGATCATACGCCCCACGGGGCTTCTCGACCCAGAGATGGTCGTGCGTCCCATAAAGGGGCAGGTCGAGGACTGCGCCGCGGAAATCAAGGCGGCGGCCGAGCGCGGCGAGCGCGTGTTCGTCACCACGCTCACCAAAAGGATGAGCGAGGAAATAACGGAATATTTGCGCGAGCGCGGCATCAGCGTTGAATATCTGCACTCCGACATCGACGCGATCGAGCGCGTGGAAATTATACGCCGCCTGCGCCTCGGCGAATCGACGGCGCTAATAGGCGTCAACCTCTTGCGCGAAGGGCTGGACGTGCCCGAAGTTTCGCTGGTGTGCATCCTCGACGCCGACAAGGAGGGTTTCTTGCGCAGCGCCACCAGCCTCATCCAGACGGCGGGGCGCGCGGCGAGGCACGAGAGGGGCAGGGTCATCCTCTACGCCGACAACATGACGAAGTCTTTGAAGGCCGCGCTCGAAACTTCCAACAAGCGCCGCGAAACCCAGCTGGCCCACAACACCGAGCACGGCATAACGCCCAGAAGCGTGTCGCGCCCGATCCAGGAGCCGCTCGTAAAGCGCGAAGACAAGACGATAAACATCGCCAAAAAGTCGAAGAGCGAACTCGAAAAGATTCTCGCGCAGATGCAGAAGGAAATGATAGACGCCGCCGAGCGCCTCGACTTCGAGCGCGCCGCGCTAATCCGCGACCAGATAAAAGCGATAAGAAAATCCAGCTGAAAATGCTTGTCATGGCAGGGCTTTTGCGGAAAAATCGAATCCATGAAAAAACTTTTCGCTTTTACCCTTGTCGCTTTAAGCGCGTGCTGCGCGTTTGCGGAAGAAGCCCCCGCGGCTCCCGCCGACCCGTCCAAATTCGACCTTGAAGGCAAGCTGGCCCTGGCCAGCAAGGGCGACGCCGACGCCATGAACGAAGTCGGAGAATATCTGGCTTCGGGCGACCCTTCGCGCGAAGAATTTTACGCCCCCAATTATTCGGCTGCCGTCAGATGGTGGAGCGACGCCGCCGAAAGCGGAAGCATAAAGGCCATAACAAACCTCGGTTACGCTTTCTTTACAGGAAACGGCGTTGACAGAAATGTCCTCCGGGCCGTCGAGCTTTGGGGCGCTGCCGCCAAAAAGGGCGAGCCCGAGGCGCAGTATTTTCTCGGCACGCTTTACAGCGCGGGTGAAGGCGTCCTGCGCGACTACAACACCGCCGTGTTTTGGTGGGACAAGTCCGCGAGGCAGGGCAACCACCGCGCCCAGAACAACCTTGCTTTCGCGTACGCGCGCGGCGAGGGCGTGGAATCTCGCGACCTGAAAAAAGCGTTCAAACTCTGGGAGGCTTCGGCCGAACAGGGCAACCTTGTCGCGCAGAACTTTTTGGCCCTCTGCTATTATACGGGCGACGGCGTCGCCAAAGACCCGATAAAGGCTGTCGCCATATGGACAAGCGCCGCGGAGCACGGCAGCCGCGACGCCCAGCGCCATCTGGGAATAGCCTATTATACCGGCAACGGCATAAACAAGGACTACAAAAAGGCCCTCGCCCTATTTACGCGCGCCGCGCAGGCCGGAGACGAGGAAGCCGCAAAGCTCGCGGACGAGGTGAATCTGCTTATATCCAACAAGGAAAAGTCGAAATTTGATTATTAAGGCCGGGCATATTTATAAACGCAATTTGGCAAAAGCTTTTTAAGTACGGCTTTGCCTGTTTCGCTTAAAAAAGAGGAGTGAATTTTCAATGCGCGGCTTTCGTTTTGCTTAAGGCGGTAATTCCTGATATTCAGGCTCAAAAAGAAATTCGCCCAAATTTGATTGGGATACGTTCATACGTGTACATTTTTGTATATATTAATGATTGCTTAAGAATTAGCTTGCCGAATGTTTTGGAATGGGCATTTCTGTTCGGAATTTTTAATTTACCGATTTATCTAAATGACAGACTTAACTCAGGCAGCATTGGACTACCACAGCGAGCCCCGTCGGGGCAAGCTGTCGGTTGAATTAACGAAGCCCGCAGATACGGCGCTCGACCTATCGTTGGCGTACAGCCCCGGCGTTGCGGCCCCTGTATTGGAAATAGCCAAAGATCCGGAATTGGCTTACAAATATACGGGCAAGGGCAACCTCGTGGCGGTTATTTCGAACGGTACCGCTATTTTGGGGTTGGGAAACCTTGGCGCGGTCGCTTCGAAACCCGTCATGGAAGGCAAGGCGCTTTTGTTCAAGCGCTTTGCGGGCGTCGACGCTTTCGACCTTGAAGTGAACACTTCCGACGTATCCTCTTTCATCGAAACGGTTAAGAATATTTCAGCCACTTTCGGCGGCATCAACTTGGAGGACATAAAATCTCCAGAATGCTTTGAAATAGAGGAAAAACTCATAGAGCTTTGCGACGTTCCCGTGTTCCACGACGACCAGCACGGCACTGCAATTGTGACGGCCGCCGGAATGCTCAACGCCCTTGAGATTGCCGGTAAGAAAATCGGGGATGTGAAAATAGTCTGCCTCGGCGCGGGCGCGGCGGCCACCAATTGCATGAAGCTCCTCGTGCGCCTCGGCGCGGCAAAGGGCAACATCTTGATGGTGGACAGCAAAGGCGTCCTGTACAAGGGGCGCGGCGGCCTTACCCCGCAGAAGGAAATGTTCGCTATAGAAACCGACAAGCGCACTTTGGAAGACGCAATAGACGGCGCCGACGTTTTCGTCGGCCTTTCGGGCGCAAATCTTTTCCCCGTGGAGGCGCTGAAAAAAATGGCTGAAGACCCTATAGTTTTCGCGTGCGCCAATCCCGACCCGGAAATCGATCCCGAAGCCGCCCGCGCGGCGCGCCCGGACGTGATAATCGCAACGGGCAGGTCGGACTATCCCAATCAGGTCAACAATGTGCTCGGCTTTCCCTTTATATTCAGGGGTGCGCTCGACGTCCGCGCGCGCCGCATCAACGAAGACATGAAAATAGCCGCCGTTTACGCCCTGCGCGACCTGGCCAAGCTTCCCGTTCCCAAAGAGGTGTGCGATGCCTACGGTGTTAAAAACATAGAATTCGGCAGGGAGTACATAATTCCGAAGCCGGTGGACCCGCGTCTGATATCTGCCGTGCCCGACGCCGTGGCGAAGGCTGCGATAGCAACGGGCGTTGCCCGCGCTTCATACCCCAAGAATTATCCCTTAAAATCCGTGCCTTGGGGTGCATGAACATCGAGCGAAGGTATGGCGGCATAGCCGCCACCCGTAAGGCGGCTACGAAGTAGGAAGCTTTGCGAAGCAAAGACCCCGAAGGGGCGAGAACAGCGAAGCGAGCGAGTTCAAACATTTCCACTGAAAATGCGAGTACAAAATACGCCTGATGCTTCGTTTCGACGCGCCCCGGGAAGTGAGCACATGCAAAGCATGTACGCGGCATTAAAAAAGGCGGTGCGGGGGTAGGTAAATATTCTGTTACCAAAATGGCGTGCGGGGCTTCAAACCCTGCTCGCTTTTTTTTGAATTGGCTTGATTTTTCCGGCGCGGTGTAATGCAATGACCCCCCATGAAATTTAATCTGCCCAAAGAACCCTTAATGACAATAGACGATTTGCCCTTCAAGAAAATCTCGAAAGGCAAAGTCCGCGAAAATTTCGACCTCGGCGACGAGCTCCTCATTATCGCGAGCGACCGCATTTCGGCGTTCGACGTAATCATGCCCAACGGCATTCCCGGCAAGGGCGTGCTCCTTACCCAGATAAGCCTTTGGTGGTTCGAGCAGGCCGCGAAAATCATGCCCACGCACCTCGTCGAAAACCACGACGCGCGCGTCCGCGAGACCCTCAAAGACTACCCGCACCTCGTCGAGCGCTCCATGATTGTCAAGAAGCTCAACCCCATGCCTATCGAAGCCATCGTGCGCGGGTATCTGGCCGGAAGCGGCTGGGGCGAGTACAAGAAAACCGGCAGGCTTTTTGAGTTCGAGCTTCCCGCCGGCATGAAGGAAAGCCAGAAGCTTCCCGAGCCCCTTTTCACCCCAACGACCAAGGCGGCCGAAGGGCACGACATGCCCATAACCAATGAGGAATGCGCCGAAATACTAGGCGAAGGGCTCTTCAATACAATCAAGGAAGCCAGCCTCAAGCTTTACGACATGGGCGCCAAAAAGGCGGCGGCCAGCGGCATCATCCTCGCCGATACAAAATTCGAATTCGGTACCGACGCCGACGGCAAGGTGTACCTCATCGACGAGGTTCTCACGCCCGACTCCTCGCGCTACTGGCCGGCCGACCTCTACAAGGTCGGGCAGTCGCAGCCCTCTTACGACAAGCAGTATGTGCGCGACTGGCTCGAAACCCTCGACTGGAACAAGCAGGCCCCCGGCCCGATGCTTCCCGACGAAGTGGTCAACAATACGATAAAAGTGTACTCCGAAGCCCTGACCAAGCTGATGGGCGCATTTTGACGTGCCCTGTGCAGCCCAAGCATTTAGCAGCAATTTAGAGGCCGCAAGTTGCGGCCTCTTTTTTTTGTCAAACCCAATTAGAGAGACTGAAACTGGCCTGT
Source organism: uncultured Opitutales bacterium (assembly GCA_944391135.1). GTDB lineage: Bacteria > Verrucomicrobiota > Verrucomicrobiia > Opitutales > Intestinicryptomonadaceae > Merdousia. The sequence goes on from CALXSL010000042.1 coordinate 13,617, forward strand.
ACAAAAATGCGCTAAAGTCTTGCCAGCGGCGTGCGCGCTTTGTTATTTTCTCCGTCATACAATAGATTGCCAAGGCGCCCCGCACATGAAGATAAGGACAAAATTCATACTGTTCATCGTTCTGCCGATACTGCTCATCTATATCGGCGTGGCCGTTTTCAACACAATGTCGAACTACAAAAAAGTTCGAGAGCTTTCGGAGGCGAAGTTTCTGGCCGATACGCAGGCGCTCGCCGCGCAGATCGGCAGGGAAAACGCCTATTCGGTGGCCGTTGCCAAGGCCACGGCTACGGGCGCGGAAATGCTTTTCGGCAACAGGAGCGCTAGCACGCGCCTCATTAAAAACCAGCTTCTTCAATTCCCCGAATTTGTCGGGGCGAGCGTAAGCTATACGGTTAACGCTGACTTTAACGACGGCCGTTCTGAACTCGGCCTGCGCAACCTGATTGACGGGAAGCCGCCTACGGACAACACCGGCATCGACGCATACGATTTTAAGGAGAACAAAACCAACGCCTCTATAGAGGAATGGATAGCGAAATCCAAGGGCGGCCGCTTCATCACCTATTGGGCGCGCGAGAACGGCGAACTCGTGCTCGAACCGCTCCATGGCTTCGACAACGCCATGTATGCGGCCGGCATGAGGAAAAAATTCGAAGGCGGCGACAAGGAGCATTTCCTCATCACCGAGCCCAATTTTTACAAGGGCAAGGTGCTGATGGTCGAATACGCCTCCCCAATCGTCAATAAGGGAAAATACGCCGGGCAGGTGGCTTTCGACCGCGATTTGAGCGACATCGCCAAGCTATTGGAAAATCTCAACACGCTTAAAAAGTCGCAGATGTACCTCATAAGCACGCAGGGGCGCATAATAGCCTCCACCAAGAACGAAAACCTGCGCACCATCTCCATCGACGACCTCTACACCGACGAGTACGGCAGCTTCGTTGTCAATTTCTTTGTAGACGAAAACGGGCAGCTTGTGCGCAACGAGGCTGAGGCCGAAAAACTCGACCTGTCGAAACTAAAGACTGTTTACCGAGACCTGCTTCGCAACGCCTTTGACGCCTCCAAAAACATGCAGGTGCTCGACCGCGTCGACCCCAAAGTGGGGCATTTTATCGACCCGCAGTCGTCCGTGCACTACTGCATGGCCAGCACACTTGTCCAGCCCGGCAACTGGGTTCTCGTGCAGATGATACCAGAGTCCGAAATATTCCAGCCCCTATACTCCATGATTTTCAGGGATGTCGCGGGCCTTCTTATAATGACAGCCGTCATGTCCATCGGCATGGCTTTCGTCAACGGCATCACAAGGAGGGTTAACAGGGCTTTGGGATGGGCGGAGCGCATTTCGCGCGGAAACTTCGACATCGACGCGTCGCGCTATTCCGAAAACGGCGACGAAACGGGGGCTCTTATGGTAGCGATGGAAAAAATGAGCGGTTCGCTCCGCGCGGGAATTTCAGCCATAAGGGAAACCGGCGCCGTGCTCGACGCATCGAGCGCCGAAATCGAAAAAGCCTCGCTGGAATACGAGAGCGGCATAAGGAGCTTCGAAGTGTCGTCGGGCGCGGTGACGTCGGCATTCTCACAATTCAGCGATGCGGGAGAATACCTGGTCAAGGCGGTAGACTCCGCCACGGAGAGCGCGTCTAACAGCTATTACGCCGCCACAGAAGGCAAAAAGCGCATGATAGCCATGGAAGGCGTTCTGCGATCGCTTTCCGAAAGCTCATCGGCCGTCATGCGCAAGCTTTCCATCATGCGCGAAAAAGCCGACACGATAGAGGCTACCGTCGCGTCGATAACGAAAGTCGCCGACCAGACCAATCTTCTGTCGCTCAACGCCTCCATCGAGGCCGAAAAGGCGGGCCAGCAGGGCGTGGGCTTTGCCGTAATCGCGCAGGAAATCGGCAGGCTCGCGCAGCAGACGGCGATGTCCATAATGGACATGGAAAACGTCGTGAAAGACATGAAGGTCTCTGTGAACTCCGGAATGAACGAACTCGACAGCTTCTCGAAGCAGGTCAGGGGGAGCGTCGGCGAGCTCGAAAGGGTTATGGACGACATTGACGGCATAATCGCGGCGACGCAGGCCATTTCCCCGCAGATGGACAAGCTTTCCGAGGGTATGAAAAACCAAAGCTCGGGCGTTATCCAGATAAGCGACTCCATGAGCGACCTTTACTCGGGCGTTCGAAAGGCCGCCTCGCTGCTCGCGGGGCTTTCGAACGCGCGCCAGCAGCTGCGCGCCGCGGTTGAAAAGCTGCGCCACGAAATAGCCGGAATAAATTCTGACGGGGACGGCAAATGAGCGATACCGCGGAAAAGATAGCGCGCCGATGCTGGTCTGCTGAAGGGATTTGGGGCGACTCTTCCTGCCCCGAGCTTGCGCGTTATACGCACTGTTTCAATTGCCCCGTGTATTCCGAGGCGGGCAATTCCGTTCTTAAAAAGATATCCGAAAATTCAGAGCCGACTTTTGTGGACGTGCCGCAGGCAAGCGCGGATGTTTCCATCGAAGACAAAATTTCACTGCTTGTGTTCGAGTGCGCGGGAAGGCGCTTCGCTGTGAGAAGCTCGCATGTGTCGGCGCTGGCCGACGTGAAAATGATACACCGCATACCGCACAGGGGCGCGTCTCCAGTCGAGGGAATATCCAACATAGGCGGCGAACTCATCGTGACCGCCGACATCGCTCGCATTCTCGGCATTGATTCCGCAAAGCGTTACGACTCCGGCAGAATTGTGGTCTGCGGAGAGGGCGAGGAAAAATTCGCATTTTGCGCGGACAATATTTTCGGGATATTCTCCGTGGACGAATCCGCCATGCGGCTCCCGGCCGACCAGCTTGGCGGCTTTGCCGAAAGTTCGTTTGCGTTTGACGGCGGCGACGCCGTCCTGCTCGATTTTGAACTGTTAATCCACGCATTGAAAAGAAGGCACGTATGAGCGCGGACAGATACATGCTCGAACTTTTTTCGCAGGAAGCGCGCTCGCATTCGGCCGCATTGCGCGGCGCGCTTGCCGGATCTTCGGAATTTGCCGACGCGGCCAAAGCCGCCGGGGGCCTCAAAGGCATCGCGCGAATGCTCGGCTTCGCCCTGCTTGCAGACGTGTGCGCAAAGCTGGAGGGGGTTTTTTCAAAGGGGGGATCGGAGGCTTCCAATCCGGAAGTGGCGAAAATCGTCGCGGCGGTTTCCGACTGCGCGGCAGCCGACATCGAATTTATAGAGGAAAAAATAAATTCGCATTCGCCGGACTTCGAAAAATTTCTGTCGCTCGAATTTTCGGAAACAGTCGCACCCGAATCCCCCCGCGAGTCCGTTGCGGTGTTTGAGGCGGCCGACAAAATATTCCCGTCGATAGACGCGGCGCTTCTGCCGCTGTTCACTGACGAAGTGCAGAAGCAGGCCGCCGTCATAGACTCGGGGCTTATGGAGCTCGAAAAAGACTTTAAAAGCCCCGAAAAAATCGAGCCGCTCATGCGCGCGAGCCACAGCCTGAAGGGTGCGGCAAGGGTCGTGGGGCTCGACTCCATCGTGGAGCTTACGCACGAAATGGAAAACTGTTTTGCGGCCGCGCAGGAATCGCGCATCGTTTTGGACGGTTCGGCGATAGACCTTTTCTTCGAGTGCTCCGACTTCATAAGAACTCTTTCGGAAAACGGGTTCTCGGAAATCGACAAGGGACCGCTGGCGGTGCTTTTGAAAGGGCTGAGGGATATCGAGGGGGGCCGCGCAAAACCCGCGCACTCCTCCAGAAAGCCGCGCACAAAAGCCGCGGGGGGGAAACCGTCAGGGGGCGCGCTGGATTCGTCCGTAAGGGTGTCCGCAAAAAGCCTGAGCACCCTCATGGAGCTCGCCGCAGAAAGCCTTATTGAAAACAGGCGCGTCGAGGCTTTCAGGGAGGCATTCGTTTCCGTCAAGGAAACCAACGAGCACATCATAAGGCAGATTGAGTTTGTCACAAGCACGCTCGAAGGCATTCAGGGCACGGGGGCCGCCATGATGCGCCTCGACCAGATAAGAAAGTCGATGATGCGCCTCTCGAAAAAAATCCGCGACAACACCGACGGACTCGACGACTACGCGCGCAAAAACGTCGTGATTTCCGGAATGCTTTACAACGAGGTTCTGCGCAGCCGCATGCGCCCGTTCTCGGACGGGCTGCAGGGCTTCCCGAGGATGGTGCGCGACCTCGCGAAATCTTCCGGCAAAAAAATAGTTTTGGAAATTTCCGGCAAGGACGTCCCCGTGGACCGCGACGTGTTGGAAAAGCTCGACGCACCGATAACGCACATTTTGCGCAACGCCTGCGACCACGGAATAGAAAAGGCTGAAGAGCGCGTACGGTCGGGCAAGCCCGAAACGGGCGTCGTGAAGCTCAAGGCGCGCCATTCGGCGGGGCTTCTTATGGTGTCGGTCGAAGACGACGGCAGGGGCATTGACGTTCCCGCAGTTAAGGCAAAAATCGCCGAAAGGCATCTGGTAGCGCCCGAAGTCCTCGCGGAAATGTCGCGCGAGGAAATCCTCGAATTCCTTTTCCTTCCCGGCTTTACTACAAAAGAAAATGTAAGCGAAATCAGCGGGCGCGGTGTGGGCCTCGATATCGTTCAGTCCATGCTCAGGGAAGTAGGGGGCTCAATAAGCATCGCCAGCGAAGAGGGCAGGTGGACGCTGTTTGTAATGAAACTGCCCGTTACACGCTCGGTGCTAAAGTCGCTCATAGTAAAAATCGACTCGCAGCCATACGCTTTCGCGCTCAGCAAGGTCTACAGGACGCTGAAGCTCGACGAAGCCAAAATTGCCGAGGAAGACGGCAAAAAATACGTCTGCGTGGACGACAAAAAAGCCTTTCTTGTCAGCGCCGCCGAAGCGCTTGGTTTTGCCCGAGTGGAATCGCCCGAAGATCCCTGCGTTGTAATAATAACCGACAAAAAGAATTTTTACGCGCTCGAGGTCGAGGACCTGCCGTCCGAATCGGAGCTCGTCGTGCGGCCGCTGCACAGCAAGCTCGGCAAGGTTCCGGGGGTCGCGGCGGCCTCTCTCACCGAGGAGGGCTTTCCGATTCTCATTCTGGACACCGACGACATAATGAAGCATGTCGACAAGTACTTTGTGCGCGGCGAAAACCCCGAGCACTCGGCCAAACAGGCGTCGTCGGCCAAGCGTGCGCTCGTTGTGGACGACTCCGCAACCGTGCGCGAAACCCAGAAAAAGGCCCTCGAAAAGGAGGGCTTCGTGGTCGACACCGCAGTCGACGGCGCGGACGGATGGAACTCCGTTAGGCTCTGCGACTACGACATCGTCATAACCGACATGGACATGCCGCGTCTCAGCGGCGTCGAGCTTGTGAAGAAAATCAGGGCGGGGGCGCAGTGCGCCGACATGCCCGTCATGGTTGTATCCTACAAGGACAGGGCCGAGGACAGGCAAAACGCCATGGATGCCGGAGCCACCGACTACATGACAAAAGCCGCCTTCCAAGACGGCTCTTTCATGAAGCGCGTACTTGAACTTACCAAGGGGCGCACATGCAAAAAAAGCGGACCATCGCCAGAAAAAGCTTGATTCCAGCGCCAAAAACGGCAGTTTAATGCGCTTTATTGCGTCAGAAAGGGTCGCGCTGTTCCGGTGAAAGCTGGGGCTGTCGGGCTTCTTTCCGCGAAACCCTCAAGGGTTAAGACGGCGTTTCGGGCGGGTTGCCTGGTGCGCGGAAAACCAAACGGAATTCCCAAAATTCGCGAAACAGAAAGAAAACAAATGTCAAACGGCAAAGCAATAGACAAAGCTACGATCATCAAGGAGTACCAGCTCGACGACAAGGACACAGGTTCCTGCGAAGTCCAGATTGCTATACTCAGCGCGCGCATCGCGCACCTAACATCGCACCTTGCGACAAACAAGAAGGACTTCCACTCGCGCCGCGGCCTTATCGCAATGACCAGCCGCCGCAGAAAGCTCCTCGACTACCTCAAGAAAAAGTCGCTCGGTCGCTACAACGAAATCATTTCCAAGCTGAAGCTGCGCCGCTAATTGCGGACGCTCCAAGCAGATTTTCCAAAACCGCCCCGCATTTGCCGGGCGGTTTTTTTGTTACATGTGCTTTGCGCAGGTGATTTAGAAGGCGGCGTTTGCCGCCTCGCCTTTTTAGAATGCGGGGCTCATGGCCGCCCCGCGCCCGCCTGGGAAGCGCAGCTTCCATTCCTGATGCTATCGCATCGCTATGGATGGATGATGGGATGTTCCCCTGCCTGTCATCCTATGGTCTGATGTGGTTTTGCCGCAATTAGAAGCATTGCCGTTCCTCGTTCGCGCAAAGCGCTCCTCGGAACTTCGGCAACCCTTCGGGCTAAAGTGCTTCAAATTGCGTCAAAAACAATTCAAGCCGGAGGCGCGAACACCGAGCGAAGGCGAGGGGAAGTATGGCGGCG
>CALXSL010000043.1 GCA_944391135.1 uncultured Opitutales bacterium
CTTTAATCTTTACAAACAATCAACAATATCTAAAAACATCTACCGTCAGTTATGCACTGGCGTTTTGAAAATAAAAATCATGGCCGAATTTGCGTTGGGCAGTCAATTCAATTGAGACGCGACGCGGGGAATTAGGGCGGATGAGTGTGAGTTTTTTAGAACGCTACGCCTTGAACATTCATCTCGATGCCGTAAAGGGATTTCGAGGCGGTGATGAAGAGCGTCTTCATGTCTTTGCCGCCGAAGCACACGTTTGCCGTCCAAGGCTCCGGTACGTCGATGTGCCCGATTTGCTCGCCCCGGGGGGTGAAAATCGTGACGCCTTTGCCGGTCAGATAAATGTTGCCGAGGGAATCAATGGTCATGCCGTCCGAGCCGAGGGGCGCGAAAAGTTTTTTGCCGGAGAGCGAACCGTCGCTTTCTATATTATATACATAGGTTTTATTCGCCTGAATGTCGGCCACATAGAGCCTTTTGCCGTCGGGCGTGCCGACAATGCCGTTGGGCTTTTCCAAGTCGTCGGCGATCCTGACGGGCTTTTCGGCATCGGGCGCGAGGTAATAGACATGCTCGCCGTCCTGCTGCATCTTCTGGGTGCGCGTCCAATAGGGGCGCCCGTAAAGCGGGTCGGTAAAGTATATGCCGCCGTTTGGGGCAATCCAAAGGTCGTTGGGGCCGTTGAGTTTCTTGCCGCCGAAATTGTTGACGAGCACTTTGTACTTTCCTTGTGCATCTATGCGCCAAAGCTCGTTTTCGGCGTCGGAGCACGAGTATATGTCGCCGTCCCTGCCTATATACAGGCCGTTGGCGCGACCGCTGTCGGCCATGAACACGCTTAATTCGCCGTTTACGGACCACTTCAGAATTTTATTATTGGGCTGGTCTGTAAAATAGACGTTGCCGTCCTTGTCAGGTGCGGGGCCTTCGGTAAAGCTGAAACCGTCGGCGAGTTTTTTAAGTTCCGCGCCCGGCTTTACGGGCGACTGTCCGCTTTGGGCCAGCGCGCAGGCCAGCGGCAGAATAAAAAATAAGTGCGCGCAGAAAAATTTCTTCATATATAAACGGGCTTCTTTCGCCCAAAGAAAAAATTTTTAAATAAAAAGTTCAAGAAAATAAAAAAACAGTTGACAGAAACGCGGCCAAAGTCACTATTTGCACTCTTTTAATTTATTAAACAAACAATAACAACTAATGCAGATCAGTTCGATGCTTGTCTGAAAAGTGCGGGAAACCGCATAAAAAGCCGGTTGCAGGGCAATCGGAATATCGGAAAAAAGCATTGAAAAATCTGCCGCTTAGACATGAGTGAAATACTAATCGGAAAGAAACTGGGGATGACCCAGATTTTCGACGGGAACAACAGTCTCATTGCAGTCACTGTAGTTGAGGCCGGGCCGTGCCCCGTCACACAAGTCAAAACAGCTCAGAGCGACGGCTACGAAGCCGTCCAGATCGGCTTCGGTGCGCAGAAAGAACAGCGCATGAACAAGGCCGAGCTCGGGCACCTTAAAAAGGCGGGCGTATCGCCCGTGACGGAACTCGTCGAGTTCCGCGTCGACAACGCTTCGGAATACAAGGCTGGCGACGTCATGACGGTTGCCAAGTTCGCGGAAGGCCAGATGGTGGACATCATCGGCACGACCAAGGGCCGCGGTTTCCAGGGCGTGATGAAGCGCTACAATTTCCAGGGCCAGCCCCAGACGCACGGTCACATGATGCACCGCCGCCCGGGTTCAGTCGGCTGCCGCCAGACTCCCGGCCACGTCTACAAGGGCCGCAAGATGCCCGGCCACATGGGCCAGGTTCGCTGCACCACGCAGAACCACGCCATCGTGAAGATTTTGGAAGACAAGAACATTCTTCTTATAAAGGGAAGTCTTCCCGGCGCCAAGGGCGACATCGTTATCGTCCGCCCTGCCAAGAAGGTCAAAAAAGCATAAGGAGCCGCAAATAAATGAAACTTAAAGTTTATACAAAAGACGGTTCGAGCTTCACTGAGCAAGAATTTGAAAACATCCCCCAGTTCGAGGGTGACAAGGGCTTGTTCGCACTCAAGGAAACTTTGGTCGCTTATCAGGCGAACGCTCGTCAAGGCAACGCTTCAACACTCGACTACGGCCACGTAAGCGGCACAAGCCGCAAGCCTTTCAAGCAGAAGGGCGGCGGTCGTTCGCGTCACGGCACTATGAAGAGCCCGATACACCGCGGCGGCGCCGTGGTATTCGGCCCCAAGCCCCGCGACTGGTCGAAAAAGACCAACCGCAAAGTCAAGGTTCTGGCCATGAGCCGCGCCCTCTTCGACGCATGCAGCGCCGGTGAATTGAGCGTAATTGAAGACTTCGACTCGGCCGACAAGAAGACAAAGACGGCCAACGCCGTTCTCGCGAAGATCAGCCCAAAGGGCAAGGTTCTCCTCGTGGACGACACATTCGCCGACAACTTCGTTCTCGCAAGCCGCAACATCGACCGCGTCAACTTCTGCGAAAGCGGAATGCTCAGCGCCTTCGAACTTGTCCGCTTCAGCAACATAATCGTATCGCGCAAGGGTCTCGACACCATTCTGGCGCGCATCAGCAAGTAAAGGAACCGCAATGATACAGGCAGACAAAATTATCAAGGGTTTCCGCGTAACTGAAAAGGCCGCAAACTTGCAGGTCGCAAACCAGTACACATTCGTCGTCGCCGAAGACGCCAACGCAATCGCCGTTTCCCAGGCGGTTGAAAAGGCTTTCAGCGTAACCGTCGAGCGCGTGAACATCATAAACGCCAAGGGCAAGGTAAAGACCTCTCGCATGAGCAGGGCGAAACCCGGCCGCAAAGGCAAAATGAAAAAAGCCGTCGTAACGCTCAAAAAGGGCGACACGATAGAAATGGCATAACCGGAGATTCACGAAAATGGCTATTATCAAAAGAAGACCTTTGACTCCCGGACAGAGATTTCTGGAACTCGGCCGCAACGAAGTTGACAGCAAACGCCCCGAACGCGCGCTTACCGAAAGCAAGCACCGCGCCAAGGGCCGCAACTGCTACGGCCGCATAACTTCCCGCCGCCGCGGCGGCGGCCACAAGAAGCTCTACCGCATCATCGATTTCAAACGCGACATTCTCGACGTGCCCGCAACGGTCATGGCGATTGAATACGACCCGAACCGCACATCGTTCATCGCCCTCGTTCAGTACGAAGGCGGCGAAAAGCGCTACATCATCGCACCCGACGGCCTCAAGAAGGGCGACACGATCCTGTCGACCTCCAAGAAGCAGGACGAGTTCCCGGTAGGCCTTTGCCTCCCGCTCAAGCTCATCCCCCCGGCCATGAGAATCCACTCCGTGGAAATGCTCCCCGGCAAGGGCGCCCAGATTGCGCGCGGCGCAGGCGCAGGCGCTCAGCTCGTTTCGGTTGAAGGCGAAACCGCCACAATCAAGCTGCCCAGCGGCGAAATCCGCATGGTCAACTCCGAATGCCGCGCCGTTATCGGCACTGTCGGCAACGGCGAGCACCGCAACCAGAGCCTCGGCAAGGCCGGCCGCGTCCGTTGGATGGGCAAGAGGCCGAGAGTCCGCGGCGTTGTTATGAATCCTGTCGACCACCCGATGGGCGGCGGCGAAGGACGCACTTCCGGCGGCGGCCACCCGGTATCGCCTTGGGGCCAGCTCTCTAAGGGCTTCCCGACGCGCACGAAGAGCAAGCCTTCGAACTCGATGATTCTGTTGCGCCGCAACGGAAAGAAAGTGAAGAAGTAATTTATAGGAGAATTCGAAAATGGCACGTTCAATTAAAAAAGGTCCCTTTGTGGATCCCAGTCTTCAGGACAAAATCGACGAAGCTCAGAAGACAAACTCGCACAAGCCTATTCAGACTTGGTCGAGGCGTTCTATGATTACTCCCGATTTCATCGGCTTGAATTTCAACGTTCACAACGGCAAGAAGTTTGTTCCCGTCTATGTTACGGAAAACATGGTGGGCCACAAGCTTGGCGAATTCGCGCCCACCCGCTTGTTCAAGGGACATCAACCGCACACCAAAAAGGCAGCTATGTAACATGGCAAGGTTCGGCACAGTTTTATTGGCCGCCCTCGCATGGGCTTCGATAAGCTTTGCCGACACTCCGGACTGGGCCCTCAAAGATTCTTACACCGCCAAAAGCGCGTTAATCGTAGAGGTGAACAGGGAAGGGATCGCCGACTTGGTAAAAATAAATACCGGCTCGCAAAGCAACCTGCGCATAGGAGCGCAGTGCATGGTTCTCAGGGACGGGCTTCACATTGGAGACATTGTGATAGTCGAATCCGGAAAGGACAGGAGCATAGGACTCGCATTGAACGGGTCGGAGATTCAAAACGGAGACGCCGTACGCATTACACCGGCAAACTAAAACAGGAAAAACAATGGAAGTTAAAGCTTTAACAAAGTTTGCGCGCATGTCAGACAAAAAGGTGCGCGAAATAACCTGGGAAATCCAGGGCCTCAACGCAGCGGAAGCGCTCGAAAGGCTCAGGCTCGTTCCCCGCAAGAGCGCCCGTTTGGTCGCAAAGACCCTCGCAAGCGCGATTGCCAACGCCGAAAACAACAACGGCCTCGCGGCCGCGAACTTGACCGTCAAGAGCGCGGTTGTCAACCAGGGCATCACGTTCAGACGTTTCCGCCCGGTGGCGCGCGGCAGCGCGCACCCGATCAGGAAAAGGACAAGTCACATTTCAATAGTCCTCAGCGACGAAAAATAAGAAATTACAGGACACAATATGGGACAAAAAGTTAATCCTAAAGGTTTTCGTCTTGCAGTACGCCGCGACTGGGAGTCGCGCTGGTTTGCAAACAAGGGCGACTATGCCAAGGCAGTAAATGAAGACTACCGCATCCGCGAGTTCCTCCGCAGCGAGCTCAAGAACGCGTCGGTTCCGCGCATATTCATCGAACGCGCCGGAGCGCGCATCCGCGTGAAGATATTTACGGCCCGCCCCGGCGTGGTCATCGGCCAGAAGGGCGCCTCGCTCGAAGCGCTCAAAGCCAAGCTCGCGAAGTTCCTCGGCAAGGACGTCCTCGTGGACATCCAGGAAGTGAAGAAGCCCGACCTCGTGGCCTTCCTCGTCGCCGAAAGCATCGCGCTGCAGCTCGAACGCCGCATATCTTTCCGCCGCGCCATCAAGAAGGCCATCACGACCTGCATGAGCATGGGCGCCGAAGGCATCAAGGTGCAGTGCTCGGGCCGTCTCGGCGGCGCCGAAATCGCCCGCACCGAATGGCAGAGGAAGGGCCGCATACCGCTGCACACCCTCCGCGAAAACATCGACTACGGCTTCACCGAAGCCCACACGGTTTACGGCAAAATCGGCGTAAAATGCTGGCTGTGCCTCAAGCCCGAAGACAACCTCTAATTTCTTAGGGAGATTCGACAAATGGCAAATATTCTTCCATCAAAGACAAAATACCGCAAAGTGCAAAAGGGCCGCAACCGCGGCAACGCAAAAGGCGGCGACACAATCGCTTTCGGCGACTACGCTATACAGTCGCTTGAACGCGGCAAATGCACGGCGGCGCAGCTCGAAGCGGCCCGCGTGGCCATCAACAGGTACTTCAAGCGCCGCGGCAAGCTGTGGATGCGCGTGTTCCCCCAGAAGCCCGTCACAAAGAAGCCCGCTGAAACCCGCATGGGTAAAGGCAAGGGCGGCGTGGAATACTGGTGCGCTATAATCAAGCCCGGCACAATCCTTTTTGAGGCGTCCGGCATTCCCGCCAGCATGGCCCGCGAAGGCATGAGGCTCGCAGACGGCAAACTGCCCTTCAAGTGCAGGTTCGTGGTCCGCGAAGGCGTAGAAATTCTGTAAGGAGACTTTATCAATGAAAGCAAAAGAAATCAGAGAACTTTCAGCCGAAGAGATAGCAAAGAAGCTGCGCGACGCTCGCGAAGAGCTTCTCAATCTCAACGTTCGCAAGGGTACGGGGCAAGTTGAAAACACCGCTCGCATAAGAGAATTGCGCCGCGACATTGCCCGTTTTGAAACAATCAAAACTCAGAAGAAGTAAGGCATCATCCATGTCGGAAAACACAAGAAAGTCACGCAGGAGTCTCGTGGGCGTCGTAACAAGCCGCTCGGGCGACAAAAGCATAAAGCTTACATATTTTTACAAGGTTCCGCATCCGCTGTACGGCAAGGAAATCCGCCGCAAGACGGTTATCCACGTCCACGACGAGAAGAACGAGTGCGCATTGGGCGACAAGGTAGAAGTGACCGAAACGCGCCCCTTGAGCAAGCTCAAGAGGTTCCGCGTAGTCCGTATCGTCGAAAAGGCGCCCGTCATCGCAGAATAAGGAGGAATAGAACATGATATACATGCAGACAAAACTCCAGGTGGCCGACAATACCGGCGCCAAGGAAGTTGCAATGATCCGCCGCTTGGGCCAGCCCCGCAAGTGCGCCAAGATCGGCGACGTCATCGTAGTCGCGGTAAAGACCTCGACGCCCGACGCGGCCGTCAAGAAGGGCACCGTGCAGAAGGCGGTAATCGTGCGCACCAGCGCTCCCATTCGCCGTTCGGACGGCTCCTACCTGCGCTTCGACTCGAACGCCTGCGTCATTCTTGACGGCAACGGCAACCCGAAAGGCACCCGCATTTTTGGGCCCGTGGCACGCGAATTGCGCTCCAAGAACTTTATGAAAATCGTATCCCTTGCACCGGAGGTTCTCTAATATGAAAAGATCAGTCAAAAAAGGCGACGAAGTAGTAGTTATCACGGGCTCTTCCAAGGGCGCGAAGGGCAAGGTTCTCGCGGTGTTCCCCAAGAAGGAAAAGGTTCTCGTCGAAGGCGTGAACGTCCGCAAGTTCCATGAGCGCAAGAGCGAGAAGAACCCCGACGGGGCCATTGTTGAGCGCGAAGCGCCCATCCACATTTCAAACGTAATGTCTGCCGAGCGCGCAAAGAAATAGGCGCGCGATCGGAGACGCAAAATAAAAACAAAAAATGAGCACACCTGTACTAAAAAAGATATATCAGGAGAAGGTTGTTCCCGAGCTGAAGAAGAGTCTTGGGCTCGACAACCCGCACACCGTGCCCAACCTGGAGAAGATAGTAATCAACTCCGGTATCCGCAGTGAAAACTCGAAGGAATGGGTTCAGGAGGTCGCGAAGGAAATCTCCAAAATCACGGGCCAGCAGCCCGTAATAGTCAACGCGCGCAAAAGCATTGCGAACTTCAAGCTGCGCGAAGGCCAGCCCAACGGCGTAAAGGTCACGCTGCGCGGTGCGATAATGTGGGACTTCCTCTACAAGTTTATCGGCATAGTCCTTCCCTCAATCCGCGACTTCCGCGGCGTGAGCGCAAAGCTTGACGGCGCCGGCAACTACAACTACGGCATATCCGACCATACGATATTCCCCGAAGTGACCGTAGACCCGGGCCGCAAGAACATCGGCATGGACATAACAATCGTAACCACGGCTAAGGACGACAAAAGCGGCCGCGAATTGCTCAAGCTCTTGGGCATGCCTTTCCGCAAATCGTCATCGGAAGCAGCTAAATAAGGTTTTAACATGGCTAAGAAATCATCGATAGAGCGCAATTTGAAGCGCCAGAAAATGGTTGCGAAATATGCGGCCAAGAAGGCCGAACTCAAGAAGGTCTTGAACAACCCCGAATCTACGGACGAAGAATTCTTCAAGGCTCAGCGCAGTCTTGCGAAGCTTCCGCGCAACGCGTCCAAGATCCGCATCCGCAACCGCTGCTCCATCACGGGCCGCCCGCGCGCGTTCATCCGCAAGTTCGGCGTCTCGCGCATCACATTCCGCGAACTGGCCCTCAGCGGCAAGCTTCCGGGCGTAACAAAATCATCGTGGTAATTGCGAAAGGACTGAAAATATGGCAACACACGACAGCATAGGCGACTTTTTGACGATAGTCCGCAACGCAAGCTCCGCCGGAAAGGACACCTGCTCCGCGCAGTGGTCCAAGATCCGCGAGGGCATCGCCGCGATCCTCAAGGACGAGGGCTACATCTCCGATTACGAAGTAACGGGCGAAAAGGCCGAAAAGACAATTAAAATAAAAATGAAGTACATGGGCGGCATACCGTCGCTTACCGGCATAATCCGCGTGAGCACACCCGGCTGCCGCATGTATTACGAATACCGCAGCATTCCGCGCGTACTCAACGGCATGGGCATATCGATCCTCACGACCTCCAAGGGCGTGCTAAAGGATTCCGACTGCCGCGCCAAGAAGGTCGGCGGGGAAATCCTCTGCAAAGTCTGGTAAGGAAGGAAATACAATGAGCAGAATTGGCAAACTTCCAGTAGAAATCCCCGCGGGCGTCAAGGCGTCCGTCGACGGGGTTACGGTAAAAATTGAAGGCCCCAAGGGCAAACTCAGCCATACCTTCAGCAACGTAGTAAGCATCGCCCTCGAGGGCAATGAAATCAAGGTTGCCCCCACGTCGAACTCGCGCCAGTCGCGCGCTATGTACGGCACGGCGCGCAGCATCATCGCGGGCATGGTAAAGGGCGTGGTTGAAGAATTCAAGAAGGTTCTTGAAATCAAGGGCGTCGGTTTCAAGGCCGACCTCAAAGGCAAGGTTTTGACGCTGGCCCTCGGCTATGCGCACCCCTGCATCCTCGAAGTGCCGGAAGGCATAACGGTCGTCATCGGCGAAACGCCCGACAGGAACCCTCTCTTGACGGTTTCCGGCGCGGACAAGCAGATGGTCGGCGAGGTCGCCGCCAAAATCAAGCACTTCTATCCCGTCGAGCCCTACAAGGGCAAGGGCGTCAGGATCCACGGAGAATTCGTCCGCCGCAAGGAGGGCAAGAAGACCGCGTAACCGCGGTTCTCTGAAAGGAAAAAATTATGAAATTTTTGAAGAAAAAGATTTTGGAACAAAAGCGCCGCTGGCGCGTCCGCAACAAGGTTTCCGGCACGGAAGCTCGTCCGCGCCTGTCGCTTTGCCTCTCGAACAAGCATATCTATGCCCAGGCAATCGACGACCACGCGGGAAAAACCCTTGTCGCCCTTTGCTCGACTTCCAAGGAATTGGCGGGTGAAAAGCTTCTCCCGAACGTCGAAGGCGCGAAGGCGCTCGGCGAAAAGTTCGGCGCGAAGCTCAAGGCGGCCGGCATTGACGCGGTTGTGTTTGACAGAGGTCCGCGCCGCTACCACGGCGTGGTGAAGAGCTTCGCCGACGCGGTCCGCTCGACAGGCATCAACTTCTAATTGGATCGGTTAATATGAGCAGAGAATTTAGAAACAAGAAACGTGAGCAGGCCGTTGAAAAGAATGACGGTCCCGAGCTTATCGAAAAGGTCGTGCATATCAACCGCTGCGCAAAGGTAGTGAAGGGCGGACGCCGCTTCACCTTCTCGGCGCTCGTGGTCATGGGCACAGGCAGCGGCAGCGTCGGAGTCGGCTTCGGCAAGGCCAAGGAAGTTCCGGACGCCATCAAAAAGGCGACCGACAAGGCGCGCAAGGTCATCAAGTCGGTCAGCCTCAAGGACACCACAATCCCGCATGAAGTCGTCGGCGAATCCGACGGCGGCATAGTGATGCTTCGCCCCGCATCGCCCGGTACCGGCATTATCGCCGGCGGCGGCGTTCGCGCGGTGCTCGAAGCCGTGGGCGTCAAGGACATCCTCAGCAAGTCGCTTGGCTCGAACAACGACATGGCAATGGTCAACGCAACATTGGCTGCGCTGCGCAAGCTGCGCACGGCGGAAACCATCAACGCGTTCAGAAGCAAATAAGGAGTTTTAATCTATGAAATTGCACACACTTTCGAATCCCGACGGCGCCAAGCACTCGCACAAGCGCAAGGGCAAGGGCGTGGGAAGCGGCAACGGCAAAACCGCGGGACGCGGCCACAAGGGCATGAAGGCCCGCAGCGGCGGCGGCGTACGCCCCGGTTTTGAAGGCGGCCAGATGCCTCTTTACCGCAAGCTCCCGCAGCGCGGCTTCAACAATTACAAGTTCAGGGCCGAATACGCCGTGGTTAACGTAGGCGCGCTCGAAGCCCTCGGTCTCGAGGAAATCACGCGCAACGACCTCGTCGTGGCGGGCCTCGTGCGCGCTTCGGACGCCCTGGTGAAGATCCTCGGCGAAGGCGAACTCTCGAAGAAAATCACGGTGACCGCCGACAAGTTCTCGGCCAGCGCTGTGAAGAAGATTGAGGACGCAGGCGGCAAGGCCGTTGTCAACGCCCCCGTATCCGAATAACCAAAGGACAGGTAAGACATGTTTAGTGCTTTCACAAACTGCTTTAAAATTCCGGAATTGCGCCAGAGGATATTCCTGACGCTCGGACTCATTTTTATCGCTCGCGTGGGCGCTGGCATTCCCTTGCCCGGTCTCGACCCTACACCCTTGCGCGACTACTACGCTTCCGCCGCATCCGACGGCAGCGGGCTGGCCGCGCTCTATAACATGTTCACCGGTGGCGCGCTGATGAACGGCGCTATTTTTGCGCTCGGCGTAATGCCGTACATCAGCGCCTCCATTATCCTTCAGCTCATGGGGGCGGTCATGCCGAGTTTGGCGCGCCTCATGCAGGAGGGTGACATCGGCAGGCAGAAAATCGCGCAGTATACCAGGTACCTTACGATAGTCATCGCTTTCATTCAGGGCGCGATGATTTCGTATGCGCTCGTGTACAGGCCCGAAACCTTCTTCCAAGGCTTCAACCAGTCGCAGTTCGGCTCAATCATAATAGCGGGCAACATACCCATATTCATGGTCGTAAGCGTAGTTTTGCTGACAACGGGCACGATGATTCTGTCTTGGCTGGGCGAGCAGATTACCCAGCGCGGCATCGGGAACGGCGTCTCGATAATCATTACGGTCGGCATCGTCGACTCGCTGCCAACAGCCGTGTACCAGGCCTACAAGATGTTCTTCGACCGCCCCGTGGGCGCGGAGGCGTCCAATCTCGGCCTGCCGCAGGCGGTTTTAATGCTGTTCTTCTTTGTCGTGGTCATCGCCGCGGTCATTGAGATATTGCAGGCCGTTCGCAGGGTTCCGGTGCAGTACGCCAAAAGGGTTGTCGGCCGCAAGGTCATGGGAGGCCAAAGCTCCTATCTGCCCCTTAAAATCAATTATGCCGGCGTCATGCCGATCATTTTTGCCAGCGCCCTTATGCTCTTTCCGCAGCAGCTTCTCGGGCAGTTCGGCATTTCCACATACAACATTATCTACGCAACCCTCGTGTTCGCCTTCGCGTACTTCTGGGTGTCGATAATGTTCAAACCCCTTCAGATAGCCGATGACTTAAAACGCAACGGCGGCTACATACCCGGGGTAAGGCCCGGCGAGCCCACCGCCAAGTTCCTCGACTACACAATGACCCGCCTCACGTTCGCGGGCGCGATGTTCCTCGTGATAATCGCCGTCCTCCCGAACATGCTGATGCAGCACCTTGGCATTCCCGCCAAGATTGCGAACTTCTTCGGCGGCACGGGCGCGCTCATCATGGTGGGCGTAACGCTCGACACAATGAAGCAGGTTGAAACCTATCTTTTGCAGCGTCACTACGACGGCTTCCTCAAGAAAGGACGCATCCGCGGCCGCAGCGTGGGGCAGACCCGCCAGATTGTGGACACTCGCGAAATCAAAAATCTTTGGGCCCTCTGGACACCCCTTCTGGTGATATTCTTCGTCGGTTTGGGCGCGTGGGTCATACGTCAATGGCACCTGTGGTAACAGTCGCAGGCGCCAGTGGCGCTTTGTTCTTTAAAATACAATCACAGCAAACACAAAAACGGCACGCCGTATGATACCGGTAAAATCAGAACGAGATTTGCGTATCATGCGACAATCATGCGCGATCGCCGCGACTGTGCTGGACAGACTATGCCAGCTGGCACAGGAGGGCGTATCCACTTGGGACTTGGACCAGGCGGCCAAAAAACTTATGGCAGAACACTCATGCCGCAGCGCTTGTTACAACTACAAGAACGGCAGGCTGAGGTTTCCGTCCTATGCGTGCATTTCGGTCAACGACGAAGTGATACACGGCATAGGCCGCAAGGACAGGATTCTTAAGTCTGGCGACATCGTCAGCTTCGATATAAGTACCGTTTACCAGGGGTTTGTCGGCGACAATACCCGCACCGTGCTGATAGGAAACGTCGCACCCGAAGTGCAGAACCTCGTTTCCGCAACCGACCAGGCCCTCCGCGCGGGAATAGCGCAGGCGAGGGCCGGCAACAGGGTCGGCGACATATCGGCGGCGATTCAAAAGCACATTGAAGCGCACGGTTACGGGATAGTCCGCGAGTTCACCGGCCACGGAGTGGGGCGAAGCCTCCACGAGGAGCCGCAGATACCGAACTACGGAAAAGCCGGCACGGGCCCCGTTCTCAAACCCGGAATGACCCTGGCCATAGAGCCGATGGTCAACATGGGCGTCGAGGACATATTTGTTGGTGATGACGGTTGGACGGTTTACACCGCCGACGGAAAGCCGAGCTGCCATATAGAACATACGGTGCTCGTTACCCATGACGAACCTGAGATCCTCACGCTTCCAATTAAGGAATAAGCCCTTTTTGCCGAAGTACGGAGTCTTTCGGGGGATTGTCGCCCAATAATTTGAAAAAACATTAAAAAAGACTTTTCAATCCTTAAAAAACTGTCAGTATAGACTATTCTTTTTAAACAACGGAAACAATATGCCACGACTACTCGGAGTAGATATTCCCAACAACAAGCGCGTTGAGTACGCGCTTCAGTACATATACGGCATCGGTCCCGCACGCGCCAAGATCATCTGCGCGGAAGCCGGAATAGCCGAATCCATGCGCGCCAGTGAGCTCAATGAGGAACTGATCAACAAGATCATGAACATTGTGACCGAACGCCAGTACAAGCTCGAAGGCGACCTCCGCCGCGAAATTGTCGGCAACATGAAGCGCCTCAGCGCCATCAAGTCGTACCGCGGCCTGCGCCACGCTAAGGGTCTTCCCGTGCGCGGCCAGCGCACGAGCACCAACGCACGCACCCGCAAGGGCGCCCGCAAGACGGTCGGCGTAGTCACCAAGAAATAAAGGACTTTAGATGAGCGAAGAACAGAAAAATCAGGAAGCCGTCACCGAAAACGCGGAAACGGAAGTTCAGTCGACAGAAGCCGCAAAGCCCTCCCAGCCTTCGGCTGCAGATCTGCTTTCGGCGGAAGTCGGCGAAATCAAGATCCGCAAGGCCAAGGGAAGCAAGAACGTCCACAGCGGCGTCTGCCACATCAACGCCACTTTCAACAACACGAAGGTTGCTTTCACCGACCAGCAGGGCAACGTCATCAGCTGGTCGAGCGCGGGCAAAATGAATTTCCGCGGCTCGAGGAAGAGCACGGCTTACGCCGCGCAGGTCGTCACGCAGGACGCGGGCAAGGTTGCAATGAGCCACGGCATGAAGGAAGTTTCCGTCGCCGTCAAGGGCCCCGGCATGGGCCGCGACTCGGCGATCCGCTCGCTTCAGGCGCTCGGCTTCATCGTCACCGCGATCACCGACGTGACTCCCGTTCCGCATAACGGCTGCCGCGCTCCCAAGCGCCGCCGCGTATAATTTCTAAATACAGGAGACTTTTACAATGTCACGTTATACAGGACCCACGACAAAGATCAATCGCCGCTTCGGGATGGCAATTTTCCCGGAAAACAAGGCGATGCAGAAGAAGCCCTACATCCCCGGACAGCACGGCCCGCGTTTGCGCCGCCGCGTTACCGACTACTCCATGGGGCTTTGCGAAAAGCAGAAGCTTCGCTTCATGTACGGCTTGAGCGAAAAGCAGTTCCGCCTCACATTCGCCCGCGCGAAAAACATCCGCGGCGTTACCGGCGAAATTTTCATGCAGCTGCTTGAAGTTCGCCTCGACAACATCATTTACCTGCTCGGTTTCGCCCGCACACGCAAGGCGGCCCGCCAGTTCGTGACCCACGGCCACGTACAGGTGAACGGCCAGAAGGTCGACATCCCCAGCTTCTCATGCAAGCCGGGCGACGTCGTCGAAATCCGCGACCGCGCCGCTTCGCGCCAGCTCGCCCAGAGGGCTCTGGACGAATCGCAGCTGCGCGCGGTTCCCGCATGGATCGAGCGCGTCGAAGACGCCTTCAAGGGCACGGTCAGCCGCCTTCCGATCCGTGACGAGATGGACAAGACTATCAACGAACAGCTTATCGTTGAATTCTACTCCCGCTAATTGATTAAACCCTTAAGAAAGAGAACACAATGGCCAAACGCCTCGGAAAGTTTGAATTGCCCAAACGTCTTTCAAAAGACGAGGGCAGCGCGTCCAGCAATTACGCAAAGTATGTGGCGGAGCCCTTTGAAACGGGTTTCGGTCACACAATCGGAAACGCGCTTCGCCGCGTGCTTCTCGGCTCCATTGAGGGCGCCGCAATCAGCTCGATCCGCATCGAGGGGGTAGATCACGAGTTCCAGAGCGTCGACGGCATCGTCGAAGACGTAACCGACATCGTCCTTAACCTCAAGAAAATCAAGGTTAAGAGCGCAACCCGTGAAAACAAGCGCCTGATGATTGACGTCGACAAGGAAGGCCCCGTCACTGCGGCCGACATCCAGCTCGATGCCGACATCACGATTGTCAACCCCGATCAGGTTATCTGCACGCTCGACAGCAAGCGCAGGTTCCTGGCGGAAGTCGAAATTTCCAACGGGCGCGGCTGGAGGCCGGCGGATGAGAACAAGTACGAAGACCAGCCCATCGGCGTAATCCCGGTGGACTCGCTCTTCAGCCCCATCGAACTGGTCAAGTACTCTGTCGACGCAACCCGCGTCGGCCAGATGACCGACTTCGACAAGCTCACCCTCGAAATCTGGACCGACGGCAGGATAACACCCGACGAAGCCCTCAAGGAGGCGGCGGTAATCCTGAAGCACCACATCGACGTGTTCGACAAGGTTAACGAACAGGAAATCGAATTTGAAACTATCGGCAAGGAAGTAAGCGAAGAGCAGAACCGTCTCAGGAAGCTCCTTAACATGAGCGTAAATGAGATAGAGCTTTCCGTCCGCGCGGCGAACTGCCTGAACAACGCCAACATCACGACTGTCGGCGAACTGGCAATGAAGTCCGAGCAGGAAATGCTCAAGTACCGCAACTTCGGCAAAAAGTCGCTCAACGAAATCAAGAGCAAGCTCGAACAGCTCGGGCTTTCCCTCGGCATGAAGATCGACGAACGCCTTATCGATTCGGCAACACTTTAATATTTAGAAAAGACTACAAATGCGTCATCGTAAACACAGACACTCTTTGGGCGTTAAAAAGGAACACCGCGAAGCCATCATGGCGTCGCTCGCGGCCGGCCTTTTCCGCCACGACAGAATTCAGACAACACTCGGCAATGCCAAGGCCCTGCGCCCCTTCGCCGAAAAGATCATCACCCTCGCCAAGAAGGCGGCGGCTTCTGATGACACGGCCAAGAAACTGCATTTCCGCCGTCAGGCCCTCTCAAGGGTCCGCGACGAAAGCGCCGTTCACTTCCTCTTTTCGGACAAGGTATCCAAGTTCCTCAAGCGCGAGGGCGGCTACATCCGCATATACAAGCTTGTCCCCCGCAAGGGTGACGCCGCCGAAATGGCCATCGTAGAGCTCATCGAAGCTGACGACGCCGGCTACAAGGCAAAGCCCGCCGCGGAAGAAAAGAAGCCCGCCGCCAAGAAGGCGGCTGCTAAGAAGACCGCAACCAAAAAGGCGGCCACCAAGAAAGCCGCCACGAAAAAGGCCGCCAAAAAGGCTGACGGGCCTGCGGCCGAGGGCGCTGAAGAAGCTTCGGAAAGCAAGGAATAGGCTTTCCGCGAGCTCTTTTGTAAATTCGCAAACGCGCCCCTGCAACGGGCGCGTTTGTGCTTTTTTTTAATGGGACTCTCCTTTGCATGAGCATCACCGTTTATTTCGCAGTCATAATCGTCGCCGTCCTGCTCGTCACGGGCGTGTATGCGGGCATTTTGTCGCGGAAACAGCGGAAGGAATACGAGAGGCTTGCGCGCACCGAAACATTCCACTGCCTGCGCTGCGATTCGGTCTACACCGGCCCCGCCGGCACGGAGACCAAGGAATGCCCGGCGTGCGGATATAAAAATCCCAAGCTGAAGTTCTAGCGGGCGGGGAAACCCGCTTGAAATTTTAACCGTTCTTTAACTACAACCAGCCCGGGGCGTGTCGTCGCCGCGATTAACGCCCGGAAAAACCGAAAACCAGAGCCGCATTGCCAAGGCAGTCGGCGTAAAATATGGCATAAAAATGAATCAGAAGATTGCAGTTCTTGACTTTGGGTCGCAATACACGCAGGTGATAGCCCGCCGCATCCGCGAATGCAGCGTCTACTCGGAAATCATGCCCTTCAACACGAAGGCCACCGAGCTGAAAAAGCAGGGCGTCGCAGGCATAATCCTTTCCGGAGGCCCCGCGAGCGTCCTCGCAAAAGGCTCCCCGCGCCCCGACCCCAAGATTTTCGACATGGGCGTCCCCGTCCTCGGCATCTGCTATGGCCTGCAGGTTATGGGCAAGGTGCTCGGCGGCGAAGTGGTCTCCAGCAAGCACCGCGAATACGGCAGCGGCGAGCTGTCTTTTAAAGGCGAAAGCCGCCTGCTCAAGGGCCTGAGTTCGCCCATCAAGGTGTGGAATTCGCACGGCGACAAAATCGAAAAGCTCCCCGCGGGCTTCAAGGCCGTCGGCACCACCGAAAATTCCAAGTACGCGCTCATCGAAGACCGCAAGCGCAATTTCTTCGGTATGCAGTTCCACCCGGAAGTTGTCCATACGCCCCAGGGCATGGAAATCATCAGGAACTTCCTTTTCGACATCTGCAAATGCACCGCAGACTGGACAATGTCGGCATACGCCGAGCGCATGATTGAAGACATCCGCAAGACCGTCGGCGACAAGAAGGTCATACTCGGCCTCAGCGGCGGCGTAGACTCCTCCGTAGTGGCCGTGCTCGTTCACAAGGCCATCGGCGACAACCTCACTTGCGTGTTCGTGGACAACGGCCTGCTGCGCAAGAACGAACGCCAGAACGTCGAAAAGATGTTCAAGGAAAACTTCAAGATGCGCATGAAAACCGTGCGCGCCGAAAAGCAGTTCCTCACCGCGCTCAAGGGCATAACAGACCCGGAACGCAAGCGCAAGACTATCGGCAGGGTGTTTATCGAAGTTTTTGACAAAGCTGTAAAATCTATCGGCGACGTCGACTTCCTCGCGCAGGGCACCATCTATCCCGACGTCATCGAGAGCATGGCGATTGCGGGCAACCCCGCCTCCGTCATCAAGAGCCACCACAATGTCGGCGGCCTGCCCAAGAAGATGAAGCTCAAGCTCCTCGAACCCCTCCGCGAGCTCTTCAAGGACGAAGTCCGCCAGCTCGGCACGGAACTGGGCCTTTCAAAAGAAGTGCTTTGGCGCCATCCCTTCCCGGGGCCGGGCCTCGGCGTCCGCCAGCTCGGCGCGATCAACAAGAAAGACCTCGACATTCTCCGCGAGGCCGACGCGATCCTCACCGAGGAAATGTACGCCAACGACATCTACTACAAGGTGTGGCAGGCGTTTGCGGTGTTCCTCCCCGTCAAGACCGTCGGCGTTATGGGCGACGAGCGCACCTACGATAACGTTATTGCGCTGCGCATAGTTGAAAGCATCGACGCGATGACAGCCGACTGGGCGCATGTGCCGCACGAAATACTCAGCAAGATTTCGACGCGCATTATCAACGAAGTCAAGGGGGTTAACAGGGTCTGCCTCGACATCTCCTCCAAGCCGCCGGCCACCATCGAATGGGAATAGTTTTGGCGGGCGCTTTGGGCGAATAGCTCCGCGAAAAAAGCCTCTGAAACCGCTCGCGTACTCAAGTACGCCACGCGTCTTCAGAGGCTTTTTTGTGCTCGCTCTTCATCCCAAATCGCTGCGCCAAAACGGTTAAAGATTAGTATTGACGAACTCTTGAGAGTGCGGGTTAAAGTGGGGTGAATTTGGGCGTAATGCTGTGCATGTTTTTTTCGCTCGCGCACACAAGTAATTCAATACACTCTTAAAACTTTAGCTGTCCTGTCATAAGATTTGTAAAATCTGCCTCAACAGCAATGCGAAAGAACGTTAGTGAATGAGGGGGTAATAAAATCGCTTAACAGGCAAAGTGATTAGAAATAAAACTTTGTAGACTCGGCAAAAGACCGCCCCGAGACTTTATTGTAAAAGCATGTGCAATGCACATGCTTTTAGTCTGTCCGGGTATAATGGGGGGAAGGCGGAAGAATTTGCTCCGCAAATTCGCCTGCCGAGGCTTAAGCCCCACAATGCCCGGCGAGGCTCTCGCCCGGCAATTCAAGCCGGAGGCGCGAACACCGAGCGAAGGCGAAGGGGAAGTATGGCGGCGCAGCCGCCACCCGAAGGGCGAGACATTTTCTGCTGAAAATGCGAGTACAACATCAGCCT
>CALXSL010000044.1 GCA_944391135.1 uncultured Opitutales bacterium
TGTTGTACTCGCATTTTCAGCAGAAAATGTCTCGCCCTCCGGGTGGCGGCTGCGCCGCCATACTTCCCCTTCGCCTTCGCTCGGTGTTCGCGTCTCCGGCTTGAATTGCCGGGCGAGGGCCTCGCCGGGCATTGCGGGGCTTAAGCCCCAGCAGGCGGATTTGCTCCGCAAATTCTTCCGCCTTCCCCCATTATACACGGCAGGCTAAAACTATATGCATGCATATAGTTTTACAATAAAGCCTCGGAGCGGTCTTTTGCCGATTCTACGAAGTGTATTCTCTAATCACTTTGCGTGTTAAGCGGTTTTATTCACCTGCTCTTTCACTAACGTTCTTTCGCATTGCTGTTGAGATAGGCTATAACGAACTCACCTTACAAAACACAAGCCTGTTGCATAACAAAAAATACAGTCAGTTCGCTTGCGCTCTATATCGCTTTAGCAACCATGGCGATCGCAATAGCGGTCGCCACATGATGCGCCGTTTATCGTGTGTGCATTGCACACCGATAAACGGTGAAGCTACCGTAGTAAGTTCGTGCTTCTTCCTATATGCAAACAGGCAAAACCAACAGCAACGAATAATTCAGCCATTGCGAATGCAATGCGGAAGATTCAGAACGAAGCAACGTCACTATGCCGCGGCGCGGCTCGCGCCTAGGCGGAGGTCTTAGGAGGCGGCTATGAGCCTCCTATTCTATAAGCACAAAAAAAATCCGAATTTTTGGTTCGGAGTTTTGGGTCTCTTAGGCTCGGGACTTGCAACGGTGCGACTTGCGCCATTTTTCCCGGTGGTTCATAATCCAGTCGAGGAGTGCGCGGTCGTAGCCGATGTCGTGGCCGACCTTTTCGGATTCGATCCACTTGTGCTTTAAAATCTCTTCGCGTTCGGCGAGGTACTCGTTGTAGACGCACGAACGCAGCAAAGATACATCTTCTTTTGAATTGGATTTCGCCTGCTTGCGTTTCATGGTGTTATTCTATAAAAATTGGGCAAAGGGAAGTAAAAGCCGCTCTTCCTTTTTAACGTAAGTTTGCGTCAAAAAATTAACTGTTCAAGCAAAAATTTTCTTTATCTTGCAAAAGGCTGAAGGCATATTTGACAAGCAATGAAAGACAACTTTGAAACTCCCGTCGCGCTGGCGCTGATCGCATGCGACACCATCATAACCGACGCCCAGACCGGAAAGAAAACGCTGGTTGGGCTTTTCAATTCCATAGGGGCGTCAAATTTTCCGCATGTGATACCGCAGTTTTTCGTGTTCGCCTCAATGACGAACGCGGAGGGAGAGACGGAAATACGGGTGCGCCTGCAGGCCGGCAACGGCGACGCGGTGTGCGACATGCCGGGCAAGGTGAACATACCCACACCACTCGACTCGCCTGAATTCATATTCAACGTGCAAAACCTGCAGATACCGGCGCCGGGGACATACGAACTGCAGCTCATAGCCAACGACATTCCGGTGGCCTCGCGCCTGCTTACGTTCAGGCAGCTTCAGCCGCCGCCCGCGGAAGGGCCTAAAGCGTAAACCGGTCACGCTGGACGCGAATAAAAAATACACTGCGCCCAATTAACCATCACAAAAAAAGCGCGCCGTTTGGGCGCGCTTTTTTGTCGCGGAAATTGCGGGCTATTCGCCGGCCTCTTCGCCCTCGCCGAGGGTTGTCCCGCCGACGACCTTTACGCTCTTGGCGATGGCTTCGCCGATTGCGTCGGCCACGGCCGGATTCTGCATAAGGTAGGCTTTCGCGGCTTCCCTGCCCTGTCCGATAAGTTCGCCGTTGTACGACACCCACGCGCCCTTTTTCTCAAGGATTTTCTGCTCGATGCCGAGGTCTATGAGGCTGCCGGTCTTGGAGATGCCCTCGTTGTACATGATGTCGAATTCGCATTCCGTGAAAGGCGGCGCGACCTTGTTTTTGACTACCTTGATTTTCGTGCGGTTGCCGATGACCCTGCCGGAAGTGTCCTTTATCTGGCCAATCCTGCGGATGTCTATGCGCACCGACGCGAAGAACTTGAGGGCGCGGCCGCCGGGGGTTGTTTCGGGGCTGCCGAACATCACGCCGATTTTTTCGCGGATCTGGTTTGTGAATATGCACACGCAGGAGGTCTTGCTGATGGCCGCGGTAAGGCGCCTCATGGCCTGGCTCATCATGCGCGCCTGGAGGCCTACGGTGGTGTCGCCCATCTGGCCGTCGAGTTCCTGGCGGGAGACGAGGGCGGCGACGGAGTCGATCACGACAACGTCGATCGCGCCGGAGCGGATGAGCGTTTCGGCGATGTTGAGGGCGTCTTCGCCGCTTTCGGGCTGGGAAACCATAAGGTTTTCAAGGTCCACGCCGACGATTTTCGCATAATGCGGGTCGAGGGCGTGCTCGACGTCGATAAAGACGGCGTTGCCGCCCTGGCGCTGCGCCTCGGCGATGATGGAAAGGCAGAGGGTTGTTTTGCCGGAAGATTCGGGGCCGTAGATTTCGGCGATTCTGCCGCGCGGCAGGCCGCCGACGCCGAGGGCGAGGTCTATCGCCACCGAGCCGGTGCTTATGGTTTCCACCTTCATTTTTGTCGCGTCGCCCAGGCGTATGAGCGAGCCTTCGCCAAATTGCTTGTTGACCATGCTAAGCGCGGTTTCCAGCGCCTTGTCGTCTTTCGCTATGGTTGTAGTCGGTATTTTCTGTTTAGCCATGTTCTGTTGTTTCGTCTGTTTGCCGGCCGTTAGGCGGCGCGGCTTTGTGTGTGTTGTGGTGCGTTTTTAATGTTTTTGCGGGAAATGCCGTTTTAACGGGGCATATCGGCGCGAGGCCGCGCAATTCCTTAAAAAATTTGTGAGGCCAGTATTATCCGGGCGCAAGGCGGGTGTCCACAAAATTCTTTTTACAGGCGAAAAATCCGGCCGGAAGACGCGCAAAAACTGTTTTTTTCTTGCATAGCAACGGCGTCTTGACAAAAATATTCCGCTTTAACATTGGGGGCATAGCTCAGTGGATAGAGCAGCGGTTTTCTAAACCGTTGGTCGCAGGTTCGAGTCCTGCTGCCCCTGTTTTTTTGGCCTCCGACAACCCGCAGCATTCGCGGGTTTTACTTTTAATGCTGCCGCGTTTTGCGCAAAAAAAGCGCGGCTGAAAGCCGCGCAATTTTGCCTATTTTATCAGCAGATGCACCAGATAGTCTTTTCCGGGAATTCCGCTTTCTCCGTTGGGCGCAACTTTTTCCGTCAAAATTTTCACAAGCGTCCTTTCGGCCTTTTCCGTGGAAACAGGCGCGGCCTTTATAAGATACTTGTTGCCTGGCAGTCTCTCCAACTCGGCATGAAAATTCTCCGACCGGCTTTCTATTCCAGTCACTTTTACCGTCCCGTCGGATTCAAGGACGAACTCTTTGGCGGAAGCGGGCGCGCCAACTCTCCACAACGCCAAAAACGGATTTGCAGTCAAAGCCTTGCGCACGTCAATTTTCAGAAACAGATCAATTGAAGACTGCCCAATGTTGTCCGTTTTCAATATTACGCGGACTTCCTGCAGGCCGCTTTTTCCCTCGGACGAGAATGTGCCGTTTATGGTTCCCGTCCGGCCCGGCTGAAAGACCTTCTCATCCAGTGTGGCGACGGTACATCCGCACGAAGAATGTATGTCTTTTATTTCCACCGGAGCGTCACCGGTATTCCTGAATTCGAATTTAAAATCGTAAGCGGAAACGTCTTCGCTTATGGCATCTTCTATCAGGTATTTGTCAAATTCAAGATCGCCGAAAACGGGCGCGGCAAAGGCGAACAGCAATACGGCTATGCCTGAAAATTTCATTGGCTTCCTTCGCGTTTGGCGCCTTTAAAACGCCATATTTTTAATTTTCGTATCCGGCTTTACCTGAATTTCCATGTCGCTTTCGGTAATTGGGGCCGGAAGCCATGATTCCACAATGTAAAACGTGACGGTTCCATTGTCGTGGCCGTCCAGTTTTTGGGCAAAAACCCTGTATTTGGGGATATAAAATTCCAGCATGCCTTTATTTTTCATATCTAGCTCGCCGTATCCCAGCAGGAACAGGTCAAACGTTCCCATTTTCATTTTTGTCCGTAAATTCAGGAAATAAACCATGCCGTTTTTTACCAGATAATTCTGGGTTTCGCCGAACGGATCATTTATGGACGTTTTTATTTCAATCCCGTCGCCTTCCCGCCTAAACGAGATTTTCCTTCCCGGAACATCCTGCAAAATTCCGTCAAACGGCATCAGGCAAATGTCTATCCCATATTCCGAAAGGATTTGAATATGGCTGTTTTTTGCCGCCTTGAAAAACTGCAGGGTATTGTCTTCGGAGCTGTAACTGGAAGCGAGGGAATTGATATTGTTTTCAATTTCAACAATGTCTGCGCCGTCCGAATTTTTGCCGTCCCCGGGGGCGCCCGGAGCGGCTTTTGAGATTTTTTTGAGCCTGTACATGTTCTTTGAAAAATCCAGCTCATAAGAGAAATCGTTTTCGGGCGCGCACCCTTTGACTATTCCTAGAAGTTCGGACTCCGTCAGAGAGGAATCAAACGGGTCTATGGCGTACAGTTTTTCAACAGCCTTGCCGTACTCCTCTGCGGGCACCACAAAGCTGACCGAGCGGGCTTTCAGCTTCCACGAATCGAAAAGCGCGGCTTTTTTCGAGACGGCCAAATGAAATCTTTGGCTTCATCGATGTGAAATGCTGGAACGGTTTCGGCTGAAAAAGCCGGACCGCCGAGAGATATGGCGGCCGTCAAAAATATCAAGGCTTTCTTCATCGCAATCATTGTTTTTTGCATTCAAGGTAAGGGGCATGAAAGCCTGACGGCACTCCACCGAACTCCCCAGTCGTAACACAGTCGCATGAAAGAAAGGGTTTTATGCTACACTTGATTTTGCATCCGGAAACCATGACCGCTTCCGACGGTCCAACGGTACAATTGGTCATGTTGCCGTCGTCGTCTTCATTGCATTGGGGTACGGGCTTCTGCATCGGCCAAGTTGCAGTACACGTTCCCATGCCCGTACATAACAAACCGCCCTCCCAATCGCATTTGCCAGTTCCGGCGCCTTCGCAGACAGTTGAACCTATTGCGCACGAATAGCAGTCCGCCGCCATCGAAGAAGAATATGTCGCGGCAAATACCATCGCCGCCATTATTTTTATATAAGTATTCATGATCCTAATTGTTTACCTTATTTTGAATTCTAAAACTGCCGTCGGCGCCCTTTTTGACAATGGCAACCAGTTTCCCGCTGACGTCGGTTATTCTTTTTTCATTTTCAGAAACGTCTTCCGTTATGAACCCGTATTCGAACATTTTTTTCAAAACCCTTTCGCCTGCATCCCTGTACTCGTAATAGCACAGGGTTCCGTCTTTGCCGTATGTAAAATATTCGCTGTCGCCAGAATCGAAAAACTTCCTGCACATGCGAGTTCCAGAGTCCATATAATAGTTCTTTTCGACAACCCCCTTTCCCGCAACTTCCTCAAAGACAAGTTTGCCGTCCCTATAGATGCAGTAATTGATATCGTCTGCGACGGCGTAGGCCGCCACGCGGCCATTGGCGTCGAGCTCCCTCATAAACCTCCCCTTGTCGTCGTAATTGTAGATTTTGTCGAGGCGCCATGACGACCCCGGGCCGACGGAATCACCGTTGAGAATTTCAATTTTTCTGGTTTTAAGGTAATTCGGCCCCTTTGAGCCAATCAGGCTTTTTTTGACGGTATTGCCGGTTGCGCCGGTTGTGGTTATCAAGATGGCGTTTTTCCAGTCGTAATAATATCTTTCAGGATATTGTTTGCCGCTTTGGAAATACTCGACCACACTGAGGCCGGGAACGGGCCTTGCGCCTCCGACATATCCAGGGTTGAGGGGGTCGGAAACATCGTTGCCGGTATTGTATCGTCCGGCATTGTCGGCCATTATCATCCCCGTTTCCGCGCACCATTCCACATAGCCTTTGGAATTGCCGTCCGCGTCATACACCTCCATGCGGCTTACCTTTACGCTCGCAGTGTCGTTTCTCGCAAAATCCCTTGAAACCACGGTCCTGCTTCTCGGTTTTTCTGCCGTATACGCCATTTTCTCAAACGAGCCGTCGCTTGTTTGAACGAGACTCAGCGCCTTGGCGGCGCTTCCCGTTTTCCCGTCCTCATCGGCCCTGCCTGGAATATCGGTATAGCCGAACTTATAGACTGCGCCGCCGATTTTCATACGGCTGGCCTCTTTCGCGGCGCCGTCATAAAAAAACTCCAACTCGGTCTTTTTTTTAGACTGGTTGTGCAAATTCTTCACCCTGCCGTCCGAAAAATAGTTAACAACGAAAGTGTCGGATTTTTTGCCCGCGCAGAATTTTGAAAGCCTGCCGTCTTTGTACTCGTAAAAGCAGTCCTTGTCTTTGCCATGCTCAATCAGTATCCTCCCCTTTTTGTCCAGCTTTGCGGTAAACTCGCCGTTGTTGAACGAGAAAAACTCATAGCCCGTATTGGGCGATTTTTCCCTTCCGAAAAAAGTAACTCATTCGGTTGGGCGTTTTCCATTCCAACTGCGCAGGGTCCGTTTTCACGGCGACGCTGTCAAACAGGCTGACGCTCCAATACATTCCAAGGTTCCCGGGGGTTTTCTTCGGATTGCTCGAAAACTCCATGTTGAATATTATGGAACTGTCGCCAAAATCTATTTTAGGAAGCGGCCTTGATATGTATACAAACGCCCGGTTGTCCGCATTACCGAAAACATTCGCCCTGTTCGTTATAAGTTTTTTGGCAAAGACGGGCCCCGCCGCCGGCTGAAAGAGCAGCATAAGGACAATAAGCATGCCGAATGCGCGCATAGGACTATTCCCCCAGCTCTTCCGACATGCTTTCCTGGCACTCCTCGCAGTTTGGATCGCTCCCCGCACCGCAGTGGTTGGGATGGCTGCCTGCGGCGAATCCATGGCAAACCAGAAATGCGTTAAATATAAAAACCAATATAATTGCTCTCATTCCAACACGTAAATAAATCGGCTTTATATTTCAATTAATATTTATGTTTTATTTTTACATATATACGTATTAAATATACGTTTTTTGATATAATAAAAAAAAGACAAAAATTTCAAAACCGCCGCCGGCGCCATAAAAAAAATAAGCCTTGAACGCATACGAATTCTTTTTTGAGGAAAAGTCTTGAACAGATATGACGATATCATAAACATTGACAAAACGCCCCAATAGTCGGGAGTTCTAAAATTTTACCATGGCAGAAGGCAGACAGAAACTTTCGGAAAATCTCGAGGACTACCTCGAGATAATTTCCGCGTTGTCTTCGGGAAGCGGCTCGGCCCGCACCACCGACATCGCCGCAGCGCTCAACGTCAAGAAGCCGTCGGTGACGGCGGCGCTCAACGTGCTGTCCGAAAAGGGGCTTGTAACGTACGAGCGCTACAAGCCGGTCATGCTCACACAGGAGGGGCAAAAGCTTGCCAACAAGGTCATGCACAAGCACAGGCTTCTGAGCAACTTTTTCACCGAGATACTCGGGGTGTCGCCCGCGGACGCCGACGAGGCCGCATGCAAAATGGAGCATGCGCTCGACGACTCGATGATGAAAAAGCTCGTGACATTTCTGAAGGGAATAAGCGTTACCATGTGCTCCGACTGCGACGACAGCAGCGGCGAGTGCACAAAGACATGCCCGCACGCGCTCACCCTCGACAAGCTCGAAAAGGGCGACAAGGCGATAATTCTCACCATGGACGAGGATGGAAAGCACTACAAAAGCCTTTCCGAGGCGGGGGTGCTGCAAAGCGCGAGCGTCAAGGTGCTGGACAAGCCCGACGGAGAAAAGTCCATGAAGATCAAGACGATTTACGGCGAATTTTTCATGCCCATCGCGAAAATGAAAGGCGTAAGGGTAAAGAGAATTTAAAAAAGGAAAGCGGCGGAGGTAAATCCTCCGCCGCTTTTTTGTCTACAGCGTTTTTCCGTACCGACGCCCGACAACACAGAAACGTTGAAACGGAAAAAATCCGGGCGCAGGAACAAAAAACTAAGCCTTTCCGGCCCCCCTGCCCAGATAGAACGGGATGAGGTATGAGATGAAGGCCCGCTGTATGGAGTCGGGCAGATAGAAGCCCTGCACCATGTGGAAGGTGGTTGAAGTCCACTGCGGGATCAGCCCGAACAGCCAGCCCCCCATGACCTCGCGCTGCTCGACCTGCACCGGAATACCGTCGAAGAACGCGAACAGGAACGGCGCCACTATTATCGTGAACGCGCAGCCGAAATAAATCATCCTGCGGAACCATTTGCCCGCGTCACCGTCGCGCGCGGCGGCCTTGTCGGCGGACGCGTCGGCAATCTCGACGCGCTGCCTTATCATGTCGAGCATCTGCGCGTCGCGCTCCATCTTAGCCTTCAATACCTGCGAAATTATGGCCGCGGCAAAGCCCGCGCCCGCACTGCCTATCGCGCTTGTCGCGTCGAATATCATTGCCTCGCTCACGACAGGTATTCCCCCCTGACCGCCAGCCGGATTTTTCCCGAATATGCGGAGCCGGGCGTTACGGTTATCTTTTTCGACGCGCCGTTAAAGGCGTTTTCCGCCACACACACCCACTGCCCTGCGGGCAGGCTTTTCGACGCCGCATATGCCGAAGCGGATTCCCCGTTTCCGAAATTTGCGGTGACAACAGAATCGGCGCGCGCGAATATTTTCAGGCAGCAGTTTTCCGGAACCGAAGCGGTGTAGGACAAAAAGTTTTTCGTTTCCGCCGACGCGCTCCACGACATTTCGCCAAACTCCGAAAAGGCGCTCCGCCTTTCATACGATACGAAGTTCCCTACGATTACACCGTGCATCCCGTTGTTCGCATGGTCGTACAGCTGTATGCCGTCGGGGGAGTCCGACAAATCGGCGAGGGTGCCCACCACGCGCACTTCCATTTTTTCCACAAGCATGGCTGCGTCGGCCGCTAGCGCGGCGTCGCACAGATACCTTATGCCAACCCCGGTTACAAGGCCGCCGGAAACTATGCGCAGTCGGGCGTCAAGACCTGTCATGACGGTCCGGGTTGAAGTTCCGTCTGCATAATAGACTATCGCGGACATCTTGCCGGACGCGCCTGCGGGGGGCGTTATTTTCACCGCGGCTTCAACGAGAGTCCCCTTTGCGATTTCACCCGCAAAATTGTGCCTGACGGTAAAATCTTTCTGCCCGGCCTTGCATGTCGCGTTCAATATGCCGTCGACATATGACACCCTGGAAATGTTTGAATTAAATTGAAATCCGTCCTCGGGCATTTCTTCGGGCACGCACCTCGGACTAAATGTTTTTGCGGCCATAGACTGCGGTTCGCAATATCCCAGCGCGTACTTTTTGGCGGAATAACCAAGCACCTCTTCGGAAAGGTCGGCGTTGAAAACCTTGAACCTTGATATGGATATCGGCGTGGCATTCGCGCCGATTTCAACGGTTGAGTCGCCGACACACGTGTTTATCTGCATGGGGGCTTCCGAACCGACATAGACGCTCCTGAGCGAATTGTATGTCGTGCTTTTAATCGGCAGAAGCTCTCCGTCTAAATAGAGGCTTGTTCCGACTTTTCCGCCCTCAATTTTTCCTCCTATGGCGCATACAATGCTATGCTTTCCGGCCGGCAGTTCTCCGCCGAGGGGAGATAGGTCGAATTCAGCCTGAAGCTCGCCGCCATCGGCATAAACGGAGGAATTGCCCATTTGCAAAAGCAGCCTTTTGCCCACGCCCGACCCGCCGTCAAAATACGCGAGCCGCAATCCTTCGGGCTTGTAATTCACGGTTCTCCAATTGCTGAAGAAGCTGAGCATCTTGTCCTGCTGGGTTCCTATAATGAACGCGTCGGTTTCATAGGTCAGGCAGAATGTAAGCGGAAGCTCCGCGAAAAAGTTTTCCGAACCGGGGATGATTATTTTCCCGTTCTGGAGAAGCACACCCCTCGTCCTTTGGGCGTCCTTGCCGAGCCTCTCCATGTTTTTGGTCAACTCAGCCACGTCGACGGGTACGGGCTCAAAAGCCGACAGTTTGCCGTCGACCATTTCTTCCGTTTCATCGGCAGAAAGTATTCCAAGGTTTTGGCGGGCCGCCGGCTTGTCAAGAACGTCGCCCAAATTCTGCGCTTTCGCAAGAAAACCGTCCGCAGCGTCGAGCTTCAGGAAGTTTTCAGCATCTTCCGCCTTGAGGTAAACGTCGCGCCCTGTGGCGTTGGAGGGAGCCTCGCCCACCCCCCTGTCTATGGAAATCCAGCCCTGCGCGAAAGTGGTGCGCATGCCGCCGGAAGTGCGAGCGCATATCTTGAGCCACTTGGGGCCCGACGCAAGCGCGGTGTCGGAGGAATCCAGCAGCACGCTCGCGTGGCACCCGCCGTTGGAATAGGCCCCGTCGTCGAGATCCTTGTTTATTTCGGAAGCCGCCACCGATTTTTCCACAAGCAGAAGCTCCGCCCTCGGGTCGGGGGCGTTCTGCGCGCCTATGTCGAAAATTTCAAGCGTTATGCCGTCGATGTCGGACGCGTCCACGACGCGCTTCCTGTTTAAAAGCGAGATGTCAAGGCGGACGTCGTCGCGCGGGCGGAGGGTTATGCCCGCAAGGGTTTCAGCATCCTGCGGGGAATTGAAAACGCCGGAATCCGCCCCGATTCTTACGACGTTCACTGCATTTGGTTTTTCATTCGTGTTTTCCATACTGCGGCTGATAATAAACCCTAAGCGCAAAATCCGCAAAGGAACTTTGGAAACTTTTGAAAATGGGCGCAAAATGCCACGCGAAACGCGGACGGAATGCCCGAAAGCCCGCCAAACATGCGGCTTTTGCATTCCGAATGTGCAGCCAAAAGCCCAAAACAAGGCGGGGAATCTCCGCATGCGGCAGCAAAAATATGCCCTTCCACGGCCGCGCGGCGGCTAAAAATACTTTACATTTTACCGATTGGGATCAGTATCAAAGGCTTTTATAGAGGACATCAAAATGAATGAAGACTTATTGAAAATAAGGCACAGCGCCGCGCACGTCCTTGCCGCCGCAGTGCTCAGGCTTTTCCCCGACGCGAAGCTGGATATCGGTCCCGCGACCGAAAACGGCTTCTACTACGACTTTGATTTGGAGCATAAATTCACAGCCGAAGACCTCGAAAAAATCGAGGCCGAAATGAAGAAAATCATTTCGGAAAACCAGCGCTTCGAGATGGCCGAAATGACCCGAGAAGAGGCGGAAAAGGCAATAAATGAATTCGGGCAGGCGCAGTTCAAGCTGGGCCGCCTTGCCGACATCCCCGAGGGCGAAAAGATAACGGTCTACCGCAACGGCGACTTCTTCGACCTCTGCGCCGGCCCCCACGTGGACTACACCAAGCGCATCAAGGCGTTCAAGCTTCTTTCGGTAGCGGGCGCGTACCACCGCGGCGACGAAAAGAACAAGCAGCTGCAGCGCATTTACGGCACGGCCTTTGCAAGCAAGGAAGAGCTTGAAAGCTACCTGAAGCAGATGGAGGAAGCCAAGCAGCGCGACCACAGGAAGCTGGGCAAGGAGATGGGGCTTTTCACGATTTCCGACCGAGTCGGCCAGGGCCTGATACTTTGGAAGCCCAAGGGCGCGGCAGTCCGCCAGAGCCTGCAGGACTTTATCCTCGAGCTCCTGCGCGAGCAGGGCTACCAGCAGGTGTTCACGCCGCACATCGGCAAGCTGGGCCTCTTCAGAACCAGCGGGCACTTCCCATACTACAAGGAGTCGCAGTTTGTGCCGATCGTCGAGCGCGACGAGATGGACAAGATGAAGGACAAGGGCATGAGCCTCGCACAGTACGAGGAAAAGGTGGACGCCGGAGACGTCGAAGGCTTCCTGCTAAAACCCATGAACTGCCCTTTCCACGTGGAAATTTTCAAGAGCGACCCGCACTCGTACCGCGACCTTCCCGTGCGCCTCGCGGAGTTTGGCAACGTCTACCGCTGGGAGCAGTCTGGCGAACTTAACGGCATGACCCGCGTGCGCGGCTTCACGCAGGACGACGCCCACATTTTCTGCACGCCCGAACAGCTCGACGAGGAAATTCAGGGCTGTCTGGACCTCGTCAAGGCCGTTTTCGAAAAAATCGGCATGAAGGACTACCGTGTGCGCATTTCCCTGCGCGACCCCGCCAGCGACAAATACGTCGGCGACGAGTCGAACTGGGAAAAGTCGGAGGCGGCGATACGCAAGGCGGCAAAGTCGCTGGGCGTGCCCTTCACCGAAGAAATCGGCGAGGCCGCGTTCTACGGCCCGAAGATCGACTTCGTGGTAAAGGACGTAATCGGACGAGAATGGCAGCTGGGCACCGTGCAGGTTGACTACAACCTGCCCGAACGCTTCGACCTTTCCTACACCGGACAGGACAACAAGGCCCACCGACCGATAATGATACACCGCGCACCTTTCGGATCGCTTGAACGCTTCACGGGCGTGCTTATCGAGCACTTTGCAGGCAACTTCCCCACTTGGCTGGCACCAGAACAGGTGCGCCTTCTGCCCCTCGGAGAAGATGTCATTCCGTATGCGGATGAGATTTTCAAGAAGCTCAAAAACGCGGGCATACGCGTGGGCATTGACGCAAGCGGCGAAAAGCTCGGCGCGAAGATACGCAAGACGGAGCTTGAAAAAGTCCCGCACATGTTCGTTATCGGCAAGAAAGAGGCCGAAGCCGGCGCGGTTTCGCTGCGCTCAAGAATCCGCAAGGAATTCGAAGGCGTTCGCCCCGCGGACGAGGCCATCACGCTCATCGTCGAAGACATAAAGCAGAGGAACCTCCCCGACGGGTTCGGTGCATAAACCAGTCCGCTTAAAAAAACCAAAGACGGCGCCCCAATAAGCGGGCGTCGTTTTTTTTTGCGCCCAGAAGCAGCATAAAACGGAGGGAAAATTTTAGGCCGGCCCATAGGCGGATTTGGCGATTCTTGAATTGATTGACAATTTTTGAAGTTTCTATTTTCATAATGCCAGTTAACAGCGGCATGGCAGAAATATCATATGAGAATCAGTAAAACCGCCCTTTTGGCGCATTTGCTGTTTTCATTTTCATAGGCAAAAGACTACACGTCGTCGCTCGACGGCTGAAGCTACTGGACGGACGACTCCGGCTATTCCTCGGAAAATTATGAATCCATCTGGTTTTCCGGTTCCGACCCGACCCGGACTGCCGGACTCCGAAGACGCTTTCACGTACGGCGGCGACTGGTTCCAGACGCCTTGTCAGACCGCGACAAAGCGGTCTTTTTTGTCGTGCCGAAACCCGCAAAAACAATGCAATTCGCAATCAGCCGACAATTCAGGCCGCGAAGGGGTTGTACTTGGCATTCAAAACCCAAACCTATGCCCCGACATTGCATATAGCTTACAACGCCGCGCAAGCATGCGCCCGCATAGCCCCGTGAACCTTTGCATGCCGAACGAACAAAATCGGTGCAAAATCTTCAAGTTGAAATAAAAAACTTTCAGCCCCTCCACGGCAAAAAATCATTCACTCTGCAATGCGCGGCAGGCTGCGGTGCAAAACCCTCGCCGCGAGCAATTGCTTAGGCTATCTGACACCGTCAGGAAGCCTGAAATATTTCTTCATTGAAGAAAACAGCCGGCGTCTTCCCTCGAGAAGCAGTTCGCCGCTGGCAAGCTTTTCCATGACGTTTGCGCGCATGCCGAGTATGTCGGCCCAAAGCGGCGCCGTGCAGGTTATGCGCAGGTCGCATTCCGATGGGGCGGAAAGCTCGCCAAGTTCGCATTTTCCGCTGTTTATCCTCATGGCGAAACGCCACTCTTTGTCGGGAAAATAAAATTCGATATCGGCCTTCTCAGGCGCCTCTTTCGGTATCAGCAGGCGGCACATCTCGCGCAAAAGAATGCGCACGTCGGTCTTTGCGTCGTCAAACCCGAAACCGGCAACATTCCTGTTTTTGTTCAGCTCCCAAAACACCCCGGCGTTCTGCGCGAAAACCTCGTCACTCTCGGCCAGCTCAAGCTCGGCGGTTTTTATGACGGCTTCGGATATTTTTCCGGTCGCGCCGAACTCGCGCCCGGCGATTTCAAAGGCGTCCAGAATTTTTCGAACCCTCAACGATTTCGCGTCGAGTGACGTGAAATGAGGCGACTCCGCCCTGCGGATGTCGGCCGCATATTCGAAACCAAGCGCCGTAGCGATGCTTTGGTAGGTGTGCGTAACGGCCTCAAACGAGCTTTTAATGCGCCCGGACGCCGCGCCAATGGTCACGAATTTCTTGCCGTCTTTGGAAAAGTTCGTCCTGTTGCGCATGCCGCCCAATTCGGCATCGTAATAGTAGCCGCGTATAAAGGGAAAGCACCTTTCCCAGAAAATTTTCAGCTGCGCGCCCATCGCGTAAAAATATATGGGCGACGCGCACACCACGGCGTCGGCTTCGTCCAGCAAGTCAAGAATGTCCGCCATGTCGTCGTCAATCACGCATCTGCCCTTCTCTCCCGCCGAACAGGCAAAGCAGC
Source organism: uncultured Opitutales bacterium (assembly GCA_944391135.1). Classification (GTDB taxonomy): domain Bacteria; phylum Verrucomicrobiota; class Verrucomicrobiia; order Opitutales; family Intestinicryptomonadaceae; genus Merdousia. The sequence goes on from CALXSL010000044.1 coordinate 14,496, forward strand.
CGCGACACAGTCCGATGTTTTTCGATGCGAGATCGACGTCGAAAAGCTCCGCCCCGCTTTCGCGCAGGCCGCGCGCGAACAGGTCGGCAAGCCTTTCGGTGACGCCGTTCTTGCGCGGATTCCCCCTAAGCATCAGCACCTTCATTTTTTCACATTCTCGGGCGAGGCCAGCACGAGGCTTCCCGAAGCGATAACATTCGCCCCCGACGACGCCTCTACGGAAAAATGGTATAGGCCGCCGAATTCGCGGGTCATGGCCGACTTAAGCTTCAGCGTATCGCCAGCCTTGGCCACGCTCACAAATTTTATGTTGCTTGAAGCCAGATAAAAAATATTTCCGCCGCTCCATTCTTCGCCGACCGCCTTTTTCGACAAGGCAAGGCACAGCCCGCTGGCCTGCGCGAGGGCCTCGACCGCCAAGACGCCCGGCATTATCGGTTCTCCCGGAAAATGCCCCGCGAAAAACGGCATTGCGGGATCGAGATAAAGGGTTGCCGAAAGCCCGCGCGGGCCGAATTCGTCCACGGCGTCCACAAAGAGGAACGGCTCCCTGTGGGGCAGAAAATTTTTAATGTCGTCTTTGGCCAGTATCATTGAATCACATTTTGCGGCACTTGCCTTGAGCCTCAAGTTTTTTTTCGTTTTCCTCGTGCAAAACCGCGAGCCTTTTTGAAATCGCGCGGTATGCCGCGTTTGAAAGGTCGTCGGCATGCTTGAAATCGCCCGGGTAAAGAGCGGGAAGAAATTCGATGCGGAACTCAACCCCCGCAGGCGGTATCAGGCGTTTGCCCCCCTTTTCAAATACGGGCTTGTTCGAAAATATGACGGCCGGAACGATACGCTCGCCGCTTTCCATTGAGAGCTTGAACGCCAGCCGGTAAAACGCCATGACGCGCTTCGACGGGCTGCGCGTGCCTTCCGGGAACACTATCATGTTCTTGCCTTCCGACACTATTTCGCGCGCCTTGGCGACAACGCGGGCGGTGTCCTCGCGCGACGGGGACTTCACCGCGACGAAGTCGAAAACGCGTATGAGAAAGCCTATCGCCAGCCATGCGGCGTATTGCGACTTAACCACTATGCCGGACATCGGGATTATACCCAGCAAAAGCACGGAGTCCAGAAGCGACGAATGGTTGGATACAAAAACCGACCGTTGGGCAAGAGCCTCCTTCAGCCCGCGCACCTCCGCAACCTTGTAAATGCCCAAAGCCGGCAGGTAAAAGTAGCATATGAAATGCAGAAACACGCGCATAAGATGCGATATCGCCCTTGAGCGCATCTTTTTCGACGGAAGAAGCAGAATGGGCAGACAGCACAAAATAAAGACTATATTTGAAGTTATATAGCCCCCGTACCCCGCAATAAATTTAAAACTCTTTACCGCAAACGTCATTTTCTTTGCCGCCGTAGCGGCGCGCTCTTGACTGTTAATATATTTTCAGCTACTCTTTAAATATAAAACAACGCAACAATCAAAGATATTCTGCAATGAAAACACTGTCATTGATTTTTATGGCGTCGATTGCGCTTGCGTTCTCGGCGTCTTGCACCTCAACCCATACCGAAAACAGCTACAAGCTGGCACAGCAGGGCATGACCACCATGGAGTACGCGGGTTTTGGAATGCCCCAGAAAGAGCTCCATGCGGCGGTGCTGCAGGCGCTGTATACAAAAAAATGGACGGTTACGGACTCAGGCAACCCCATCAAGGCCTATATAAGCCACGGGCAGAACGCAAAGCTGTCCGTCACTGTTTACGACGACCGCTTTGTGGCGGATACAAAAGGCTCAAATATAGACGGCAAACCCTATGTGCCGCTCAACTACCTAAAGCACCTTGTAGCCCAGGTTCGCAAAAACATCATAGTCGAAAAGAGTCTGGGCGCAGGCAGATAATCACGGAATTTCCCGTATGCCCTCTTTTGCCCTGCAGTAGAAGCGGCGCATTATCCTGTGCGCAGCAACCAACACGAGTATTAGAATCCCGAGGGCGATGAAATAGTATTCCGACTCCGTTCCGGCGGCGACGAGGTAGCCCATCAGGTTTCCGAAGAACGCGATCGCCCCTTGCGCGGCCATGTTGACAATCATGTACATCTTGAACTCGCTGCGCATTCCGCCCAACACTATGTTCTGCATAGTATAGGGTATCCCCGGGAAGACGCGCACGAAAAAATTTATCTGAAACATGCGGCTTCCGTCGGGGTCTCCCAGGCGCAGCTTGAGCCTTAGCTTTTCGATGTACTCGCGCGGCACAAAAAAGCGCCCGAAAACATAGCCAAGCGACGAACTTATCAGCAGACCGACAAGCGACAGCCCCCACCCGTACCACAGGCCGAAGGCCGCGCCGGCGAAAAAGTTGCACGCCGACAGCGAAAAGCCCACCGAACACGTCGCCGCGAGGACGAGGAAAATCCACGGGCTGTTCTCGCTTTCCGCAAACTGCCTGACGAGTTCGAAAAGCTCCCTCCAGCCATAGGCGAAATGGACGGCCAAAACAAAAGCCGCCAGCAGCAGTATTTTAACGAGATGCTTCATCCTGATAATTTGCAAATGAAAACATGAAAACTTGCGCCCATGCAACAGAATAATCGGCGCATTCAAATACGGCGAAAAATGTATTTGACTAAATGAGCAAAAAAATGAAAATCGCAGACTTTAAAAATTCGCCGGAATAGCTCAGTTGGTAGAGCAACGCTTTCGTAAAGCGTGGGTCGTCGGTTCAAGTCCGATTTCCGGCTCCATTTTAGGCTCCGCAAGTTTAACAAGCTTGCGGAGTTTTTCATTCCCTCGATTTGCAATTTTTTTGAAAATCCCGAATATTCAAAAACAGCAGACAAATTGGGTCAACACCAAAGGTTGTGGAATAGGTTGATTTTTTAGATTTGCCTTTCATAGATTCACCCCGCATTCCAC
>CALXSL010000045.1 GCA_944391135.1 uncultured Opitutales bacterium
ACATCTACTCTACATTCCCTAAGCCGCTTGTCTAACTCCTTTAGCTTTTATGCACTGGAGATTTTAATTCGCGTTTTCCTTCCGATTTTCCTCCCCGCCTCAAATCGTACATTTTACCCGAAACGTCGTGGGCGGCTTTCACCAATTCGTAGTCGGGAGTGTCGCAAATGTCAACAATTCCAATCGCGCCGTTTTCGCCGTCGGAGCGACCCGTCGCGTGCTGGTCGAACCACTGGAACCAATGCGCCCCCACGACGTTCGGGTGCCTCATGGCGCTTTTCAGATACGCGGAAAACTTTCCGGCGCGCTGTTTTGCGTCGCCGCCCGCGCGCAGCCCCGTCCAGAAATTGCCCTTGTCGGTGCGGCCGAAATGGAATTCGCCGATGATAAAAGGCTTGTCGAAACGCCTCAGCAGCCCGAAGCTTTTTACGTCTTCAAGATACAGGTTAGTGCTCATGATATCGCAGTACTTTGCGGCGGCCTCAAGGCAGAGGTCGTTGGTCCACGCGTTGTCGGCAAAACGGCAGCCCATGTACATGGCGTCTGCGGAGGTCTTCTTGACGGCGTTTCTGCAAACCTCGAAATAGCGGTCGTAAAACGTGCGTTCAAAGTCGAGCAGGTCTTTTTGCGCGGCCTTGGTCTGCGGGATGAAATCGCGCCCGGCAAGGAACGCGTTCCAGTCGGCGTATTCCGACTCCCACGCGGAATTGAGTTTTTCGATGTCGGGATATTTTTGTTTCAGAAACTCCGAGAACGCGATTTTCGCCGGCTGTCCGGCAGGACACGTGAGAATGCCTTCGGCGGTCATTCCCGCCTCGCGCTGCCACGGAAGCTCGTTGTCGATGAAAACGCCTATGCAGTACTCCGAATTGACGAGATCGCTTAGCCTGCGTATGCTTTCGTCGGTTTTGGTTTCAAAATCTTTGCTGAAATAGTCCTGCACCGCGCCCCAATAGCCGGGAAGCTCCTTTTTGGAATCCAGCTTTTCAACCTTTCCTCCGTCGGCGTACACGACAAATGGGGTGTCGTACTTTTTCAGGCAGTTGTGCGCCGACCATGCGCCGTACGAATTGAAGCCCCACGCTTTCAGGCGCGGGCCGGATATGCGGCCGTAGTCGTCCATGGTTTCCTTGCCGTACTTCAAAAACAGGTTTCTTTTTATGAAACTGGCAGACTTGAATTCCTTGTCCTTGTAGAAGTGCAGCCTGCCTTTGCCGTGCCATCTGAAGTCCTGCCCCTCGGGGATTTCCTCGAAATAGGATTCGCGGAAAGTGAACGCGGTGTTTTCAAAGCCGCCGACGCAGTCGACGCCCATCGACCAGAACAGGTTGCCTTCGGGGTCGCGCAGATACCATTTGCCGCCGACCTTGTCGGCGTAAAACCTGCCCGTGGCCTTGCCCTTGCCGGACCCCGCGAGCCCGCCAAACCTGTCGCGGTTCTCGATTTTCGGAAGCGACGCGTTGAAGGCTTCCTCTTCTTTTATACGTTTTGCAAAGTCTTCCTCGGAGTGGATTTTGCCATCCCATTCGCGATGCTTGTACTGCCCGAATTTATCCACAAAGGGAAAAAATTTGTCTTTGGGCGGAACTTTGTCCATTTTGGAGAAATCGAACACATACGGATTGCCGGGAGTCCCGTTCAGGCCGTCAAAGGCGTCTTTTTCAAAAATCCACGCGATAGATTCCGGAACGTCTATGCACTCGTATTCGATGTCCTTGATGACAATATCCGCGCCGGCGGAAGACGTGAGGTGTATGCGGTACCTCTTGTCGGTTTTGGGCAGGACAAAGCGGAGGTCCGCCGTTCCTTTGAGCATGCCGTACCTGCCGAGAAGAAGCATGGCCGGCCTGTCGTCCACGCCTTCGCCCTCCGCGTAAAGGAACATCATTCCGCGCTTGTCGGCGAATTTCTTTATCTCGTAGGTAAGCGTAAACCGGTGGTATGCAGAGCCTTTCAGGCGGTCCTGCGGGAAACGCATGGTGGACGGCCATTTCGAATTCTTTGGGATTGAATCAATTTCAAACGACAAACCGTCGGAAGATTTCGGGGTATTGCCCGCGAAATCGATCTGTTCAATGATATCTTCCATGTTCTGCACGGATTGCGCCGCCCCGAGCGCGCACGGCAAAACAGCGGCCAATAAAAGCATCGCGATTTTTGACATGTGTCTATACTTCTTACAATTGTTATACTTGCCGGCGGCAACTTGGCCGCCGCGGCATTGGCGCATTTGTTTTCAGGAAAGCTCCCGAAAAACCATGCGCCAATCCCATCTCACGCCCGCAGATTAAAATTGTTTGTCAGCAGGCCGTTCCCGATGGAATATGGGGGTGGTACTTTTATAACAACTATGAAATTGCCGTCCGCGCGCAAGACAAAAAAAGACATGCGGAAATTTCATTTCACATGCGCGTTAAACTACACCGGCGAAAAAAACAAAAACAGCCCTCCCCAAAAAAAGCAGCTACCAACATATTTTGTTCTACAGCACGCGCAAAGCGCGTGCCGACTTCTCAAGGGCGCGTCAAAATGCGCCTCAGGCGAGGCTTTGAAATGTGACGGCGGTGGGAATTCAAGGCAAAGCCGCGAATAGACAAGCGCATAGCGCTTGCCCGAAGGGTGCGACGGCTTGCGCCTGCAAGCGCGCATCAACGTACTTGAGTACGTGACTGGTGTGGAAAACTTTCAAAACGAAGCATCAGGCGTGATTTGTACTCGCATTTTCAGTGGAAAATGTCTCGCCCTCCGGGTGGCGGCTACGCCGCCATACTTCCCCTCGCCTTCGCTCGGTGTTCACGCGCCCATATTGTTGATGGCGAATTTCGCGGTGGGCGTCGAAGCCTTCTTCATCTCCTCGGGCGTGCCCTCGAAGATTATATGCCCGCCCTTCGCGCCGCCCGTGGGGCCCAGTTCCATGAGCCAGTCGGCCATGCGGATAAAGTCGGGATGGTGTTCTATGACGATAACGGTGTTTCCCGCGTCGCGCAGGCCGAAAAGCAGCTTGAGCAGCTTGTCGATATCGTCCCAGTGCAGGCCGGTCGTCGGCTCGTCGAGGATGTAAAGGGCGTCTCCGTGTGTGCGCCGTGATAGTTCCAGCGACAGCTTTATGCGCTGCGCCTCGCCGCCCGAAAGCGTGTTCGAGGGCTGGCCGAGGCGTATGTAGCCAAGCCCCACGTCGTTCAAAGTTCTCAGCTTGTTTACTATGCGCGGGTGCGCCGCGAAAACCTCAAGAGCCTCCGAAACCGTGAGGTTCAGCGCCTCGGCGATGTTCAGGTTTTTGTAGCGCACTTCCAGAGTCTCGCGGTTGTACCTCTTGCCGTGGCAGCTGGGACACGTCACATAGACGTCGCCCAAGAACTGCATGTCGAGGCATATCGCGCCGTCGCCCTGGCAGTGCTCGCACCTGCCGCCCTTGACGTTGAAGCTGAACCTGCCGGGGCCGTAGCCGCGCAGTTTCGCGAGCGGCACCTGCGAGTAAAGCTCGCGCAGCAGGTCGAAAAGCTTCGTGTACGTGGCGGGGTTCGAGCGCGGGCTCTTGCCGATCGGCGACTGGTCCACGCGCACGCACGTCGAGAAATTTTCAAAACCCGAAATGCCACCGTGCGCACCGGGAATTTCCTTGGCGCCGTTGAGCTTGAACGCGGCGGCCTTCGCGAGAATGTCGTTAACGAGCGTGCTCTTGCCCGAGCCGGACACGCCGCAGACGACAGTGAAAAGCCCGACGGGGAATTTTGCGTTGATGTCTTTTAAGTTGTTTTCGCGCGCCTTTTTCACGGTCAGACAGCGGCCGTCGGGGTGCAGGCGCGGCGCGGGCCGCTCGACTTTCAGCCTGCCCGAAAGGTACATGCCCGTGCGCGAGGTTTTAGACTTCATGCAGTCTTCCAGCGAGCCGTTGAAAACAAGCCTGCCGCCCGCCTCGCCGGCCTCGGGGCCGAGTTCCACGACCCAGTCGGAAGCCTTCAGCGCGGCCTCGTCGTGCTCTACGAGCAAAACGGTGTTGCCCTTGTCCTTGAGCTTTTTGAGCGCGCTTATCAGCATGTCGTCGTCGGACGGATGCAGGCCGATCGTGGGCTCGTCAAGAACATAGGTCACGCCAGTCAAGTCCATGCCGAGCTGTGTCGCAAGGCGCGCGCGCTGGGCCTCGCCGCCCGAAAGCGTGGAAGCCTCGCGGTCCAGGCTCAAATACGAAAGCCCCACCTGTTCGAGAAATGACATCCTGTCCAGAAGCCCCTTGGCGGCATCCCTGACGGGCGCGTGCTTGGGCGACTCGTAAACTTTTTTCGCGAACTTCAGGGAATCCTCGACGCTCATGGCAACAAACTTGTCGTAGGATACGCCCTCGACAAACACGTTGCGCGAGCGCGCCGAAAGCCTCGCACCGTTGCACACGGGGCACGGCGAGGATATCTGGAACTGCGAAAGCTTCGCGCGGATGGCGTCGCTTGCGGTTTCGGCGATAACCTTGTCCACAGACGCGAGCACGCCCTTGAAAATAGTCGGCACCTGCTTGCCGCGCGGCCTGAGGCGCAGCATGAATTCGCGCTTCGGGTCTCCGTACAGCAGCGTATGCCGCACGTACTCGGGAAGCCTGTTCCACGGGGTTGACGGGTCAAACGGCATCTGGTCTGCGAGCTGGCGCAAGATGCGGTTGTTGAAAATTATTATGCCCATCGAGCCGTAGCGCCACGCCTTTATCGCGCCGCCCTTCACGCTCTTTGCAGGGTCTATGGCCAGCGACTCGCTCGCGCTCATAACCTTGCCCAGACCGTGGCAGTGCTCGCACGCGCCGTCGGGGTGGTTAAAGGAAAAACTGCGCACGCTGAGGTCTCCGTAAACGGTGCCGCAGCTTTCGCACGCGAACGCGGAAGAAAGTATCATCTCCTTCTTTTCGCCGCCCGTTTCGTAAAGCACTATGCTTTTGTCGGAGCCTTCGCGTAGGGCGAGTTCCAAAGAGTCGGCAATGCGGCCGCGCGAGGTTGCCGCGAGAGGAAAGCGGTCTATGACAAGCTCTATCTTGACGGACTTCGCCGAAGCGACAGCCGATGATATCTGCCTTTCGGCCTCCTTGTCGTCGAGTTCGAAAATGTGGCCGTTCACCCTGACCCTCTGCCACGCCCTCTGGCGCAGGCCCTTTATTTCGGCGGCGAGCGCGGACGGCTTGATGTCGGCGCGGGGCGCGAGCACGTACACGCGCGAGTCCTGCGGAAGCGCCATGACGGCGTCCACGCACTCGTCGAGGCTGCGGCGCATTATCCTGCCGCCGCACTTGGGGCAGAACTGCTCTCCGGAAAGGCTCCATATCAAACGCGCGTAGTCGGCTATTTCGGTTAGGGTCGCGAGCGTGCTTCGCGGGTTGGAGCCGAGCGACTTCACCTGCTCTATCGCGATGACGGGCGAAAGCCCCCTGATGGATTCGACTGCGGGCTTGTCTATCTGGCTCAAAAGGCGGCGCGCGTCGGCCGAGAGGCTTTCCATGTACTTCCTGTAGCCCTCGGCGTAAATGGTGTCGAACGCGAGCGACGACTTCCCCGAGCCGCTGCGACCGGTGAACGCCACGAGCTTGCCGCGCGGTATGTCGACGTCCACGTCCTTCAGGTTGTGCTCGTGGGCACGGCGCACCTCGATGGTGTCGAAGGGCACGATGCGCCCCTCGTCCGGCTTGGCGGAAACTTTTTTGGCGGACTTCTTCGCGGCCGCCTTCTTTCCCGTCGGTTCGCCGGACGCGCTATTTGATTTTGTTTGCATTCCTATTATTATATGTAAATGATTTTTAAGAAATGTTGAGCAGTTTCCAGAAAAAAGTAACCGCGGCGGCGATTACCTGCATGTCGTTCCTGGCCATACTCGGGTTTGTCGTCATAATATTGAGGCTTTTCGGCTACGTGCTGTCCACATTCAGCACGGTGCTGTGGCCGCTGGTCACGGCCATAATACTCGGGCTGATCATGCAGCCCGTCGTCGACTTCTTATCGGCAAAACTGCGGATCGGAAAAGGCCCGGCCTGCGTCATAACTTTCGTGATATTCACGGCGGCCATCGCGCTGCTCGCGGCGCTCACGCTCCCGAAGATGGTAAGCCAGACCGTGGAGCTCGTCCAGACCGGCATAAACGCCGCCCCTGAGCTTATACAGCACGGCGCGGACTTCATTTCGGAAAAATTCCCCGAAACCAAAGGGTCCATCCAGGCAAGGGTTGCGGAACTGCAAAATGTTCTCACACACGAACTTTCGCTGGAATCTGCGGGAGACTCGCTCAAAAAACTGCTGAGCGCGGCCAAATCGCTGACGGGCGGCATAATAGCCCTGATAGCGGCGGTCACGGCATTCGCGGTCACGCCCATCTACCTTTTCTACCTGCTCAAGGGCAACTACAACTTCCTGCAGAAACTGGAATCGAACCTGCCCTTCCTGTCGCCGTCGATGCGCGACGACATCATATTCTTCGTGCGCAAATTTACGGAGATACTCACGTCGTTTTTCCGCGGCCAGCTTGTGATAGCCGTAATAATGGGGCTGCTTTACGGCACGGGGCTGACAATCGCCGGGGTTAAATTCGGCTTCCTTTTGGGCATTTTCGCGGGATTTTTGAACATCGTGCCCTACTTGGGCACAATCATAGGCCTAAGCACGATTTTGCCTACGGCATTTTTCCAGACGGGCGGCGGGCTCATTCTGGCCGCGGTTGCGCTCGCCATATTCATAGCCGTGCAGATGCTGGAAGGCTACGTGCTCACGCCGAAAATCATGGGCGACCGCACGGGGCTGCACCCGACGGTCATAATATTCGCGGTATTTTTCTGGGGCGTGGCCTTTGGCGGGATACTAGGCATGATCATGGCCATACCGCTTACGGCGTTCATCGTGACGGTCTGGATGCGAATAATGGAAAAGCTGCGCGCCTACGATAAAAAGCCGCATACCAGGGGCGCACACAGGACGCGGTCAGAATCGGCATCCTAAATTTTAAGTTGCGTTTTGGCGCATAAGCCCAAAAGTGTTGTGCATGTCTGAAAACAACGATATCGCGGCCCCGAACCACGCCGAAAACGCGGCGGGCGGCGCCGCGCCCATAAGGGTGTTGATGATAGACGACCAGGCGATTATCGGCGAGGCCATAAGGCATATGCTCGCCGGGCAGGACGACATCGAGTTTTTCTTCTGCGACAAGCCCACCGAAGCCCTCCGCGCCGCCGAAAACTTCAGGCCCACTGTAATACTGCAAGACCTCGTTATGCCGGACGTCGACGGGCTTACGCTCGTCAAGTTTTTCAGGGCCAACCCCGCCACGCGCGAGATACCGCTCGTCGTGCTTTCGTCGAAAGAGGAGCCCGGCATCAAGTACAGGGCCTTCGACGGCGGCGCGAACGACTACATGGTGAAATTTCCCGACAAGCTCGAGGTTCTTGCCAGAATACGATACCACTCGAAAGCCTACACGACGCTCTGCGAGAGAAACGAGGCCATGCAAAAGCTGCAAAAAAGCCAGGAAGCCCTCAAGAAAGAGCTGGAAGAGGCCGATAAGTACGTAAAGAGCCTCCTGCCCGAGAGGATAGACACTCCCGAGATCTCCACAGACTGGGTTTTCAAAAGCTCGACGGAGCTCGGGGGCGACTGCTTCGGCTACGGCTGGATAGACCGCGACAACTTTGCCGTATACCTGCTCGACGTATGCGGGCACGGCGTGGGCGCCGCGCTGCTCTCGGTCTCGGCCATGAACGCGCTGCGCTCGCAGAACCTTTCGGGCGTGAACTTCAGGAAGCCCGAGGAGGTCCTCTACGCGCTCAACAACACTTTCGACATGGAAAAGCAGAACCAGATGTACTTCACGCTTTGGTACGGCGTCTACAACCAAAAGACGCGGAAGCTTTCCTACGCCTCGGGCGGGCACCCCCCCGCGCTGATGCTCGAAAACGGCAAATGCAAAAAGCTCTGGACGGGCGGCATGATAATAGGCGGCATGCCCGGCACGAGGTTCCCCGCGTCGCAGGCCGACGTGCCAAAAGGCGCGAAGCTCTACGTTTTCAGCGACGGCGTCTACGAAGTGGACTACGCCGACGGACGCGGCATGATGAGCTTCGACGACTTTGCTGCGGCCGTCGCCAAAACGCCGCAAAACGGGAAACGCAAGGTGGTTTCCATGATGGAATTTTCAAGCGAAGCGCAGAACAGCGACAGCTTCGAGGACGACTTTTCCCTGTGCGAGATAGTATTCAAATGAAGGAAATAAGGGCATATTCCGCAAGCCTGGACAACCTCGACGCGATAGCCGCCGACGTCGAGAGGTTTTGCGCCGCCAACGGCATAGACGGCGGAACCTGTTTCGACATCAGCCTGTGCATAGACGAAATTTTCACAAACATTGTCTGCTACGGCTACGGCAATGACAAGTCGCGCAAGATTGAAATATGGCTCGAAAACACGGGCGGCGCGGCGCAGATAACCATGCGCGACAGCGCGCCGAAATTCGACCCGCTCACCGACGCGCCCGAACCGGACTTATGCAACGGCATCGAAGAGCGCAGCATAGGCGGCCTGGGAGTGCACTTCATCAAAAAGAAGATGGACGAAGTCAAATACGCGCGCCGCGACAACGTCAACGAGCTCGTCATGTCCAAACGCCTGAAAGGGGTGCCGTAATGCTTCTCGACGTAGAAAACCTCAGGATAAAATTTTCCACGAGCCGCGGCGAGACCGAAGCGGTAAAAGGCATAAGCTTCGGCATCGGCGAGGACGAATCGGTGGCGATAGTCGGCGAAAGCGGCTCGGGCAAGACCGTGACCGCAATGAGCCTCACGCGGCTCCTGCCGCCCCCGCCCACCTGCACCGTGGAAGGCAAAATACTCTACCGGGGCAAAAACATCGCCGAAATGGACAACGCCGAACTGCGCAAGGTTCGCGGCCGCGAGATTGCCTATATTTTTCAGGAACCCTCTACTTCTCTCAACCCCGTTTTTTCAATAGGCTACCAGATAGCCGAGGCGGTGAAGCTCCACTTCCCCGAAGAGAAAAACGTGCGCGAAAAGGTGGTAGAGGCGCTAGCGGAAGTGGGCATACGCAACCCCGGGCTGCGCTACGACTCCTATCCGTACGAACTTTCCGGCGGCATGCAGCAGCGCGCGATGATTGCAATGGCGCTTGCGTGCAGGCCGAGGCTCCTCGTGGCCGACGAGCCCACCACCGCCCTCGACGTTACCATTCAAAAGCAGATAATAGACCTTTTAAAAGACCTGCGCAAAAAGCGCGGCATGTCGCTGCTGCTGATCACGCACAACTTCGGCATAATTTCGGAGCTGTGCGAAAGGGTGGTCGTTATGTTCAGGGGCGAAGCCGTCGAAGAGGGCAAAACGCACGACGTGCTTTACCACCCCAAGCACCCCTACACCAAGGCGCTTATCAACTGCATACCCCGCATGGACATGCGCGGCAGAAAACTGCAACCGATAGACTATGACAAACTCCGATAAAAGGGAAGAGCGCGAAGAGCTTCTGCGCGTCGAAAATCTGCGCGTCGCCTACGATCTTGGCGGCGGGCTGTTCTCGTCGGGCAAAAAGCAGTTCAACGCGGTAGACGGCATAAGCTTTACGGTAAAGCGCGGTCAGATAGCGGGGCTGGTGGGCGAAAGCGGCTCGGGCAAGACCACGACGGGGCGCGCCATAGTACGCCTCGCCCCCGTCTCGGGCGGCGACATTTTTTACGGCGGCGAAAACATCGCCAAACTTCCCGAAAAGGAATTCATGCCGTACCGCAAGAAAATCCAGATGATTTTCCAGGACCCCTTCAATTCGCTCAACCCGCGCATGAGCGTCTATCAGATTATTGCGGAGCCGCTCGACATACATTTCAAAAAGATGAGCCGTTCCGAGAAGGAGGCGCGCATAGAATACCTGCTTAAAAAAGTCGGGCTTGAGGGCGCGCACATGCGCCGCTATCCGCACGAATTTTCCGGCGGACAGCGCCAAAGGATTGGCATAGCGCGCGCGCTGGCGGTCGAGCCCGAATTCATTATCTGCGACGAGCCCGTGAGCGCGCTCGACGTGTCGGTGCAGGCGCAGATAATAAACCTGCTCGAAGACCTTCGCCGCGAGCTTAACCTTTCCATGCTCTTCATCGCGCACGACATCGCCGTGGTGAAATACCTAAGCGACAAGATTCTCGTGATGACCAACGGCAAAATCGTCGAACAGGGAAGCGCGGACGAAGTCTGCGACCATCCCAAAGACCCCTACACGAAAAAGCTCATCGCGGCAGTTCCCACTTTTTAATAATGAAGTTTTATTTCACGGCAAAAATGCTTCTGCGGTGCGCACTGTTATGTGCGCCCGCCGCGTTTTGCGCGTCGTGCTCGGAGCGCGAGACGCCCGCAGAAAAGGCCACCGAAGAAAAAATCCTGCTTATAGGCAACGCGGCTGACCCCGCCACGCTCGACCCTACGCTCGCAACGGGCGTAACGGAATCAAAAATTTTAAACGGGCTGTTTGAGGGGCTTGTGACTGCCGATACCTCTACGCTGGAAGTAAAACCCGCAGTCGCCAAAAGCTGGGAAATTTCCGAAGACGGCCTCACATACACTTTCTATCTGGACGAAAAAGCGAAGTGGTCGGACGGCTCGCGCGTCACGGCGGGCGACTTTGTGTTCGCCATGCGCCGCGCGGTGAACCCCGTGATGGGCTCCGAGTACGTATCGATGCTCATGCCCATAAAAAACGCGCGCAAAATTGCGTCGGGCGAAACGAAGGATTTTTCAATTCTCGGCGCGACCGCAATTTCCGACGATATTTTGAAAATCGAGCTTGAGGAGCCCGTGCCGTATTTCCTTTCGATGCTCTACCACGGCATCTATTTCCCCCTCCCGCAAAAGACGCTCGAAAAATTCGGCGCGGCGGAGAACAGGGACGCCCTATGGACGCGCCCGCAGAACATGGTTTCAAATGGCCCATTCACGCTGGCGAAATGGAACATAAACGACAAGGTATCAATCCGCAAAAACCCGTTGTACCGCGACGCCGAAAGCATCAAAATAAACGGCGTCGACTTCTTCCCCATATCGAACATCAATACGGAAGACAGGGCCTTCCGCGCGGGGCAGCTGCACATAACGGAGTCCGTGGCGCCCACGCGCATGGACGCCATCAAGCGCGACATGCCGCAGAACTTGAGGCGCGACGACTGGCTCGGCGTATACTACTACCTGATAAACACGCGCAGGCCGCCGCTCGACGACGCACGCGTGCGAAAGGCCCTCGCGCTGGCGATAGACCGCAAGGCGATTATCGACACATTTTTAAAGGCCGGACAAAACCCTGCCACGAGCTTCGTGCCGCAGAACTGTGACGGGTATGTTCTGGACGGCGAATCCAAAATCCATGAGGACATTGCCAATGCGAAGAAACTCCTCGCCGAAGCGGGCTACCCCGGCGGCAAGGGCTTCCCCAATATTCGCCTCACATACAACACGTCGGAGCTTCACAAGCCGATTGCGGAGGCCATACAGCAGATGTGGAAGAAAAACCTCGGCGTGACGGTCGAGATGTACAACCTGTCGTGGCCGGCGTACCTCGCCGCGCGCCGCGAGGGCGATTTCGACATAGCGCGCGCGAGCTGGGTTGGCGATTTCGCCGCGCCCGAAAGTTTTTTGCAGGTGTTTGAGTCCGGCAGCGGATTGAACCACAGCGGCTTCGCCTCGAAAAAATACGACGAGCTTATAAAGGAAGCCGCCGATTCAAAAAGCCGCGCCGGACGCCTTGAAAAGCTCGCGGCGGCCGAGCGCGAACTGATGGACGCAATGCCCGTAATGCCGATTTATTTTTACGCCAAGGTGTACCTCATTTCGCCGGACGTCAAAGGCTGGAACGCCAACCTGCTCGACTACCACAACTTTAAAAACGTACGGCTGGAGGGCGCGCAATGATAAAGTATTTCGCGCGGCGCCTCTGCGAGGCCGTTCCGGTTTTCCTGCTCATAGTCACCGCCGTGTTTTTCATGGTGCGCTTCGTGCCGGGCGGCCCTTTCGACCGCGAGCGTCCCGTCGCGCCCGAAACTATCGAAGCCCTCAACGCCTACTACGGCTTGGATAAGCCGCTGTACGCGCAGTATTTTTCGTTCCTTAAAAACCTCGCGCACGGCGAGCTGGGGCCGTCCTACAAATACCCCGGCTGGAGCGTAAACGAGATACTCGCCGAAAAGGCGGCGGTATCGCTGCAGCTGGGCGCGTTCGCGCTTATAATTGCGCTTGCCATAGGTTTTTCGGTGGGCTTTGCGGCGGCGGCATTCCCCAAGGGAAAAATCGGGGCCGCGCTATCGGGAATTTCCCTGATTGGCATATGCCTGCCCGCCTTCGTGCTAGGCCCTATTCTCATTCTCATATTTTCGCTGAAACTCAAATGGTTCAACGCGATGGGATGGAACTCCCTGCCCACCGACGCCATTCTGCCGGCGTTC
The DNA here is from genome assembly GCA_944391135.1 of uncultured Opitutales bacterium. Taxonomy (GTDB): domain Bacteria; phylum Verrucomicrobiota; class Verrucomicrobiia; order Opitutales; family Intestinicryptomonadaceae; genus Merdousia. The sequence goes on from CALXSL010000045.1 coordinate 12,439, forward strand.
ACTCTCGCGCTTTTCTACGCCGCGTGGATCGCGCGGCTCGTGCGCAGCGGCGTCGTTGAGGAAAAAGGCCGCCAGTATGTGCGCACGGCCTACGCCAAAGGGGCGTCGGGCAAACGCGTGTACTTGGTTCACATCATGCGCAACGCGCTTGAGCCCACCATTTCATACCTCGGACCAGCGGCGGCGGGCCTGCTCACGGGCTCCTTCGTCGTCGAAACAATTTTTCAGATACCGGGGCTGGGCCGCTTCTTCATTTCAAGCGCGCTCGACAACGACTACACCATGATAATGGGCTGCGTGATGCTTTACGCCGCATTCATAATCGCGTTCAACCTGCTTTCAGATTTAATCCTTGCGGCAGTAAACCCGCGCATTGCAAAGGAGATGAAAAAGTGAGGCGCATGACGGCATATTCGCAGAACGACTCCGCATTCGCGAGAATCCGCGCGAGGCTCTTCGCCGACAAGCTGGCGCTGGCGTGCTTTTTCTTTCTCGCCGCCACCGCGCTTCTTTGCTTCTGCGCCCCGCTGATTGCGCCCTACCCCTACGACGCCCAGAACCTCGAACTCGGGGCGAGCGCGCCCAGCCTCGCGCACTGGCTGGGAACCGACATGATGGGGCGCGACATCTTAAGCCGCATACTTTACGGCGGGCGCATTTCGTTTGCCGTGGGCTTTCTCGCCACGGGCGTCGCGGTGCTGATTGGCGTAAGCTACGGAATGGCCTCCGGAATGGCGGGCGGCCGCACCGACGCCGTCATGATGCGCATAGTGGACATCATTTACTCCCTTCCCTTCACCATTTTCGTGATACTGCTCATGCTCGCGTTCGGCCGTTCGATATGGCTGATATTTGTCGCCATCGGCGCGGTGGAGTGGCTTACCATGGCGCGAATCGTGCGGGCGTCGACGCTCGACATAAAGTCGCGCCAGTTTGTGGAGGCGGCAACCGCCCTCGGACAGTCGCGCGCGGGCATAATGATAAAGCACATACTGCCCAACTGCGCGGGCGCGATACTCGTCTGCGCAACGCTCACAATGCCAAGCGTAATGCTTCTGGAAGCGTTTTTGAGCTTCCTCGGGCTCGGCGTCCAGGCGCCGCTGCCATCGTGGGGCAGCCTTGTGAAGGACGGCGCCGAGTACATGGAAGACGCCGCGTGGCTGCTGATATCCCCCGCGCTCGTGTTCAGCGCGACGCTCTACGCTCTAAACCGCGTGGGCGAAGCAATATCGGAGGAACACGACTGATGAAACGCATAGCGGTCATAGGCGCGGGGGCGGGCGGCATGTTTTTTGCCGCGGATTTTTTCCATGAGGACGCGGAAACTGTTGTGCTTGAGGCCTCGCAGACGCCCATGCAGAAAGTCCTGCTTTCGGGGGGCGGCAGGTGCAATTTCACAAATTTGAACATCGACGCGCAAAAGCCCGAAAATTTTTACCCGCGCGGCGCGCGTTTTCTGCGCATGCCACTGCGCCGATTCGACGCGCAGAACGCCGTGGAATTCTTCGAATCGCTCGGCGTGGAATCAAAAGTAGAAGACGAAGGCCGTGTGTTCCCGCAGTCCGACAAATCGCAGGACATAGCCGACGCGCTCATGGGGCGCGCGGAAAAGAACGGCGCGAAAATCATTCTCGGAGCGAAAGTTTTTAAAATTTCAAAAGACGCGGGCGCCTTCTCTTTGGCCTACACGCAGGGAGGAAAAGAAAAATACTTGGCGGCGGATTTTGTCGTGTTAGCCTCCGGCGGCAGGTGGGATAAATCCCTGCAAAGCTCGCTCGAAGAACTCGGAGTAAAATTCATATCGCCCGTTCCGTCGCTTTTTTCGCTCAGCACCGGCACAAGCTTCGCCCCGCTCTCGGGCCTGTCCGTAGAAGCAAAGCTCACCGCATTTTTTGAATCCTCCGGCGAAAAGAAAAAAATCGCGGCGCAAGGCTCATTACTGTTCACGCATTTCGGCCTTGGAGGCCCGGCGGCGTTGAAACTTTCATCGTTCGCGGCGCGCGACTTTTTCGAGTACGATTACAAAGCTCCGGTTGAAATAAACCTTATACCAAACTTTGACATTCAAAAGGCGCGCGAAAAATTTCAGGCGGCGCGCGTGGAATTCGCAAAAAAAATGGTGAAAAACACGCCCATGTTCAACCTCCCTCCGCGCCTCTGGGAATGGGTACTGCAGGAGTCGCAAATGCGGCCCGATGCAATATGGGCGAACCTCCCGAAAGGCGATTCCGAAAAAATCCTGCAGAACTTATTTGCCATGAAAGCAAACGTCACGGGGAAATCGCCGCACAAGGGCGAGTTTGTAACCTGCGGCGGCGCGGACTGCGCACAAATAGACACTTCCACCATGGCATTTAAAGCCGACAGCCGTCTGTTTTTCCTCGGCGAATGCCTCGATATCGACGGAATAACGGGCGGATTCAACCTACAAGCAGCCTGGACAACCGCAAAAACCTGCTCAAGCTTTATAAAAAACAAGCTGAATATCAGCTAATTATAAAAACAAAAATAAAAAAACTTGCTTTTTGGGAAAATAAGTAGGAGTATGTTGACAATAAAGAATTTCCTCCCCCCATCATATATATAGCGCCCCTTGCAGAGTTTCTCTCCAAGGGGCGCACCTTTTGGACAATCGGGGGCCTTGCGGAAATTCCGTTTGCAATCTCTGCATTGAATGCGGAACGCTTCCTCCCGCGCGCCTGTCAAAAAGATTTGTCTATCGCAGCAAATTTGCCAATCTGGCGCACAATGAATTTCGACATAAACAGGATACGCGCGGACTTCCCCATTCTGCATGAAAAAATGCGCGGGGGCAAAAGCCTCGTATACTTTGACAACGCCGCGAGCGCGCAAAAGCCGCAAAGCGTCATAGACGCCGTGTGCCGCTTTTATTCGCACGACTACGCAAACATCCACCGAGGAGCCTACCAGCTGAGCGAGCGTTCGACATCCGAATACGAAAACGCGCGCGCGAAAGTTTCGAAATTTTTCGGCGCCCCCGAAAATTACTGCACAGTGTTTACAAGCGGCGCGACTGAATCGCTCAACCTCGTCGCGCAGTCGTGGGGCTGGAACAACCTGAAAGACGGCGACGAAATCCTGCTCTCCGAAATGGAGCACCACGCAAACATCGTGCCTTGGCAGATTGCCGCACAGCACACGGGCGCAAAAGTCGTAACGGCGAAAATCCGCCACGACGGCTCGCTCGACATGGACGATTTCGAAAAAAAGCTGTCGTCCAAAACCAAAATCGTATCGCTCGCCCACGCCTCCAACGTGCTCGGCTGCGTGATAGACGCCGCGAAAGTTTCAAAGCTGACAAAAGCCGCAGGCGCGCTCCTGTCGCTCGACTGCGCACAGTCAGCCCCGCATTTCCTCGACGGCATTTCCCAGACCGGCGCAGATTTCGTATCCGTCTCCTCCCACAAGATTTTCGGCCCCACAGGCTCCGGCGCGCTCATCGCCAAAAGGGAAATACTCGACTCAATGCCCCCATACCGAGGCGGCGGAGACATGATTGAATCCGTCTCGTGGCTCGGCACAACCTACCGCCCGGCCCCCGAACGCTTCGAGGCCGGCACCCCGAACATCACAGGCGCAATCGGCTTCGGCGCTGCCATAGACTACATCGAAAGCCTCGACCGCAAAGCCGCCGAGGCGCACGAAAAAGAACTCCTCGCCCGCCTGACCGACGCCATGCAGTCCATCAAAGGCCTCCGCATTTTCGGCACGGCCCCAAACAAGGTCCCCGTAGTATCCTTCTCCATCGACGGCATCCACCCCAACGACATCGCCGTAATGCTCGACGCCTCCGGAATCGCCATCCGCACCGGCCACCACTGCGCCGAGCCCCTCATGAACACCCTCGGCCTCCAAGGCACATCCCGCGCCTCCCTCGCATTCTACAACACAATAGAAGAAGTGGATTATTTCACAAAAACCCTCGACCATGCCGTTTCAATCCTGCGCTAAATACAAAAATACATAGCCCTGTTTTAAAATGCGGGGCTCATAGCCGGCTTGGTATTGAGGGGCGCATTGCTGCCCCTCAAACACCCCGCTAGGCGCAAGCTGCGCCGGGGCATAGTGACGCTGTTTGTTACTGAAGCTTTCGCCAATTGCTTTCAGCAATGGGCTGAATTCTTTATTTCTCAAGTTTTCTCTTATAAGAAAATATGACATCGTGCGACCTGTCTCGCAGTCACAAGTCTTTATTGCCGCCTGCCCCCTGTAATTGGGCAGGCTAAAAGCATGTGCAATGCACATGCTTTTACAATAAGGCCTCGGGGCGGTCTTTTCGCGATTCTACGAAGTATATTTCCTAATCACTTTGCCTGTTAAGCGGTTTTATTCACCTGCTCATTCACTAAGGTTCTTTCGCATTGCCGTTTGGAAGAAATACAATGAACTCATCTTGCACAACTAAAGCACACCGCAAAACAAAGAACACTGTCAGTTCGCTTGCGCTTCACTCCGCTTTAGACTGGCGATCGCAATAGCGGTCGCCACATGATGCGCCGTTTATCGTATGTGCATGCACATCGATAAACGGTGAAGCTACCGTAGGCAGTTCGCGTTTCTCTCTGTATGCAAACAGGCAAAATCAACAGCTTCAAATAATTCAGCCATTGCGAAGCAATGCGGAAGATGCAGTAACAAACAACGTCACTATGCCACGGCGCGGCTCGCGCCTAGGCGGGGTGCGGGGCGGCTATGAGCCCCGCTTTCTAATAACGGC
>CALXSL010000046.1 GCA_944391135.1 uncultured Opitutales bacterium
ACAAGCTATCCGCAAATCAGCCATTGCGCCAGCAAGGCGGAAGATACGCCGAAACCAAGGTCACTATGCCACGGCGCAGCTTGCGCCTAGCGGGGGTCTTAGGGGGCAGCAATGCGCCCCCTAATATTAGGCCGGGCGCGGGGCGGCTATAAGCCCCGCTTTTATACCCCGGAGGCTTTGTCCATATGGTGCAAAAAAGCCCCGGCGGGCAAAAGCCGCCGGGGCCGCATTATCGTTCTATCTCTTTCTCAGTTCACAAGCTTGGGCTTGAGCGAATTCAGGGCCTGCGAGTGAATCTGGCAGATTCTGGCCTCGGTTAGGCCGAACTCGCGGGCGATTTCGCCCAGCTTCTTGTCTTCAAAGTAGTAGCCTTCGAGAACCCTGCGCTGTCTTTCGGGGAGCTTGGCGATGTTGTCGCGCACGCTTTGGGCCATCTCGCGCTTTTCGATATCTTCGACCGCAGTTGAGGCGGTTTCGTCGGCAATCGATTCTGCGAAGGACGGGGCCGAAGAGTCGCTCCGGTCGGAGTTGTCGTTCAGCGATATGAACGAGTACGTCTGGGTTCTCCTCATGATTTTGTCGAACTGCTTCTGCGAGACGCCCATCTCGCCTCGGATTTCGTCTTCCGTGGCGGTGCGGTGCAGGCGCTGTTCCAGCTCCTCGCGCACTTTGTTCATGTTCTTGGCGTCGTTTCTGGCTGAGCGCGACATGTAGTCAAGGTCGCGAAGTTCGTCTATAATCGCGCCGCGCACGCGGGTGGCGACATATCCGTCAAAGCTTTCCTTTCTCGCCGGGTCGAGCCTGCGGACGGCGTCGGCAAGGCCCGTTACGCCCGCAGAGTGCAGTTCGTCCAAATCGGCGTATTGCGGCAATTTGGCCCTCATAGAGTTGACTACCTTTTTTACAACCGGGTAGTACTTCACAAACAATGCCTTTTGCTTGCGATTGAGTATCGGCGATGTCTTTTCTGTGTTGTTTGTGGGTTTCATTGTCGTGTTAGAGCTGTTAACTCTTCCTTCCTGTTTATTTAGACACTTTCAGGTCTTTATTGTTCATTTTCCATAATGATAACTGTTTTCATGCCAGTTTTTAACATCTCCATAACATCCTTTGTTTAAGCTATATAACGCATGACGGCTCTTTTTTGTTTCAACAAATCTCCGCCATTATGGCGCATTTTGGGCCTAAAAGTGGGACATATTTGCCCGATAATACTCAAGGACATGCATTTGGCATAAACTGATGCCCGCCCGCATTTGTAACGAAGGGGGAGGAGGGCATGCCCAAATTGGACTGGCTCCAATAAAAATATTGAAATCGGGGGGATCTTGCCCGATTGTTGAATCTCAATGAGCGATACGGAAGGCGAATACATGGCAATAAAGCGCAAGCGCCGCCGCAGGATGAAGAAATTTCTGCGCCCGCTGCCTCGCCGCGCCAATATCCACCGCTACCCGATTCTCAAGTATTTTGCCGCGACCGCCCGCAAGCGCGACTACTTGTGGAGCTGGCATCCGCGGCACATTGTCCGCGCAATATACCTCGGCTGGATTATCGCGCTGATACCCATTTACGGCTTCCAGATGGTCGTCGCTTTCATCGCGTCCCTTTATTTCAGGGCAAACTGCCTTATCGCGATGGCCCTGCAGTGGATTACAAACCCTTTTACGATAGGCCCTATTCTCGTAGGCCAATACCTGCTGGGAGACTATGTTTTTACGCATTTTTTTGGTGTAACGCCCATAGACAACAGCTTTGTCGGCATTTTCCGCACGAGCGACTTTTACGCGGCGCTCGACGCGCTCAAGGAATTTATGAGCGCCGACAAGGTCTTTCACATAGCCAGCGCCACACTTTTCGGCGGTTTTCTCATCGCCATGACGGGCGCGGTTTTAACCCATATTTTATACAGGCTTCTCGAAAGCCGCAACAGGAGGCTTGAGGCAAGATACAAATGAAGAGGCTTTTCACGATTTTTACGCTTATTTTCGCATTTTTACCCGCTTTCGGGCAGGCCGCCAAGGCGCCCAAGGTAATGCTTGGCATAGACGTGCTTGAGGGTATGAACTTCTCGCCGCTGGCCAAGAAGCGCGTGGGGCTTCTCACGCATCCGGCGGGCGTGAACCGCAACGGCAGGAGCACGGTTGACGTGCTTCACAGGGCCAAAAACGTGAACCTTGTTGCGCTTTTCGGCCCCGAGCACGGCATTTACGGCGACGAAAAGGCCGACGTGCCCGTGCTCGACAGGATAGACCGCCGCACGAAGCTGCCCGTCTATTCGCTCTATGGCAAATACCGCAAGCCGACGCCCGAAATGCTCAAGAAAATCGACGTGCTTGTCATAGACTTGCAGGATGTCGGCTCGCGCTCCTACACCTATGTAAGCTGCATGATTCGCGCTATGGAGGCCTGCTTTGAGCAGGGCAAGGAGGTCATAGTGCTCGACCGCCCCAACCCCCTCGGCGGCCTCAAGGTTGACGGCCCCCCGCTGAACCCGAAATTCAAGAGTTATGTGGGCATGCTCCAAGTCCCCTACGTTCACGGCATGACCATCGGCGAGCTCGCGCGATGGGCCAAGGGCACGAAGGGCGCGCTTGAAATAACTTCGAAAGCGCAGGCCAATGGCAAGCTCACCGTCATCCCCATGCGCGGCTGGAAGCGTTCGATGCTTTGGCCCGAAACCAATCTCAATTGGGTTCCGACCAGCCCGGCCGTACCGACCTATTCCGCCGCCGTGGGCTATGCCATGACTGGCCTAGGATGCCAGATTGGCAACTTCCAGCACGGCTACGGCACCGAATATCCTTTCAGGCTTCTGACCTTTTCGGGCAAGACCCCCGCGCAAATTGAGGCCGCGCTGAAAAAGGCCAACATCAAGGGCCTGCGCTATATCAAAACTTCGGGCAAAGACCGGAAGGGCCGCAAGGTCGACGGGCTTTACGTCATCGTAAGCGACTGGAACGCCCTGCGCCCCACGGAAATCAGCTTCCATCTGATGCGCATAGCCTGCGAATTCAACGGCGGCAACATTTTCGCGAACGCCGACAAAAACAAGGCCCTGCTTTTCAACAAGCACACCGGCTGCGAGGAATGGTGGAACGAGATTTCCCGAAAGGGCGCGCGCGCCGACGTCAGCCGATTTGTCGAAAGGTGGTCGCGCGACGCAAAGGCGTTCCAGGCGGCCTCGAAAAAATACCATTTGTACAAGTAATGCGTTCCGCAAAACTTTTCGGATTGCATTGCGGCGAAAATTTATAAGATTTTAAACATGGAAGGCATACCGTCTATAGAACCCTTTGTGGCGAGGCTAGAGGCCCTCGGCGCAAAAATGAGCGAACCCGACTTTTACAACGACCAGAGGAAGGCCGGCGAAATTTCGCGCGAGCACCAGAAGCTTTCGAAGCTCCGCGAAACTTACGAAAAACTCGAAAAAACGCTCGCGCAGATAGACGAGAACAGGGCGATAATCGCGGAAAACGCCGACCCCGAATTTGTGGCGCTGGCGCGGGAAGACCTCGCCGCGCTCGAGGCGGCCGTCGAGCCCCTCAAGGCCGAAATCCTCAAAATGATGATTCCCTCCGACCCGACCGACTCCAGAAACACCGTCGTGGAAATCCGCGCCGGCACCGGCGGGGACGAAGCCTCGCTTTTCGCGGCCGACCTTTACCGCATGTACTGCCGCTACGCCGACATGCGCGGCTGGAAGGTTGAAAACCTCAGTTCCAGCGAGTCGCCCGCGGGCGGCTTCAAGGAAATATGCTTCCTGCTCTCGGGCGAGGACGTCTACCGCTACATGAAATACGAGAGCGGCACGCACCGCGTCCAGCGCGTTCCGGCGACCGAGGCAAACGGGCGCATACACACGTCTGCCGCGACGGTCGCCGTCCTTCCCGAGGCCGAGGAAGTTGACATCCAGATAGACCCCGCAGACATCGAAATTTCCATAGCGCGCGCGAGCGGGCCCGGCGGGCAGGGCGTCAACACGACAGACTCCGCCGTGCAGATTCTCCACAAGCCCACGGGCATGATAGTAAAGTGTGCCGACGAGCGTTCGCAGCTCAAGAACAAGACGAAGGCCATGAAGGTTCTGCGCTCGCGCCTGCTCGAACACAAACAGCAGGAGGAGCACGACAAGTACGCCCAGAGCCGCCGCGAGCAGATAGGCACGGGCGACCGATCCGAGCGCATACGCACCTACAATTTTCCGCAGAGCAGGATGACAGACCACAGAATCGGCCTGACATTGCACTCGCTGCCGCAGATAATGGACGGCGAAATCGAGGAGATGATAAGGTCGCTCGAAGACGCCGACTACGCCGCGCGCATCCAGGCGCTCATAAAATAAGGCCGTGCAAAGCGTACTTGAAATTCTCGACAAATGCGCGGGATACTTCGCTTCGAAAGGCGTGCCCGACGCGAAGCTAGACGCGCAAATACTTCTTGCGCACGCCCTCGGATGCAAGAGGCTCGACCTCTTTCTGCGCTTCGACGAGCCGCTGCCTGAAACGCGGCTTTCCGTGTTCCGCGAAATGGCCAAGCGGCGCGCCAAACGCGAGCCGCTGCAGCACATCGTCGGAACCGTAGAGTTCTTCGGGCTCACGCTTAAAAGCGACGGCCGCGCCCTTGTGCCCCGCCATGAGACCGAAGAGCTTTGCGACATCATAACGCGCGAAATTTTCACCGACAAGGCGGCGGAAATTTCCGTCCTCGATTTGGGCACGGGCACCGGCGCGATAGCGCTAGCCCTCGCAAAATATTTCCCCAACGCGAAAGTTGCGGCCGCAGACTTGAGCGAAGAGGCGATAGCGCTCGCGAAAGAAAACGCGGAGGCCGTCGGCGCGAACGTCGAATTTGTGAAGTCCGACTGGTTTGAAAATATTTCCGGGCGCTTCGATTTGATTGTCGCCAACCCGCCCTACCTCACCGACGCCGAAGTGGCGGCGGCCGAGCCCGAAGTCAGGGATTTCGACCCCGTGAACGCGCTCGTCTCGCCCGACAACGGCCTCGCCGACTTGCGCAAAATTTTGCGCGGCGCAAAGAATTTTCTCAACGAAAACGGGACGCTCGCGTGCGAATGCGGCGTCGGCCAGCCGGAAGTCCTCGCAAAAGAGGCTCTGGAAAACCTCGGGTTTTCTCGCGCCGAAAGCATTTGCGACTTGTCCGGCCGCCAGAGATTCCTAGTATGCAGGCCATGATAAAGGCGAAGCTCAAACATTCCGCGAATTACGTCAACAGCCACCCCGCGTTCTCGGAGGCTTTTTCGATTTTGAAAAACCTCGGGCCTGATTCCCCCGACGGCGAGATTGTTTTGGGCGACATGAAGATAATCACCAACACATACGCCACGAAGCCCGCCGCCGAAAAGAAGATGGAAACACACAGAAAGCACATCGACATACAGTACGTGGCGAGCGGCGAAGAGCGCATATTTTTCGGCGACGCCGACGGCTTTGAGATAAAAATTCCGTACGACGCCGATAGGGACGCCCAGTTCTATTTCAGCGACGAAAACGACCTCGGAACGCAGACCGCCATATTGAAGGCGGGCGACATCGCCGTGTTCTTCCCCGAAGACGCGCACAAGGCCTCGTGCAGCCCTTACGGCGAGCCTGTGACGGTGAAAAAAATCGTGTTGAAGGTTCCCGTTTAACTGTCTGAAAAGCGCAACTTCGGCTGTTTGCCGTTGAAAATTTTGCACAGCCTGCAATGGTTATGCACATGGGTGAGACGCAAAAAAAAGTTTGGCGGTGTGACAGTTCCGTCGGAAATAAGATTTACGGGCAGACTGCTTGTTGCCTTGCTTGGATTGGTTTTCTTGGCAATTGCAGCCATGATACCGTTTGTCATGTGTGTTGTGCTTTTTGAGGGCATTGATTCGGACAGGGCGTTTGCCTATTACTTTTTAGGATTTTCCCCATGGCTAGTTCTATTAATTGCGGTTTTTTTCATTTGGACCTACAAATCTGCCAAAAACAAGTACTATATAACGGGTGAACCGTTGACATACACCGGATTTATTGGTCCAAAAATGTCCGTTGCCTTCTTTTTTATTCCTGTTTTGAACTTTTTCATGCCGTATTTTGTGATTCGGGAGATTTGGGTCGCCTCAAATCTGGACAACCCTAAGAGAAACAGATTTTTCCCTGCGATCATCTTGATTGGCTGGATGCTTTATCTTTCTTTGATCGCTATAGACAGAATTGCTGCATATGTGGATTTTGATTCGCTTATTATATGTGCCGCAGCTTGCGGTTTGTTTGTGGCGACATATTTGTTTCTGATATACATTTTCCTGACCCTTACGAACGATCAAATAAGGGCCATATCCCAAAAGCGGGGATTGCCGTTTAAAAAGCTGAAATTTCCGTTTCTTTGGTTATTGGTTGGATTCGTGCTGATGATGGCGTCAACGTATTGGTTTGTCTCATCAAGGGGCAATTTTGAAAAACAAATGCTGAAAGAAGCCTATGAGCTTTATGGGGGCGAAAATAAAAACCTTGATGAGGCCTTTAAGGCTTTCAAAGTTCTTGCCGAAAAAGGCAACGGAGAAGGCTTGTGCAGGCTGGGTGAATGTTATGAATATGGTTTTGGCACAGAAATAGACGAGAAGAAGGCTTTCGACTGCTATCTTAAAGGTGCGCAACTGGGGAATTCCGAGGCTCAAAATGAACTCGGCCGACTGTATTATGGAGGAATTGGAACCGAGCCCGATTTGCAAGAGGCCATTAAATGGCTGAAGAAGTCCGCCGAGCAAGAGGAAGGTAATGGTACGGCGCATTATAATTTGGGATATGTGTACGCTCATGCGCGTGATGCGTTTGACTTTGAAGAAGCCCGCAAATGTTATCTGAAGGCGATTGAGCTTGGCGAACCCAAGGCAAAATTCGAACTGTACAAGTTGATGTTGGAAGACGACCCCGCTTCGGAAAATTCCAAAGAGGCGGTTGAATGGCTGAAGAAAGCCGCAGAGGATAACCATGTCGAGGCGCTTAATGTGTTGGGCGTGCTTTGCTATGAAGGGGATTATGTTGAAGAAGATGAATCCAAGGCAGTTGAGCTTCTTAGCCGTGCCGCCAAAACGGGGTATCCGGCGGCCAAATACAATTTGGGATACATTTACTTTTATGATGAAAATTTGAAAGATGATGCAAAGGCGTATGAATATCTTAAGGCCGCCGCAGACGGCGAATACGAAAGCGCGTACATATTGCTTTCAAGGTTTTATGCGGAAGGAATCGTCGCGGAAAAAGACGTAGCCAAGGCGGTTGAGCTCTTGGAAAAGGCGGGAGACAATCCGGATGCCTATTTCAGGCTGGGAATTGTCTATGAGGCCGAAGGCGATGCGGCGAAGTCCAAGGAGTATCTGAAAAAGGCGGCGGACATGGGCCATGAAAAGGCCGCTGAAAAACTGCGGGACCCCGATAAGGAATTAGGGCAATAAGGATTGCGCCCGCCGCATGCGTGTTGCGAAGATGAATCCGCGCAAAAAAAAGAAAGGCAATTTGCCTTTCTTTTTTTGCGTTCCGCCCTGTTTTTCCCAAGAGAGCTTTTGCAGGTTTAAAATTTCGCTTGCGTCCGCAAAATGTCAGAAGCCCCTCGCGTAGTTTTTCTCCAGAAGCTTCCAGACTTCCTTGGCGTTCGGGAATGTCGAATGCACGCGCGTGAAAACCTCCCTGAGCGCGGGCACTACTTCCGCGGGCTTTACCTGACCCTTGAAGTTGCCGCAGTTTAGGAAGTAGAGGTCCATGGGTGTCGCGCCGTCCGGGCCGGGAAGAAGGTAGCACATGTCGAGCTTGTACGCCCCGCACGACTTGTAAAAGCGAACCCGGCGCACGGTGTTCGGCGCGTGGGGGCTGGGCTGCTCCACTTCGAGGATGAGCCCCTTCCAGTCGGCATAGTGCTTCTGCATGATGGGCAGGAGCTTTGTTCCGTAGCCCTTTCCGTGGTATTTTTCAAATACGGCCAGATGGTCCAGAAGCACCATTTTTTCCTTGGGGATTTTATAGGCCGTAAAATACCCGACGGGCTCGTTTTCTGCGTTGAGCACCAGAAAGGCGTCGAAAGATTCGTCCTTAAAAAGCCTTTGGAAAGCCTCGCGGGGCTTCAGCTCCTCCGGCGGGAACTGCTTTACCATGTCTGCGTAGATGGAGTCGAATTCTTCTGTTGTAGCTTTTCGTATGTTCATATCAGTTGCCTCCCATGTTCCGGTATGGCGTTTATATTGCAAGCTTTAACGAGCCGCGGTCTTGCGCACGCCATATGCCGGCGTCAATGCCGGATGAAATCTGGCGTTTTTTGTTTTTCCGGCCCATTGCTGCCGATTTTGAGTTGATAATTTAAGTGCCCCGCCTTTGCGCGGATGCGATATTTTAATAAAATCGGAATATCTGCTAAGTTTTTTAATCTTGACTAATCGTGCGGATGTTCAAGCCTTTTGACAGGCTAAAGAAATGAGAAGGCAAAACTTGCAGTTTATACGTTCAGAAGCGCAGTCCGAGGGCTTTGCGCTAGGCTTTCTTTTGGCATCCCCGCTTTCCGGCGGCATGCGAATGTGAACGGGTGCGCCCCGATTGACGCGCCTGGCGCGGCCACGGCGCGCCCATATTGTTTCGGCGCATACGGTTTTCCCCGATGCGCCGCCGTGCATGAATGCGTTTTGAGCGCGTTTCACATTCACAGCATACGACGGGAAATATATGAAAAATTTTTGTAAAAGGATATTCGTAAGAATATGCAGTATTTTCAGGCGCGCGAGGCTTTGCAGCCTTGCCCGCCGGAAAAAAGCAAAAGGCGGCCGCGGAAGCGCGGAAGCTTTTCTCATCGACAAGGCGGCGTCTTTGTCGATTACGTACAAGCACTTTTGACGCGGCGCTCCAAAACTCAGTACAGCCATGCGGCAAAGGGCGTTAAGGTCTTGGGACGGCCGGGAATGCGTTCCGAAAATGGAATGCGGAAAAATAAAAAAAAGTTCAATTTTTAATCTTGACAAAAACAGTAGAGATTAGATGATTCGCTAAAACTCAAAAAATGGAAGAGCGAAACACACAGTTTTTATCCGTCAACGGACGCGCCTTTGGCGCCGCCCCCGTTCTTCCGTTTGCGCAGCAGCTTTCCCGCTGTATGCGAATGTGACCGGGTGCACTTTGAAAACGCCGCCTCTCGGCAAACAGTGCACCCATATTGTTTTGACGCGCCCGCAATTCCGGTTCGCGTCCGCCGCATGAACGCGTTTTCGTGCGCTTTTTTTCACATTCGCAAAAAAACATCCAAAAACCATACAGCAGGGAAAAACAATGAAAAAACCTTATTACATAGGCGCTTTTGCAGCGCTCGTCGGCATATCAACATTAACTTTCGGGGCGGAAAACGAAACCGCTCCGGACAAAAATTCAAACCAATGGGAGAAGGGCGCGCCGCTGCCGCTCCATACGATAGAGGGCAGCGGGGGCGTGCTGATAACGCCGCTCGCCTACCTTACAAACCCTGGTGACCCGGCTAAAGACTATTCGCTTCCGTCCCTTTCGGCAACATACGTGAACGCGCGCCAAAAGAGCGTTACAAGCCTTTCGGTGACAGAGACGCTGTTTCAGCGGGTTGAACTCGGCTTTGGCGCGAGCCGCTTCGACACTGGCAGTCTGCGCTCCGACGTGCTGACATATGCGGGGGCTAACACCGGAACTGACGACGTATGGCTCTTCAATCTGAACGCGCGTTTTTTGGCGCTGAAGGAGGGTGAATTCGACCTTCCGCTGCCGGCGATAACCGTCGGGTGCACGGAAAGTACAACGACGGAATAGGCGGCATAAACCGGAATCTGGGCGGACTGCTCGACACCATCGGCTACCGCCGCGACTACGGCGTCGATTTTACCGTTACCGCGACAAAGAGCTTCAGTATCTACGGACATCCGCTGATTCTGACCGTAGGCGGACGCGCCAGCCAGGGAGCCCAGCTGGGCTATCTCGGTTTCGGCGGAAGCTACAAGTTCACCGTTGAGGGAAGCGTCGTTTTCGGCGTCACCGACTGGCTCTTTGTCGCCGCGGAATACAGGCAGAAGCCCGACCCGTATTCGAGGGTTTCGGCGGGAGGCAAAACCCTTATAGGCGGCGAGGACGACTGGTGGACCGTAGGAGCCGCTTTTTTCCTCGACAAGCACACCACGCTGACCGTAGGATACGGACATTTCGGTCGGCTCTTGAACACGAAAGAGAATACCGCATGGGCGGTCTCGCTTAAATATGAATTCTAGGGGCGGCGCGGGTTTCCGCCGTTTTCGGGCGGGAACCCGGAGCCCTTGGGCCTGTCAAAAAGGCATAACAAACCTCAACCTGAATTTCTGAAAAGGCAAAAAATGAACGTAAAAAATACGATACTTGAAATCATAGGCAACACCCCCCTCGTGCGTTTGGCCAAAATAAACGACACGGGCGCGGACGTTATTTTGAAGCTGGAGTCGCAGAATCCGTCCGGGAGCGTAAAAGACCGCGCGGCCTTTGCAATGCTCGCCGACGCCAAGGCCAAAGGCCTGATAAAAAAGGGAAGCGTAATAATAGAGCCCACCAGCGGCAACACGGGCATAGGGCTGGCGATGGTCGCGGCCGTCGAGGGCTACAGGCTCATTCTCGTCATGCCCGACACCATGAGCGTGGAGCGCAGGAAGTTTTTCAAGGCCTACGGCGCCGAGCTCGTGCTTACCGAGGGCGCGAAGGGCATGAAGGGCGCGATTGAAAAGGCCGTCGAACTGAAAGAATCCATTCCGGGCTCCTTCATCCCCCAGCAGTTTGAAAACCCCTCCAACAGGGAAATCCACGCGAAGACAACCGCGCAGGAAATCTGGCGCGATACCGGCGGCGAAGTAGACTTTGTCGTCGCGGGCGTCGGCACCGGCGGCACGGTTAGCGGCGTGGGCGAGGCCCTGAAGAAGCTCAAGCCCGGCGTGAAAATCGTGGCGGTCGAGCCTAAAGACTCCCCCGTGCTCGAGGGCGGCAAGCCCGGCCCGCACAAGCTTCAGGGCATAGGCGCGGGCTTCGTGCCCAAAATCTATCTGCCCGAAGTTGTCGACGAAGTCATACCGGTCACGACCGAAGAGGCGGGCGCTGCGGCGCGCAGGCTCGCGAAAGAGGAGGGCGTTCTTGCGGGAATTTCATCGGGCGCGGCTCTTTTTGCCGCACTCGAAATCGCGAAACGCCCCGAAAACAAAAACAAAAAAATCGTGGCAATAATACCCGATTCCGGCTCGCGCTATTTAAGCACGTGGCTTTATGACGAAGAACAATAAAATGAAAATTTTTGAATTATCATTTTCTTTCCGCTGGTTTGTAAGCGCACTCTGCCGCGAGCGAATGCGTTCCTGACTCATCGCGCACATCGTGCGCGCCTCCGTTAAATACAAAAATGCGGCATTGCGTTCATTGCCGCATGTCAAACCTGTTATACGAATAGGAGCTTCCAAAAACCAATTTCAAGAAGTTCCAAAATATAAAAAAAAGAAAGATTTAAAAATGAGTCAGAAAAAATACAGACATGAAACTTTGGCAGTCCACGCGGGGCAGGCGCCCGACCCGACGACATTGTCGCGCGCGGTACCGATATGCCGCACGACCGCCTTCAACTTCAAAAGCGCCGGGCACGCCGCGAACCTTTTCGGTTTGAAGGAGCTCGGCAACATTTACTCGCGCCTGACGAACCCTACGAATTCAATCCTCGAAGACCGCCTTGCGCAGCTCGAGGGCGGTGCGGCGGCGCTCACGCTGTCGTCGGGAACTTCGGCGATAGCGTTTACGATACTGAATATTCTCAAGGGCGGCGACGAGCTTGTCAGCGCCAACAATCTGTACGGCGGAACTTACACGCAGTTCGACGCGATTTTCCCCAACTACGGCATCACGACGCGCTTCACCCGCGTCAACGACTTCGACGCCGTGAGAAAGTCCATAAACGAAAAGACGCGCGCGCTGTATGTTGAAAGCATCGGCAACCCGCGCCTCGACGTGGCCGACATCGAAAAGTACGCCCAAATCGCGCGCGAGTTCCACCTGCCGCTGATTGTAGATTCCACGTTTACGCCTCCCACGCTTTTGCGTCCTATTGAATACGGCGCGAACATCGTAATCCACTCGCTTTCCAAATGGATAGGCGGGCACGGCACGGCTATAGGCGGCGCGGTAATTGACGCGGGAAATTTCGACTGGACGGACAAAAAGTTCGCGCTCTACAACGAGCCCGACGGTGGCTACCACGGCCTGCGTTTCGCGCACGACTTGGGCGACCTGAACAAGCTCGCGTTTATCCTTCGCCTTCGCACGGTGGGATTGAGGAACTTGGGGCCAACGCTTTCGCCCGACTCCGCGTGGATATTCCTGCAGGGGCTCGAAACGCTTCCGCTCAGGGTGCGCAAGCACAGCGAAAATGCGCTTGCCGTCGCAAAATGGCTGAAGCAGAACCCGAACGTCGCGTGGGTGCGCTATCCCGGCCTGGAGACTGACGAGGCCTATCCGGTTGCAAAAAAATACCTGAAAGACGGCTTCGGCGGCGTAGTGGTGTGCGGGCTGAAGGGCGGCTATGACGCCGCGGTGAAGCTTGTGGACAGCATAAGCCTGTTCAGCAATGTGGCTAATGTCGGCGACGCAAAGAGCCTCATTCTGCACCCGGCGAGCACTTCTCACTCGCAGTTGAGCGAGAAGAGCAAAACCGAGAGCGGTCTGGATTCCAGCCTGATAAGGCTGTCGATAGGCCTTGAGCACATAGACGACATCATCGACGCCCTTGATGAAGTGATTTCCTAATCATAAGGCGAACGGGGCGCGTGAAAGTGCCGCTGATCACGCGTTCGCTTCGGCTTGCCGCTCCGCAGGCCGAATCAAAGCCGCGCGCTGAGCGGCATTTTGACGCGCCGATACAGCGCGCGCCTGCGACGCTCGCACTGTTTTTAACGCACCGCTAACGAACAAGTTGCGTTTTGCGTATTTCTAATTTGCGCACGCGCGTAGCGCGTGCGCACTTTGGTGCGTCAAATTGCGCCTTAGGCGAGGCTTTGAAAGGGGGGCGCGGCAGGAACGTACTTGAGTACGTGACTGGTGAGGAAAACTTTCGAAACGAAGCATCAGACGTAATTTCACGCGCCCATTTCAAAATAAGGAAGCGGTTTGACCTTTCAGATGGCGCCGAAAGGCGCCCTTTTGTGTTATAAAAGTATTGCAAGCGCGCTTTTTCTGCGTTGAATTTATAAACATGCAAAAATTTTCAGGAGTATGGACTGCGCTGGTCACGCCCATGACGGAATTGGGCGTGGATTACGAGGCGCTGCAAAGGCTCGTGGAAGCCCAGATTGAAGGCGGCGTAAGCGGCCTGATTTCCGTGGGAACCACGGGGGAATCGCCCACGCTCGATTCCGCCGAGCACATCGTGGTAATCAAGAAAACCGTCGAATACGCGAAGGGCCGCGTTCCCGTGCTTGCGGGCACGGGCTCCAACTCCACGCACGAAGCCGTGGGGCTCACGCGCTATGCCGAAGAGGCCGGCGCAGACGGGTTCCTTGTGGTCGCTCCTTACTACAACAAACCCTCGCAGGAGGGAGTGTTCCGCCACATGGGCGAAATCGCGAAGGTCACGAAGAAGCCCATAATGCTCTACTCCATTCCCGGCAGGTGCGGCATAGAAATCGCGAACTCCACGGTGCTGAGGCTGCGCGAAAAATATGAAAATATTTGCGCGCTCAAGGAGGCGGGCGGCAAGGCCGAAAAGGTGAAGGACCTCGCGGAAAAGGCGGGCGGCTCCGTAGACATCATGAGCGGCGACGACGGCCTGACCGTCGAATTTATGAAGAACGGCGCGAAGGGCATTGTAAGCGTCGCTTCAAACATCATTCCCGAAAAGATGGTCGAAATGACCAATCTCGCCCTCAAGGGCGAATGGGAAAAGGCCGAGGCTATGAACAGGAAGCTCGCGCCCTTATTCAAGTCGCTGTTCATCGAGCCGAATCCGGTTCCGGCAAAGACCGCCCTTCAGCTTTTGGGAATGATACCCGAAGCCTATGTGCGCCTGCCGCTGTGCGAAATGGCGCCTGCCAATCTGGAAACACTCAAGAACGAACTCAAAAACGCGGGGCTTATATAATGGCTGTCAAAATTTTACTCAACGGGTCCAAGGGCCGCATGGGGCAGGCGATAACCGCCGCGGCCCCCGAATGCGGATGCGAAATCGCCGCGGCATGCGACGTGGGCGACAACCCCGAAGACTTCATCGAAAAGTGCGACGTCGTGGTGGATTTTTCATTCCGCGACGTCACTCCCAAGCTTGCGGAGCTCTGCTTCAAATACGGCAAACCCCTCGTGATAGGCACTACCGGGCACACGCCCGAGCAGCGCGCCGAAATAATCGAAAAGGTCTGCAAAGTTCCGATCGTATGGGCGGGCAACTATTCGCTCGGCGTCAACCTGCTAAACTACCTTACGAAGGTTGCCGCGAAAATTTTGGACAAGTCGTACGACGTCGAAATCGTCGAGATGCACCACAATAAGAAGAAGGACGCCCCCAGCGGCACCGCCGAAAAGCTCAAGGAAATCGTCTGCGCCGAACGCGGCGTTGGCGAGGAGTCCGTCGTATACGGGCGTCACGGTTTGGTCGGCGAGCGCCCTGTCGGCGAAATCGGCGTGCACGCCGTGCGCGGCGGCAGCGTCGTGGGCGACCACACCGTGATTTTCGCGGCCGACGGCGAGCGCCTTGAGCTCGCCCACAAGGCGGCCGACAGAAAGGTTTTCTCGTACGGCGCGCTGCGCGCCGCAAAATGGCTGGTCGGCAAGCCCGGCGGCCTCTACGGCATGGAAGACGTCCTGGAGTTCAAATAAATGATAGTAGCGATAAGAGGAAAGCTCGCGTACAGCACGCCCATTCTCGCAGTCGTTGAGGCGGGCGGGCTTTTTTACGAGGTAAACATCCCCGTGACTACCGCCGAGCGCCTCCCCAAAAACGGCGCGGAAGTGCTTCTGCACACGCTCGCCGTCTACCGCGAAGACTCCCAGACTCTTTACGGATTTGCCGACACCGCAGACAGGGACTTTTTCAAAGTCCTCGTCGAAAAGGTTTCAGGCATAGGCCCGAAAATAGCGCTCAACATGATGAGCCGCATGTCCACCCAGACGCTGCGCGACGCCATTTCGGCGGGCGACGTCTCGCTCCTTTCCAAATGCCCCGGCATCGGCAAAAAGACCGCCGAGCGTCTCGTTCTTGAACTCAAGGGCACCCTCACCGGTGCGGTAGGCTCGACAATTTCGGCGGGCGGCGCGCCCGTCGCGGGCTCTTCGAACATCGGCGACGCCGTCGCCGCGCTCGTAGCCCTGGGCGTGAAACTCGCCGACGCCGACAAGGCCGTCAGGCAGGCCGCCGCAAGCCTTGGCTCCGAAAACGCCTCAACCGAGGCCCTCGTAAAACTGGCTCTTTCAAAATGACAAAGGAAGACATTCTGCAATCTTTGCGCGCGGTGAAATATCCGCCCTACCAAAAAGACATTGTCGCTTTCGGCATGGTAAAATATGTCAAGGCCGACGGCGATTCCGCCGAAGTGCGCATATTCACGGGCGGCGACGGAACAATCGCGCGAAACATCATCAAGGAAGCCTCGGAAGTTCTGCACAAGGATTTCCCGGGAAAGCGTTTTGAAGTCATTCTGCTCGAGTCGAACCCCTCCAACCAGCCGCCCGCGAAAGACCCCAAGGAAAACGCGCTTCCCGGCGTGAAGCTCAAGGTCGCCATCGCGTCCGGCAAGGGCGGCGTTGGCAAAAGCACGGTTGCCGTAAACCTCGCACGCTCGTTCGCGAAGATTTTCTCCAAAGGCTCCGCGCGCGTCGGCCTCATGGACTGCGACATTCACGGCCCCAGCGCCTCCATCCTCATGCGCGAAAGGGTTTTCCCCTCGGTTTCGCCCGACGATCGAATCATCCCCCCGGAAATCGGCGGAATCAAGGTGATGTCCATGGGCATGCTCGTCAGCGACGACCAGCCCCTCCTTTGGCGCGGGCCCATGGTCACAAGCGCAATCAAGCAGTTTACCGAAGACATGATTTGGGGCGAACTCGACGCCATGGTCATCGACCTGCCCCCCGGCACCGGCGACGCCGTACTTAGCGCCGTGCAGCTTATTCCCCTCGACGGCGCAATCATCGTTACCACCCCCAACTCCCTCGCCTCCACCACCGCCACGCGCGGCGCGATGGTCTTCCAGAAAAGCGACGTCAAAATTTTCGGCGTGGTCGAAAACATGGCGTACTTCCAAATGCCCGACGGCTCCAAAGAGTACATCTTCGGCGACGCATCCGAAAACACCACCGCCTCCGCCCTCGATTCCGAAATAATCGCGCAGATCCCAATCGACAAAACCCTCCACACCCAAGACGTCTCCGAAAACTCCCGGAAAATTTTCGACGCCCTCGCGCAGGCAATCCTAGAAAAAGCAAAATAAGAATTATAGAAAGGCGCAATTTTGCGCCTTTTTTTGTGCTTATATATAGGGGGCGAATTGCTGCCCATTATACATTTCTTTATAATGCGGGGCTTATAGCCGCCCCGCGCCCGGCCTGATATTAGGGGGCACATTGACTCGCACCTGCTAGCGCAGGCCGTTTGTGCTCGCTCGCACAGTAGTGCTCGTCTCGGCACTCGCTCTGCTCGGCTATTTGCCTTTGGCAAATCCACTCATGGCGCCTTCGCGCCGTGAACGCCCTCCGGGCAATTTTGCGAAGCAAAATTGTCGTATTCGCGCCTTCGGCTTGAATTGCTGCCCCCTAAGACCCCCGCTAGGCGCAAGCTGCGCCGTGGCATAGTGACCTTGGTTTCGGCGTATCTTCCGCCTTGCTGGCGCAATGGCTGATTTGCGGATATCCGAAAGCTATAGAACTGAATGTAATGACGAACAAGCCGAGCCTCGTTAGAAAGGTTTATACGCCGGGCAAGCCCGCTGATGCGCGGACATGCCCTAAAAATGCCCTTTGGGCATTTTT
>CALXSL010000047.1 GCA_944391135.1 uncultured Opitutales bacterium
AGGCTAATGTTGTACTCGCATTTTCAGCAGAAAATGTCTCGCCCTTCGGGTGGCGGCTACGCCGCCATACTTCCCCTTCGCCTTCGCTCGGTGTTCGCGCCTACGGCTTGAATTGCCGGGCGAGAGCCTCGCCGGGCATTGTGGGGCTAAAGCCCCAACAGGCGGATTTGCTACGCAAATTCTTCCGCCTTCCCCTATCTAACCCGGGCAGGCTAAAACCATATTCAATGCATATAGTTTTACAATAAAGCCTCGGGGCGGTCTTTACACGATTCTACGAAGCTTGGTTCTTAATCACTCTACTTGTTAAGCGGTTTAATTACCTGCTCATTCACTAGCGTTCTTTCGCATCGCTGTTTGGAATGTGCGTATAATCAAACTCACTTTGCACAACTCAAGCCTATTACAGAACAAAGAACGCAGTCAACTCGCTTGCGCTCCATATCGCTTTAGACTGGCGATCGCAATAGCGGTCGCCACATGATGCGCCGTTTATCGCATGTGCATGCACATCGATAAACGGTGAAGCTACCGTAGTAAGTTCGCGTTTCTACATGTATGCAAACAAGCTAAATCAACAGCTATAAAATATTCAGCCATTGCGTTAGCAAGGCGGAAGATTCAGCAGCAAACCAGCGTCACTATGCCACGGCGCGGCTCGCGCCTAGGCCGGGTGCGGGGCGGCTATGAGCCCCGCGTTTAATCACTTCATAGGGAAGCGGTTTTTCATTTGGCCCATCATTTGCGTCATGCGGCGGCGGCCTTTTTCGCCTTTCATCATTTTCATCATTTTGCGCATGCCTTCGAATTGCTTGAGGAGGGCGTTGACGTCGCGCACCTGCGTGCCGGAGCCGTTTGCGATTCTGAGCCTGCGGCGGGCGTTGATGATGTTGGGGCGCCGGCGTTCCATCGGGGTCATGGAAAGGATGATGGCCTCGGTCTGCTTCATTTTCTTTTCCTCGCGGTCGCCGATGCTGACGCCGCTGAGTCCGGGAATCATCTTCATAATGCTGCCCATCGAGCCCATCTTTTTTATCTGGCGCATCTGGCCCAGAAAGTCTTCCAGGTCGAATTCGGCCTTGCGCATTTTTTCGGCCATTTTCTCGGCTTCGGCGAGGTCGAGGTTTTCCTGCGCCTTTTCGACAAGGCTTACGACGTCGCCCATGCCGAGTATGCGCTGGGTCATGCGGTCGGCGTGGAAAGTTTCGAGGTCGTCTAGTTTTTCGCCGACGCCCGCGAATTTTATGGGGGCGCCGGAAACTGTCTTGATGGAAAGGGCCGCGCCGCCGCGCGCGTCGCCGTCAAGCTTTGTGAGGACGATGCCGGTGATATGGACGGCCTCATTAAAGGCCTTGGCCACATTGACGGCCTCCTGCCCCAACGCGGAGTCGGCCACGAGGAGAACCTCGGCGGGGTTGACCTTTTCGCGGAGCTTGATGATTTCGTCGATGAGGTCGGTGTCGATTTGCAGGCGGCCCGCGGTGTCGAAAATTATGGCGTTCGCGCCGTCGGCAAGGGCCTGCTTCTCGAGGCGTTCGCCGAGCTTGGGAACGTTCTTTTCGTCGTAGTCGGCATAGACATTTACGCCTATCTGCTTGCCGAGGGCCTTGAGCTGGTCGATTGCCGCGGGGCGATAGACGTCGCAAGCAATTAGCGCGGGGGTCATGCCCTGCTTCTGCAGAAGCTTTGCGAGCTTCGCCGAAGTTGTGGTTTTGCCGGAGCCGTGGAGGCCTACCATCATTATTTTCAGAGGGCGTATCGGCGAAAGGCCGGTCTCGCCCTCCCCGAGGAGCTTTTCGAGCTCGTCGCTGATAATTTTTACAATCTGCTGGCCGGGCGTGACGGACTTGATGACTTCAAGCCCGACGCACTGCGCCTTCACCCTTTCGATGAACTCCCTCGCCACCTTGAAATGCACGTCGGCGGAAAGCAGGGCCTTGCGCACTTCCTCGAGCGCGGCGGCCATGTTTTCGTCGGTAAGCTTTCCAAGGCCGCGCAGGTTGCGCAGCGCCTTTGATAAATTTTCTGTCAGCCCTTCCAGCATTTTTTATAGTTTCTTCCGTTCGGCGTATTGCGCAGCAATGCGCCTCTGTTTTATTCCGGTCTTGTATTCCAGTCGGCGTATTGCGATAGCAATCCGCCTCTGGCTATTTCAGTTTTGTGTCTTACTCGGCGCATTACATATGCAATGCGCCGTTATTCAATAATTCACTTGGGCTGAAATTTTTCAGTTCAGCCGATTTTGTCGCCGCCGTACCACTTTTTAAGCACTTCGGGAATCTTCACGCTGCCGTCTTCCTGGATGTTGTTTTCGAGGATTGCGGCAAGGACGCGGGGAACCGCGAGGCCGGAGCCGTTGAGCGTGTAGACGTTGCGCGGCTTGCCGCCGTCGGCGGGGCGGAAGCGTATGTTGGCGCGGCGCGCCTGAAAGTCGGTGAAGCACGAGCAGCTGGAAACTTCCAGCCACCTCTGCTGGCCGGCGGCCCAAACTTCGAGGTCATACTGCTTGGCGTGCGGGAAGCCGATGTCGCCCGTGCTGATGGCAAGGACGCGGTACGGCAGGTTGAGCTTCTGCAGGATGCCTTCGGCGTCCTTGCGCAGAAGTTCGAGCTCTTCCATGCCCTTGTCGGGGTGCGTCCACTTCACGAGCTCGACCTTGTCGAACTGGTGCAGGCGGTTGAGCCCGCGGACGTCCTTGCCCCAGCTTCCTGCCTCGCGGCGGAAGCAGGGCGTGTAGCCGCACGCATAAACGGGCAGCTGCGACTCTTCAAAAATTTCGTCGCGGTAGAAGTTCGTCACGGGAACTTCCGCCGTGGGAATCATGTAAAAATCGTCCTGAGCGTCGTGGTACATCTGCCCTTCCTTGTCGGGAAGCTGGCCGGTTGCGGTTGCGCTTGCGGCGTTGACCATCAGCGGGCACATGAGCTCGCGGTATCCGTTCGCGCGGGCCTCTTCAAGGAAGAGGGATACGAGCGAGCGAACGAGGCGCGCCATGTCGCCGACATAGAACGGAAATCCCGCGCCGGTAACCTTGACGCCGCGCTGGAAGTCGAGAAGCTCTTCGAAGAAATACAGGTCCCAGTGGGGCTTGGCGTTTTTGATGGAGTCGATGTCGCCCCACGTGTAGACGGTGACGTTGTCCTTGTCGCTTTTGCCCACGGGCACACTGTCGTCCGGAATGTTGGGGATGGAAAGGAGCATCTGCTTCCACTTTTTCTCCATCTCGTCGGCGGCGGCCTGAAGCTCCTTTACCTTTGCGGAAACCGCTTTCATTTCGGCGACCTTTTCCTTGAACTCGGGCGATCCCTTGGGGAGTTCGGCCATTGCCTTGCTCGCGGCGTTCTGCTGGGCGCGGGCGGTTTCAAACTCGGTAACGGCCTGCCGGCGCTCGGCGTCGAAAGCCAGTATGGCGTCAATGTCGCAGTCGAATTTCTTCAGCGCGATTTTCGCCTTCACCATTTCGGGCTGCTCCCTTAAAATCTTAACATCTATCATATGAGCGGTTTAACATGACAGCTTCCCCCCGCTTTTCAACGTTTTTTTAAGCGCGGCGCGGGGTTGTTTTCGCGATTCAACAAGTGCACGGTTTTCGCCTCTGAAAACGTAAAAAACAATTGCCTGCCGCGCGGCTTTATGCAAATTTCAGAACCCTATCATGTGGCAAGTATATGCAGTATTGTCGGCCGTATTCGCGTCCCTGACCGCGATTTTTGCGAAAATAGGCGTAAGCGGCATAAATTCGAACCTTGCGACGGCCATCAGAACCGTCATCATACTCTTCATAACTTGGGGCATAGCCTTCGCGACTGCCGACATGCGCGACATAAAAAGCATCTCGCGCCACACGCTCGTTTTCCTGGTGCTTTCGGGCCTCGCGACGGGCGCCTCGTGGCTGTGCTATTTCAAGGCCATGCAGATAGGACAGGCGTCGAAAGTCGCGCCCGTTGACAAACTGAGCGTGGTGTTCACCATGATTCTGGCCTTCACGTTTCTCGGCGAACCCGTTTCGGCCAAAGTGCTAGCGGGCGGCGCGCTTATACTGATCGGCTCGCTGGTTATCGCGGTTTAGCGTCCGGAGAGCCCGCATGCGGCGGCCGCTTATTTTCTTGAAAGCCTTCGCAACCCGCTTAGTGTCGCATTCATGAACGAGGCATTGACAGCCAAAAGACTGCGGATGCTTAAAATTGTTTTTTACGCAGCCACGGCATTTTTCTTCGCAAATTTTAATATAACCGTATTCGGCGGGATGTTCAACCTATACGGACGCTTGGGGGCGTTCAAATATTTTTCAACGCCCGGTTTGGGGGGCATTTTTTTGATTTGCGCGCTGATAGGGATTCCTGCCGCGTCATTTACAATGCTGGCAGTCGTCTTGGCCCGCAGGCTTAATGCAGACATGCTTAGTTTTTTTATATTTGCAATGCTGCTGCCTGCCGCAGGCGCAACGGTTTTCTTTTTGTTTGCAGGTGCTAATCCGAGAATTGCGGTTTTTTTCGTATTTTCTGAGGCAATTATAGCGGTATCTTACGGGATAGGCACGACTATCGGGCAAAGAAGCACAGAAATAAAACGCCAATTCTGGATCCACTATGCTTTAACGGTGCTAAGCCTGCCTTTCATAGCGGGCACATTTTATGGATATGCATATTTAGTTGAAATATCCTCGCGAAAATACCAGCACATTTACCTGCAAAAAAGCGCAAACAACCCGCTCGTCTCGCCATATTGGGAAGCGGCAAAAAACGACGCAAAAAAGTGGTTTTCATTCAAAAGCTTTGACGGCCTTTTTACTGAAACGGACAAGTGCATTCTTGAACGAAAAAGCGGCAAGAGATGCAAACTCACGGTGGCAAACGGCCGTGGATGGAGTTGCGTTTACTATTTTGAGCCGGGAGAATCTGGCAAAATAATAGGGGGCTCTGTAATTTATCTTCACAAGGGTATTTTTGAAAGAGGCAAAGGAGAGCTGATATGCGCAAAATTTTCGCCGGACAGAAATGGAAGTTTTGCGGTTGAAGCAACCGTCACGCCGTTCGACGGCAAAGGCTGGGAAAAGAAAAATATTGACGGTTTGAGGCGCGCAATTTCCGGCGCTGAAGCGCTGAATGCGGTAGAATCTCATGAACGCAACAGGACAGAAGACATTCTCATGCGGCTGAACTGATCGCAAAGGGAAAACCCGAAGAATCAGACGGCCTTCGCGATGAGCGTGGAAAATTCCGGCAGTATGCGCTGGAACTGCGAGACTTCCTCGAGCAGAAGCTCGGTTTCGTCGGTAAGCTCCCAGTTGGAGTTGTTCTGGATTACCTCTTTCGTCCAGTCGAAATATTCGGTGAAGTCTGTGCGGAAGTAGAGCTTTGTTCCGGCTTTCGCGAACTGGCGCAGGTAGTTCAAAAACTCCTCCTGCATAAGCCTGCGCTTGTGGTGCTTTGCCTTCGGCCACGGGTCGGGAAAAAATATGAAAATTTTGTCGAGGCGCGCGTCTTGCGGCATGGCTTCGAGAAATTCAAGGGCTTCGGCTTTCACAAAAAACGCGTTGGGGGCGTTTTTGTTTTTGGCGCGGCGAATGCCGTCGCGCACGCGCTCGCTTATGAGGTCTATGCCAACGCACGTCTCCTGCGGCATTGCGGCCGCGTACGCGCTCAGGTAGTGCCCCTTGCCGCAGCCGATTTCAAAGGTGATGTTCTTTGAAATGTCAAATATTGGCGCGCACTCTTTGCGCAGGTTTTCAATGCGCGCGTTGCGCCTTTCAATGGCCTGTTCGATACTCATATTCTGGACTTGAATTCGTTGTAGCCGAAGCTTTTCAAAACTTTGTATTCTTTTGTTTCGGGGTTCCACGTGGCGATGTCGGGCAGGTTGACGCCGTTGAAAGTCGTGGTTTTGACCATCGTGTAGTGCGCCATGTCGCCGAACACCAGAATGTCGCCCTCGCCAAGCGGGGCGTCGAAAGAGTAGTCGCCTATTCTGTCTCCCGCGAGGCACGAGCGGCCGCCCAACGAGTATGTGTGCGCCTTTTCGCCGGGAAGCCCCGCGCCGAAAATCTGCGGGCGGTAGGGCATTTCCAAAACGTCGGGCATGTGACAGGTGGCGGAGCAGTCTAGTATCGCGATGTCGCAGCCGTTCTTCACGGTCTCCATCACGCGGGATGCGAACACGCCCGTGTTAAGCGCGATGGCCTCGCCCGGTTCTAGGTAAATTTTTTCGATGTTCGGGTATCTTTTATAAAAGCCCTTCACCAGCCCGACGAGTTTCGCAGCGTCGTAGCCCGGCTTGGTTATGTGGTGGCCGCCGCCGAAATTGAGCTTTTTTACTTTGCCTATGACGTCGCCGAACTTCTTTTCGAAATGCGCGAGTATGCGCCCAAGCACGTCGCTGTTCTGCTCGCACATAGCGTGGAAGTGGAGCATGTCGATTTTGCCGAAAACGGAGTCGTCCAATTCCGAGCGCAACGCGCCGAGCCGCGAGCCGGGCGCGCAGGGGTTGTAAATGTCGGTCTCTACCTCGGCGTATTCAGGATTTACGCGCAGGCCTATTTCCAGATTTTCGTTGCCGTTTTCCCCGGCGATTTTCCGCGCCAAGCCGGCATACTTTTCAACCTGCCTCTGCGAGTTGAAAACTATCGTGTGCGCGAATTTCGCAAGCTCTTCAAGCTCGCCCCTTTCAAACGCGGGGTTGTACACGTGGACTTCGCCGCCGAAATATTCCTTCGCCAGAAGCGCCTCGTTTATTCCGCTGGAAGTCGTGCCTTTCAGGTATTTGTTCACGAGCCCGAAGACTCCGTACATGGAAAAGCCCTTGAGCGCGAGAAGTATGCGCGCGCCCGACTCCTCCTCGACTTTCGCGAGCAGGCGGAGGTTTTCTTCGAGCTTCGACAGGTCGACGATATATGCGGGCGTTGAAACTTTCGAGAAGTCCAGCCCTTCGGGAACGGCGGCGGAGGCCATGTTATCGCGCCTCTTTGTCCCTGTTGGCGTGGGCCAATTTCACGTATTTTTGCGCCCAGTACGCGAGTCCTTCGCGGGTTTTCTCGTCAAGCTCCTTGACCACCTTCGCGGGAGTGCCCAAAACCATTGAACCGGGGGGGACTATCGTGCCCTTTGTTACGACCGCACCCGCGCCGACAATGCTGTTGTCGCCGATCACGGCCTTGTCGAGCACTATCGCGCCCATGCCTATAAGGCAGCCGTCGCCTATTTCGCAGCCGTGGATGATCGCGCCGTG
Source organism: uncultured Opitutales bacterium (assembly GCA_944391135.1). Lineage (GTDB taxonomy): Bacteria > Verrucomicrobiota > Verrucomicrobiia > Opitutales > Intestinicryptomonadaceae > Merdousia. The sequence continues at coordinate 7,225 of CALXSL010000047.1, forward strand.
GCCGATTGTCGTGTTCTTGCCAATTTTAACGCCGGCATCGTCGGCAAGGTGCACCATCGTGCCGTCCTGTATGTTCGAATTTTCGCCGAGCTCTATGGAGTTGATGTCGGCGCGCAGCACGCAGCCGGGCCACACGCTGGCGTTCTTGCCGATCTTAACGTCGCCGATGAGAACCGCGTGCTTGCTCACATACGCCGTTTCGTCGATTTCCGGGGTTTTGCCCAAATATGTGTCGAGTCTTTCTTTCAGGTCCATAATTTTGTTATCGCTAAAATTTTGTATAAGTTCAAAATCATGCTTGAAATCACCCGTATTTCAATGAAATTAAAAGGGTAAATTTTAACAGGGCAAAAAAATGGCAAAAGTACTGATTATCGGGGCCGGCGGCGTCGGCCGCGTTGTGACGCACAAGTGCGCGCAGATGCGCGACGTGTTTGACGAAATCTGGCTGGCTTCGCGCACGAAAAGCAAGTGCGACGCTATCGCCGCCGAAATCGACGGCGAAATAAAGACCGCGCAGGTAGACGCCGACAAGCCGTCGGAGACCGCCGATCTGATAAGAAAGACGGGCGCGGACCTCGTGATAAACGTGGCCCTGCCCTATCAGGACCTGACCATAATGGACGCCTGCCTCGACGCAAAAGTGCAGTACATAGACACCGCCAACTACGAGCCGCTCGACACCGCGAAGTTCGAATACAAATGGCAGTGGGAATACCGCGAACGCTTTGAAAACGCGGGCATCATGGCCGTCCTCGGCGCGGGCTTCGACCCCGGCGTAACCAACATGTACTGCGCATACGCGCAGAAACACCTTTTCGACGAAATCAACTATGTCGATATTCTCGACTGCAACGCGGGCGACCACGGCCTGCCCTTCGCCACAAACTTCAACCCCGAAATAAACATCCGCGAGATAACCGCGCGCGGCCGCTACTGGGACGAAGGCCGCTGGATAGAAACCGACCCGCTTTCAATCCGCGCCGACTTCGACTATCCCGAAATCGGCGTGAAGCCCTCCTACCTGCTCTACCATGAAGAGCTTGAATCCCTCTCGCTAAACCTCAAGGGCCTAAAGCGCATACGCTTCTGGATGACTTTCGGCGAAAAATACCTCACACACCTGCGCGTGCTCGAAAACGTCGGCATGACTTCCATCAAGCCCATCAAGATTAAGGGCGTCGAAATTGCGCCCATCGAATTCCTCAAGGAAGTCCTCCCCGACCCCGCCAGCCTCGGCCCCCTCACAAAAGGCAAGACGAACATCGGCTGCATCGTCGAGGGCGTCAAGGACGGCAAGCGCCGCAAAGTCTATATCTACAACGTATGCGACCACGAGGAGGCCTACAGGGAAGTAAAAAGCCAGGCGATTTCCTACACCACCGGCGTACCCGCCGCATGCGCCGGCCGCATGGTGGCCACAGGCGCATGGAGCGGCAAAGGCGTCTTCAACATTGAAGAAATGGATCCCGACCCCTTCCTCAAGGCAGTATCCGACTTCGGCCTGCCGTGGAAAGTCGTCGAACTCGACCCCGACAAAGCCTACAACCTCCCCGAATAAAAAATTGCAAATACACGGCGCTTCACTTGAAGCGCCTTTTTTGTTCCTATAGAATGCGGGGCTCATAGCCGCCCCGCGCCCGCCTAGGCGCAAGCTGCGCCGTGGCATAGTGACCTTGGTTGTTCTGAATCTCCGCATTGCGCAAAGCGCAATGGCTGATTAGCGGATAGCCGAAAGTTGCAGAACTGATTGTAATGACGAACAAGCCAAGTCTCGTCAGAAATGTTTATACGCCGGGCAAGCCCGCTGATGCGCGGACATGCCCTAAAAATGCCCATAGGGCATTTTTACGAATAAACCTTTCTCTCTCTTCATAATCGCTGTCGCGCTTATGGTTCCAGTGTGTCAGCGCGATGCCGCTAAAGAGAATACTTTCGCTTTACACTGTGTTTTTGGATTTCGTAGGCTTCGCAACCGTGTTCATTCGAACTTGTACTGGCTTAGATTTAAAGTCACCGCGCGCCCGAGGGCGCGCTGTAATAATCAAACCCTAGGTACAAAGAGTGTTCGTGTTTAAAACGATGCCCTGTGTGTTTTTGCCGCAATTTGAAGCGCTTTAGCCCGTAGGGTTGCCGAAGTTCTGAGGAGCGCTTTGCGCGAACGAGGAACGGCAATGCTTCTAATTGCGGCAAAACCACATCAGACCATAGGATGGCAAGCAGGGGAACAGCACCAACATCCATAGCGATGCGATAGCATCAGGAATGGAAGCTGCGCTTCCTAGGCGGGTGCGGGGCGGCTATGAGCCCCGCATCTAAAACCATCATGGCGCATCGCGCCATTCTATTATCATCACACGCTTTTGCGGCAGCCATATTTTGCATATATAATGACACACAGGCCTATCACGATTGAAATCAGCGAGTAGAAAGTACCGCGGCTCATGCCGAGAATGAGGGAGACGCCGAAGTCAGGCTCGCGGAAGAGCTCGCAGAAAATGCGGACGAGTCCGTAGACCACGAGGAATTCGCCGGCGATCTGGCCTTTTGGGGCCTTGCCGCGCCAGAAGCGCCACTGTACATATATAAATAGCAGGAGGCCTTCAAACAGGGCCTCATAGAGCTGCGATGGGTGACGGGCGGCGATTTCGTAAATGGGGGTGCCCTCTGGGGCTGAATGGGGGAATATCATGGCCCACGGGGCGGTGCTTATTTTACCCCACAGCTCGCCGTTGATAAAGTTTGCGAGACGCCCGAGGAAGATGCCGGGGCAGCAGACGGTAACGACCATGTCGGAAATTTTCCAGAAACTCACCTTTTTTGCTCGGGCAAAGAGCAGCATGGCGATTATCACGCCGAGGAAGCCGCCGTGGCTTGCCATGCCGCCCTTCCAGACCTGAAAAAATATCAGGGGGTTCTGAATGAAGTTGCCGAAGTCGTAAAAGAGCATGTAGCCGAGGCGGCCGCCGATTATCACGCCGAAGAGCAGATAGGTTATCAGGCTTATGTTGTCGTCCTTGGAAAGCGGGTTGCGCTTTTTGGCGGTATAAAGGTTCAGCAACAATATGCCGATTATGAAACCTGCTAGATAGGCCAGCCCGTACCACCTTATGCCCTCAAGGAAAAACCCGTCGGGAAACCTTATGGCGAAGGGGTCGAAATCTACGACGTAAAAAGGATAGCTGTGCATCAAAATAAATGTTTGAAGTATTTTTTTCGGGAATTACTTTAGGAGGCTGTTTTTATTTAAGCAATGAAAGAATTCGACATAAAAGAGCTCATCGAGTCGCGCCGCGGCGAAAACTACGACTTGCACGACAAGTACATGAACAAGACGCTGGCGACGGTTCTGAAAACCATCGGCTTCGACAAGTGCTACACGCACGCCAAGGGCGCGTACCTTTACGACGCCGACGGCAACGCGTATCTTGACTTTCTCACGGGCTACGGGGTTTTCGGCATGGGCCGCAACCATCCGGTGATAGCCAAGGCAATCAAGGACGCCATAGACATGGACCTGCCCAACATGGTGCAGCTGGACTGCGCCCTGCTCAGCGGCCTGCTGGCGGAGCGCCTCGTGAAGCTGCTGAACAACAGGCTTACGGCGTGCTTCTTCTGCAACTCGGGCACGGAGGCTAACGAGGGCGCGATAAAGTTCGCGCGCGCGCACACCAAGAAGCAGAGAATTATCGCGCTTTCGAGCGGATACCACGGCCTTAGCTACGGCTCGCTGTCTCTTACGATGTCGCACCACTTCCAGGACGGCTACGGCCAGATGCTTCCCGGCGCGGAAAAGGTTTCGCTGGGAGATTTGGAGGCCCTCGAAGCCAAACTCAAAGAGGGCGACGTTGCCGCGTTCATATTCGAGCCCGTGCAGGGCAAGGGCGTCAACTTTCCGCACGACGACTATTTCGCGAAGGCTCAAGAGCTGTGCCGCAAATACGGCGCGCTGTTCATCGCCGACGAAGTCCAGACGGGCCTCGGCAGGACGGGCAAAATGTTCGCGTTCCAGCACTGGGGGCTCGACCCCGACATCGTGACGGTGGCCAAGGCTCTCAGCGGCGGCTATGTTCCCGCGGCGGCTTTCATTACCACTCGCGAAATCCACCAAAGCTCGTTCTCGACGCTCGACAGATGCGTGGTGCACTCCACGACTTTCGGGCGCAACAACCTCGCGATGGTCGCGGGCCTCGCCACGATAGACGTCCTCGAAAAGGAGGGCATGGTTGAGAACTGCAAAAAAATGGGCGAACTCTTCCTTCAAAAGCTGAACGCGCTCAAGGAAAAGCACTCTTTCATAAAGGACGTGCGCGGCAAGGGCCTTATGATAGCCATAGAATTCCAGGAGCCCAAGGGCCTCGGGCAGAAGCTCGCGTGGAAGGCGCTCAAGGCCGCAAACGACTCGCTGTTCACGCAGATGGTCGTAACCTCGATGATAGACAAGCACCGCATTCTCACGCAGGTCGCCAGCCACGGGCTTGACGCCATCAAGATACTGCCGCCATTCATCGTCACCGAAAAGGAAGTTGACACATTTGTGAATGCGCTCGACGACGTGCTCGCGAACGCCGCGAACGTCACGGGACCGCTCTGGAAATTCGGCACGCGCCTCGTTAAGGCGTCGATGGAAAACAAGAAGAACAGGCAATGATTTCGTACGGGGAGTTCGCCGACAACTGCAAACGCCTTGAAGAGCGCATCCGCAAGGCGGCGGACGCGTCCGGCAGAAAATTCGAAGAAGTCGCCGTGCTGCCCGTAACCAAAACGCACCCCGTAGCGGCGGCGCAGTACTCCGCGCAATACGGCTTCAAAAGCGTCGGCGAAAACCGCGTGCAGGAGGCTGTTGAAAAAATCGCGCAGAACGCCGCCGACATCGAATGGGAGCTTATCGGGCATCTGCAGACGAACAAGGCGAAGGCCGCCGCCGCGAATTTCGCGCGCATACAAAGCGTTGACAGCATAAAGCTGCTGGCAAAGCTGGACAAAGAGGCCGCCGAAATTTCCAAAACACAGCGCGTCCTATTGCAGATAAACGCCGGGCGCGACCCCGCCAAATTCGGCGCGGAAATCGAGGAAGCCCCCGCCCTGCTCGAATGCGCGCTGGGGCTTGAAAATATTTCCGTGGAAGGGCTTATGACAATCGCGCCGCTAGACGAAGACCTCGACACAGCGTCGCGCTGCTTCGCCAACCTGCGGAATTTGCGCGACGAGCTCGAAAACAAATTTTCCGCAAAGCTCCCCGAACTTTCCATGGGCATGAGCGGCGACCTTGAACGCGCAATTGCGGAAGGCTCGACGGTAATCAGGGTCGGCTCATTCCTCTTCGGGGAGCGCGAATATTTTTAACAATGCAAGTTTTCACGCCGAAAGATTTGGACTTGGGAGAATTTGCGCAAAGAGGCGCGGATTCCGCCCCGCCGTTTTTCGCAGTGTTCGGAAAACCGATAGCGCATTCGCTCAGCCCGCTAATGCAGAACGCGGCGATTGAAAAAATCTCGGCCCGCAACGCCGAATACAAAGGCTCAAAATATTTTGCGTTTGAGGTAGACCCTGCAAACCTGAAAGATGCGCTCGAAAAATTCCGGCATAAGGGCTTTAAAGGCATAAACCTGACAATCCCGCACAAGGAGGTTGTCATGGGCATTTTAGGAGACCTCGACGCCGCCGCGAAAAACGCTGGCGCGTGCAACACGCTTTTAAGAACCGAAAGCGGATGGAAGGGCTTCAACACCGACGGGCTGGGGCTTGAAAAGGCCGTAGAAAAAAACTTCGGGCGCGGATTTGAAAACGCGGAAGTCGTTCTTATCGGCGCGGGCGGCGCGGCGCGCGGCGCGGCGTTTACCATCGCACCAAAGTGCAAAAAACTTTCCATCGTAAACAGGAGCCCCGAACGCCTCGAAAAGCTCGCGGCCGACCTGCGTTCCAAAGGTTTTTCCTGCGGCGCATTTGCGCTCGACGGCGGCATTCCCGAAATCGGAGAGAACGCGATTATTATAAACTCAACTTCCATCGGGCTCAAAGAGGGCGACAGGCCCGTGCTCGACTTTGCAAGGCTGCCAAAGTCGGCGGTGTTTTACGACATGCCTTACCGCCGCGAAGGCGACACGGCATCAGTGGCCGCCGCAAAAGCGAACGGCATAAAGGCGGCCGACGGGCTTTCAATGCTTGCGTGGCAGGGCGCGATAGCCTTGAATATATGGACGGGCGAACCCGCCGAAAAACTCGGGGGACTAATGCTCGAAACCCTGGAAGGCGCGCGCAAATGAATCTATCTGAGATTAACAGCCAATTTCCATACATATTCACCGCCATGTTTTTCTGCATCGGCGCGTGCGTGGGCAGTTTTCTTAACGTATGCATACTGCGCATTCCCGCAGGCAGGTCCATCGTAACCCCGCCCTCTCATTGCGCATGCGGCAGGCCCATCAAATGGCACGACAACATCCCGGTTCTCGGCTGGCTGTTTTTACGCGGGAAGGCGCGCTGCTGCGGCCGAAAAATTTCCATCCGCTATCCGGCAGTCGAGCTTCTCACCGCGCTGGTTTTTACGGGCATGTGGCTTTTATTCCCCGCGCCCGTCGCCATTGTCGGCATGGTCTTCGCCGCCCTCATGATATTCTGCACCTTCGTCGATTTGGACACCATGATGCTGCCCGACTTCGCGACCGTCGGCGGAACAATCCTCGGCTTCATAATCTCGGTGGCGGTGCCGCAGCTGCACGGCGCGGAAATCCCCGACGCCCCGTGGCTGGCCTCCGCAGTAAAGTCGGCCATATGTTCAGGCTTGGGCATAATCGTCGGCTCCGGCGTTGTCTACTGGATAAGGCTTCTTGGCGAACACGTTTTCAAGCGCGAGGCCATGGGCGAGGGAGATATCATTTTGCTTGGCTGCATAGGCGCATTCTGCGGCTGGCAGGGCGCGCTTTTTGCGATATTCGCGGGCTCCATGCTCGGCGCGGTCGTCATGATTCCGATAGTCCTCGCGACCGGCATGTTCTCAAAAAAGAAGGAAGCCAAAAAGAAAAGCTACGGCGGCGAAGAAGAGGAGTTCGACGCGACCGCAATCCCGTTCGGCCCGTGGCTCGCGCTCGGCGGACTTCTGTATTTCATGCTTTTTTCCGGCATGACCGACGCCTACTTCGCGTCTGTCGCAAAAATGCTGTTCTAACCTGATGTCCGAAGACATAAAAAACGCAGACCTCGAGGCCTTCATGTTCCGCATAGGCCAGCAGCGCAGGTATTCAAAATACACCCTGCGCAACTACGAGCACGCGCTAAAAGAGTGGCTGTGGTGGGTATCGCAGAACGAGTTTTTAAACGGCGACTATCTCAAGGCCGACAAGCGCGCCGCAAAAAATTATATTGTCGAGCTCGCGTCGAAATATTCCCGCGCCACCCTCCACAACAAGATTTCCGCGATACGCTCGTTCTACAAATTCCTAATCCAGACCCAGACCTGCGAGGGCGACCCATTCTCCCTCGTCAAGCTGCCCAAGATGAAAAAAGACCTCCCCGTGTTCCTGAGCGAAGACCAGGTTCCCGGGCTTCTCCAAATGCCGTGGATTCTCGCGCGTGACGGCAAAATAAGCGATATGCACGCCGTGCGCGACGCCCTCTGCATGGAGCTTCTCTACGGCGCGGGCCTGCGAATAAGCGAACTGTGTTCGCTCACATGGGGCGAAATAGACATGTCGCAAAACGCCGCACGCGTCACAGGAAAAGGCAACAAAACCCGCTTCTGCCCATTCGGTAAAAACGCGGGGGACCTCCTGCGCAAATGGCGCGACAAATTCGCCGCCGACAAATCCCCCGACTCCGCCGTTCTCGTGCCAGTCGGAGAGCACGCCGTCTATCCGCGCCTCGTCCAGCGCAACATGAAAAAATATCTCATGCTCGCCGGACTTCCTTCCAATATCACTCCACACAAGCTCCGCCATTCCTTCGCAACCCACCTCGTAAACGGCGGCATAGACCTGCGCTCCCTTCAGGAAATGCTGGGCCACTCCAGCCTCTCCACCACCCAAATCTACACCCACCTGAGCACAAAACATCTCGTCGAAGAGCACCGCAAAGCCCACCCAAGGGCTAAATCATAACAGCAAAAGCCGTTTTATTAAATACGGAGCTCATAGCCGGCTTAATATTGAGGGGCGCATTGCTGCCCCTCAAGCACCCCGCTAGGAAGCAAAGCTTCCATTCATAGTGACCTTGTCTATTCTGAATCTTTCGCCCATTGCTTACAGCAATAGGCTGATTTGTTTGTATTTCACGTTTTCATTTTATAAGAAAAATATGGCGTCGTACGACCTGTCTCGCGGCTACTAGGCTTTATTGCCGGGCGAGAGCCTCGCCGGGCATTGTGGGGCTAAAGCCCCAACAGGCGGATTTGCTACGCAAATTCTTCCGCCTTCCCCCATTATACCCGGGCAGGCTAAAACTATATGCAT
>CALXSL010000048.1 GCA_944391135.1 uncultured Opitutales bacterium
TCGTGGAATGCGGGGTGAATCTATGAAAGGCAAATCTAAAAAATCAACCTATTCCACAACCTTTGGTGTTGACCCATAAAAATCCGCCGGGGCCAGGCGCAAGGCGAGGAAACAAAAAATCCGCCGGAAATTCCGAGCGGATTTTTTAAATACCCCCGAGCGGATTCGAACCGCTGTTTCCTGAATGAGGTTCAGGAGTCCTAGGCCTCTAGACGATGGGGGCAGATAATTACAAATCACGGAGAGGATGGGATTCGAACCCACGGTAGGGTTTTAAAGCCCTACACCGGTTTAGCAAACCAGCGCGATCGGCCACTCCGCCACCTCTCCTGATTTGAAGCAGTTAACTCAAATGAATTGGCATGGCATTGCAAGAAAAAAATCAAAAACTTGGGCGCTCTCCCGGCATGAACATTTCGGCCGCTCTTTTGTCTAAAAAAACATTGCGCAAGCGCGCGGCGGGGCCGATACTCGCCGCCGAAATTCCTTGCCCGCAACGCAGATGAAAAGACTCGTCAAAACGCTCATACTTATGCCCATAGCCGCATTATGGCTGTGGGCGTTCGTCGTGGAGCCGCACCTCATGCTCGATTCCGAGCATGTAGAGATTTCGCTGAAAGGCTGGAACAAAAACCTGGACGGGCTGAAAATCGCGGTGGTTGGGGACATCCACGCGGGTTGGGGGCCGCACGAGAACCGCAGGGTTCAAGCTGTGGTGGACGAAATCAATTCGCAGAAGCCGGATATAATACTGCTTGTCGGCGACTACGTAAACGGGGCGATTTTCCAGTCGAAGATGGATCCCAAGCGTCTGTCAGATTATCTGTCGCAGCTGAAAGCCCCACTCGGGGTCTACGCGATTCTCGGCAACCATGACACTTATTACGGAGTCAAAAAAGTGCGCAAGATAATACAAGACGCAGGCATAACTCTGCTTGAGGATTCGAACGTTAAAATTGCGACGCCCAAAGGAAATTTTTACGTTGCGGGAATATCCGACCCCGTTACGCGCGAATACTATTATGCGAAGGCCTTGGAGGGCGTCGAAAAGGGCGCGCCCGTGATACTGCTCGCGCACTCGCCGCAGATATTCAACGAAATCCCCGTGGAAGTAGGCGTAACATTTTCGGGGCACACCCACGGCGGGCAAATTGTCCTGCCATATGTCGGCGCGCTCTTTTCAAACACGTCCAACGGGCTTGTGGAAGGACTTCTTAAAGAGGACGGCAAAACGATATACACAACGCGCGGCGTCGGCACAAGCCGCGTTCCGGTACGATTCAACTGCCCGCCCCTCGTGACGATTGTAACGCTAAAAAAGGCGGACGAAATTTAAGCAACGGCCTTCCTTGCAGCGCCTCTGATGATTACCGCCGCCGTGCTGCCCGTTTTGGTCACCGTAGTGGAACCGCACCTGACGCTGGAAATCTGGAACGAAAAGCTCGAAGGACTGGAGATCGCGGTGATCGGCGACATCCACGCGGGCAAAGGCCCGCACGAAAGACGGCGCACGTAAAGTCGGAACCAGCAGCCTCCCCGTGCGCTTCTGCTGCCCGCCGAAAATAACCCTCGCGACGCTTGTAAAAGAAAAGCCGCAAACCTGGCGCCCAAATCGGGGTTACCGCGGAACGAGGCAACCGACAAAGGCTTTGAAAAAGGGCAGCGGTGGAAGCGCACTTACGTGCGCGACCTCCTGCCGCACAGGCAGGGGTTGTCGCATATGTGCTTGCATATATCGACAAGAGGGCTGTCCAAATCCCATTAACAAGCCGAAATGAAGCATCAGGCATATTTTGACGCGCCACTATTAATGCTTTTTTTATGTACTTTTTTAAACCCCCGGCTAAGCTATATTACATGAAAAAGATTATCGGCTATGGTTTTCTGATGTTTTTGGTTTTGACGTCGTCGTATGCGGCCAAAAGGAACTACTTCCAGCACACGACGTTTTACGATCTGGATACCGACAAGCCGGTCTCATACGGCACGGAGTATTACGACAACCAGGAGGAAGACTGCGTGTTTTGCCGCAGCTTTGAAGACTGGTTCAACGGCCCCTACGTGTTCGGCGGCAACCACGGCATACGCAAGGCGGCAGAAGACAACGGAATGTTTTTAAACCTGACGTATCTTGGCAATTTCGCGGCAAACCCCGTCGGCGGCAACAGCCGCGGCGCGTCGAACACGAGCAACCTCAACCTCGGCCTCGACATCGACCTGCAGAAGATAACCGGCATCGACGAGCTCTCCGGCTGGGGCATCGCCAACACATGGGTCTACCGCTTCGGCCAAAGCCTCACAAAAGACTACATAGACAACACCTTCAACGTCCAACAGAACTACGGCAGCCAGACCATGCAGCTTCAGTCGCTGTTCATGCGCTACGACAAAAAGTTCGCCGGCGACGAATGGCGCTTCTTCCTCAAGTTCGGCAGGATCGCCGCGGGCGACAACTTCATGAGCAAGCCCATCTACTGGCTCTACCAGAACAACGCATTCGACGGCAACCCCGTGGGCGTGTTCAACCAGACCAAGTGGTCCGCCTACCCCGGCTCGACGTGGGGCGCGATGTCGATGGTAAAATACGAGGACGGCCAGTACTTCAAAGCCGGCGTTTACCAGATTAACACCGACAGGCAGGACTCCATGCAGGGCCTCGACTGGTCATTCCACGGGCGCGGCGTAAACGCAACCTTCGAAGCCGGCTGGGACATCAACCACGACGACAGCGGCAAATCTCCCGGCAACATATCCGCCGGCCTGGTCGCCGACTGGTACGACGCCGAATACAAGGACGGCTCCGGACGCACCGACACTTTCAACTACACGGTATATATCCAGGCAGACTACATGGTATGGAATCTCGGCCAGGTCAAAACTGCCAAGCCCCGCTATATTGTCCGCAAGGGCGACAGGTACCGCGACCTGCGCGGCATTGTCCTCTGGGGCGCCGTGCAGTACAACCCCAACGACGACGTGGCCTACATGCCATTCTTCGCAAACGGCGGCGTGCTCTTCAACGCACCCTTCAAATCCCGCGCCGACGACGTCCTCTGCTTCGGCATAGCCTACGGCAAATACTCCGGCAAGCTCCGCGACTACGAAAAAAACTCCTACGAAATGGTCCTCGAACTGAACTACAAAATCCAAGTAAACCGCTTCATGTTCGTCCAGCCCAACATCCAAGGCATCATCAACCCCAAAGGCGGCAAATACTCCGACGCCATGGTTCTAGGCATCCAATTCGGCTTCAACCTGTAAAGCCATATACAATTATTTTTAGAAAGGGCGCCGCATGGCGCCCCTTTTTTTTGTTTTTTTAAGCGGGGCTCATAGCCGCCCCGCTCCCCGCCTAGGAAGCAAAGCTTCCATTCATTGTGACCTTGGGTATTCTGTATCTTCCGCATTGCATTCGCAATGGCTAAATTGCTTATTTCTCATGTTTTGTTTTATAAGAAAAAACGATGAAATGCGACCTGTCTCGCGGTCACTAGGCTTTATTGACTCGCACCCCCTCGCGGGGGCCGTCTCGCCCTACGGGCAATTTTGCTTCGCAAAATTGTCGTATTCGCGCCTCCGGCTTGAATTGCCGCCGCCCCCTATATTTGGGCAGGCTAAAACTATATGCATGCATATAGTTTTACAATAAAGCCTCGGGGCGGTCTTTACACGATTCTACGAAGTTGTGTTCCTTATCTCTATACTTGTTAAGCGTTTTAATTACCTGCTCATTCACTAGCGTTCATTCGCACTGCCGTTTGTAAGGCATTTATAACCTAACTCTGTTCGTATAGCACAAACACTTTGCAAAACAAAAAATACAATCAGTTCGCTTACGCTCCATATCGCTTTAGCAACCATGGCGATCGCAATAGCGGTCGCCACATGATGCGCCGTTTATCGTATGTGCATTGCACATCGATAAACGGTGTAGCTACCGTAGTAAGTTCGCGTTTCTTCCTGTATGAAAACAGGCAAAAATCAATAGCGATAAAGAATTCAGCCATTGCGAATGCAATGCGGAAGATACGAACGAAACAGCGTCACTATGCCACGGCGCGGCTCGCGCCTAGGCGGGTGCGGGGCGGCTATGAGCCCCGCGTTCTATAGCGGCAATAAAAAAAAGCGCTTCTTGCGAAGCGCTTTTGGTGTAAAATGCGTGGCTGTTAATTCTTGAAAAGAATTTCGTAGTTGCCGCTCGGGACGTCGCGCATGATAACGGTGCCTTCTTTGACTTCGTACTTGTCGCTGGCGATAGGGAAGCCGTTGATGCGGATTGCGTCGGCCTTGGCTGTGGGGAACACGAGGGTTCCTGTTGCGTTGGCGGGGATTCTTACGGTCCATTCGAACACGCCGTCGGAGAGTTTCCATGAGGAGGAGGCCAAGCCGTATGGTGTTTCGTGCGAGGCCGCGGCGAATGTGAGGCCGCCGCCCGGCTTGGGGGCGAATATGATGTTCTTGTAGCCGGGCTTTGACTCGTCGAGCCATAGGCCCGCTATGTCCTTGTACATCCAGTGGCCGACGGCGCCGTAGGCGTAGTGGTTGAAGGAGTTCATGTTGGCGTCGCCGAAGCCGTTTTCGTGCGAGTAGCTGTTCCAGCGTTCCCACATGGTGGTCGCGCCCTGGTTGATGGGGTAGATCCACGACGGGTAGGTCTCGTTGTTGAGGAGCCTGTAGGCGAGGTCCATGCGGCCGAACTTTGTGAGCACGAGGTTGAGCAGGGGGGTGCCCACGAAGCCTGTGTTGAGGTGCATGTTGTCGCGCTCGAGGGCGGCGACGAACTTCTGCATGGCCTTTGCCTGCATTTCTTCGGGAAGGATATTGAAGCCGAGCGCGAGTAGGTAGACGGTCTGGCTGTCCGACTTCACGGTGCCGTCTCCGCTGACAAACTCGCGGTTGAAGGCTTCGCGCACTTCATTTGCGAGCTTGGCGTAGGCCTTGGAGTCTTCCTCGTGCCCGAGAATTTTCGCAACCTTCGAAACGATGTCGGCGGTGTAGACGAAATACGCGGTGCCGATGAGGTTCTTCGGGGCGTCGCTTACGGGGTGCCTGCCGTTGGGCTGGAGCCAGTCGCCGAAGCCTTCGTCGGGGCGGATGAGGTTGTTGGAGGTGTTCTTCTGGAAGTCCACCCATTTCTTCATCGCGTCATAGTTCTGCCTGAGGATTTTTTCATTGCCGTAGGCGAGGTAGACTTCCCAGGGGCAGATAACGCCCGCGTCGGCCCACGCCGCCGCGCCGCCGCCGGTAAGGACGTCCGGGGCAACGTGCGGGAAATAACCCTCGGGCCCCTGCGCGTCGCGCATGTCAAGCGTCCACTTGGTGAAAAACGCGGAAACGTTCATGTTGAACGCGGCGGTAGATACGAAAGCCTGCGCGTCGCCGAGCCAGCCGAGGCGTTCGTCGCGCTGCGGGCAGTCGGTGGGAACGGAGAAGAAGTTGCCGCGCTGGCTCCACTGGATATTGCTCTGGAGGAGGTTTACCTTGGGCTTGGAGCTTGCGAAAGAGCCTGTCATGGGCATGTCGTTGTAGAGAACGATGCCTGTTACCCAGTCGGTCGAAGGCTTGACACCCTTGGGGAAGCCGCTGAGTTCGACATACCTGAAGCCGTGGAAAGTGAGAGTGGGCTCCCATACGTTCGTGCCGCGCGACGCGCTGGTGTAATAGTCTGTGGAGCGGGCCGAACGGTAGCTGTCGGTGTAAAGCGTGCCGTCCTGGTTAAGCATTTCGGCGTAGCGTATTTTAATTTCCCTGTCGGGCGAGCCGGGAATCTTGATTCGCGGCCAGCCTACCATGTTTTGGCCCATGTCGAAAATGAAGGTGCCGGGGGCGATTTCGTTGACGCTTACGGCCACTAGCTCGTCCTTGACGACGATGGGCTGGTTGCGGCGGGGGTCGAGCGAGGGGATGTCGCCGACTTCGCTCACGGCGACTGGCTTCCACGAGGAGTCGTCAAACTTCCTGTCGTTCCAGCCGGGCATTTCGAGGCGGGCGTCGTATTGTTCGCCGTCATATATGTCGGCCGAAGTGATGGGGCCGAAAGAGCTTTTCCAAGTTTCGTCGGTAGTAATGACATCCTTGGTGCCGTCGGAATAGGTTATCTCGAGCTGCGCGAGGATTTCGGGCTTTTTGCCGTAGTAGCCGGAGACGTGCAGCCAGCCGATCCTGCCGGAATACCAGCCGTCGCCGAGAAGCGCGCCCATGGCGTTCGAGCCGCTGCGGACCATGTCGGTTACGTCGTAGGTGTTGGCCTGTATGCGCTTGTGGTAGTTTGTCCAGCCGGTGCCCCAAAAGTCGTTGCCGACCTTCTTGCCGTTGATATAGAACTGGAAAATGCCTCGGCATGTGACGTAGAGGCGCGCCTTTTCAATTCCGCGCTTCGCGTCGAAGTCTTTGCGCAGGTAGGTAGGGGGAACGCCTTCCTGGTTAGACTGATTGGGGTTCGTAATGTTCTTGAAAGTGGCTTTTACGCTGACCGGCTCGGATGTGCTTATCCATTTGCCCTTCCACTCGGAATTGGAAAGAAGCCCGGCTTCAAAAAAAGCTGTATCGGAAACAATCGATGGTTCGCCGTTTTCGTCCCAGATTTTCACGCGCCAGTAGAGCCTTTCGCGCGATTCGAGGGGCTTGCCGCCGTAGGGCACGTTTACGCTGTCGGAAGATTCCACCTTGCCGGAGTCCCATACGACTTCGCTGGACGCATCTTCGCCCTTGGTTACGACAATCTGGTAGGCCGACTGCTTTATGCCCTGCCTGATAAGCGGCAGCTGCCACGAAAACGAAAGGTCTTCGAGCGAATAGCCGACGGGATTTTCGAAGTTTTCCCCAACTGTAAGTTTTTCGGGTTTGAGCGCCTCCGCGCCGAAAGCCGCCGCGGCGGCGAGAAGCGAGACGGTTATTGCCGATGCTATTTTCTTCATAATCTGTAAGTTATTTTTCCCTGCGAAAACGCCCTAAAGCGGTTCGCAGAAGTTTCCGGTTGATTTTATTCGGAAAGGAAATACCCCCCTTGCGCAAAAACAGACGCAGGATATTTTCATAACATCCTTTTCCTCAAGAAATATTCCCAAAATATGCCGTAAACTGCAAGCAAAAATGCGTTGCATCGGCAAAAAACGGCTATTTGCCAACCCGCGGATTGGATAGCTTCAGGGTGCGTATTCCAAAGCGAGGCATTGCAACTTTTACGAAAGATTTGCCGCCGTCGCGCCGCACGTCCAAATCAGCCAGAACGCGGCCGTCAAGTTCGACGAGTTCGATTTTGTCGGCGAGGCAGTCGAGGCCCACCGTTTTGGCCGCCGCGCCGCCGCGCGCATTAAACAGCCTCAAATAAAGGTCGCCACCTTTGAATTCGGCGGCAACAAGCTCGAAGGCGCCGCCCCCGACGGCCATGAAAGAACGAGACTTCGCGTTTTCGAAAACATTGAGGGCGGCAAGAAGCGGCTCGTTGCGGCTTTCGCCGGCCGTCCAGAGCTTCGCGGCGGCCCAGTCTCCGGAGTGCGGCATAACCGCGTAGGAAACTTCAGTCGGGCCCTCGATTTTGTAGTCATGCCCCCATAGACCGCTTCCGGAATACTGGAGGGTGAGACCCAATGGATGGCCGTCGCCGAAAATATAACTTGTGGTGTGGTCGGTGAAGAGCGCAAGGCCGCGCCCGCCGCCGGAAATGTCAACCCAGTGCAGGATTATGTCGTGCTTTATTTCGTCCCAGCGGCTGAAAACCGAAGATTCGTTGCGGCTTTTGCAGACGTCGAAAGGGGCATCCTTGCAAAGTTCGCGCAGTTTGGGCGGCGTCGGGAAAAACACGTTGAGCTTGTATGAGGAATCGTAAAAAGGCTTGTGGCGGTCGGCTATTTCCTTCGGGCAGTAAGGGTCGCCGATTTGCGTGTTTTCCATCCAGTCTATGCGCACAGACATGTTTATCTGAGCCTCTCCCTTGGAAAGCTCTATGGTCTGCGTGAAAGGATGCCTGCCGACAACCCCCTTCACCGCTATTTTCACAAGAAGGGGGCCCTCTTCAAGAACCTCCACTTCCGCGGGCCTGTCAGCGCTCGACAGCCAGCCGCCATCCTGCGGGAAATACCCGCGCATTTCGTTGAACATGCGCTCGGATTTCCCGACAAATTCCGCGTTCCCCATTTTTTTCGCTTTCAGGCTTTCGATTGCTCCGCCCTTCTCCGGATTTACAACCAGCCTGTAAATATCCGACTCCATCACATATTTGCCGCCCGATTTTTTTACGGACAAATCCGTTTCAAAGAGCGCAGTTTTACTTTTTTTGAGCGTATAAAACGATAAGCCGAAAGACGGCGCTTTCGCGCCAAAAACAATGGCTGCGCCGCCGTCGATTATCTGCGCGGGGCTTTCGCCGCCGTCCGAATCGACGGCGACCCATCCGCCTCCGGGGAATTTTTTCGGAAGCGGCATTCTTACAACCCCCTCCCTTTTCGCGGCAAGCGTGTTGAACACGACAAGCGGAACGCTTCCGGACTGCGCCGCCTCAGCCGTCAAAAACGCGACGCCCCCGGCCTTCGCGCTGTTTTCCACGGATTCCGCCGTCCATTTCGAGGCGTTCTGCGCCCACGTTCCCGATTCGTTCAGACGGTTCTGGGGGACAATCCAGCAGTCGTGGTGCTGGGCGAGCAGAAGGGTTTTCCACGCCGAATCCAGCTCCGTTTCGGGCCACGGGCGGCCGAAATAAAGTTTGGAAAGCGCGGCGATCTTTTCGGCGCGGACAACGGCGTTTTCGGCGCGGCGCACGTTTTGCGCAAGCTCCCGCATGACTGAAGTTCCCCATGCCAGCGAAACCAGAACGTCCTCCTGCGAGAAGCGCCAGTCGTCGGAGCTTTTCCCTGTTGAGCGGAGGGCGACATAGCGCGACCATGTTTCGTATTCCGACCTTTTGTCATTGCCGATCCACGGCCCCTTAGACCACCCGCTGCTCCACGCGGCGTCTTGAAGGCACATGCCAACGGGATTTTTTATCCCGGCCGCAAAACATTTTTCCAGATAATAGTCGTTGTTGTACCAGGCGATGGACTGCCACGCCGATCCTTCCATAAGCTCTTCACAGGCGTAGCGGGGCACCGACAAAATCTTCGTCCCGTCTGGGCCTATCCAATTGACCAGCTCGCCGCCGTGCGCGGAAGTGTAGCCGCCCCACATTGTGCCCGGGTTTTTTGTGGAAGCGTAAGAAAAGCCGAAGGATTTCAATATGGCGGGCATCGCACTCGTAAAACAGGGCTCCTGCGACGAATAGGCTCCCGGAGAGAACGTCGGAAAATGTTTTTTCAATTCGTCGATGCCGCAAGAAAACTGCCTTATCGCGCTTTCGCCGGATGCGTTCCAGAAGTAGCTTTGTCCGTAAGACGGGTTAACGTATTCGATTCTCGCGGAGTCGATATTCTGGTCGGCAAAAAGCCTGCGGAATTCTTCGTAGGCTTCAGGGTCGCGCGCCTTTACGGCGTCCCATGTGGGAGGCTCTATTTCGAGGTTTATGCGCCAGTCCGGATTTTCTTTGAGCTTTTTGCTCATAAACGCTGTCTGTCCCTTGGGATAATGCCCGAGCACTCCGCCGTGGTAGCCGTCTATGAAATAGGCCTGCCGCGAAAGCGCGCACGCCGCAGACGCAAAAAACGCGGCAAGGCAGAAAAACTGGAGAATTTTTACCGACATAAAAACATGCTAATTTTGCATGCGCGCCAATTCAACACAAAACATCGCGCGCCAATTCAACCGAACTAATGCATATTATATATGGATTAATTATTCTTTTTAATATTGTAAATTGCCAATAAAAAGCTAACGTGCAGATACATGAAAAATCTTTTGGCTTTTGCGGCAGGCGCAGCCGCATGCTTTGCCGCAGCATTTTGCGCGCTGGAAATATTCGGCATGGACGCCCTGGTCGAACGCAAGTTCGCACGGCATTCATACAACGCCGACAAAATGATAAGCATATTCGGCTTTAAAGACAAAAAAGGCGACATATTTGTCGAGATATGCCAGATTGCGGACACCGCAAAAGACGGGGAAAGCGTCCTTGACCGCGGAGGCCTTTTGAAAATGAAAAAGAAGAGGCCCAAAGAACTGTTCTACCGGGGCTCGGAGGGATGCATGGCGGCCGAAAACCTGTCCATCATCAGGCAGACCTATTACACGAAAGACGGGAGCCTAAGCAAGCTCGCGCTTCAGGCGTCGGACTTCGAGTTTACGCCTGCCAAAGAGGGCGAACCCCCGATAAGGTATCCCCTTGAGGTTCCCTCAAAATACTTTCCCCTTACCATAGAGTAGGCGCCTTATGAAAACCGTGAAATATCTCCTTATGGGCGCGCTGGCAGGCTTGGCCGCGGCGGCATTGTGCTTTGCAGTCATTGCCTCATGCGAAATATCGCGCCTCGAAAGCCTGCCCGAAGTGTACGAATGCAGATACGAAGGCGGATATGTCAAGATATTCGGATTCGCCGCAGACGACGGCGGCAAATGCGTATGCATCATCCAGATGTCCGAAAAGGAAAACGACTCCGCGGATGAAAAAACCGCCAAACTGATGCTTACCCCCTACGCAATGGAAAGATACGGACAAGACAGAAGGCTTCTGCTGACGCCGTTTTTCAAGGGCTCGGGCAAATACCATGTAATGGTTTACCAGACGAAATCGGCAAAAGACAGTCCGGTCGTGCTGAATGCCAAAGACTTCGGCTTTTTCGAGCCCGCGCAAAGCGACAACGGCCCCGGCAGTCCGGCGCCATTTCCCGACGGCATGCCGCCCCTTGAAGAAAGCGGCTTTCCGATAATCGTAAAATAGCTGCGGCTCGCCGACGAAACGCGGCGCGTCTTTTTGCCTCCGCTTCATGCGGAAACAATTCGCGGGGCGGCGGAACAAATTGCTTGAACGGCGCGGGCTACGGGCATTATCATTATACCATGAAAAAGCTCATAACCGCACTTTTAACATCGCTTATAATACTCGCAAACATGGCAAACGCAAAGGAAGAATCATTTTCCGCGCCCCTCAAAGAAGGCGACGGATCGGCAAAAACAGTTCTCGCCGTATACATCGACGTGGAACCCGAAAAACGCGAAGAGTTCCTGAAGGAAATGCTCGCGCTGGTGGCGGCCACGCAAAAGGAGGACGGCAACCTGGAATACACGCTGTGGCGCGATTACAAGGGCGACAACACCTTCTTCCTTTACGAGGAATACAAGGACAAGGACGCCTTCGCCAAACACGAGGCAAGCGACCACTTCCAGCACTTTGTAAAGCGCCTCGGCGAAATTGGCGGCATTACCCTGCGCGGCAAGGTGATGAACGTGGAATCGGCCACGCACCCCAACCACAAAAAGTAGCGCCTTAAAAAAACGCCCCGTTTCGGGGCGTTTTTTTACGCCATTGACAAATATCAGACGGGATACGGGCGGAAGCAGTCACGGCAAAAACTCCGCGCGCATTCTTGTGATATTGCAAATTCTCAGAAGCTTATAAGCGTAATTCATATGAAAAAATTTGTGGCAATTGCGGCAGGCGCAGTCGCGGCTTTCGCGGCGGCGTTTTTCCCGCTGAAAAATTTCTGCCGAGACAGGCTGGAAGAATTTGTCGTTCTCAACAAAACTGAACGCCCCGAAAAATACATAAAAGTATTCGGCTTTAAAGACAAAGCCGGAAACGCCTTTGTCGAAATATGTCAGATGGCGGGATACGGGCAAAGACGGGGATACTGACCTTGAAAGAGGCGGCCTTTTAGAGATGAAAAAATATGCGCACAAAGAGCTCATATACCAGGGCTCCATGGGTACGAGTCTGGATAAAAACTTTTTCATGCTGAGGAAGACTTACCGTATAAACGGCAAAAAACCGGGCAGGCTCATACTGCAACCGGCAGATTTCGCATTTACCCCCCTGAAAGACGGGGATACGCAAATGAGGTATTCGCTCGAAATACCCGAAAGGGACCTCCCAATAATCATCGAATGGCCCCAATGAAAACGCTGAAATACATATTTATGGGAGCAATTGCAGGCGTTTTGTGCGCCGTACTTTTTGTCTGCGCCCACACTGCGCGCGAAGCGTTGTTTTTAAAGGGGCTTCCTGAAATTTACGAATACAAATACGACGGCGGCTTCGTGAAAATCTTCGGGCTGACAATGGCCGACGGCGGCAAATGCATATGCATTATCCAGATGCTTGAAAGAGGCTACAGCAACGAAAACAGGCCTAGGCACGCCTTAAGGCTGAACAAGAAAGCGAATGAAAAATACGGATTTACCTCCCAAATGCGATGGATGCCAACCCTCGGGGAATACGGGAAATATTATTTCACATGCCATTACGGCAACCCCGGAAAAAAGGGCCATATTGTTTTGGACGCCGAAGATTTTGAATATATTCCGTCGGCCCCGGAATGGGACAAGCTGGACAACGCATCTTTTCCAACGCCGATTCCGGCGACGCGCGGGACATATGACATGCCTCCGCTTGAGAAAAGCGGATTTCCGATAATCGTAAAATAAAACGCAAATGGCGGCAAAAATCACGGTTAAAAAACTTTTCGCAAAAACTTTTCCGCTGATGATTTTCACAACTGTTTCGCATGCCGGATTTACGGCGGGAAAAACGGGCGCGGCAGACGCAGCCTTTGTTTAGGCATGAATCTGACAGGGGCGGCATTCGGGGACGCCCTGCAGGGAACGTCCGGAAGAGATTATATTTATCCCGGCGAAAAGGGGCTGGACTATTTCAAGCCGAAAAATTTAAAGCTCGAGCGCCTGCCGCTCAAGTGGGAGCGCAGCCAGCACGAACTGATGGGCCCGCCCAACGAACGGGATTTGAAGGCCGTAAAAAATTTCGCCAAGGCGGCCGAAGAGCGCAGCCTGTTCGTGATTCTCGACATGCACAACTACGGGCGGCGCTCGCTCGACGGGAAAAAACAATAGCTGTAATATCGGAGGGCCCCATCACAAAAGAGGATTTCGCCGACGCGCGAAGGAAAATCGCGCGCGAATTCAAAGGCTTCAAGAACATCTGGGCCTACAACCTTTTGCAACGAGCCTCACGATATGGACGCCGTTCCGTAGTTCGACATCGCGCGGGCCGCCATCGACTCCATAAGAAAGGCCGACAAGAAAACCGCAAATTCATATTCGGCCCCGTATAAGCCCAAAAACTAAGAGGAAAAGCGCAGCCCCCTTGTTTTGAGCGCATCAGTTGATAACGCGTGTCCCGCCGAAACCTCAGCGGCAAAGCCTTTTTTGCATGTTTTATTTTGCATTGCCGTTGTGTCTTGTTTTTTACTCCCACACGGAACAATGCATGCAACGCGACATGACCGATGTTTCCTCCATACGGGAAGTTTCAGCCTGCGGGCATAATCGTCTTCCGGCTCAGAGTGCGGAAAGGCACTATATCCTATCCCGGCCTTTTCGTCTCCCCGAAAGCCTCAGGGGCGTTCAGTGACATATGAAAAACCTTGCAATCTTTACGGCGGCGCGACCGCGTCCGGTTTTCACTGACTTCCGTTATTATGCCTGCCTATTGTATTTTAAATATTTCGCGGCAACCAAGAATCAAGGCGTTTGACGGCGGCGCGGCGAAATCTTAACGTTCAGCAAAAAACCCGACGGAACAATCCGCCGGGCTGGCTGAAATTTTGAATGGTTTTTCTCTGGAAAATTCGCCGGCTAGTTCAGTTTTTTTATTATAAAGAAGAACACCTCGAGCTTTCCGACATAGTCGCCCTTGCCGTCGAAGTCGTCGCTCAGCGGCCTCACCATATAAACCACCGGCGTATCCAATTTAGCGGAAAACGTCGTTCTGGTCTCGACCACGCTGAAAACGGGCTGCGGGAAGCTTTCGCCCCTCACAGTCAGAGGCATGTCTTCCAAGCGCGATGTCCTCTTGGGGGTCATGATGACGCGTATCAAAGACAGCCCTTCCGATTCCTGTACCGGAGTAAACTCCACAATTGATCCGATATCCGCCGTCGCCATTGCGCCCTCCAGTGTTTCCTGGTAGCGGATCTGTTTGGAATTTGTGAACGAAGCCGTGCTTCCCAGCGCGATGTTCAAAACGCCGAAAGCCGTCAGGCTGCGGTTTTCCTGCGCAGTTTTAAACAGCGATTCAGCCGTGGTCCCGGACGCGTTGTAGAACGCGGTGTCGAATACGGCGTGGTAGAAAGTTATTTGAACGTCCCTGATTTTTTCAGGCGCCGCCAAAGCCGACGCCGAACTTTGCGCATTGTTGGCGCTTATGCAGGACACATTTAAAAGGCAGACCAAAACGCCTGCAAACAAAGCTAATACTTTCATGGCAATCCTTTCAGTTGGTTAAATCATCTTAGTTGCAGATAATTATCAGCTTATGCCTTAAAACTTCAAGGATTTTCATGCGGGGCGCAGCGGCACGGTTACGGAAACTCCGAAATTTTGGCCCAATATCGCGGTTATATAGTATGTAAGTCCCCGTCTTCTCCGTTTTCGATTGCATGATAATGCGCATGAAAGCATAGACGCCGCATGAAATTAAAAATTAAGCACTTATGCGCGGCAATTTCCCTGTTTTTCGAAACCGTTTCGGACGGGCTCGAACTACTGCATTACGATGCCGAGGCTTCAGATGCTTCACCGACGGCAATGCGTTGTCTACCTTATTGGCGAACAGAAAGATGGCGGAGTGAGTGAATTTCGTATAAACTTTGCGGCCTACCCCATGCTTGATCTATCATCCGCAAGCAGCGCGGACGACTTCAATGTGATGGAAAACCTCAACCAGTCGCCATGCGGAACACATGACAGCGGCAGAAGCGGCATTAAAAACACAGGACAAGCGCCTGAAAAATTTTCGTATATAAAATCCATGGACGAACAGATGTCTTTCGCGGAGTCTCGCCCGCACGCTTCGCTCGGGGTCTTTTGCGCAAAGTGCAAAACCTTCTCATCAAAGCTTCAATCCGCGCCGTTGCCGCCCTCCGGGCAATTGCGTAGCAATTGTTCTTCCCGCAAGCTTG
>CALXSL010000049.1 GCA_944391135.1 uncultured Opitutales bacterium
TGTTCGTGTTTAAAACGATGCCCTGTGTGTTTTTGCCGCAATTTGAAGCACTTTAGCCCGGAGGGTTGCCGAAGTTCTGAGGAGCGCTTTGCGCGAACGAGGAACGGCAATGCTTCAAATTGCGGCAAAACCACATCAGACCATAGGCTGACAGGCAGGGGGAACTACCATCATCCGTAGCGATGCGAAGCATCAGGAATGGAAGCTGCGCTTCCTAGGCGGGCGCGGGGCGGCCATGAGCCCCGCATTTAAAAAGGCGAGGCGGCAAACGCCGCCTTCTAGATACAAAAAAGAGCGCTTCAATTGAAGCGCTCTATCCTTATCATTCAAATTTATAAAGGTCGCTTTCTTTGAGGCTTGTGGAGAAGCCCGCGTTGCCTTTGGAGTCGAAGAAGGTGAAGGTGATGACGCGGGCGTTTTCGGCACCGTCGATTTTGACCTGCGCGAAAGACCGTTTTAGCATGGCGCTGCTTGGCATGCGGAAGTAGTTCATCTCGCCGATTTCGGTCGCGGGGCGTCCAGTGAGGGGGCCGGCGGTTACGTCGAGGATGGGATAGCCGTTGGAGCGCACGTGGCGGGTTATTTCGCCGTAGGGCTTGTTTGCGGAGAGCATCACAACGCCGCCTATTTTGTTGAGTGCCAGAAAGTCCATCAGCTGCTTGCGCTCGGCTTCGGCGAATGCAAAGTTGTTGGGGGTCTGCGAAACGGGATTGATGATGGAGGAGTTCATCACGACGATTTTAAACTTGGCTTTTGAGTTTGCGAGGGCCCTCATGAGCCACTGCATCTGGCGTTCGCCTATGAAGACGGGCCTGACGCTTTTGTAACTGAGGTTTGAGCTTTCGGAGCAGTCGTCGAGCACGAAGATTTCGGCGTCGGAGAAAGTGAAAGAGTAGGCGTTGATGTCTTCGAAAGGTCCGGTGGGATTGGCCCAGCTGTACTGGAAGGCCTCGATTGCGTCGGATTTGTTGGATATGGACGAATCGGAACCTTCGCCGCCGAAAGAAGTGCGGCTGATTACGCCGTAGTTGGGGACGGTTGTGAGGAGCGGGACGGCCGCGAGGGTTTCGCGGGCCTTGCCGTACCTTGAGAAAATTCCGGCGCGCGAGCCTACGTCGGCGGGGCGCAGGGTCATGGCGTTGTCGGCCCAGATTACGAAGGCGGGTTTTGTATTTCTCACGGTTTCGTAAATTTCATATTCGCCGCCTGGCTGGCGGAAAGGCGGGTCGAATTCGGTGTCATTGACGTAGTTGTTGCCCAAAAGCGCGAAGGTGAAGTCCGGAGGAGGGGTTCTGTCCTTGTAGTCGGGCTTTGTTTTGAACGAGCCGCCGGCTATGATGTTTTCGCCGTCCTGGACGGTATATTTGTATTCGGTGCCGGGGTTGAGCGGGCCGAACACGACTTCCGACGAATTGGCGTTTTTGGCTTCTGGGGCCTTGCTGAAATATCCGTCGATTATTTTAGAGTCGTCGCCTTTGGGGGTGCAGAACGCTTTGATGCCGGCGGTTGAAGGCTTGTCGAGCTTGAGCCACACTTTGGCTTCGCGCATGTCGCTTGCCCCGACCATTGAGGACGCGGCGAACGATGCGGCGCTTGCCGCGATGGAGAGGAGTATAAAAAGCAGTTTTCTCATAAATCAATGTTTGGTTATCGGGGCTTCGGCGAGGTTCAGGCAGAGCTGGCGCAGGTCGAAAATTATGCCGTTAATCCTGCGCAGGCGCTCCTTGCCCTGTGCCGATTTCGGTTCGGGTATTTGCGAAGTTTTGGCGATTATTTCGTTGAGCTTCACCGCCGACATTTTGTAATTGCAGCGCGCCAGCAGGTCTTCGCTGAGGTCGGTGGAGTTTGCCGCGAGCGCCATGAAAGTGGAGGTTTCCGTTATTATTTTCGAAATTTCCCATACCAGCATGGCGGGGATGCCGGTTTCGCCTATGACTTTCTCGAGGTATTCCTGCAGGCATTTTAGCAGCCCGCGCGTTATTATGTAAACGGGGTGGTTTAGTAGGGTCCAGGGTTCTTCGGAAAATTCCGCGTCGTCGTCTATTTCGAAGTATGATTCATCGTTTTCGGGCATCGGCCAGCCGGCAAGATGCGTTATTTCTTCGAGGGTTTTGCCTTTCATCTTGTTGATCGAATACAATTTGGCAAAACGGCTTATTTCCGCCTCCGATTTTTTCAGGTAGGCGAACCAATCCTTTTCAGACCAGCCCAAAGGGCCGTTCCCGTTAAAAAAGTCGTCTGAATAAAATTCGTCCATTTCTGCCACAACAATGCAACAAAACGTCGGGATTTCAAGAATTTTGAACACAAAAAAGCGCCTTCCAAAGAAGGCGCCATTTGAAAGTTTTTAGAAACCTTTAACTTTGAACAGCGAGGTTACCGACATGTTGTTGTGGATTCGCAAAATCGCCTCGGTAAGGAGGGGCGCGATGTTCAATACGGTAATGGGGTAGTCGGCGTAGCGCGGGTCCGGCGGGGTGGAGTCGGTCACGATGAGTTCGTCGAGCCAGTTTTCCGAAAGCCTGTCGTAGGCTGTTTCGGTAAGCACGGCGTGCGTGACGGCGGCCTTAACGCTTTTGGCCCCGTTAGACTTGAGAATCTTAGCGGCGGCGGTGAGGGTGCCGGCGGTTTCCGTCATGTCGTCCACCAGAAGGATGTCGCGGCCTTCCACTTCGCCGACGAGGCTTGTGGCTTCCACTACTTCCGCGCTGATTCTGCGCTTTGCGATAAAGCCGAGCTGGCAGTCGAAAAGCGTGGCGTAGCTTTGCGCGCGCTTCAGGCCGCCCACGTCGGGCGAAAAGATTGTGAGGTTGTCCTTCGGCGTGTCCTTAAGGTATTCCTGAATGACGGGGGACGCGTAAAGGTGGTCGCAGGGGATGTCGAAAAAGCCCTGGATCTGCGTGGCGTGCAGGTCGAGCGTGAGCACCCTGTTGGCGCCCGCCGCGACCAGAAGATTGGCCACGAGCTTCGCCGTGATCGGAACGCGCGGCTGGTCTTTCCTGTCCTGGCGGGCGTAGCCGAAGAAGGGCAGCACCGCCGTGATGCGCTTGGCCGAGGCCCGGCGCGCCGCGTCTATCATAATGAGCAGCTCCATGAGGCTTTCGTTCGTGGGGCGGCTGGTGGGCTGGATGATGAACACGTCGTCGCCCCTGATATGGTCGATAATCTTTACGAAAGTTTCGCTGTCGGGGAATGAGATTACCTGCGCGTTCCCCAGCGGCAATGACAGTTGCTGGCAGATCGCGTTCGAAAGGTCGGGGTGCGTTCTGCCTGAAAATATCTTCAAGTTATCGATTTTCACAGTAAATTCCTCTTGGAAAATTCTTTTAAATAAAGGGGCGAACTTACATCACGGCGGTTTTATGTCAAGGCGTTTTTCCCAAGCTTCCAATGGAGTATCTGGCATGATAGCCGTGCAAGTGTGCTGAGGCTAAGAAGATATGAAATTGACGCTTCAGCGCCGCCGCAGAGAAATAGTAAAAATTTATGGCCGCCTTTATAAATGTGCGGCTTGAGCGATGAAGATATTAGCGTCTCAAATAGCGCGACATGGGTGGACTCGGGCCTTGCGGCAAACCCGTCGTTTGCGATGCGCGGTGCGGGCGTTGACAGGGACACCGCTATTTGCGGCGTCGGCCTGTCATCGTTCGTCGCGGACTCGGCCAAGGTTTGTCTGGATTATAACGCCCATGTGGGGGCAAAAGGTTTGAGCCGCAAAATCAATGCCGGCATATGCTGGCAGTTCTGGGGGGCAAACGTTTATATATGCTGTTTGTTTTTATTTCTTGCGGTGCGGAATGTGAATCCGGGCATGTTTATGCGTTTTTTATGGCACATTAAAAAAAATTAGCATGGCTTCCGTGTTTTTGTGCATTAATTATGTGTTTGTTATGAATATATGTATATTTGCATATTATTTCTTTAGAATGCCCTCTCAATAGTCTTATCTGTAAATTGCTTTATATTAGCTGTTTATTCTGCGTTAAATTAATTACATTTATAAAATTTAAATAAATCATTAAGAAAATATTAAAAATTACTTGACGAAATCCGTAATTTCTATTTAACGATAATAGTCACAAGGACTAACGAAAGCCAAATCATGAAAAAATTATCACAAGCAGCCCTGGTTGGAATAGTCTTGGCGCCTCTGTCTCTGGCGAGCGCAGCGCTCGTCAATGGCGATGCCCCCGGATTCCTTTCTGCGGAATGCGGGAAATGCGCGGACACCGAGACGGCTTATACCAAAATTGTTTCGGAGCTGGCGGTTGTGGAACCTGAAGATTTCGCCACCTACACCGTCGAGGGCATCGATATTGTCGAAGAATCTTTCGGCGCCGCCGAAGATTACAAAGCGTCCGAGGGCGGGGCGGTTATCCGGCGCGGTGTGGAATTGAAGGTCACAGACGCCCTGAAGCTGCGCGCACAGAAAGCGATACCGGATCCCGTAACCATGTCCGTCGTTTTTGCGGCCATGGCGCTTTCGCTCTCGCTGTATAAAAAGGGCAAATAAAAAATTCCAACTATAACAATCGCGCGGCTTAAAAACGGCCGCGCTTTTTATTTGGTTTTTTCGACCATCGCTTCGGCGTCGGCTATTTCCCCTTTTAAGACTGGAATCAGCGGGGAGTCAGGCTCAAGCTCCGAAAATATCTTTTTGTATTCCTCCAGCGCCGCCTTGTACTTGCCGTTTTTCATCAGCAGCGACGCATATATGCGCTTCTCGCGCCTGAAAGCGTCAGGCGCGGACGCCGCCTTTGCAAAGCACTCTTCCGCAAGTGCGTAGTCGTCGATTCCTATCGCGACTTGTCCCTTTTGCACAAGCATGTCGTAGTTGTCGGGGAAAATCTCCAGCCCCCTGTCGAGAAACTTTATGGCGGTTTCGCCCTGCCGCTGCTTGAACATGCGCAGGCGTTCCGGCGTGCGCTGCTCTTCGGGGATCTGCTGGTAGAGCCAGTGTGGGGTGTCGAAGGCTATCATGGAGGCCCCCTGCGTCCAGAAAGTTATCATGTTGGGGTCTATGGAGGTGGCCAGCTCTATTGACGACATGCACCCAGCCAGATCCTTGCGTTCCCATTCTATGTGGCTTTTTATCCATACGAAGTCCGCTATGAGCGACCTGTATCCGCCGAGCAGGCCGAATAGCATTCCGCCGCCTGTAGTCGATTTCAGCGACGGCATGTCGACCGCGTCCGGATTGTAGCTTTTAAGGAGCTTCTTCTCGGGCAGGGCGAGCAGTCCCGCAAAGACGAATACCGCAATGATTACTGCGGCGGGCTTCAGATAGCTGTCCCAGAAAAAACGCATTTTTTTAAAATTCCCGCCTTGAGAAAACCCACGCGCCCAGCAGGCAGAAAGTCGCCATATAGATTGCCGAATACGCGGTCCCCACAAGCATCACCTGTGCGGAAACCGGCGCAAATGCGAAAACCTCGGCCACCCTAAACACTTGGAAGTCCGGGAAGGCGATAACGGCTATCTGCGTGCCAAGGTTGGCTTTAGCGCCTAGCCAGTCGCTGGCCGCTACCATCATGGACGCCGAAAGAGCCATGAAGGAAATTATCACGGAAAATAGCAGCGAACGCGAGAGCGAGCATATGAAGGCCGCCAGTGCCGCTATGGCGCAAAGTTTGAGCCACTGCATGAACGCGTAGGCAAAGACACCCGCGTAGTTCGTTTCAAGCCCCGCGGAAAGCCTTTCTGCCGCCTCGCCGAAGCCGAGGTATGTTATGAAAAGCATGAGGCACGTGGCGGCCGCTATTATCAGCGAGAAGAGCGCTAGCACCGCGGCGGTGCCGACAAATTTTCCGAATACGAAGCCCAGGCGTCCCACTGGCTTGGAGAGCAGGGTGATGACCGTCTTGTTTTCAAGCTCCGAATGGAATAGCTGGCATGTCGCAACTATGGCGATTATCGCGCCGAAAAAGTCGAGCGCGCCCGAGCCGAAGTCGAACACGAAGCGCAGCTGCTCGTGCCCCAAGTCAAGTTTTAGCAGATATTTTGAGGCGAACACCAGCAGGAGTGCGATGAGCCCCACGAGCAGTATCAGCTTCTGGCGTATGGCCTCTCTGAATGTGTTTTGCGCAATAAGCAGTATCCCGTTCATTTCGACTTCTCCACGGTTTTCCTGAAAAATTCGTCGAGCGAAATTTTCGCGCGTTCGGTCTTGAGAGTGGAGACTCCGCGGCTTGCGGCGAAATCCCTTATTTGCGCGAGCTTTTCGGCGTCGTCGGTTTCAAATTCCATGTCGGTGGCGTCTTTTTGCGCAAGCATTTCGTCGAGCATGCCCATCGCCGCTATTTTTCCCCGGTTTAGGATTGCCGCCCTTGTACAGAGCTTTTCCACCTCGCTCATCATGTGCGAGCACAGCAGGACGGTTTTGCCTTCGCGCTTGAGGCGCGCGATGATGTCTACCATGTCGGCAGCGCCGATGGGGTCGAGCCCTGATGCCGGTTCGTCTAGAATGACAAGCCTGGGGTTGTGTACGACGGCCTGCGCTATGCCCGCGCGCTGCACCATGCCCTTTGAATAAAGGCCTACCTGCCTGTTTGCGGCGTCGCCGAGCCCAACGAGATTGAGCGCTTTCATAGTGGCGGTCTTGGCCTCTTTTTCGCCCATTCCGCAGAGCCTTGCGTAAAATTTCACAAGCTCGAAGCCGCTTAAGAATTTGTAGAAGTAAGGAGATTCGGGCAGGTAGCCCATGAGCCTGCGCGAATCTCGCGAAAGTTTCTCGCCGAATATCAGGCACTCGCCGGAGCTTTGCCGCAGCAGCCCGAGTATTATTTTGATGGTGGTGCTTTTGCCCGCGCCGTTTGGCCCAAGCATCCCGAACACCTCGCCCTCGTCCACGCTCATGCTTATGCCGTCGACGGCCTGCACGGCCATTCCGCGGATGCCGTAGCGGTAGTGCTTTTTGAGGTTTTTGATTTCTATTACCGGTGGCATGTCAAAGTTCTATGGAGAAATCCCTGTATGTGAGGTTTGTGAAGTCTTCGTGTTCCTGCGTCTGGCGGATGAAGTCGCCCATGACTTCCGCGAGGTCGTCGGCGAAGGCCCTCACTTCGTTTTTGTCGCCTACCGCAACGAGGTGAACGCGGCCGTCGTCGAGGTTCCTTACGGTGCCGCTCACTTCGTAGCCCGACGCGAGCTGGCGCGCCTTGTACCTGAATCCGA
Source organism: uncultured Opitutales bacterium (assembly GCA_944391135.1). Lineage (GTDB taxonomy): Bacteria > Verrucomicrobiota > Verrucomicrobiia > Opitutales > Intestinicryptomonadaceae > Merdousia. Next base: position 7,174 of record CALXSL010000049.1, read on the forward strand.
CACCCTGGACGCGTCCTTCGTACCACACCTGCAAACGGTATTTCTTGCTTTCCATGCATAAACTATATCACACAGGGGGGCTTGCAGCGCAATATTTTTCAGCGGCGTGCCACATGTTTTTCGAAGTGGATTTTTTTCCCGCGCTTTTTTTGAATAAAACGCGCGGTTTGGCGTCTTACTATCCATATGCGGAGGGAAAATTCGGACAAGGGCGGAGCGTTTAAAAAATTTGCGGTTGCGGCGGGGCTTTCTGTTTTGGTCGCCGCCATTTTCGACCTGCTGTTTTATGGCTGTTCGGGGATAAACCTGAACGCCGCGCTGTTTCTTCTGGCGCTTTTTATTTTGGGCGTTCCCATTAAAAAGGGGTATTACAGCGGCAAAGCCCGCATTGCGACCGTCACTGTCACTGCGGTGTTTCTGCTGTCTGCGTTTTGGGATGCCAATCTGATCAACGTTTTCGGAACGCTCACCGGACTTTTGATAATCCGCTTCGGAGCGCTTTATGGAGACAATAGCAGGACGCTCGGATGGCTGCCAAGGCTTTTCCTGTATTGCTCGACATTCTGGGCGGATTTAATCGTGTATATTTCGGATAACGCGAAGAAGTTTTCGCTCAATGCCGTGCGTCTGGCTTTTGTCTCTCTGACCGTTTTCGTGACGGCCGTTTTGGCTGTGGTTTTTTTCAGCCTTTTCGCCGTGGCATCGCCGCAGATAAGTTCGATGCTTTCACGGCTTGGCGAAATGCTGTCCGATTTCGACCTCAATTTCCCGCGCGCAGTCTTGTGGGCGGTCGTCGCGGTTTCGGCGTTTTCCTTCCTTACCATGCACATTTACGGAGCCGTGTTCGGCAGGACAAAACCGGCTTCACAGCTTTCGGAGGCGCCCAAGAAGGCGGTTCCCGAAATCGCCCGCTACATGCCGATCCCGCTGGCGGTATTCAATCTGATTTTCGCCGTTCAGACTTTTTTCGACGCCAAGTATTTTGCGGACGGATTGAAGCTTCCGTCGGGAATAACATATTCGGCTTTCGCCATAGACGGAACAGCAGCCCTGGCTTTTGCCACTCTCATCGCCGCGGCGTTTATTGTCATATGCCTTTGGGGCGGCGGTGAAGGGCGCGCCTGGAAGATTTCGCGGACTCTCGTGTACGTGTGGCTGGCGCAGAATTTCCTTTTGTGCGTTACGGCTTGCGCGCGCCTTTGCATGTACACCCGCGCATACGATTTGACCGACGTCAGGATTTTCGGCTTCAGCTTTTTTGCGCTCGTTCTGGCCGGGCTGGTTTTTACGGTGGTAAAAATCGCCAAAGACAAGACAGTAAGATGGCTGGCGGACCGCTGCGTTTACTCGGTGGTTGCGTACGCGCTTTTCTGGAGCTTTTTCGATGCGAAAAGATTCGCCGCAGACTACAATACAGACCGCTTTATTTCCGGAGCGAACGGAAAAATCGACAGAAAATACCTGTCCCGGGTCGGCGTCTCATCGCTTCCCGCGAGGCTGAAGCTTTACGCTCACCTGAACGGAAATGGGCATTTTTCCGATATTCCGTCATTTGCCGAGGCTGTTATTAACGACGAGCGTTCGCTAGCCAAAAGCCTTGAAGACTGGAGGACTTTTTCATTTCGCAATCTTTGCATTTTAAAAGCAATTGAAAAGCCCATGAGCGAACTATGCGAAATTGAAAACTCAAAGCCGAAACAATCGGTGTCGGCCGGCGGCGGCGAAACTTTTTAGTTTGCGGCATTTGCGGCGGCGGCTCCCGAGTGCAGGCTGTAAAATTTTTCGCGGATTTCCTTGAGCGTTCCGATTTTCACAAAAATCTCGTATTCAAACGTGAATCCCGGTTTTATGGACAAAGTCGAAATCGGCGCGAAATACGAGCAGGCCACTCCGGTTTCCCCTTTGTCTGGGTGCTCGCACCTGTAATATGTTATTTCGTCGCTGGCGGGAAAATACAGGCCTATTCCGCGCCCGTCCGCTCCGATGTACGCCGCCCAGTTCTCCGTGGGCTTGGCATATTCGTTTCTCACTTCCTTCAAGTCTTTGCGGACTTTAGGCGTATCGTTCGTCCACGGTTTTTCGCCGTCGTAAAAATAGAGGTCGGTCATGCCGCTGTTCGCGAAAAATGCGGGCAGTTCCTGATGCCTTGCCGGGTGTTCGGCGTTGCCGGAGTATGTGAATTTGAATTTTATGCGGGCCGTGACGCCTTCAAGCGTTATCCATTCCTCGAAAACACAGTCGTTCAAAACCTCCCCGGATGCCCAGTGGACGCCGACGCTTTTCACGTAGGCCTTGTCTTTTTCGATTTTCCTTTCAAGCACGGGGGCGGGTTTCCCCTTGTAGTCTCCGCCTTGGATCGGATTCCATAACCAAGGCTTTTCGGCCCATATTGAGCCGTCATGTTCGCCGTAGTAGGACTGCTGTATGAGGCGGCCCCTGTCGAAGCGGTTTATGCGGTTGCCTTTGCCGTCGGCCTTGTCCTCGAAATGGCAGATGCCGCCGCCCGACGACATGTCCATGCCGAGTTTGATTTGTTCGTTTTCTATGAAAACGATGCTAGCCGCCGTGCCCGTTTCGGCGAAGGCGCACAACGCGGTATATGCGAGGATTACGGCTGCCGATGCAATGTGTTTCATGGCGGAATATTGCGCGTTATTCTTCGACCGTTATTTCGCCTATCTTGTAGCGCATGTTGGAGTCCGAATCGCCGTATGGAAGTTCCAGTCCGGGGGTTCCGTCAAGCGCGCCCACTGAAACATACAGGGAATATTTTCCCGGCTTGCATGAGCGCGAGTGCGGCCCTTTTGCGTCGGCGTGGACGCGCGCGATTATGAATTTCGATTTTGCCGTTTTTGCTTCGGCTTTTCCGGGGGACGCCGTTTTAAGGTTTCTGACGTTTAAATTTTCCTCGACCAATACGGAAACGATGCCTCCCTTTTCGTCCTTTAAGGTGTACGCCGGATATCCGCCCGGATAGCATGGGGCGACGCCCGCATTTTTCCATGCAGACTCTATTGTGAAATATTCGTTCTTTCTGATTTTCTTGGGCCACCTTATTTTTTCAAGGTTTATGCGGTAGCCGAGGCGCATGTTTATCCTGTCTATGGCGTCCCTGTTGCCGTCGAGCACGTCGCGGGGCCAGCCGTGTATGGACATGTATGACGCGTGGTAGTCTTCTACCGATTTTACAAGCAGTTCCTTGTTCCAGCTTCCGCGCTGGACCGCCGGCGCGTAATGTTCGTGTTCAAGTATTACCGGAAGCTTTGGCCAGAACAGTTGCGCCATTCCGCTGTGGTACCAGTGCCGGGGAGGCTTCTGCACGAGGATGCTGTCGTCTCGGATGGTCACGCCCTTTGAAAATGCGTAGTCCGTTATCTCGAACCTGTCGCCGGGCGAGTCGTGGCCCGCAAAATCGTCTGAGATGCAAAGAAGCGTTTTCTTGAAGTGCCTGCGGTAAATGTCTATTATCCGTTTCTGGGTGCCGACACCCCAAGACTTTCCGTGTGTCGGCGTGGAAAATATCGTGTGCCCTTCGCCCCACATTCCGAAATGGCCCACGTCTATAAACGCCACGTTAGGGTTACCGTCGTATCTTTGCGCCATTTTTTTTATAAAATTCTCCGCTTTTTCCAGAAAGACCGGATCGTCGTATTCGGGTTCGTAAACGCCCTTGACTTTGTAGCTTTTTGCGCCGGCCTCAAACACCCACGGCGGGGTTGCGCTTTCCATCCAGTTTTCCGTGGCTGTTATGCGGAAAGCCACTTTTTTACCCTTTTCAATCCACCTTTGCGCGGGGGTGTCTACAATTTCCCAGCAAAATTCGCCCTCTTTTGGCTCAAGGTAAGCCCAAGGCAGCCTAAGGTAAACCGTGCTGAGTCCGGGAAAATCGTCCAGTGTGTCGGAGGCCTCCAGTTGTGAGCCGTAGTTTTCAAGGAGGTTCGAATAAAAATGCATTGTCCATCCCATATGCGGGTTGACAAGGGCTTTGCCGTTGTCTTTTGGAAAGGTTTCCCAAAAGGCATCGTTTTGGGCGTACGCCGCGGCTAAGGGCAAAATGTGAAAAAATACAAGCAGCTTCAGCGCTTTCATGTGCGGTTTGTTTGCATGCCGGAATTCAAAGTGTTTCATGGAATGCCTGTTACGGCTTTACGGACAATATTTGTTTTTTTCCCTCCATGGCAATGTTAAAAATTAAAATACAAAAAGCCGCCCGTGTTTTAGGGCGGCTTTTGCTTTGAAGGCTGCGCTGTGTTATTTCTGCCCGATTTCCTTGAGCATGTCCTGGAACCAGCCGGCCGAAACGTTGAAAGGCTTTCCGCCCTTGATGCGTTCGAACTCGATGGCCCTTAGGATGCCGCCCTTGTCCTCGTCGTGGCCTATCACGCCGCCTTCGCGGCGCATGGCGCATTCGACGCCGAGATCGGTGCAGCTCTTGATGAGGCGCAGGTCGTCCACGTTGGCCGCCGCGGCGCGCGCGAAATAGCCGCTCTTCTGCACGAGCACCTTTTCGGCGCCGAGCATGTCGGCGAACTGCTTGCCGAACCATTTGCCGGGGTTGACCGCGTCGAGCTTGACGTGCCCGAAGGCGTCGCGGGGGACTTCCTCGCCGTTGGCTTCCATTTCGGCGACGATTGTTTTTACGCCCGCGCCTTCGGAAATGAAGATGTTTACGCAGTCGTTCTTGTCCATGACCGCCTTGAGGCGCTTGGCTTCGCTGGCGATATCGAGCTCCATTTCGGGGATGTATATCGCGTGCACGTCGCGGCGCTCCTTTGTGAGGCCGAGGCCGGGCGCGAATTCGCCCTGCGCGAGAAGCTTGCGGTATTCCGCCGCCGTGGCCGCCGTGAGCCAGCCGCAGTTGCGGCCCATCACTTCGTGGATGATGAGCATGCGCGGGTTTGCGCCGCTTTCGCTGACCACGTTGCGGAAGAACTTCGCACCCTCTTCGGCCGCAGTCCATGCGCCGAGGCTCTGTTTGATCGGGTAGACGTCGTTGTCGATCGTCTTGGGCAGGCCGATTACGGTGAGCTCGTAATTGTTGTCCCTGAGGAATTTCGCGAGGTCGGCCGCCGCTGTGTTGGTGTCGTCTCCGCCAATAGTGTGGAGCACGTCCACGCCGTCCTCGACGAGCTGGTCGGCCGCAACTTTCTGCGGATCCTGGCCTTCCTTTACGAGGCCGCGCTTGACGCAGTCCTTGACGTTCGTGAGCTTCACGCGCGAGTTGCCGATGGGTGAGCCGCCGTACCTGTGCAGTATGTGCGCCTGCTTGCGCATTGTGTCGTCAACCTTGATGCTCTCGCCGAGCAGGAGGCCCTTGTAGCCGCCCACGTAGCAGATTATCTCGATGGAGGGGTCTATTTCCGTGTAGCGTTCGATAAGACCGCCGATTGCGCTTGAAAGGCAGGGCGCCAATCCGCCCGCCGTTAGAATTCCGACTTTTTTAGGTTTCATAAATTCCTGATTATAAAATGAGCCTTGAACACTAGAAAACACCCGCCATCCAATCAAGAAAAAAAGGCGCGCGAAAATGCGCCTGATGCTTCGTTTCAAAATGGAACGGCACTGGTCACGTACTCAAGCCGTTCTATTTCAAAGCCTCGCCTGAGGCTCATTTTGACGCGCCTTGGGAAGGTTGCCGTGCAATGTGGAAAATGTTTTGAATTTTTGCTTCACAGATTGTCCTTATTTTTACGTTTTTTGTTGAGGCCGGGCGGAAAAATGTCGATATTGTGGGCAATGCAAAACAACGGTATCGCAATATAAGATATGGCGGAACTCATCGACCTTAAAGAGGAACCGCAGCTCGTTGAACGGGCTTTGCTGGTTGGGATCCGCAAAACGGACGAAACGCAGGAATACGCCGAAGGGCTTTTGGACGAACTCGGAGAGCTTGTCAAAAACCTGGGCATCGGCGTTGTCGGCGGCGAAATTGTAAAACTCCGCGAAGTGAACCCGCACTACCTAGTAGGCAGCGGCAAATTCAAGGAGATCCTCGAAAAGGCCAGGCAGGCCGAAGCCGACTGCATCGTGCTCGACGACGAACTTTCGCCCGCGCAGCAGAGAAACTGGGAGCGCGAAGCGGGCGTATCCGTCGTCAACCGGCAGGAGATTATTTTGGACATATTCGCACAGCGCGCCCAGACCAAAGAGGCGCGCCTGCAGGTGGAGCTCGCGAAGCTCGAATACTCGCTGCCGCGCCTGCGCAAGGCGTGGAGCCACCTGAGCCGCCAGCGCGGCGGCGGCGTAACACAGCGCGGCGAAGGCGAAAGCCAGCTGGAACTCGACAGGCGAATAATCACCGAGCAGATAACCAAGCTCAAGTCGGAACTCGCCAATGTGCGCACCATGCGCGGCGTCCAGCGCAAGCGGCGCATGCGCATACCCGTGCCGGGTGCTGCCATCGTGGGCTACACCAATGCGGGAAAGTCTTCGCTCATAAACAAGCTCGCCAACGTGAACATCCTCGCGGCCGACATGCTTTTCGCCACCCTAGACCCCACCACGCGCAAGCTCGAGCTTCCCAACGGCATGGAGATACTCCTAACCGACACAGTGGGGTTCATAAGAAAGCTTCCCCACAGGTTTGTCGAGGCCTTCAAGGCCACGCTCGAAGAGGCTCTCGTTTCCGATTTCCTCATACACGTTGTGGACTCATCCAGCCCCGACGCCGTCAGCCATGTTAAAACCACCCTTGAAGTATTGAAGGAGCTTGGCGCCGACGAAAAGAAAGTCCTCACCGTCATGAACAAGTGCGACCTCCCCGGAGACGACCTCGTCCGCCACGAACTTTCCGCGCTATATCCCGACGCCGTTTGGATAAGCGTAAAAAGCGGCGAAGGTTTGGGCGAGCTTACGGGCCGCATAGAAGGAATGCTCGCGCACACCGTGCGCGCCATGCACCTGTTCATCCCCCACGCCGACTATAAGGCCGTAGCCGACCTGCACAACGCAGGCTCCGTCACATCGCAAAAAACAACCGACGACGGCGTAGACATCACCGCCAACGTCCCCCTAAGAATGGCAGGCGCCTACGAAAAATGGATTCACCAATAGGCCGTTTTTTTTAAGATGCGGGGCTCATAGCCGCCCCGAGTCCGGCTTAGAAATAGGGGGCGCATTGCTGCCCCCTAGAACCCCCGCTAGCAGGCACGCCTGCACTTGACTCGTGTTTGCTACCGCAAACCATCTCGCCCTTCGGGTCTTTTGCCTTCAGCAAAATCTCATTCGCGCCTCCGGCTTGAATTCGGAACTTCGTTCCTCCTTGACCTTGGTTGTTCTGAATTTTCCGCATTGCATTCGCAATAGCTGATAAGTGGATATCCTAAGGTTGCGAACTGAAAGTAATGACGAACAAGCCAAGTCTCGTTAGAAAGGTTTATACGCCGGGCAAGCCCGCTGATGCGCGGACATGCCCTAAAAATGCCCGTAGGGCATTTTTACGAATAAACCTTTCTCTCTCTTCATAATCGCTTGCGCGCTTATGGTTCCAGTGTGTCAGCGCGATGCCGCTAAAGGGAATACTTTCGGTTTACACTGTGTTTTTGGAATACGGAGGCTTTCGCAACGGTGTTATATCGAACTTACGTTAGTTATTATTTAAAGACACTGCGCGCCCGAGGGCGCGCTCTAATAATCAAACCCTAGGTACAAAGAGTGTTCGTGTTTAAAACGATGCCCTGTTTGACTCGCACCCCCTCGCGGGGG
>CALXSL010000050.1 GCA_944391135.1 uncultured Opitutales bacterium
TTTGAAAATTATCGATTGAGGGTCCTTGTCCAATGCGGCGTCTTTCATTAAAATCCACTGACTTTGGTGTTGACCCTTTTTCTCATTTTTTGTCAGTCACAACCAGTTATGTGTTCTACTCAAAAACGCCGAACCATTTGGCCTCCAAAAAAAGCCGCCTAAATGCGGTGATTCAAGCGGCTTTTCAATATGGTGGAGGTGAGGGGAGTCGAACCCCTGTCCTTGAGGCTTTCGGTTATACCGTCTACATGCGTAGTCTCGTGTTGGTCTTAGGCGGGAATTGGGCACGGACAGCCGTCCCCGCAGCGCCGTCCGGCAATTGGCGACCGCAGCCCCGGGCGGCCGACTGCGATCCCTGTTCCCGATATCGACGCCGGACCTCACTTATCGGGAGTGGGTGAGCCGACGTGCCGCGTTAATTAAGCAGCAATAGCGTATTCTTCGCCATTTATGTTTTTTGTGTCGCATTTTTGCGGAGCCAAGCGACGTCTCCGGCACGCAAGCATAATCTACGGTCAAAAGTCGAATTCCGGAACACCCCCGAAAATTCTTCCCAAATCGCGGGATTAAGTTTGTTGACTTGTTTATCGGCAATCGGCGCGGGCAAATCAAGTTTTTTCTGCGCATGCGGGCAAGCCCCGTCCAAATACCTGTGGCACGCATTTGCCTCCGGTATAATCTGCTGCCGCAAAATTTCCCTCGTCAATGCGCAAATCATTTTGAAAGGCATGCAAAACCGTCCGATAAACCTGCCGATAACAAACGTTTTTTTGCGCGCAAAGGCGGAAAAATCTTGGCTTATGCGAACCGTGTGTTAAAAATTATCCGCATGACTTTTAAAAACATCCTCTGCATTGCCCTCGCTTCGGCATCGGCCGCAACTCTTTACGGGCGTTTTTCGTCCGACGAAATGCCCGCCGAATACGGCATAGACCCCGCCCCTGAAAAATGGTACCAGATAAACCCCCGCACATGGGAAGTTTTCACGTCGTTCGACGGCGACATGATTTTCGGCGCGGGCAAGGAGCGCTTCACGATGATAGGCGTGGAATACTACAGCACCGGCGTAATCGAGGGCAGGAAAGTCGGCGATTCCACTTTGGTCGCTTCGTTCCAGGACCGCGGCGCGTTCTTCGGCGGAGACGGCTACATGGATATAAGCTATTTCGCCCCCGTGGACAGCAAATACGCCCAGCAGGCGACCGTCTTGGGCGGCTGGAAGTACAACATCACAAAATACGTTGACATAGACCTTGGCGGCAACGTCATATATTCGACAAAGAAGGTCATAGGCCCCGGCATTGCGGGCTACGGCGGCGAAAGCTGGCGCGGCGACTTTTATGTGGGATTCACGTCGGACGAACTTTACGTCCGCCCCTTCGCCTACTTCGACTACGACATGACCTACGACGCGACCAAATGGCTCGCGGGCTTCAACCCCATAATCGACTTGGAGCCGCTGACGGCCATAGAAAACCTGCGCATAGAGTCGCAGCTGACTTTCGGCTACGTCAACGCCAACAGGTGGTCCGGCGACCAGAGAATAAACGGCAGCTACATGCGCAACTCGTACGGTTATATACAAATAGAGGCCAACCTCGTTTACCAGATAGGCGGCGTGCGCATGTTCGTGGGCGTGGGCTGGGCCATGCACAACGACGGCAAGGTCGCCTCAAACGGCGTCAACCTCGGCCCTGACAATATGGTCTGGACTTCATGCGGCGTCGGGTATATATTCTAGTCAATTAATTTTCAGGCATGCGCAATATTCTCGCCACATTCGCTATTTGCATATCAATACCCCTCGCAGGCCTCGCCCAAGAGGCCAATCCCCCGTACAAACTTAAAAAAAACAATCCAGATCCGGTAAAAGAGGAATCGGGAGCGGTCGAGAAGAGCCCGTCCGAACAGGCGGCCGAGCCCCCTGCTGCGGCATCATCCTCTGAAAATGCGGATGGCGGCAATGCCGAAAACGTTCAGGCTGCCACAATTCCGGACTCACCTGAAGCCTCCATCAATGAAGAGGAGTTTGAAATAACACTCCTTCCACCCGCTGAGGAAGACGCACAGAAAAGCGCGGCGGAAGGCGAAAATGCGGAAAGCGCGCAAGACCCCGCCTCCCAACAGGACACAGAGGCAAATACAGGAGGCAATAAAGCCCCAACAGCGGAAGAAAACCCCGCCGACGCGTCCGCAAGCGCCGATGAAACCCCTGAAGCGAAGGAGGACGGAGGCACGGAGGACGCATCGGAATCTGACGGCGAGGATGACGAATATGCGGACGAGGACGAAGAAGACGAAGATTATGAGGACGCCGAGGGAGCGTTAACCCCAGACGGCAAAAAGACGGAGGAAAGCAGGCCAAAGGTTGAGATTTCCGACGAAGAGCGCCTTACAAACATCGAAAAAAGCGGCATAGTCGCCATAATGGGAACAAACGGCAGCGCGACGGGCTTTTTGGCGACAATCCAGGGCAAGGTGTTTCTTGTGACCAACGTGCACGTCATCGCGGGCATGGACAAGCCCACGATAATCACAATGTCCGGAGACGAAATAAAGCTGGGCCCCGTGTTCACGGGGCGCGGCCACGACATCGCCATTTCCCCAATCGCAAACGCCCCCGAAAACTGCAAGCCGCTAACCTTTAACGAAGCCCCCGCCCTTGCCGTCCACAACAACGACAAAATAGTGGTGTGCGGCAACAGCGAAGGACGCGGCACGATGCTGGAAACCTACGGCACCGTGATAGCACTGGGCCCGAAACTTGTGGAACTCGACTGCCCGTTCTACGAAGGCAACAGCGGCAGCCCCGTGTTCCACATCCCAACGCGCACCGTGATAGGCGTAACGTCTCACGCAACAATCCAGGACATTGAAAAATCTTCGCCTCTTTCCAAGGCTTCGCGCTTGAGCGACCAGTCGGCAATCAAAAGCGACACAAGATATTTCGGCTACCGGTTCGACTCGGTAAAGAACTGGGAGCGCGTAAACCTGAACACGCTCAGAAAGCAGAACGAGGTTTTCGACGGCTACAAGCAGAAGCTGCAGATAATACGCCAGCACTTCAGCTCGGACGGCAAGCTGACGCTCGACATAACAATTTACAAGGAATTTGCGGACATCATAGGCGCATACAAAAAGGAGCTTTCAAACCTCGCCAACCCGGCCGCGCGCCGGCGCGCGGAAAAGAACATGTACGACAAGCTGGCCCGCATGTGCACGAACGAGGCGTCCAGACTTAAGGCCCTGAAAACCATAAGCGCATACGACGACATGCGCGAAACGTACCAGCAGGAATTTGAAAGACTGGCCCTGATATTCAAAAACGCCCATGAAAACAAAATTTTTTAGAGCCGGAGCCGTCGACTTATTCAAGATACTGTGTTAGATCGTTTTATCTCCTGCCTCGCCAATGCAGGACATTCCGGGGGAAAAGCCGCCGAAAACAAATCCGGCAACATAATGACCAACGAGGGAAAAAGCGCCATAGGCGCCTTTCAGGGATCCAACGGGAACGCGACGGGGCTCATTGCGCTTTTCAAGGACAAGCCTTTTATTTTTACGAACGTGCACGTAGTAGCGGGCATCGACAAAATAAAGGCAGGGACATACTCTGGCGATGAAATTGAAGTTCCGGACGTCGTATACCTGGCAAAAGAGCACGACATAGCCATCATTCCCCTGAAGAAAATTCCGTAAGGATGCAAGCCTACAGCAATATTACTGAAAATAGGCGGAAACGCCCTTAACAAAGGACGAACTCATTGTCTGCGGGAACAGAAGGCAGCGGAACAATACTCGAAACAAAGGGCTCAATACTGGGCTTTGGCCCCAAGCTCGTGGAGCTCGACTGCCCGTTCTAATCGGGCAACAGCGGAAGCCCCATTTTCCATACAAAACCAGGAGCGTAATCGGGATAGTTTCCCACGTGACGATAATAAAGGAATCGTCAAGAGTGAGGGAAGGTTTCACGGGCTAACATGAACTCCGCCGTAAAAAAAAAGACGTCAGATATTTCGGATACCGCATAGACTCGGTGAAAGAATGGGAAAAGGCGCAGCTGGGAACGCTCAGAAAGATGAACAATGCGCTCAAAGAATATGAGAGAAAAATCGACATAATAGAAGAATGCTTCGGCGGGGACGGCTTCACCGTTTCCGGCAGTTCGGCATCGTACAAGGAGTTTTCCATCATCGTCGGAAGCTTCGTCAAAGACATGAATTCGTTTTCGAACGCGGCGTACACCGCCAAAGAACGTTCCGCGCAAAACATGTGCGACAAAATAAACAGGCTGTGCATCAACGAGGCCAGCAAACTTAGGCCCCTGAAAACTTACGGCGCCTACGAGATCGACAAAGAATCCTACATAAAAGAGTTCTAGCGTTTGGCGGAAGTTTTCAAAAAGCGAACCAAACCAAGTATTACCAGACTCCGCCCGAAGCATAAAAAAAGGCGCCATAGGCGCCTTTTTTTATGTGTTGCAGGCAGCCGGACTACGCGCCCGCGCCGTAAACCTGCGCAACCCTCGCCCCGTCAACGACGACCTCGTGCCGCGCCTTGTCGTCGGGAAGCTCGTACATGATGTCCATCATGAGGTTTTCCATTATCGAGCGCAGCGCGCGCGCGCCGGTGCCGAAATCAATCGCCTTTTTCGCGATAGCCTCAATGGCGTCGTCGGTAAACTTCAGCTTCACTCCGTCGATGGCAAGAAGCTTTGAATACTGGCGTATGAGAGAATTCTTCGTCTTGGTGAGAATATGCACCAAGTCCTCGAGGCTCAATTCTTCGAGCGCGGTTACCACCGGAAGGCGGCCTATGAATTCGGGAATGAAGCCGAACTGAACCAAGTCTTCGGGCTGGATTCTCTTGAGAATAGAGCTTTTAGTCTCGACCTTGCCGTCGGCGTTTTCGGTAAACCCGAGAAGCTTCGACGACGAGCGGCGCTCTATTATTTTGTCGAGCCCCACAAAGGCGCCGCCGCATATGAAAAGGATGTTGCGCGTGTCCACACGGATATACTCCTGGTCGGGGTGCTTGCGGCCGCCTTTCGGGGGAATGTTGCAAACGGTGCCTTCGAGGATTTTCAAAAGCGCCTGCTGCACGCCCTCCCCGCCGACGTCGCGGGTGATGGACACGTTTTCCGTCCTGCGGCCAATCTTGTCGATTTCGTCGATATAGACGATGCCGCACTGGGCGCGCTCGACGTTGTAGTCGGCCGCGCGCAAAAGGTTGAGCACTATGTTTTCGACGTCTTCGCCGACGTAACCGGCTTCCGTAACCGTGGTGGCGTCGCCGATGGCGAAAGGCACGTTGAGCATTCTGGCGAGCGTGCGGGCGATGTATGTCTTGCCGCTGCCGGTAGGCCCCACGAGCAGGATATTGCTTTTTTCTATTTCGACGTCGTCAAAATCGGCCGCGGTCGAGGCGTCGGAAACCTCGTTCTCAGTGGCGATTCCCTCCTCGTCCTTGAGCATTTCGGCTTTGAGGCGTTTGTAATGGTTGTAGACGGCCACGCACAGGGTTTTCTTGGCGGCGTCCTGCCCTATTATGTACTGGTCGAGGATGCGCTTCATCTGCGAGGGCGTCTTTATTTCGAAATCGAAAAGCGACTCGGTCTTTTTGCGCTTGTCGTCCTCCATGCTCAGCGCGAGCGCGTTGTGGAGGGTTTCGACGCACGACGCGCAGATGCCCGAATCTTCTATGCCCGCGATAATGCCGCCCACGTTCTTTGCCGGGCGGCCGCAAAAGCTGCAGTGTTTTTCCTTGCTCATTTATATCCGTAAGGCGCAAATGCAAACCGCCGCAGGCGCCTGCGGCGGTTTGAAAAACGCGGTGTGTTAGGCGTCCTTCTTGTTTTCGATGACCTTGTCGACGATCCCGTATTTCATGGCCTCTTCGGCGGTCATGTAAAAGTCGCGGTCGGAGTCCTTCTCAATCTGTTCGACGCTCTGCCCGGTGTCCTTCGAGAGGATCTCGTTGATCTTCTGCCTCCAGCGGAGGATTTCGTTCGCGGCGATAGTGATGTCGCGCGCCTGCCCCGTGGCTCCGCCGTAGGGCTGGTGTATCATCACGCGGGAGTTGGGCAGCGAGTACCTCTTGCCCTTGGTGCCCGCGGCGAGCAGTATTGTAGCCATGCTTGCCGCCTGCCCGACACAGTACGTAACAACGTCGCAGTGCAGAAAGTTCATTGTGTCGTAAATGGCCATGCCCGCCGTGAGGGAGCCTCCGGGGCTGTTGATGTAAATGTGCACGTCCTTCTTTGGGTCTTCCATCTGGAGGAAAAGAAGCTGGGCGATGACCGCATTGGCCACGCCGTCGTTGATGGGCGTGCCGATGAACACGATTCTGTCGCGCAGGAGGCGCGAATAGACGTCCCACGAGCGCTCGGACCTGCCGTCGCGCTCGACTACAGTAGGTATGTAATATTCTGACATTTCTTTATTTTTAAATTGGTTGAAAAACGGGAATCCCGACGCCCTTTCCGCTCGGCGGCCCCCGATGCTGATTGCCCTTATTTATCGGACATTAATTGTATTTCTAAGCAAAAAAAATTCCCGCCCAAAACACAACCAAAATATTGCCTTTCGACCTCTTTTAGGGACAAAAAGTTTCAAAAAAACGGCGCGGGGTTAAACCGCGCCGCAAAAACCGGGAAGCGGGACGACCCGCCAAAGTTCATATGAATATTATAATATTTTTTATTGACATACATGAATCTTTTATACTAATTTATAGATAAAAAATTTCATATGATTACCATAAAATCATTTACATTTATAAAAATATTTGCGGCATTGCTGTTATTTAATCTGTCGCACGGCGCATGCTCTTTTTCATGGGAAAGCTCAAAATTCAGGCCTTTTAAAAATGTTACGGCAAAAGGCTGCCTGATGTTCAGCGAAAAAATAGCCGATCTGAAACTTTCCAACGGAGAGATCCTGCCGGTAACGGCCGACTTTCTAAGCTCGTCCCAAACATCATCCCACTACCTTGGATACAAATGGTTTTTCAATATAACCGACTCCGTTCCCGTTAAAAACGAAGCAAACCAATACGCCGTCATCCTGTCAAACGGGGAAAAAATAATCCTTGGCGTTCTGGATCCCGTCAAAAAAATTTACGGCAACGATTCATGGAAACTCTCCGAAAGGGGATCTCGCATTGATGTTGCCGGCTCCTGCGGCGTTTCGCTCTCATTCCAAAAAGGCAAAATACAAAAATACAAGACATCTTCTGGCCTGTCCGTGAATTTCATGTATGAAGACGGCCGCTTATCTTCAATAAACGAGGACGGCAAACCGCTCGCGTCTTTCGCCTACGGGGAAAATTCAATGACCGTATCAACGCCCCAAAACGGGAATTCACCCGTAAAAATTTATTTTGAAAATATCACCGGCGGCGGGAGAATCGTAAAAGCCGTCGAAAGGGGCACAGAAACCACGAGCTTTGAATACGGCTTCGAAAAAAACAGGCCGTTCACCGCGAAATGCATTTATCCCGGAGGAAGTTTCAGCGAATACGAGTTTGACGGCAAAAGCGGAACCGTCCGAAAAGAACGGTCGCATAGCGCCGGACATACCCGCACATACTCCTATCACGAGTTACCCGACGGAATATCCAGACGCGGCAGCAACGGCGACGAAGACTTGTGGCAGAGCAAGAACGGGATAACGAAAGAAAAAATAAACGGGGGCCCGACCGTTACAAAATATAAGATAATGTCCGGCAACGCGATTGGAAAGGTCAGAAAGGAAATCGTCGAATATCCCGACGGGCAAAGTTCGACAACCATTTTCAGCTATGACGACAGGGGCAACATTTTCATGGAAATAAGGGACGGAAAAATCGTTAAGTCCGTCAAATACGATTACGGGAAAAACACCGCAGAATACTTCGACGGAAGCAATAATTTCATATGCCGCAAGGAGTTTGACGGCAAAAGGCGCGTAATACTTTATGAGAACGCAAAAATGCAAAAATTCAAAGTAAGCTATTTGGAAAACGGGGAATTTAAGATATACTATTCCAACGAACGAAATAAAAATGCAAAATTCGCCTCCGCAGGCAAAAACGGGGGTGAACTGTTAAAACAGTTGAACCATTAGGATAGACGATGAAAAAGACAAGACGGCTAAAAATCGCGGCAACGCTTCTAACGGCACTCGGAGCCATAATGATCTCTTATGCCACCGGAGAAAATGCGGGCGGAATATTCGAACTTTACGGCGGCGCAAACTGCGAGCCGTGCGAGGACGGGGATGATTCATGCAAAACGGGGAACGCCGCAAAAGGCGACGACTGCAGCTTCGTTTATACGAAGCCGGACGAGGGCGTGGACATCACCAACCCCAATTCACCCCAAAGCGGAACGGGGTTCCAGTGCAATTCCGGATTTCCGCAAAGCACATGCGCAACAGCCGGAAACCAAGACATAAAGTGCACCGCCGGGACCAAAAACGCATGCGGGGGAATGTGGCTGAATTGCCCCAAAAAATCGAATCCCACGTGGACATTCCAAAGCAACATTTATTCGAGCGACAAATGCGGAACGCATGAAAAATGCACCCAGGGAACCGTTCCGAAAAACACGTGCTCGGAAGAGGAGGCCTGATGAAAATTTTTGCGGCAATACTTTCGGCATTAGGCGCATGCTGCATAGCCTGGGGCAACCCGGGCGCGGCTGCGGCGTCGCTTATCGCGGCAAAGCAATGGATGTCCGCTTTCGACACGCTGGAAATTCCATATACGGCGGAATACAAAGCGCTGAACCCCGAAACAGGGAAATATGCGCATTACAGCACGGAGGCTTATTTGAAGTTTTCACCGTCCCCCGTTCAATACATCCTCAAGGAAAAAATTTACGACAACTCCCAAGGGGCCAAAAAACTGATACGGGCGGAAATAAAGTCATATTCCGGCGGAAAATTCCTCAATTTCGTGCCGGACATAGCCAAATTGAAAGAAGGCGACGCCTTTGGCGTCGACGGCAACGCATATGTCAAACCGATGTCCATAAAAAACGCGTTTTTTCCCGAATTAATGGACATGTGGTTTTCCAGATTCGGCGCGGTAGCATATCTTGACATGCTAAAAAACGCAGAAGACGCGTCCGTTCAAATTGACGGAACCGAACTAAAAGTCAAGCTGGGCGAAGAATATGAAATGTCTTTCAACGCGGCGTCCGGAGAACTGGCTTCCATAACGTCGTACGGAACGCACGACGGGAAACGCTATCAGGACTATCTGCTTTCGGCAAAGGATTACAAGGCTGCGGACGGGCTCAAATTCCCGTCGGAAGTTTTTATAGCCATGTACGCCCCGGATTCAAAGCCCCTTATTGAGGCCTTGTTCAAAATTGACACGTCCGCCATGCGCATAAATTCTCCCGCCGGATCTTTTATTCCGGCGCTTCCGGCCGGAACACTCGTCAAGGACCACGGGGAAAAGAAAACCTATACCGTAACGGAGATAGATGACATAAACTCAAAGGAAGAGGCAATCATTTCCATAATTGAAAAAATACTGGAAGACGCCGACCGGAAATAGGTTACTGACTATGCGCATCAAACATCAGCTACGCTTGATCGCCGTTCTGGCCTGCGCGTGCCTTTGCTGTCCGGACTTAAGGGGAAACCCCGACGAGTCGTTCCGCTCTATCGGCCCGAACACGCTTTTTGCCAAACAAGACATGCGGTATCTTTGCGGGGTAAACGCAACTTATGCGGCGCTTAGAATGAACAATATAAAGGCCGATTATAACGCCATTTTCGGGGATATTTATCTTCCTGACAAAAAGGTGAGTCTTGGAGAAATATCCGAATACCTGAATTCGAGCGGACTGAAAAACAAGCCGCTTAGGATTTCATTGGACGGCATAGCGAATTCCGCCCCGGAGAGCGTTTTTATTGTATATTTCGAACCGGGAAAAAATGCCGACATTGGCCATTTTTGCATATTCAAAACGATTGAGGGAAAAAATATTCAAGTTATAGACCCGCCCAACCCGGTGGATGTCATTGAATACGAAAAACTGGTCAAAGCGAAAAAATTAACGGCGCTGGCTCTGGGCGACCAAACATCCGGCAATGTCGCATACGCCTATGCAGGATGGGTCCTGATTGCAGCAGGAATAATACTGGGATTAGTCGCGGCATTCATGAAAGGCAAATGAAAAAAGCCCTTATAATATCCGCAGCCGCGATTTTGACCGTTATTATCGGATGGCGGCATTTTCTGGGCGGAAGAATAATATGCGACGCCCCCGTTGTTTTTTCAGATATTGCGGCAGTTTCCGGAAACGGAGGCATGGCGAGTTTCAGCCATACTTTCGCGCTGAAAAATTACGGCGCCGACGATATAGAAATCGCCTCCGCAACAACGTCATGCTCATGCACGAATTTGGTATTTCCCAAAGTTATTCCGGCATTTGGCAGGGCCGAACTGACCGCCCAAGCGGATTTTCCGGCGGACGAATCGTTTGAGAGGCAAATCGACATAGTGCTGTCCAATTCGTCAAAGGAAAATCCGTTTGCGCTGAAAATGGTTTTGACAAACAGCCGTTATGTTTCCGTATCCCCGAAAAGTCTTGTCTTTGGGGAAATTGCCAGACTTCCCGATTCGGCGGGAAAAATTTCAGTGGAATGCCTTTCGCCATCGGACGCCGGCATAACCTTTGACTTTTGCCCGGACGGAATAACGGCCGAAATAAAAAAAACATCCGAAAAGGAACGCGTACTCGGAAACGGAATAAAGACCAAACTCCACTCATACGAAATTATTTTGAATTTTCCGGACAAAATATCCGGCAAAAGCTATTGCGGCGGCATTTCATTTGCGCTGAAAACCGACTTCTCCACGAGCAGGCATACAATACCGATATCCTGGGAAAAGCCTGAGACAGACAAATTTTCATTGGACAAGTACGCGCTTACAAAAAGTCTTAAGAAAACCGTCATATTATTGAAAACAAACACAGAGCTTTCGCGCATAAAAACGGACAACAAGCGCTTTGTAATAGGGGCCGGGAAACGAACAGACAACGGCATCGAACTGACAGCCGCATACACCGGAAGCGAAAATGAAAATTCTTCCGGGAAAATAACGGCCCTACTGGCGGACGGGTCTGAAATATCCGCCGACATCATATATATTGCCCAATAAAAACGGCGCGGGGTTAAACCGCGCCGCTTAGAGCCAAAATATTTTGGCATATGCGCAGCATGTGCCGACTTGGCGGATCAAATATACCCCGCGACAGGAGCGTACCTGGTGCGGGGTATTTTGAAACGAAGCATCATGCGCAATTTCACACGCCCACAAAAATACTGGACGGTCCGTCCGCCATTATGTCAAAGGTGGGAGGCAGACGAACCGGGCCGCAGAACGGCCCATTAAGCCTTGGTAGTTACTTCGGCTTTTTCCGCGATGAAATTAATGGCTTTCTGCAGGAGCGCGTCGGCGCGCATGCGGTTGCCGCGGGCGGGGTCCTTGCGGAGCTGCTTGATAAGCTCTTCGGGCTTGGTACGCGTGCGCATGGCTTCCTGCCAGAGCATCCTGCTCATGTCCTCGTTGTCAATCTTGAGGTCGTTGGCCTTGGCCACGCGGTTGAGGAACACGCGCATTTTCGCGCGGCCTTCGGCTTCCTTGCCGGCGTTTTCAAAGAGGGCCTCCTTGTTGTTTTCGATGTCCTGACGGGAGGCGCCCGACGACATGAAGCGCATCATCATTTCCTCGAGAATCGCATGGCGCTCGTCTTCGACGGCGCTTTCGGGAAGCGGGAATTCCGCCTGGCCCATGAGCTGCTCGACGGCGAACTGGCGTTTGAGGATTTCGTTGTTGGCCTTCTTTTCCTTGGAAATTGATTCCTTTACCTTGGCCTTGAGGGCGTCGAGCGAATCGACTTCAAAAGCCTTGAAGAATTCCTCGTTGAGCTCGGGGAGTACCTTCTCGCGGATTTCGAGGATTTCGACTTCGAACTCGGCGGTCTTGCCGGTAATCTTGTCGTTCGTGCCTTCCTTCGGGAATTCGTGCGGAATGGTTTTCTTTTCGCCTTTCTTCATGCCAACTATGCCCTGCACTATGCCCTGTATTCCGGGGGCGTCGGCGTTGCCGGCTTCTTCCCAGGTGGACTTCTGGTCGGCGTAGAGGGGGAGTTCGGGGGCGGCTTCGGCCATGGGGACGCCGTCGACTGTGCCCTTGTACGACAGGCGCACAAAGTCGCCCTTCTTGATTGCGCGGTCCACTTCCTCGTACTTGGCGCGCTGGTTGCGGTGGTATTCGACCGCCTTTTCAACTTCCTCGTCGGAGGCTTCTTCGCCTTCGAGCTCGACTTTGGTCACGAGGGATTCGGGAAGCTTCACTTCGGGGTACACGTCCGCCGTGAAAGTCATCTTGACGCCGCCGTCGACGTCTTCCTTCTGGATGTCGACAACCGCGTAGAGGTCGAAATCCTTCACATCGTTGAGGGCCTTGATGGCCTCGTTCGTGAGCTCGCGCTCGACCTGCTCCTTGATGGCGTTCGCATAGGTCTTTTCAACCATTTCGCGGGGGGCCTTGCCGGGCCTGAAACCTGAAATCTTGGCGTTCTTGACAAATTCTTTTGTCATCTTTTCGGTCTGTTCCACAACCTGTTCGGGTTCGAAAGAAACTATGATCTTCTTGCGCGTGTCGCTGATATTCTCGATTTTTGTGTTCATGATGTGTGATTTCTAAATCCGTTCCTGCGGGAAAATAAAATCCGGGCATGTCCGCCCGGGTTTCACATGCGCGCCGCGCGCATCCCTTTTGGAAAAATTAAGGCGTTTATTGTGCTTTATTGGCGGAATCCGTCAAGCAATAATGAACGCCGGCAAAAAAAGGAGCGCCCGGGCGGGGATTTCCCCGCCCGGGCGCCGTGTCAACTTTAACCAATTTCCGCGCCTCCGCCCGCCGACAGGGCATTGCGCAAATACGGCGGAAAGCCGCGCAGAAAATTTTTACTTTCTGCGCCTGTACGCGGCGAGCCCTATGGCCAGAATGCCTGCGATGGCCGCGAACGCCGCGGGCTCGGGAAGGTGCATTGCTGGGGCGAAATCCTCAACCAAATGGATGCCGCCGCCATGGAAAATTTTAACGCCGAAAGCGCGAGCTTTCAGAAAACAAAAACCATAAAACAAGGATAAAAATGAATATAGCAAAAAGGCAGGACGAAGAGCAAAGAGCCGCCATGGAAGATTACAATCGAAAGCATAGTTCGCTTACAAAACTCGAAGGGATTTTAACCCCGAAAGGAATGAGCCTGAAAGATATAAAGTATATTTTGACAGGCTCAAAATTTCAAAAAGTTGGTCGTGGCGGCGCTTTTGACGCAATTCTCGAAAAGCTTCGCAATGAAACGGATTTTGGATATGGGGTCGAAGACTCCGAAGCTTTGGTTTTCTTGGGATTCGGGTTTGTAATTATAAAACCGGAAAATTCGTCAAGATTTGAATACATAAATTTGATATAAAGCAGACGAAAGGAGCATTTAAACATGAGCGCATATAATAAGATAATTTTTGCAAACGCCAGCGCCAACGCAGATTGGTTTTCGCAGGGGCTGACAGACTATGCAGCGGGATATTCAACGGGAAAAATCGAGGAGCTTTTGAACTTTATCGCCCCTGAAGTCAAAGTTTCGCCAGCCTTTGAATATTACACGTCCGGAAGCGGCGACATAAAGTATGATGAAACCGAAGCTTTTTACGATGACGACAACACGATGAGAATGCGCCATTCCGGCTTTCGCGTTGTAAACACCACGGGCAATACGGTTACGGCCAAATGCAATGTGTACGGCCTAACAACCATTGTCGACGACGATGACGATTTCATTCAAAAGCAGGCCGTGGAGGAACTGAAAAAACAGCTTCTAAGGGAAGACTTGATACGTGCTTCAAAGCTTTTTACAAGCATGGTAACCCCCACAAACAAGGTTTGGAAAAGCGGCGACGAAAACAACCCGATAAAGGACATAAAAGAGCTTATAGCTTCCGTTGGGGACGATTGCGGTTGCGCCGCAAATAAGGTTCTTTTCGGTGCGGCAGCTTGGAACATGCGCGCGGAATACTTTGGGACGGATTCGCCGAACTATACAATTTCGCCCGACGCCTTGGCTTTGGCGCTTGGCGTGGATGGAATTGCGATAGCAAACGAAAGAGCGTTGATGAAACAGGATGGCAAAGAAGCGCAAAAAAGGGCTTATATTCTTCCTGAAAACAACGTTTATGCGTTCTGTTCCCAAGGCGGGGCAAGTGCACAGGACTTTTCCGTTATAAAGCGGTTTGTCGCTACGCCGTTTACCGTATATGCAAGGGAAATTGCCGGAGGACTTGAAATTTCGCTTTATACGCGCGCGCTCATAGCGCAGACGGGAGTCGGCGGCATGAAAGCGTTGAAGGTTAGCGATAAATAGTGCATTGTTTCGTTTTGAATCCCGCGTTTGATTGGCTTTGACGGGAAACTTTTATATCCATAAGTCCATATGTAAAAGCCATAGGGCGCGGGCAGTTTTTCTGTCCGCGCCCGTCTTTTTTTCGCTTTATGGCGTCTTGCAATGCCGTTTCAAAAGACCTGAAATCCCCGTGCATGGGCATTGAAAAGTTGTTTCAAGGGAAATTTCGAAGCAAAAAATATCCGTTTTTTCGGGGATTTTTCGATTTTACGAAAAACCTATGCAATTTACGAAAAACCTTTTGCAACGATACAGCGGCGCAAACCCGCTGTCTAAGCGGAAATTACCTCGGGGGGGGGGGGGGGGGGGGCGCAGACCAGCCCCAACACACAAAAGCCCACCCC
>CALXSL010000051.1 GCA_944391135.1 uncultured Opitutales bacterium
TCGTGGAATGCGGGGTGAATCTATGAAAGGCAAATCTAAAAAATCAACCTATTCCACAACCTTTGGTGTTGACCCAAAAAAACGCACTTTAGAAAAGTGCGTTTTTTAAATGGAGCGGGTGATCGGGTTCGAACCGACAACCTCGACCTTGGCAAGGTCGCGCTCTGCCAATTGAGCTACACCCGCGAAAAAAATTATTCCATGGATAATGGTAAATCAGTTCGCCATGTCAAGTTCGAAAATAGATTTTTTTCTGGAACTTTCGGGCGCGCTTATAAAGTCGGAACTATCTATCTTTGAGGCAATTGCGTCACTGAAAAGAATTTTCGCTGCGGCCTTTATTTTCGGAGCCGCACTTTTTTTGTATGCTATGTAGAAAGGAAGCACGAGCGGATAGTCGCCGTTGTATACATTTTCGCGGCTGGGGCCGAATGAGTAAGACTTTCCGCCGGCCTCGTTCAATTCATAGATAGGCAGGGCTTTGAGCATGTTGGTGTCGGTAAGCTTGCCGACCACGCCGATTGCGGCATTGTTAGCCTTGATCATGTTAAATATTGCCTGCTTGTCTTTCGCCACGGTAACCCAGCTGCCGATATTGGTGGAGTTGAGCGCAGAGTATTTGAAAAGTTCTATGACTACATTGTCAGAAAAGCTTGTCACGAGCGGCATGATGTTGCTCAGTCCGAAGTTGTCAACGTTGAGCTGCGACCATGTTTCGGCGCGCTTTTTTGTGTCGCTGGAAAATATGTCGATGAGCTGCTGCTTTGAGATTTCCTCGATGGGATTCGCAGAATTCACTACGACGACGGCAATCTGGTAGGCAAAGGGCTGCAGTTCGTAACCCTCCGGCAGCGGACGGCCTTTGGGAATTCCTATGACGGCAAAATCCGCCTCGCCCTTGTCGAGCTCTTCCAGCGCGGAAAATGAGCCCAGCATTTTGCATTCAAGCTCCACGCCGTCTTTTTTGGCGAGTTCCCCGGCGGTGGCGGCTATGTATGCGCCTAGCAGGTCGCTGCCGGCAAGGACGACCTTTTCGGCGAGGGCGGTGGCGGATACGGCGGCTATGGAGGCAGCGGCGCAAAATAATCTAAGATACTTCATGACGGTTGTGTTATTAATATTTCTAACAATAGCTTTCGGCGTTTTTCATGCCAAGCCTAAAATCATACGCGCCTCTTCGCTCATCATGTCCTGGTTCCACGGAGGATCCCAGACGATGTTCACGGAAGCCTTGCCGACAGCGGGGAGGGCTTCCATGCGCAAGCGCAGGTCGTCGGCAATCATGGGGCCCATAGCGCAGCCTGGCGCGGTAAGCGTCATGTCGGCCTCAACATTGTTTTTGCCGTCGGAATCCTTTTTTATTTCAAGCCTGTAGATGAGGCCGAGGTCGACGATGTTCACGGGGAGTTCCGGGTCGTAGACGGTTTTCGCAACCTCCCACAGGTCCTCCTCCCTAAGCTCGGGAATGGCGTCGGCCGGCGCGGCATTCTCTTCGGATGCAGCGGCTTCTTTTTGAGTTTCGGGCGCGGCTTCGGAGAGGGCGTCCGCATCCTTTTCTTCTATGCGCGCCATGCCGAAAACGCCGCGCACGGTAAGGTTTCCGCCGAGGCGGTGCGTTACCTCCACCTCATTGCCGGCGGCCAGTTTTACCCTCATGCCCGAAGGTATCAGCATCGCGTCGCATTCGCGCGAAAGTTTTATTTTCTCTGACATATGTTCAGCGGGCGCCTCGGCTCCGGCGTCCTTGTTCGGTGTTATTTTTCTTATATGTGGAAACATCTCGGCAAAAAACTTTCTGCCTAAAGGCGGCAATGCCGGACGAAAGCCGGAAAGGCGCTACGTAAAAACGGCTCAATTGAAACGGGCATTCCTATACCAGCGCGAGATGGTCGCGGTGAACTACCACGTCCTTGTGCCCGCATTTTTTCGCGGCGCAATTCGACGAAAGGATTTTTTCAATTTCCTCGGAGCCCATTTCGGCTATCCCGCGCGCTATGACGTAATTCTTGTCGAGATTGACAATTTCCACAAGGTCGCCCTTGCTGAAATTGTTCCAAACGCCTTTTACGCCTGCGGGGAGGAGGGAGCTTCCCTTTTCCCTGAGGGCCTTTTCCGCGCCCTCGTCCACGCTTATGCGCCCGATTGTTCGGCCGAAATGCGCGAGCCACCTTTTCTTGGAGCTCTTGGATTTTTTGGAGGCGGCAAAGCGCGTGCCGACGCTTTCGCCGTCAAGAATCCTTCCAATAACGCGTTGCTCGGATCCGCTCGCGATGAATACGTCGCAGCCGGAGCTGGTCGCTATTTCCGCCGCCTTGATTTTTGTAATCATGCCGCCAACCGCGGTGGCGCTTGTAGTTCCGCAAGCCATCGCGCGGACTTCGGGCGTGACTTTCTCGACGAGCGGAATGACCTTGCCCGTTCCCTTCATGTCTATGAGGCCGGGGGCCGTCGAAAGAATCATGAGGCTGTCGGCCTTTGAAAGCGTGGCGACAAGCGAGCTGAGCACGTCGTTGTCGCCGAACTTTATGTTCAGCTCGGCCGCGCTTACACTGTCGTTTTCGTTGATGATGGGGAGTATGCCGTCCTCGAGCAGGTCGTTTAAAAGGTCGCGCATGGCCTTGTGCCGCGTAAGCGAATCGACGTCGTCTCGCGTTATGAGAAGCTGCGCGACGGTAATGCCGTGCGGCTCGAAAAGGTCGGCCCAAGTTTCAATGAGTATGCCCTGCCCGACAGCAGCGCACTTCTGCACGGAGCTTATCTGCTTGGGCCGCGACTTGAGCCCCAGCTTGCCCATGCCCAGGCCCACCGCGCCTGAGCTGACGAGGATAACCTCGCAGCCCCTGGATTTGGCGTCGGCAATCTGATAGCAAATCGCCGACATTTTGTCCGTGTCGAGTTCCCCGACGCCGCGCGTCAAAACGCCCGTGCCGATTTTCACGACAACACGCCTGCCGTCGCCTTTGGCCATACTAAACTTTCTTGAGGTCCGCTTCCTTGGCAGCCAAATTGGCGTTGATTTGCGCGATTGTCTTGTCGGTGAGGTTCTGGACTTCCTTTTCGAATTTTTTCAGGTCGTCTTCAGTGACCGTTCCGGCCTTCTGGCCTTTCTTTGCCTGGTCGAGCGAGTCGCGGCGAATTGTGCGCACACGCACCCTGCCCTGTTCGGCCATATCGTGGGCTATCTTCGTAAGCTCCGCGCGGCGTTCGCCTGAAAGCGGCGGAACGGGGCAGCGGACCGCGTCGCCCATGACGGAAGGAGTCAGGCCGACGTTGGCCGCGAGGATCGCCTTTTCAACGTCCTTCAAAATGCTCTTGTCCCAGGGCTGGATGCGTATCGTCGAGCTGTCGGGAGTTGTGATGGCCGCAATGTCCCTCAGGCGCGACATCGAGCCGTAGGCTTCGACCATAACGCTCTCAACCATCGAAGGAGAGGCCTTGCCGGTGTGGATTGTGTCGAATTCGTGGTTAACGTAAGCCACCGCTTTTGTCATGCTGTCGCCGGTCTTCTTAAGTTCTGCTGATATGTCCATGTTATGCCTTTTTTTGTTAAATGTTTCTGTGCGTTTTTAAAAAATTCAGCTCACCACAGTGCCGATATGGTCGCCCTCTATGGCCTTCTTGATGTTTCCGGGGCGGTTCATGTCGAAAACGACAATCGGAATTTTGTTGTCCATGCACATTGAAAATGCCGTGGAGTCCATCACAGCCAGGCGCTTTTCAAGCGCTTCAAGGTACGAAATTTTGTCGTATCTTACGGCGTCACCATACTTGTTGGGGTCTTTGTCGTATATGCCGTCAACGTTCGTCGCCTTGAAAAGGCAGTTCGCGCCAACTTCGCTTGCGCGGAGGGCGGCCGTCGTGTCAGTCGAAAAATACGGGTTGCCGGTGCCCGCCACAAATATCACAATCCTGCCCTTTTCCAGATGCCTTACCGCGCGGCGCAAAATGAACGGCTCCGCTACCTTCTCCATCGGTATCGCAGTCTGCACGCGCACCGGGACGCCCTCGCTCTCAAGCGCATTCATCAGAGCAAGGCCGTTTATCACCGTGGCAAGCATGCCCATGTAGTCGCCCGTGGTCCTATCGACGCCCGATTTCGCGCCCTTCAAGCCGCGGAATATGTTGCCGCCGCCAACCACCAGGCATATCTGAACACCCATGGAATGAACCTCTTTGAGCTCAAGCGCCAGTTTCTTCAGTATAGCCGTATCCAACGACTCTCCGTTTTCAATATCTTTGAGCGCCTCGCCGCTCAGCTTCAATACGATGCGTTTGTACTTGGGATTCATGTAAATAATTTTTCACAAAATCTTCCCACACACCCGGATTTTTTCAATCCTTTTCTTCTTCATCGTCCATTTTAAAGCGTCTCAAGGCAAGCGCCCTTGCCAACCAAAAAATTCACAGCAGCCCCGAGCCTAAAAAAGAGCACCCCAACCGGAACGCCCTTGAGAAGTTTCACGACTAAAAAAACGACAATTGCCCGAAATTGCTTTCGCCGTCCGTCTGTTTTTTCTCGGCTTTCGGAGCGCGCTTTGCTTTGGCTTTTTTCGCCTCGCCGATGTTGCCGAGGATTGAGTCGCCTTCGTTTTCGAGTTCCTGGAGGACGACTTTCGCGCGGTTGATGACGGCTTCGGGCAGTCCCGCGAGGCGGGCGACCTGTATGCCGTAAGATTTGTCCGCGGCGCCGCGTTCGATGGTGCGGGTAAATATGATTTCGTCGTTCCACTCTTTGACGCTCACGCGGTAGTTTACGAGGCGCGGAAGGCTTTCGGAGAGGCTTGTGATTTCGTGGTAGTGGGTGGCGAAGAGGGTCTTGGGGCCGCGGGGGCCGGAGCCGTGTATGTATTCGGTGACGGCCCATGCGATGCTCAGTCCGTCGTATGTGCTGGTTCCGCGGCCGATTTCGTCGAGGATTATCAGCGACTTGTCGGTGGCGTTGTTGAGGATGTTGGCGGTTTCGTTCATCTCGACCATGAAGGTTGAGTTGCCGCGCGAGAGTTCGTCGCTTGCGCCGACGCGGCTGAAAATCCTGTCGACGATGCCGAGCCTGCATTTTTTCGCAGGCACGAAACAGCCTGTTTGGGCCATGAGCGCGATGAGCGCTATCTGGCGTATATAAGTGGATTTGCCGGCCATATTGGGGCCGGTTATGAGGGCTATCTGCTCTTCCGAGGAGGAAAGGTAAGTGTCGTTTGGCACGAAAGACTCCGTGCGGGCGAGGCCTATTTTGTCGCGGCGCAGCATCTGTTCGACCACGGGGTGCCGGCCGCCTTCAATTTCGAGGGCGTCTGAATCGCTCATTTCCGGCCTGCAGTAGTCCCATTCGCGGGCGAGTTCGGCCCAGCCCCTGAATACGTCGATTTCCGCGATAATGTCGGAGGCTTCGGCTAGTTCGTCGGCGAAGGTCAGGGTCTTTTGGATTATTTCGTTGAAGAGCTCCTCTTCGCGCAGCCTCGATTTTTCGTCGGCGTGGAGGATTTCCCTCTCCTTTTCCTTTAGGTCTTCGGTGGTGAAACGTTCGGCGTTTGTCATTGTCTGCCTGCGGATGTAATCCTCGGGGACGAGGTGCAGGTACGACTTCGTGACTTCTATATAATAGCCGAAATTTCCGTTGTATTTTATGCGCAGCGTCCTGATGCCGGTGCGCTCCTGTTCGCTGCGCTCTAGGGCTTCAAGCCATGACATGTTGTCGCTTGCCAGCCCGCGGAGCCTGTCGAGTTCGTCGTCGAATTCGGCGCGGATTACGCCGCCGTCCTGGATTTTGCCGGGAAGGTCGTCGGCGAGCGCGCTGCCAAGAAATTTTTTGAGGTCGGCGAAATCCGGTATAGACGCGGCGATTTCCCCGCAAACGGAGCCGCCCATTTTGCGAAGCTCCTCCCTGATTGGTTCGAACTGCTCGATGCTCGTGAGAATTCCGGCGAGCTCGCGCGGGTTGCGCAGCCTGTTCTGAAGGCGTCCGAGAATCCTCGGGATGTCGCGCACCTGCGAAAGGGCGTCGGAAATCCTCGAGCTTTCGGCGGGGCAGGAGTAGAGCTCGAGCACTATGTTCTGGCGGCGTTCTATTTCCTTGAGGTCGAGCGTCGGCGCGGCGAGGTACGATTCAAGCTTTCTTGCGCCCGCGGCCGTGCGCGTGCGGTCCATGACGTCGATAAGGCTGCCTTCGCGGCCGCCGAGCGTGGAGCGGAAAATTTCAAGGTTGCGTTGTGTGGACGGGTCTATGAGCACGCATTTTTTGCCCGCGAACTTTCGCAATGTGCGCAGGTTTTTCGGCCGGCCTCGCAGGTTTTCGGTTGCGTAAAATACGAGCGCGCCGGCGGGGCCGGCGAGGCCGGAGCCTTTGGATATGCCGAAGCCGTCGAGGCTGAGCACGCCGAGGGCCTCCTGAATCTGCGAGGCGCCCCATGAGGGTTCGAAGCGGTAGTCGTGCAGGAGCGTTACCGGGCGGATGTCAACCACGCTTCTGAAAAGCGCGTTCCACGCCATGAGGCGCGGCTCTTCGGCCCAATAGTTGGAAGCGTCTTCGGGCAGGACTATTTCGCGCGGGTTGCACGCCGAAATTATAGGCAGAAAATCTTCGGGGCGGTCGAACTCGGCGCAATAGAACTCGCCCGCGCTAAGGTCCATCCACGACGCATAGAGGCGAAAGCGGGCGTCTATGTTGAGCGCCATTATGAAATTGCTCTGGCGGCTGTCCAGCTGGCTGTCTTCGATTGTCGTGCCGGGCGTGAGTATGCGGCTGATCGAACGCTTCACGAGTTTGCCCGCGCGCGGAAGTTCGTCCTGCTCGCAGATCGCAACCTTTCTTCCCGCCGCGAGAATTTTGGGCAGGTATTGTTCGGCGGCGTGGTATGGAATGCCCGCCATGGGGTAGTTCTGCCGCTTTGTGAGCGTTATTCCCAGTATGCGCGCGCCTTCCACGGCATCGTCATAGAACATTTCATAGAAGTCGCCCAGGCGGAACATGAGCAGGGTGTCGTTGGGAAGCGAATTGCGCGCTTCCCAGTACTGCTCCATCATGGGCGTCACTTTTTCCTTTTCAGCCATTGAACGTTTCTTATTATTGGTAGTCTTATAATTATTGAAATGCGGCATCCGGCGGAATCCGAATACCGTCTTGCCCAGTTATATTATAGTGGAATATAACCATTTATTAATACCATGCCTATTTTTGAATACAAGTGCAAAAAATGCAAACACCAATTTGAGGCGCTCGTAAGAAGCGGCGAAGAAAAGCCCTCGTGCCCCAAATGCGCCTCGAAAAACCTTGAGAAGCTGATTTCCGGCTTCAATGCGGGCAAAGGTTCCGAAACTTCGTGCGGCAACCATTGCTGCGGCGGCAGCGGGCACGGACATGTGTGCGGCGCGGGCTGCGGCTGCCACAAATAAGATGTTTTTTGCGGAAGGAAAAAAATCTTGGCCGGGTGCCGCGCTGAATGCGATGCTTCTGGCCGTTTTGGCGTCCATACTTGGCGGGTGCTCTGGTGTCGAAAAAGAGCCGCTGCCGAGGGCCCCTGCGCCGATTGTGCGTTCTAAACCCGCGCGCGAGGCGAATTTTTCGCTCTCACAGCGCAAGCTTCTGGAAATCATCTCCGAGCAGAACCGTTTTTTTGAGCGTTCCGACCGCAACACGGCAATGTCGAAAAACGACTCCGTGTCGCTGCAGCGCAAAATCGAGTCCCTTTGGTCCGAATACCTCATCGACAACCCGAGAGATGCCGACGCCCTCATAATCTACGGAAAGTTTTTGCGCTCCACCGGCGAGAACAGCCGCGCCTACGCCGCATTCAAAAAGGCCGACTCCATCGACGGCGAAATCGCCGTGGTAAAGCAGCAGATGGCGACATACGAGGCGGAGGAGGGCATCTGGCGCGAGGCTTACGCCGACATGAAAAAGGCCGTCGAGCTTGAGCCCGACAACCCCGTGTACCTCACCCAACTGGCCCAGCTGATTCTCATTTTCAGGCAGGTTATGATGAACGACGGCGGCTACGAGCAGGCCGACTTGGATGGAGAAATGATCTCGTGCTACGCGCGCGCCGCAGAACTCCAGCCAGACAGCGTCCAGGCGCAGCGGAACTACGCGCTTGCGTTTTACGACGTGGGCAAGGCCGACTGGAACGCCGCGCTGGAGCAATGGGAAAAGGTTCTTTCGATGGCCGAACTCAACCTCGAAAAACAGACTGCCCTTACCAACAAGGCGCGGGTGCTTATAGAGCTAAACCGCGACGGCGAGGCCGAAGAAGTCCTCGAAAGCGTAACCCTTCCCGCGCTTCTGAAAGCGAAAATGGCCTTGATTTCCATCGTTAAAAAGGCGAAAAAGGAACGCGAAAAAACGGATGCCGCCGCCTCGGCCGCTCCCGGCAAAAAACTTTACAGCTACTAGGGCGCGCTGAAGAACAAATGAAAATACGCTTTTGGCGTAGCGGCTTTAAACAAAATTTCCCCCGGACAACCCGGGACAATCTCTTATAATGGAACTGGACCTTCTTGCTCAGATAAAATACGGCGGCATACTTTACGTTCTGCTCGTCATAGCGATAACCATGCACGAATTCGGGCACGCGTTCGTGGCCGACAAGCTCGGCGACAGGCTGCCGCGCCTAGAGGGACGCGTCACCATAAATCCCGTCGCACACATGGACATGATGGGCACCGTCATCCTCCCAATCCTGACCATCGCCCTTTCGATGGGAAGCGGCTTCCCTATGGTTTTCGGCTGGGGAAAGCCCGTACGCATAATGCTGGACAACCCCAAAACGCGCAAAAAGGTGGACATCCTTTCGACCGCGGGCGGCTTGGTCATGAACCTGGTGGTCGCCCTGATTTCGGCAATCCTGTACGCCGTTTTTGCAATCCTGGACTGGCAGGAGCTGGCCTACGTCGCCTTATTCTCAGTCTCCATCAACTGCGTGCTGTTCATCATAAACCTCATTCCCGTGCCGCCGCTCGACGGCGCGCACTTCCTAAAGTACGCAATCAACATGAGCGAGGAAACGTACTATTCGATATCGCGCTATGGCATTGCAATACTCCTTGCCATAATCTGGATTCCCTTCACCAACAGAATCCTCATGACCATAATAGGCGCGCTTATTTCCGTATTCGAAACGGTATCGCTCCTTATCATAAATCTTTTCGCAGGAAGATAACGCATATGCCTGTTTACACATATATAACAGTGAACCCCGACGGCAGCGACGGCGAAGTATTCGAAGTCGAACAAAGCATCAGCTCCAAACCCCTCGAAAAACATCCTGAAAACGGCCTCCCCGTCAAACGCGTGTTCGACGCCCCAAACCTGAACACCGAATACACTCCCGGAAAAGAGAAATCCCTCTCCGATATGACCCGCATAAAAAAAGCCGGCTTCGAAGTCCTCGAAAAAGACAAAATTTCAGGAAAATACTTCAAAAGGTAGCCCAAAAAATATGGCAGTGCGCTGCAACGCCCCCACTCTTATGGGAGCCATACCCACAGTTATGCGAGGCGGGGAAGGAATCCGCGTTCATGAAGCCAGAAGGCGAAGCCGTCGACGCTGCGGAAGATTTCCTCGGGATTTTTGCGGGCGAGGGCGTCTATGTCGGCAAGTTCGGACCATGCGGCGGAGAGCGGGATTACGCCGGCCTTGCGGGAGTCGTCGATATCCATAACGCTGTCGCCTATGTAGTAGGTGTTTTGCGGCTGGACGCCCCAAATGTTTAATATTTTTTCGATTTTCTCGGGCTTGATGGAGCCTTGTAGTCCTCCTGCCTCGACGATATCGAAGCTGTCTTTTAGGTCGTAGAATTCGAGGGATATTTCGGCGGAGTCCATGGACTTGCCGGTGACGATGGCAGTCGGAATGCCGTGGCTTTTGAGGTCGCGAAGAAGGTCGCGTATGCCGGGGAACGGCGCGGGAGAGAATTCGGCGTGGGAGCGTTTGTACTCGTCTATGTAGCGGGCGTACAGCTCGTCGCCGAGGTCCGGGCTTAGCCTGCGCAGCAGGCCGAGTTCGCAGGGGCCGAAGTTGGCGGTCAGCAGCTCCGCGGACGGGGGCTTGAGGCTCATTGACTCGTAAGCCTTGCGGAGTGCGTGGAGGGCGAGCGGGATTGTTTCGCCGATGGTGCCGTCAAAATCGAATATAATGGATGGTGTCATAATCAAAACAGTTCCAGCTGCCCGGGGGTGCCGGGCGTTTTTTCTTCAGACGAAAGTTGCGCAGGCTCATGCCCGTCCGAAGTTTTTTGGGTTTTATCGCTTAATTTTTGCGCGTCTTCAAGCATTTTAAGGAAATCGGCCTCGGTTAAAATTGCCGTGCCAAGTTTCTGCGCCTTTTTCATTTTGCTGCCGGAAATTTCGCCGTCGGATATGAGGAAACTTGTCTGGGAAGTGACGGATGACGCGGTTTTTCCACCAAAGCTTTCGATTAGCTTTTTGGCTTCAGTCCTGCCCATGCTTGAAAGGCTTCCGGTTAAGACGAAAGTCTTGCCGGAAAAGGGAGTTTCAAAATCCGGTGCGGCGCTTTCGGCGTAAAAATTAAGGCCGAGGCCGCGGAGCTTTTCAATTAGCGCGCGGTTGTGTTCGTCGTCGAAGAACGCGCGTATGGAGAGGGCGCGGATTGGTTCCGGCCCCTCGCCGTTTTTCTTTTTCTTGGCCTTGCCGCCGAAGCCTTCGATTTCCTTGATTTCGTCGAGCGTGGCTTCCATGAGTGCGTCCATAGACTTGAACTTGCGCGCGAGCTCCTTTGCGAACTGCTCGCCGATTTCGAGGATGCCGAGGCCGAATATGAGGCGCCAAAGCTCGCGCGATTTGGATTCCTCCAGCGAATTCAGAAGGTTGTCGGCGCTCTTGTCCTTGAACTTGTCGAGCTTAAGAAGCTGGTCGCGTGTGAGCGTATAGAGGTCGGACGGGTCGCGGACGCCGAGTTTTTCGACGAGCTGCTCGACGATTTTGTCGCCGAGGCCGCGGATGTCCATGCAGTTGCGCGAGGCAAAGTGTTCAAGCCTGCCGAGCACCTGCGGGGGGCACGAAAGGTTCGGGCAGCGGTAAAGCATCTTTTCGCCGTAGCGCTTGAGTTCGGAGCCGCACTCGGGGCAATGCGCGGGAAATACGAATGGAACGGAGTTTTCGGGGCGTTTTTCCAGCACGACCCCAAGCACGGCGGGGATTATTTCGCCGGCTTTTTCAACGAGCACGGTGTCGCCCTCGCGGATGTCCTTTTCTTCGATGTAGCCCGCGTTATGGAGAGTGGCGCGCGACACCTTAGTACCGGAAAGCGGGATTGTTTCAAGCTCGGCAACGGGTGTTACCGCGCCGGTCCTACCCACCTGTATGGTTATGGACTTAAGCTTCGTCTCGCCGCGCTCTGCGCGGTATTTCCACGCGGCGGCCCAGCGCGGGGCCTTGCTTGTAAGCCCCGCGCGCGCCTGCATTTCAACGTCGTCGAGCTTCACGACGGCGCCGTCGGTCTGATAGGGGAAGCTTGCGCGCACCTCTTCGAGTTCGGAAATCCTTTCAAAA
Organism: uncultured Opitutales bacterium; assembly: GCA_944391135.1. Lineage (GTDB taxonomy): Bacteria > Verrucomicrobiota > Verrucomicrobiia > Opitutales > Intestinicryptomonadaceae > Merdousia. Next base: position 11,503 of record CALXSL010000051.1, read on the forward strand.
GCGCCTTTTGCCCCGTTGGCGTTTTCATGCCAGTTGACGGACGGAAGCCCAAGCGCCTCAAGCGCGCCGGGAAGCTCCGACTGCTTTTTGATTTCACAGCCCTCGCATCTGCCGAGAGAATAAAATATTGCCTGCAGATTGCGCCCGGCAAGAATGCTTTTGTCGAGCAGTTTCATCGTGCCAGCCGTAAGGTTTCGCGGGTTGGCTGGAAGCTTTTTTTCAATTTCTTCAAGTTCGGCGGAAGAAAGCTCCGCCGTAAAATTTTCCGCATTTAAAAGTTCGGCGGATTTTTTCTGCGCCTCCTTGCGCTTTTTCTCGCACTCCTTGGCAATAAGCCCGGCGCGGATCGCATTTTTAATCCTCTCGAATTCCGCTATTGTCATGTATGCCTCGCCGCGCACTTCGAGCAGGGCGGGAACATATTTGCCGGAAAGCCTGCGGGGCAGGTTTTTGATGACGCTTGCATTGCGCGTTATGTCGTCGCCCTTTTCGCCGTTTCCGCGCGTGAGCAGTCGGACGAGTTCGCCGTTTTCATAGACGGCCGAAATACCCGCTCCGTCGATTTTCGGCTCGACTGAATACGCGAGCTCGTCTTCGGTCTGAAGCACCTTGCGCAGGCGCTTGTCGAAATCTTCAAGCTCCTCCGTGTTGAAAACGTTGTCGAGGCTGAGCATCGGCGCGAGGTGTTCGACGGCTTCGAAGCCTTCGGAAAGGTCGTCGCCGACATTAACCGTGGGGGAGTCGGGGCTTGCGAACTGCGGGAACTGTTCTTCCAGCAGGCGCAGCTCGCGCACGAGCGAATCAAACTCGTCGTCGCTAATGACCGGGGCGTTTTCCTTGCGGTACAAACGCTCGTGCTCCGCAATTTCCGCGCGGAGCCTGTTTATTTGAAACTTTGCTTGTTTATCATCCATTTAATAGATATGCGTATATGACACGCACATCATGCGACAGCAACAAATAATCTGAAGAAAGGCTAAAAAAATGAAACTGTTTAAGATATGCATTGCGGCCCTAATTTGCTTTTGCGCATTTTACAGCCATGCGGCCCCAAGCGGAACCGCCGATTTCTACCTTGCCGAACCTTCAAAATACGAGGGCAAAAAAGTAAAGGTTTTCGTCCAGTGGGGGGAGAGGGACGCGACGCCCACCGCCCCGGGATACGTGCTTTTTAAAGTTTACACAAAAAGCGGGTCGATATACATGCAGGTGCCCGAAAAGAAATCGAAGACTTTCGGGAACTTCCTGCCAAAACGCGACAAGGACGGAAACGCCACCAACTCTAAGTCTTACGACGGGGTGCTTGGGATTATCGACAGGGGCGGCGACAAGGTATACGGACTGGTGGTCAAATAGGATGCGCCGGCGCTGCAAATTTGAGCCGCCGTTGCAAAAAAATAAAAAACTTCAAAAAAAAAGCTTGCTTTCGAAAGGCGTCTCCGTAACTTGATGGACTTTCAAAATTCTTTGGATGAGTCCCTATCGTCTAGCCAGGTCTAGGACATTGGATTTTCATTCCAACGACCGGGGTTCGAATCCCCGTGGGGACGCCAAAGGATTTAATAAAAGCCACTCTGCGGAGTGGCTTTTTCATTTGGCAAAGCCGGGGGATAGAATAAATCACGCGAGTGATTTACCCAAAGGGCGGGCGAATGCGAGTTCAATTCCCTCGAATTTGCCAAAGGATTTAATAAAAGCCACTCTGCGGAGTGGCTTTTTCATTTTGCAAAGCCGGGGGGATAGAATAAATGGGTCAACACCAAAGGTTGTGGAATAGGTTGATTTTTTAGATTTGCCTTTCATAGATTCACCCCGCATTCCACGA
>CALXSL010000052.1 GCA_944391135.1 uncultured Opitutales bacterium
CAAATCCCACGACAATTCCGGCATAGTGCGATATACCATTACCATGTCCGCACTCAAGCGCGCGAAACCGCGCCAAATCAATGGATTTTGCCGGACTGCTTAAGATACAGATGCTTGTAATATTCGCAGCGCTCCATGAGTTCGTCGTGCGAACCGAAGTCTATTATGCGGCCGTGCTGGAACACGATGATTTTCTTCACGTTCCTTATGGTGCTGAAGCGGTGCGCGATTATCAGCACGGTGCGGTCGCTCATAAGGTTGTCGAGCGCCTTCTGAATATAGGCCTCGCTGTTGGCGTCCAGAGCCGACGTGGCCTCGTCAAGCACTATTATCGGCGGATTTTTGAGGAACACGCGCGCAATGGCTATGCGCTGTTTTTGTCCGCCAGAAATCTTGTCGCCGCGCTCGCCGACATAGGTGTCGTATCCGTATTCAAGGGAGCTTATGAACTCGTGCGCATAGGCGCATTTCGCGGCGTTGTAGACCTCTTCGCGCGTGGCGTCGGGTTTGGCGATGAGAATGTTGTTGTAGACGGTGTCGTTGAACAGCACGGGGTACTGCGGCACCGACCCCACATTCGCGATATAGTCGCGCGAGGCTATGTCGCGCAGCGATATGCCGTCCACGCTGACGACGCCGTCGACGGGGTCGTAGAGCCTCATGGCAAGTTTCGCGAACGTGCTTTTGCCAGCACCGCTTTCGCCCACAAGAGCGCAGCTCGTTCCGGCGGGGATATTTATATTTGCGTCGCGCAGGACAATCTTGTCGTTGTAGGCGAAGTTTACGCCGGAGAAGCCGAGTTCGCCGCGCAGACTGCCGATTTTCACGGGATTCTCCGGTTCCGGTACGGTTGTTTTGTAGTCGAGTATCTCGTTTATTCGGTCGAAGAGGGGAGATGTTTTGATGAGGTCGGAGGCCATCCTGACGATTCTCTTGATGGGGTCCACAGTAAAATAGAGGGCTATGCCTATCGCCGAAAACGTCGCAAAGTCTATGCCGGAAACATACGCGTAAACAAAGGTCACCGCGACCATCGTCGCCGCCAGCAGCTCCATTATCGGCTGCTGCAGAAGCTCGTACTTGGCTATTTTCAGGCAGAAGTTCTGGAACGAGCAGTTGAGGTTCCAGAAGCGTTCCTTTTGGGAGTCCTGCATGTTGAAAACCCTCACCTCGTGGACGGCGTCGAGGTTCTCGTTGAAAAGCTGGGCTACCTTGCTCAATTCGCCCTGCGATATCGCCATATATTTTTTCAGCTTTTTGCGCATCATCTGCACGGGAAGGATGCAGAAAGGAACGGCCGCGACAAACACGAGAAGAAACACAACCTCGCCTTTGGTTATAGAAAGATAAGCCAGAAAGCTGACCGCGCCGAGAACCTGGAGAGGCTGCCTGAATATTTCGGACGAAAAAGAAATGAGGATGTTCTGGATGCCGTTCGTGTCGTTGTTGAGCCTCGTTATGAGGTCGCCCGTTGTATACCTGTCGAAAAAGGCGATCGGGTAGTCCTGCAGCTTCGAAAAAATATCCTGCTTTATGCGGCGCAAAACCTCGAGCGAAACCCTGGTCATAAAATATCCGCTCAAATACCCCGCAAGGGCCCTCACGGCGAACACCATGGGAAGAAGAAGCGCAATGCCAATGACATACGACATGGGATAAGTATGCCCGTCGCTCTGCTCCAAAAAGATTTTGCGCAGAACCTTGTCGAAAATGACCGGCATGCCGAAACCGCTTGACAAGCCGAAAACCACGCCGCTGAGAATGGCGATAACCAAAAGCCACAGGCACGGTTTTATATATTGTATATAGCGGGTATATCTCTTCATAAGGGTTTTATTGAGTATTATTTTACGCTTTTAGCAAGAACAGATTTAGCGCAGAAGTGTCAAAGGAATTGTCGCACGCCGTCGAGCCGCACGGCACGCGCACAAATTCAACAAGGTTTTTAAGGGGCGCCGCGCGTTATTTCCCATGCTGACCGGCAAAAAATCCATCGATTTTATCATGCAGCAACTCCGCTTTCATATGGAAAGCATAAAGCGGCGCCATAAAAGGCGTTGAAAAAAAATTTCCTCGCAGCCGGGCACAAGGCGAAAAATAGCTACATGTAATTAGCTAATAGTTACTTAAAATATTACTCTTGCACAACACCCCCTTATCAGTATTACATCATAGAAATTTAATAATGGATTCCATAAACATAGCATTGGCCCCCGACGACAATTACGCAAAACACTGCGCAATTGTCATGGCTTCCGCTATGGTAAACGCCTCGGAGGGTTCCGAAATCAATTTTTACATATTGGACGGCGGGTTGAACGAGGAAAACAAACGCGCCCTCGGCAACATTAAAACCGGCAGAAAATACAATTTGGAATTTTTGCGCATAGACGCAGATGCGTTCAAAAACTTTCCGGAAATGTCCTACATTACGGTCAGCACATGGTACAGGCTGAAAATCGCCAGCCTCCTGCCTCCGGAAGTGACGAGAATCCTTTATTTAGACTGCGACACGGTCGTCACGGCCCCGCTCAACGAGCTGTTTGAAATGGACATGGAAGGATGCCTGATAGGGGTGGCAACCGACAACATGTGGCGCAGATACTCCAAAAAGCTGGGTCTGCCGTCCGATTACCGATATTTCAACGCCGGCGTGCTGCTTGTCAACGTGGAAGCGTGGAGAAACGAGGGCATTGAGGAAAAGCTTTTCGCGTTTCTCTCCGAAGACACGGACAGGCTAAAACTGATGGACCAGAGCGTCCTGAATATTTTTATGGGCGACAGGGCCAAAAGGCTCGGATTGAAATGGAATTTTCAATATATAATACCGTTTCTGGACGACACCTGCTTTTTTTACAAGGAAACGCTCGACGAATACATTTCCGCCATGACCGACCACGCCATAATACATTTTATGGGCGAATACAAGCCTTGGAAAGACGATATAGGCACGCTGCACCCCTTCAGGAACGAGTATTTCAAATACCTTAAATATACGCAGTGGAAACTGTCCGGCGACGAGGAGCGGGCGCACGCGCTGGCGAATTCGAAATTCAGACGGGGCAAATTCTGGCGCAGGCTCGCGCATAACATCGCGCACAAGCCAATGCTGGTATTCAGAAAATATTATTTGGGAGGAATATACCTGAAATTCAAATCCCTCGGAAAAGGCGGACCGACAGCCCACAAAAGACGCAGAATTTTAGGGTGATGCGCAAAGAGGGCACGGGCGCGACGAAACCCGGACGGGAAAGAAAAACAAAAAATATCGTGACCAGCGCCGGAAAATGGAAATACATGTTTGCAATAATCATAAAAACTCACAATATCATAAAATTTTTCAAAGATAAGAATATATGAGAATCGACATCTGTTTTTCGTGCGACGACAAATATGTCCAGCATTTGGCGGTGACCATTGCGTCAATACTGTACAACGCAAAAGGTGACGAGTACCATTTTCATATCCTTGACGGCGGCATATCGCGGAAGAACAAAAAGCGCATTGAAGACTTGCGATCTATAAAATGCTTCGATATCGAATTCATGCCGGTTAACTACGACGAATTCAAAGACTGCCCCATAACCGGCTATGTCGACTACATATCCAAGCCGACTTATTTCCGGTTCAAAATACCGTCCATGCTCAAGGACGTCGACAAGGTGCTTTACCTCGACTGCGACATAGTCGTGCTCAAAGACATAGCCGAACTTTTCGGCACGGACATGGACGGCAAATGCATGGGCGCAATTCCCGACACGGCAAACCACTGGCACAAGGCGCGCATTTCCCTCGGCGACAAGAACCGCCTGTACTGCAACGCCGGAATACTGCTTATAAACAACAAGAGGTGCCGAGAACTCGGCGTTGAAGACAGGCTGTTTTCGTATGCGAGAAACCCAGAGCAGAAAATCACGTTCCAAGATCAGGACGTGATAAACATCGTCCTTGCCGACGAAATAAAGTACCTGCCAATCAAATGGAACGTTATGCACGACGCCTTGTGCACGAGCAACCCCTACCCCGAACTTCCGGCGGAGCACGACTACGCCGTCAAGAACCCGCATATAGTGCATTTCACCAACCCGCAGAAGCCTTGGAACTCAAGGTGCAAAAACCCTTACAGGAAGTCTTACTACAAATTCCTCAAAAAGACCCCGTTCAAGGGCAGCTACTACAAAATCAAGGTGAAGCAGTTTCCGGGAAAGATAATGAGGACGCTGTTTTCCGTAAGAAAGGATTCCGACAGGAAGGTAATATGCGTGCTCGGCATGAGGTTCAAGTCGTCCTACAAATTCAGGAAAGACGATTTCTACCACGAAATCAACATCATAAAAAACCAGCTCAAAGACGTTAACGAAGGGCTCAAGGCGAGGCTCGACGAGATTGGCGCCCAGATCCGCGGCATCAAAGAATCCGGAAAACCCGCGCCGCATGACACCGCGAAGGCGACCGATGAAGTGCGCGAAATGCGCGCGGCCATGGATCTCGTTTTAAGCCATGCGGCGGAAATGCGCAACGGCGGACGCGCCCCGTCTGAACGCCTCGAAACGTACGGGCTAGCGCTTCGCGAAATAGGCGCTGGATCGAGAATTCTTGACGCAGCGTGCGGAATCGGGGACGGCACGGCGCTGCTCGGCGCAGAGGCGGACGTCATGGGGATTGACGCAAACCCGTACGCAATAGAATTCGCCCAAAAGGCTTTCGGCGGAAAAAACGTCTCCTTCATATGCGGTGCGACAAGCAAAACAGGCATGACTGAAGGATTCGACGGGGCCGTCCTGTTCCGAGCCGACGGCATCTCCGGCGCGGAACAGGCATTGAGCGGCATCCGGAACGCACTTAAAAGTGGCGGCAAGCTGGTGGTCTCCGCTCGAAACGAAAGCGCAGGCGCAATGAAAGAACTGCTGGAAAAATTAGGATTTTCAGTCGGCAAGACGCTTTTCCTTAACGGCGTCGGCAGTTTCAAGGCGAACACTTCGGGCGCGGAAGGAGGCCGCATAATATGCATTGCGAAAAAGAAATAGCCGGAATCGCTAAACCGAAGCGCAACTACCTGGATGTAAAAATCACGTATGCGTGCAATTTCAAATGTGAATACTGCTACCAGTTCGACGAATTCGGCAGGCGTCCCGTCGGCGTGCTTTCGAAAAAACACGCCGAAGCCCTGCTTAAATTTCTCGACCGCCTTGGAGAGCCTTACAGCGTGACTCTGGCGGGCGGCGAACCTTTCGTATACCCCCACTTGGACTTTCTGGTCGAAAACCTCGCAAGGCGGGGGCATGAAATAAATATCATCACCAATTTCTCGGCGCCGATAGACAGGATAAAGAGGTTCATTTCCCTCGCGGGGAATTCTCTGTCGAGCTTCAGCACCTCAGTCCACCTGTCCCAATGGGACGACATAGGCAAATACCACGAAAAACTCGGGCAGCTAGTCGAATTCAGGCGTGAAAGCGGCTTGAAATTCTCAATACTGCCCACATGTGTCCTTACGGAGGAAAACGCCGAAAGGGTCAAGGAGCTGTACTACGCCATAGGCAAAACCGAACTTTCCCTTGAGGTGCAGCGCGTCTACTACGGGGGACAATACGCCACATACCCCAAGCACATCGACGAATTCTTCGCCGACAAGGGACTTGACGTCCCCGACGATGTCGCGAACAAAGTCAATTTTTTCGGAAACAAATGCTGGTGCGGCTCGAAATTTTTCTACATAGAGTCTGACGGGCAAATACGCAGATGCTACACACACCAAAGCAACAGCAAAACATATGAGCTCGGCTCACTCGACGACGTCGACGGAATAACCGTCCTTCCCGGCCCCATCCCATGCCTTTCGGACGACAAAATATCGCCTTGCGTCTGCTTCAAGCATTTTCAAAGACAGGCGTTTCTGTCTGATATAAAGGCGGAAGACGCGGAAATAGAGTTCTGGAACAAGTATATGAGGGAAAATCCCGAACCGGAAGGCGAAAATACCCCGCACGCCGAAGAAAAAGCCCCCGAGCAGGCAAAACGCGGAATAATACCGTCCCTGTGGGGGAAAATATTCAAATCCAAACGCAAATAGACATGTGGGAAAGCCATCCCGCACAATAGGCACCGCCTGCCAAGCAAAGCTGCAAGCGGCCGTACGGCATTGCTTTTTACGCGGAGCGAACGCCAAATTGTCCGGATACGCAATTCTTCTTTGAAATAAATTTCGCATTTTTCGAAATTCCAGTCTTGAAAAATGAAAGATATGCTCTTTAATGCATCCATTATTTTAATAGGGACGCCCCAAACGGCGGAAAAATGAAAGCGGCATGAAACAATGCCGCGCGATTTTTTCCAAAGGAAAAATCGGAGCCTCCCTCAAGGGGCCGTAGCTCAGTTGGAAGAGCGCTTCGTTCGCAATGAAGAGGTCGTGAGTTCGAACCTCATCGGCTCCACAATTTTAAAACGCTTATGGAATGGAAATGCCATAAGCGCTTTTTTTTGCGCCAAAACGCGGTCCGCCGTTTATCAGGCGTCGGCGGAGGCGTTCTGCTGGCGCGTAATATCGTGCAGGGTAACAATGCCGACAAGCTTGGACCCGCCGGAGGGGCTTACCAGGCAGATTTCCATGAGATCGGCATCGACCAGCATGTTGGCTACTTTCGTTATCGACGTGTCGGGCGTCGCTACGGGCAGGCCGCGCCGCGCAATGTCGGCGCATTTTTTTTCGGCATTGGCCTCCATTCCGATATCTATCGAATTCGCCACGCCAAGAAGGGCGCCTCCGCCATCAAGAACGGGGTAGGCCCTGAAAACGCGCTCCTTCGAAGACAGCCTTGCGGCGGCATGCGCGCATGTTTCTGATGCCGAAACGACGGATGGGTCGTAGGTCATTATCGAGCCAATGGGCAGAAAGCGCCAGTCGCCCGCCCCCCTGTACGGCGTCATCTTTTTGAGCGTGACACCGTCCTGCATCAGGAGGGAGTCGTAGAGGCCGACCGCGTGGCGGCGTTTGGCAATGCAGTATGCTATGAAATTTCCCGCAAGCAGCGGCAGTATGAGAGAATAATTGAGGGTAAGCTCGAAAACCATGATTATCGACGTTACCGGGCAGCGTATTATCGACGCGAAACACGCGCCCATGCCTAGCATGACGCTCGCGCCTATGACGCTTGAATCCAGGCCGAAAACCACCGCGAAAAGCCCGCCCACGCATCCGCCGAGCGTCCCGCCGATTACGAGCGCAGGCGAGAAAAGTCCGCCGCTGCCGCCAAGCGCATAATTAACGATTGTGCACGCAAACTTGAACACGAAAATCACGAGCATGGCGCCGACCGCGACGTCGCCGTCAAACGCGGGCACGAGCACGTTGTAGCCAACGCTGAAAACCGAATCATAACCCGTAATGTAATATGCGAAAGTGGCCGCAACGCCCACGGACAAACCGCCAAGGCACGGCAGAAGCCATTTCGGAATGCGCCTTTCCGACTTCGCGCGTCCGCGCAGTTTCAAAAGAAGCGAAAGGAAAAAATCTCCCGCAAAACCCGCACACACGGCGATCGGCAGGCACACGAGCATCCACCAACCGGTCCTGAAGGAAGCGTGAGAAACATTGATAACGGGGTTTTCGCCAACCACAATTCTTGCGAGAGCCGCGGCTATTGCGACGGCGACAACCACGCCGCCTATATTTTTCATCTTGCCCAGCCCGCCGAAAAGTTCCTCGTAGACAAAACTTATGGCCGAAAGCGGCGCGTTGAAGCTGGCCGCTATGCCGCTTGCCATGCCTACAGGTACGGCGTCGCGCACCTGCGGCTTGGCGAAACCCATTTTCTGCGCCAGCACGGAACCTGCGGCCGAACACATGTGCACGGTGGGCCCCTCCCTGCCCGCGCTGTTGCCGAATCCGCAAAACACGACGCCGAAAACAAACCTGTAAAATATGTCGGAAAGCCTGAACAGGCCGAAATTATTGTAAAACGCCGCCTTCGTCTGCGGGATGCCGCTACCCGCCGCGCTTTTTGCGAAAAAGAAAACTCCAGCCCCGGCGACAAGGCCGCCCAATGCGGGAAAAAGCGGCATCAGCCACCAGCGGTTTTCCTCGCCCAGTGCGCCGCCCAGTTTCCAAACAGCCTTGAACAGCCCAGAAATGGAAAGATGGAACGCTATCGCCAGCGCGCCGCCCGCAAGCCCGGTCAAAACGCACAAAAGCATAAAGCGCTTCTTGTGCTCTTCGGTAGATTTGAAGAGATTTCTTAACTTTTCCGTCATTTTGGAGCCTCTCCTTTCTATCCGACCTTTACGCTTTTGCGTCAAGCAAATTGTCCGCGGCAAACCGCGCGGTTTGGCGCATGCGAGAAATCGAAACGCGCGGCATCCCGCAGGCTTGGACGGCGCAAACAGAAAATATACCGTTAAACGGCGCTGCAAACAATGTTCAAAGCAGATTTTCCCGGAGAACGATGTCGAGACCGCCGGGCGCAGAAACCATGCTTCTGATTACGCGCTTTATGGACAGGTTTTTCCGCCTGCCGTCTGGAAGAGCCCTTAGCAAGACGGCGGCGGCCTCAGGATCGCCGACCATTGCGAAGGCATTCGCCGCATATTCAACATACTGGAAAAGCCCGGCGCGCATATCCCGAAGCTGTTTTTCGGAAAGCGACAGCTTTTTGTAATGCCTGTAAAACTCCTCATTTCCGGCAATGCGAGAAACATAAGCAAGAAGCGGATATTTATAAGCTTCCCAATTCTTGATAGCCCAAGTCATGTTAAATTTAATCGCAGTGTACGCCATGCTTTGCTCCAACTTCTCATAGGTCATATTGTTTATTTCGCTCAAAACAGACGACCGCCACATAAGCTGCGCAAGTATTTTATTCTGCGCCTTAAATTCATTATCTGCACTTTTCATGGAAAAGTATTCTGCTATTTTAGCTATTCTTCCATAAGAATAAATATGCAGAACAAGCTCATTCGAATAAAAAAGCCTTTTGGCAAACTCAACCAGGCGTTCCGCATCTTCCCTGGCCGCCAATATATCCATTATTTGGAAAACCTCGTTTTCAGATTTAACAGGATCAAAAGCCAATGCCAGAAAATACGCGCCATCCATGAGTCTCCCATATGCATTGAAATCTCCGCTTTCCGCTGCCTTATCGGCAATAAGGGCGTAAGCCACTGCTTTTTTTACCGAAAACGGCATACGCTTTATACGTATTTCCAGCTCATCTGAATATCCTGGAGCATCCAATATTGCACGTCTTACAAGCTCAAAATCAAGTAACTCCGAATCTACACTCCCGCCGAATTTAGATGTCAGCGATTCGTCATTTTCACAAGCAGCAAGGTATGTTTTAGCAGCCGCCAGCGCATATTTATCTCTTATTGTCCCAACCAATGAATGAATAACTTCGGGTTTGCCTTCGCGAGACGCCTGCATGCAGGCTATCGAACGCGCAATATCAAGATTAGCATCCGATTGAACAAAAAACACCCATGTTGCAGCAAAAACTACGAAAATCATCAATAAGGAACATACGATAAATTTCATTAGCTCTCCTTTCTCAGCGGTGAAACTGCAAGTACTGCCATTATGGCGCCAGCCATCATTGTAGACGGTATGTGCAAGTGAATATCAAAACAAGAATGAAACAAAAATAGGATCATCCCTGCCATTATTATTAAGTTTTCAATATGAAGCTTCCGAAACTTATGGAAAAATTGAAAAAACCAAGCAAATCCGGCAACTGAAATCGCCGAAAAACCAATTATGCCAAATTCCATAAGATATTCCAAAAAGCCTGAATGAACCCTTTCGGCCGTAACAAACAGTTCATTCTTTCTGTCACGTTGTTTTAACTCCTGCGGCAAATAATGCCTTGCGCCGTCGCCTCCAACACCCCAAATCAAATTATCTTTAATTACTTCGGAGGCTGCAACATAAATATCAAATCTTGAACTCATTGATTCATGAATCCGTTTCCCCAATGCGGGATTTTTTTCGGAAGCAACTCCGTATGCGGCACACATGCCAACGCATGACAGCACTGCGATTATTGCAAGGGAAAAAATAGAAACGCGTACAGAAAGAAAAATCCTGAAAAACGAATACGCACATGCACCTGCAAAAACAAGACATAATACTGCGGACATTGCCAAAGCCCCATTGCTGTGAGATTCATAACAAGATACCACGCACACTGCGGAAGACCCCAAAAAAAACACGCAAGCAACAATTCGCAAAAAAATATTAGGCAATCTTGCCGAAATGAAAACCAATGCTAAATTCGCAGCCAATCCCAAATTTATAAATGCCCCGGCCGCGTTTGCCAGAAAGAACGATGCATAAAAACGCGAAATAGAGAAAAACAGATCATACATAATGGGAAATCCGGTCTTATACTGGTATATTCCCCATGCGGACATGGCCGTCACATTAACAGCAAAAAATACTAGGCATAAACGAGCAATCCTTTTCCATCTAAAGATAAGAACGGCTGACATGAAAACGCAAAATACGGCAGCAATTCTTGACAAGGACCTTAATGCGTCACCACCGAAAAAGTCAGATTTTACCGAAACAGGCAACCAAGATATATGCGCAAGGGGCTGAAGCTCCGCATATCTCTCATATATGACATATTCAAGCGCCGGATTCGCAATCTGAATTGCATTTATAAGCATTACAAGCATTCCGCTCCAAAAAGAAACTTTGGCGTATACAGGCATATTGTCCATCCGCGCAGAAAAACTCGCGACAAAGAACATTGCTACCGACACCCATAGCATCGGCATCAAAAACTCGGCCCTGGTTCCGGATCCGAGCCATGAAATCATAATGATGATAGCAAACATCAGCAGGCATGCTATCTTTGCCGAGCCCAATATACGATCAGAAGGCAACATATTCGGAACATTCTCTTCAGATATTCCAGAATGAACGGATACCTCCGTGGGGATACTTTTTTCTTTTGCGCCTGCCGGATTCATTTTTGCCCTATTCATACATGGAATAAAAATCGGCTCTCGACATTGCTCCAGTATCTGCCCTAAATACGGCAAATTTTTCCGCACTGGCGCTCATATTCGTCTAACAGAACCCTTTCATACTGCCTTGCAATATCGCGATAGTCAAAAGAAGACCTCACATAATTAAGCGCGTTTTCGCCTATACGGGAAAATTCGTGCACATCCATTTCTGCACACATGCGGATTTTTTTTATAAAGTCTTCTTCATTCAGACGTTTAAAATGAAATCCGTTGCCGTGCGACACCCGCTCCACATTGAGAGTCTCGTCACACCAAAGCACAGGCAGGCCGCATGCCTGCATATCATAGAATGTAAGGCTGCCAGCGGCCGGGATCACAGCCAAATCGGCAGCCTGAAAAAACTTGGGGAGATTCTGATATGTTTGCGTTGGGAAACGCATTATGCGGTTTTCAGACTGCAGAAAATTTCCTTCGACAACGTCACCCGACATATCCTTGCCAATATTCCCAACAATAAGGAACACGATGTTGCGCCCGGCTTTCGTGTTTATTTTTTCGCGCAAGGCGCTGGAAAAGAATTCTCCGCCCTTGGATTTGTCAAGCTTTCCCGCATAGACAACCACGAAGTCATCCTCCCCTATTCCATGTTCCTTCCTGAAGATTGAGCGGACATCCGCATCCGGATGGAACATCATTGTGTCGCTTCCGAATGAAATCCACGGTGCGTTTTCAAGTGGGATTCCAAGCGCATCGCGCAAAAACATGCTATTTTGCGTCCGTATAACTTTTAAGGAATTGCGCTTTATGATGGGCGTGAAAAATGTACGATAAAAACAATGGAAAAGCGTTGCGAACTTATTTCTTGAGGCATACTCAAGCATATGGCTGTCCAGAATCAGTGGATACTTCAGCTTGCCGTAAGCAGCCAGAAACATCATCGCAGGAATGCTTGATTCTCCGTGAATGTAAAGCATATCCGGATTGAGAGAGTCAATGATACCCATGAACCCTGGTTTTTGAATAGAACGGCCGGATTTGTAGCAATAGATTGGAGTTCTGATAACTTTAACTCCGGTATTGGCCGTGTATTCGGCATCCTTTTGAGCAATATTCTCCGGAGAGAAAAAATCATTTAGAAAAGGCGGCATCTTGTCCAATTCCGACGCAACAATAGTAACCTCATGCCCAAAACTTGCGAGATACTTTGACAGGATTCCAATCTGGTATCCCGTATTGGGGTGAAAATAGTCTTCGGCGCATACAATTTTCATCGGCTATCCTTGAAATGCACCAAGCCTTGTGCTACGGAAAAAGCCTTTTGTATCAATAACAGTTTTTTCCGCAAGTTTTTCTGCCGCGATAACAGAAAATTCAGCATGATCAACCAAAAGCAAAACAATATCTGCAGCGTCAATAGCGCAGTCAAACGGCATCTTTGAGGCGTGTTTAAGGGATTCTGGCAGTGAATCGACATGCGGATCAGCAACAATTACGATGCAATCATCCCGATTGGAAAGGGCTTCGACAATCTTGAGGGCGGGGCTTTCTCGAATATCATTCACATTGGCCTTAAAAGTTATGCCCAGGCATGCAACAGTCGGTTTGGTTTTGCCGGAATTTCTAATAGCTTCGCACACCTTTTTCAAGACAAAGTCAGGCTTGGAATCGTTAACCTTGCGTGCCGTCTGAATAAGCGGTGTCTCGCTTTCGGCAGCAGCTGCAATAAACCATGGATCAACTGCAATACAATGTCCGCCGACTCCAGGACCGGGACTGAGGATATTGACTCTTGGATGGTGGTTGGCAAGGCGAATAAGCTCCCAAACGTTTATTCCAAGCTTGTCGCACACAACAGACAACTCATTCGCAAAAGCGATAGAAACGTCACGTGATGCATTTTCAGTAAGTTTGGCCATTTCGGCAGTTTTGTCGTCTGTAACAAATATTTCGCCCTTGCAGAAAGACGCATACAGATTTTTGGCACGAACAGCAGACTCCACTGTCATACCGCCGACTATCCTGTCGTTTTCAATAAGTTCCTTTAGCATCTGCCCCGGAAGTATGCGTTCCGGACAATGCGCAAACATTATGGAAGAATAGTCAACATCCTGCAAACGCCCTATGCGCCCCAACTCATCCGCCAACCACGCATACATGTTGCGCGTAGTACCTACAGGGCTGGTCGATTCCAATATCACCATTTGGCCATTTTCAATACAAGGCGCCAATGACCGAACGGCAGATTCTACATACGACATATCAGGAAGTACGCACTTGCCGCTATTTTTTTTAAATGGCGTAGGGACGGCAACAATAT
>CALXSL010000053.1 GCA_944391135.1 uncultured Opitutales bacterium
CTTTTTCTAATCGTTTTCCTTCTTCTCTTATCCCCTCTTTCTTCCTCATCCCACTGAGTTTGACGAAGAGCGAAAAAACAAAGGTAATGCTATGAAAAAAACGTCTGCTTTTATCGTTTCTTTTTTATTTATGTTTTCGGCCTTTTCTCAGGAGGAAGACTGGGGCTTCAACAGCGGAAACGACACCGAATGGAACAATGCAAACTGGTGGAACAGCACAAAGGGACAAAGCGAAACCACACCTCCCGGGGAAAATGTCAATGTGACGCTGAACAACAATGCCAACCCGCTCGTTTCCCTCGGGCAGAATGTGCATATAAATTCGCTGCAGGTATGGACTGCCGGCTGGATAACAATGAATACTTTCACGGGCGACAAGCCCGATAAGGATTCATACAAGGCCCCGACGCTTACGATAAATAAAGATCTGACGTCCAATTCCGGCAATCTTATAATAGGTTCCAACGTAAGCACCCGCGGATTCCAGTCCATAAACATTGGCGGGGACCTGAACTATTTAAGCGGTTCGGACCACAAGCTGTCATACAACCCGTTTGCGGAGTATGGTGAAAGCAACTTGTCGCTGTCGGTGGGCGGCAGCCTGAATATTTCAGAGGGCGTAAGGCTTAATATCAATGCGGCGGGGAATTCCAATACAGTCAAAAGCGGCGATTCCGTAAACGCGTATGTGCGCCTTGGGGGCTTGTCGAGCGTCGGCGGCAACGCCTATCTGTCCAATAACGATGCGGACGCGGCCTCAACCACGATTATTTTCGCTTCCGACGGCAAAAGCGCCTTCAAAGGCGGCGATTTCAGCGGTTACATTACAAGCTGGTATCAGGATAGCGGCGTTACTTCCGATATGAGCATAATAATGAATGCGGGCGAAGGTTCCGCAAAGCAGTTTCTTCGGCTATTCATATCGGACGCCGGCGGCGACCAGAATTTTGACAACTTTACGCTCGAGACACGGTCGGGGCATATCGGAGTATACAATACCGGGACGTCGAAGTTCGACAAGGTTACGCTCAACGGCGGAACTTTGGAAGTAGCATATATAAGGGCCGGGACGCACGACCCCTCTCAGGACGAAATGGGGTTCATCTACGCCGACAAGCTTGAGATAAACGCGGCTTCGCAGATAATCTTCGACGTTTCCGGCGGTGCGAGCAGCATGTATGAAAACGACGTGATGCATGTGGGCGAGGTTTCCGGAGACGGCCAGCTTACATTGGTTGTTGAATTGGACGCCAATTACTTTACGGATGGGCAGTCGCTGAATGAAAGCTTCAATCTCTTTTCTATTACAGACGCCAACAATTATGATTGGGCATCGGCGCTTGTAAAGGTAATGTATAACGGCAGCGAAGTTTCCGGTCTTTCGGCACTCGCGCGCTATGACGGCAGCGTATGGGTCGACCTCGTAGGCGTGGTTCCCGAACCTGCTGCTGTTGCCGCTATAATTGGCGCTGCGGCCTTGGCGTTCGCTGTTTGGCGCAAAAGAAAGTAGGTGTAGGTGTTTTGCCCATGAAAAAGCCCGGAAATTTCCCGGGCTTTTTTATTGGAAAGACACGACATAGCCGTCGTCTTCGAGGATTTTGGCGAGCGCCGCCACTTTTCCCCTGTCGGGAGTTTTGGCGTCTTTGAGCTCATATTTAAGGCCGAGTTCTTCCCATTTCTTTTCGCCCATATTGTGGTAGGGCAGGAGCTCTATTTTTTCTATTTTGTAGTTTTTCAAGAACGCCGAAATCTTTTTGATGTATTCCGGAGTGGCGGACAGGCCCTCCAGAAGCACTATCCTTATCCAGATTCGTTTGCCCTTGGCGCTTATGAAATTCAAAAAGTTGAACACCTTGTCGTTCGGCTTTCCCGTGAGCCTCAGATGGGTGTCGGGGTCGAGGTGCTTTATGTCGAGCATGAACAGGTCTGTGAGGCTTGCCAGTTCTTCGGTGTCTTCGTCTATGTCGGCGTACCCGCATGTGTCCACAGCGGTTTCGACGCCTATGGATTTAAGCCTGCCGAACAGCTCTATGAGGAATTTTTTCTGCATGAGCGGCTCTCCGCCGGACGCCGTGAAGCCGCCCTTGGAAAACTTGAAAAAGTCGGCATATTTCGCGACGTCCTCAAAAATTTCCGAAGAGCTTACCGTCTTGAATCCGCCGGATTTCCACGTGTCGGGGTTGTGGCAGAACTTGCACCTGAAGGGGCAGCCGTGCAGAAACAGCACATACCTTATGCCGGGGCCGTCTAGGGCCCCGAGCGTTTCAACGGAATGGATTTTGGCCGTCTGCATGGTGTTCCGATATTTCTATCGTCCCGGGATTTCGCAAGCTTAATTTGCAGGGAACAGCGCGGCGCAAAAGGGTGTCAAACAAAACATGAGCAGGCTTATTTTGGTGCGCCACGGCGAAAGCCAGTGGAATTTGGAAAACAGGTTCACGGGCTGGACCGATGTCGATTTGTCGCCCAAGGGCGCAGAGGAGGCGAAGAAGGCCGGAGCGCTTTTGAAAAAGGCTGGCATAACTTACGACTGGGCCTTTACGTCCGTGCTCAGGCGCGCGATAAAAACGCTGCATCTTCTGGCCGACGAGGCCGGGCTCGCCTGGGTTGGCGAGTCGAGGTCTTGGAGGCTGAACGAACGCCATTACGGTGCGCTGCAGGGCCTCAACAAGGCCGAAACCGCTAAGAAGTACGGCGACGAGCAGGTGCGCATTTGGCGCAGGAGTTTTGACGTGGCCCCGCCCATGCTTGAGGACGGCGACGAAAGGTCGCCCCGGGGCGAGAAAATGTATTCCGACATAGACCGGCGCGTGCTGCCTATGGGCGAATCGCTGAAAACCACTATAGAGCGCGTAATACCCTTCTGGACGGACTCAATCGCGCCGCTTTTGATGGACGGCAAGGATGTTATTATAGTCGCGCACGGCAACAGCCTGCGCGCCCTGTGCAAATTTCTGGAAAAAATTTCCGACGCCGACATTATAGGGCTGGAAATTCCCACGGGCATTCCGCAGGTGTACGAGCTCGACGACTCGCTGAACGTTATAACGCACTATTACCTGAAATGAAGATCCTTTTGAAGCGCGCATACGCCGAGGCGGAGAATGCCGACGGATTCAGGGTTCTGGTCGACAGGCTTTGGCCGCGAGGCGTTTCAAAGGTTGAGGCCGATTTGGACTTGTGGGACAAGGACATCGCCCCGTCTCCTGAGTTGCGCGAATGGTTCGGGCACAAGGCCGAAAATTTTGCCGAATTCAAAAGAAAATATGTGGCAGAGCTGAAAAAGAACACGGCCGCCGTGGAAAATTTCAAGGCGCTTATGAAAAAGCACCCCGTTATAACTTTGGTTTATGGCGCGAAAGATGCCTCTATAAACCATGCAGTCGTGCTGAGGGAGTTTCTGGAAAAGGCTTAGGTGTCTGCTCTATGGTGTCTGGCGCAATTTGGCAAATGCTTTCGGAGGACGCTTTGCTTGCTTCGCGGAAAAGGATAGCGATGTAATCGCTATCCTCTTTTTTTTGTTTGGCAATGAGCCGCGCGTCTTACCTGCGCCGTATTTTCGGATTTCGCTTTTACGCAAAAAAAACCGCAGGAATTTTCCTGCGGCTTTTCTTTAAGCTTGTCGTCCGATTAGAACAGAACCTGCACCTGCGCGCGTACGCTGTTGCTGTACATGCGCGCCACGCCGGATTCGCCGGTGGAGCCGGCAGTCTGGTCGAAGTAGCCGAATTCGTAGCCGAGGGACGTCTTAACCGAGGAGGTTGCATACCAGTTTACGCCGAGGTAGCCGGTAAGAGCCTGGTTATAATAGAGGTCGGGGGCGAATTCAGACCTGACAGGCATGCCGTTGGCCGAGATGTAGGACGCGCGTGCAACGGGCTCGATTGCGCCCCATTCGCCGATGTCCATCTTGTAGGCAACTGTGAGGTTGCCGCCCATGGGCGTGCGGCCAACGCCGTTGGCGCCGGGGGTGTAGTCTTCAGCCTGCTGGAGGAAGAATTCCGCGATGGTTGTCAGGCCCCTCCACGAAACGGTTGCATAGGGGTTGATGCCCCATACGCTGCCTTTTTGCGTGGTGAGGTCGCCGGTCATGCCCTGGGGGGCATAGCCGAAGTTGAGGCCGAAGTCGTAGGCGATTGTTTCGCCGTTCATTTCAGCAACGTTCTTGTAGCCCATTGCCGCATAGAAGCTCAGCGAGCTGCTGTTCTGGGCGCTCGAGAGGAAATCGTTGGTCGCTTCGGAGAGGCCCGAAGTTACCGCCACGCTGTAGTACATGCCTTCAACCTGGGAGATTTCGCCGTCCCAGAACACGCCGACGGTGCGGCTGCCGAAGTTCTTTGTCCATTCGCCGTTGTCGGTGATAACGCCGCGGGTGAAGAAGTTTGTCGCTATCGAGCGTTCGATTGCGAGCTGGCCGAAGTCGTTCATGGTCTGTTCATAGCCCATATTGGCCTTGCGAAGGCCGAGCTGCAACGTGCCGTTGATGTAGTCGACGTCGATCCTCTTGGAGGCTACGACCTTGTCGAGATAGTTGCGGGATGCGCCTTCGGTGCCGAAGTCTGTAACGACTTCCGCGCTCCAGCCGCCGCCCACGTCGGCTTCAATGCCGAGCTTCACATAGCGGAGCGTAAAACCGCTCGTCTGCGAGGGGTTGGGGTTGTTGCCTGCCTTGACGGTATCCTGAGCCCATGTGTACCATCCCTGGGCGCCGCCGAAAATCTTGATGGACTTCGTGCTGGCCGTCGAGGGGCTCACAGTTACGGATTCCTTCGCGATCTGGGCCGCTTCCTGCTGTGTGAGCATGCCCTTCTTGACGAGAGTCTCGAGGAGCGCTTTATCCTGTGCGTTGGCGGCAATGGCCGCGCCTGCAACGAGTAGACCTATTAGTGCTTTTTTCATGATATTGATTATGTGTTTTGTAGGTTTGTATTCAAAATTATATAACTGGTTTTTTTCCATATGAGGCTACAGTTATTCTATTTTCATAAAACAATGCAAAAATTCCGTTATAAATCAAGTTTTTTTTTTTTTTTTGAGGACCTTTTTTGAGGAAAATAAACAAAAAAAGGCCGCGCATATGGCGCGGCCTTCGTTAAATCCTGTTTTTTAGCCCAGCACCGATTCCTCGTTTATGCCGAAAGCCTCGAAAAGTTCAGGGGTGTCGGCCGAAAAACCGAAATCGTCCGTGCCCACGACCCTGTCGGCGTATTTGTACCACAGGCCTGTTATGCCCGCCTCTATGGCGATGCGGTTTTTGCAGCATTCGGGGAGGACTTCCTCTTTATACTCGGCGCTCTGGCGCTCGAAAGCTTCCATGCAGGGCATTGAAACCACGCGCGTGGCGGGTTCCTTCTCGCCTGCTTTCAGGGCGAGCTGGAGTTCCGAACCCGTGGCGATTATGATTTTTTCGAGCTTTTCGGTTTCTTTTTTTGCGATGTATGCGCCCTTGAGCGTGCCTTCGCGGCGAACGGAAACCGGTATGGAATTGAGAATCGGCAGGTCTTGGCGCGACAGGGCCAGCGCCGTGGGGCCGTCCTTGCGCGTCAGGGCCATTGCCCACGCCGCAGCGCATTCTTCGGAATCCGCCGGGCGGACAACGTCGAGGCGCGGTATGCACCTGAGGATGGAGACCATTTCCACCGGCTGGTGCGTGGGGCCGTCGAAGCCGACGCCGACCGAGTCGTGTGTGAAGACGTACTGCATGTTCAGGCGCGCGAGGGCCGAAACCCTGACGGAGCCGAGCATGTAGCCCGCGAATGTGAGGAAGCCCGCGCATGAGGGCTCGAAAACGCCGTAATATGCTATGCCGTTGGAAATTGCGCCCATGCCGTGCTCGCGCACGCCGTACCATATGTTGCGGCCCGCCGGGGTGTCGACGTCAAAGTCTCCCATGTCCTTGAGGTAGTTCTTTGTGGAGCCGAACAGGTCCGCAGATCCCGTAATCATGAAAGGCAGCTTTTTGGCGAGAACGTTCATTATCGCGCCGCTGGAAGAGCGGGTCGCGCTCTTGTCGGTCTGCGGGAATTCGGGAATCAGCTTGAGCAGCTCGCGGGGGCAGGCCGCCGCCTTGCGGTTTATGCACGAGTCGAGCTCCGCAGCCTTGTCGGGATTTGTTTTCTGCCACGCAACAAAGCCTTCCGACCACGCCGCGCTCGCCTTTTCGCGCTCTTTCGCGGCTTCGGCGAAGGCCTTGTACGTTTCGTTGCTTACAAAGAACTTCTGTTCCGGCAGGCCGAGATTTTTTCTCGCCGCCGCCGCGAATTTCGCGCCGCCCTCGCCGTGTCCCTTGGCGGAGTCGGCCACTTCCGGTATTCCCTTGGCGATTATCGTCTTGCAGATGACGAGCCTTGGCTTGCCGCTCTTAGAGTCGCGGGCCGCCGTGAGCGCCCTGCGGATTTCTTCGATGTCGTGGCCGTTCTTGAGCGTGGTAACTTCCCAGCCGTAGGCCTCGTAGCGCATTGCGGTGTTCTCGGCGGAGGTCTTTTCGGCGCAGGCGTCGAGGGTTACGTCGTTCGAGTCGTAAAGGAGTATGAGATTGTCGAGCTTGTGCCTGCCCGCGAACGCGGCGGCCTCGGCGGAAACGCCCTCCTGCATGCACCCGTCGCCGCATAGGGCCCAGACTTTGTGGTCGAAAACCTTCATGTCGGCCGAATTGAAGCGCGCGGCGGCCATCTTTTCGGAAACGGCCATGCCGACCGCGTTGCCGATGCCCTGGCCGAGGGGGCCGCTGGTGACTTCCACGCCGGGGGTTTCACCGAATTCCGGGTGCCCGGGCGTCTTGGAGCCCTTCATCCTGAAGCTCTTGATGTCTTCAATGGACAGGTCGTAGCCGGAAATGTGCAGCCATGAATACAGAAACATGCTGCCGTGGCCCGCGCTGAGTATGAATCTGTCCCTGTTGAGCCACTCGGGTTTCTTCGGGTCGAATTTCAGGATTTCCCCGAAGAGTACGGCTCCTATTTCGGCGCAGCCGAGGGGAAGCCCGAGGTGTCCCGACGCGCGCGCCTCTACGGCGTCAATTGCCAGGCCCCTGGCCTCGTTTGCGGCTTTTTGCAGTGTTTCGTTGTTCATGTTCATGATTATTAAAATATCGTCCGAGCTTTATATATGCGGCCGACTATTTCAATGTTTTTTTGGCCTTTTGAAAATGTTTTATCGTCCGATACTTTTACCAAATCTGGCCTCTTTAAAAAAATAATGTTGAAAAGGGGTTTATTCTTACTATTCATCTTACGCATATGATTAAATTTTTCAGACTGCCGACACTATTGCTCGGGCTTGTGTACGCATTTACCTGCGTGCAGCTGCATGCCCAGGATTCCGGTTATAAGCTTCGCCCGCTCGACACTTTGGAGGTCAGGGTTTTCCAGGAACCCGACATGACCACCGTTTACAAGATCGGAAACAACGGAGTGGTGATACTGCCGCTTCTCAATGCCGTCAAGGTGGGCGGCCTTACCCTGCAGGAAGCCCAGCAGAAGATCAAGGAACTCTATGAAAAAGACTACCTTGTGAATGCCGATGTCACCATTTACATAATGCAGTACGCCGAGCAGCGCGTGTATGTCACGGGACAGGTAAACAGGCCCGGCCCCGTCATAATTCCGGGCGAGGAAACCATGACGCTTTCCAACGCCATCGCCGCCGCCGGCGGCACAACGCGCCTCGCCAACACCCGTTCAATCACCGTCAAACGCAAGCTCGCCGACGGGACGTCGAAGACCTTCGACGTCGATTTGCGCGCGATCCTGAACGACAAGAACACCCACGACTTCAACCTGTACGACGGCGACACTGTCGACGTTCCCGAGGCGATATTCTAATTTTCTCACCTTTTTACCCTTATATAATAAAGTAATTTCAACATGGAAAATCCCGAAAACAATCAGGTTCCGGAGCAGGCGCCCAAGACGCCGAAAAAAATCGTAAAAAAGAAGGTTGTGTCAGGCTACGGTTATGGCGGCGGCTACGGCGGCGGCTACGGCGGCGGTTACGGCTCTTATGGTTCCTATGGCGGCTACGGTTATGGCGGCGGCTACGGCGGTTACGGCTACGGCGGCGGCTACGGGGCCCAGGGCGGCTACGGAAGCCCTGCGGGCGGCGGCGTGCCCAACAGGACTTTCAAGGACTATGCCCGCATATTGTGGGAGAGAATCTGGTATATAATCATCACGTTTTTCGTCATTTTCGCGGGCGTTTTGCTGTATACTTTCCGAATCACGCCGGTATACACTTCCGCCGCGACGGTCCAGGTTCTACGAGATTCCGACGCGACCATTGAAGGCCCCGGTTCTGCGACGCAAAGTATGAATACGCGCGTTGTCAACGTCGAAGACTTCAACACGCAGGTAAAAATTCTCGAGAGCAATGAAATCATCAAGGCCGTCCGCTCGAGAATGAAGGAAGAAGACGTCAAGCGCTTTATGGCGCCGTATCAGGATATGTTCACATGGGGCCCCGCCAAAACCGAGTTTGAAATTCTGGCCGAAAACCGCACGGTTATTCCGGAAAGAATGTCGCTCATCATTCGCGTGATATATACGCACCCTGACGCGCAGGTTGCGGCCGACATTGCGAACCTTTTCGCGGGCGAATATATTTCCTACACCCACCAGTTGCGCGTCAAAAAGATGATGGACAGCATCGACGAGCTGCGCACGAAGGTCGCGCAGCAGGAGGCGAAGGTCAAGGAAATAGACCAGAAGCTTGTCGAGTACCGCGAAAAGAACGGCGCGTTCAGTGTTGACGAAAAGGACGACGTCGACCGCAGCGAGATGCGCGACCTGAACACAATCCTGACCACGGACAAGAGGACGCTCGACGCGATCTCGACCCAGTGGAACCAGATTCAGGAATACAAAAAGGAGGGCCGTCCCCTTACCGACCTTATTTTCATCGCAGAGCAGCCCCAAATAAGCAAGCTGCTTATGGACAAGTCTACGCAGCAGATTTACATTGCAACGCTGGAAAAGCGCTACAAAGAAAAGCATCCCAACATGATACAGGCGCGCAAGACGCTCGACCAGTATGATAAGGAGCTTGAAATGGCCATAGACTCGGCATACCAAAAGATGGAAGCTTCGTACGAGACGGCCCGTACGAATTACGAGCAGTCGCAGAAGCGCCTTGCCGAAAAGCAGGAATCTATTCTTGTGCTCGGAAGGAAGGCCATCCAGTACAGATCCCTAGAGAGGGAACGCCAGGTTGCCGAAAGTCTGCACGCCTCGTTTATCGCTGCGATGAACATTCGCACGGCGCAGATAAACCTCATCAACGAGGGCGCCGTCATCGTCGACAAGGCTGGCAAAGCCCAGAGGCCTTCAAGCCCGAACATACCCCTTTATGTTATCGGCGGCCTTTTCCTCGGCCTGCTTGGCGGCTTTGGAGTTGCGTTCATGGTGGCGTTCCTCGACGACAGGGCCAAGAGCGCCTACGACATAGAGGCCGTTATCGGCTTGCCCCTTCTTGGCGTGATGCCGCGCATCAAGCGCCTGAATTCTTTTGAAAAGGCCCAGATCGCGGCGTCTAACGCCGACAGGGCCACGACCGAGGCGTTCCGCGCATTGCATTCAACTTTGAAGGTCAACGCGCTCGGCAAGAACGCGAAGGTCATACTTTTCACCAGCACGACGCCATCGGAAGGCAAATCTTTCGTCGTTACCAACCTCGCGTTTACGGCCGCTCTCCACGGCGAAAAGACCATTATAATCGACGCCGACTTGCGCCTGCCAGTCATGGCGAAAACTCTCGGTATCGAAGCCAAGACCGGCCTTATCGGCTATATAGAAGAGGGCAAGGATTTGGATTCGGCCATTATCAGGGATTTCTTCCCGAACCTCGACGTTCTGCCCTGCGAAAGGCGCTCCGACAACCCGACCCAGGCGCTCAACAGCGAAAGGTTCATCGAGATGATCCAGAAGTTCAGGGGCGAGTACGACCGCATCATTATCGACTCCCCGCCAATCGGCGCGGTCAGCGACGCAATTTCGCTCCTGCCTAACGTCGACGGCGTTATATATGTAGTCAAGTTCAACTCCGTGAAGCGCAAGACCATCAAGGGCTTTGTGCGCCGCATGATGGAGTCGAATGTTCCTGTGCTCGGCGCGGTCATGAACATGGTCAACCAGTCGTCCGCTTCGGCGTACAGCATGAACTACTACGACAAGAGCTACCAGAGCTACTATACCACTCCCGAAATCGTGGAAGAGCAGGAACAGCTCGAGGACAAGGGCGAAGAAAAGTAATTGCCGGTTTTTGTTAAAAGGCCGCCCAATATATTGGGCGGCCTTTTTTTTTGCGCGGCATGCGGCCGCCATGTGGTCGAAAATTTTGGAACAAGAGAATTGATGGAAAGTCATAACGCTTAACCGTTATGCTATTGCCGACAGGCTGGATCTCCATATGAAAAGTTGCGTTTATCTTCTCGCGGCGGCGCTTTGCGCCTTTGCCGCCGCAATATCGGCATGTTCACCGCAGGCCGATATCGACTGCGTAAAAATCCGCGTGTCGGATTTTAAAAATATCGAAAATTCGGACGACATTATTCCCGTGCCGCCCGCAACTTCGCTATCGGAGCACATGCTTGCCCGCAGGGACGGCATGGATGTATTGCTGAAGGTGTTGAAAAGCGACTTTATAATCAAAAAGGTGAAGGACAAATTGGGCGGGGACGATATTGAAAAACTTTTTGGCGGAAGTTTTTTAAGCAAGAAAAAATCGGAGGAATTGATTGCAAAAAACCTAATTGCCGAAGCGGACGGGAATGAAATGACGATAGGTTTCAGAAATCCCGACAAGGCGCTGTCGTCAAAAATAACAGGCCTTTTTATAGAAGAATTTTCGAAGTTTGTTTTTGAGGTGAAAAGGCAGAGCGCTGCGGATGCGTTGGAATCGCATAAAGGCCTTCTTGCAAAAATACGCCTGGAAATTGAGGAGATCAAAAAAACATATTCGTCTTCGAGTCGTTCGGGCGACACTTCCGATATGAATGAGCGCTTGAAGCAAAAAGAAAGTTTAGCAAACACCCTTGAGGCAAACGTCGGCAGGTTGGAAAAACTCCTAGTTTCCATGAAGGCCGAATGTTTTGTAGCGTGTGTGAAAGCAGAATGAGTCGGTAAGGTATTCCTTAAATTTGCCTATAAGTATTTTTTGTCGTACTGTATTTCAAGCTCGTATTGAATTCTAGACGGAAATGACTCTGCCGTTTTGCTTTTGGCCAAAACCCTTTTTACGAGATTTGTAAAATATTTTCTGGCGGTTTCGTCTTTGATTATTTCCATGTGCGGGCCTTTTTTATTGGATATGCGGCCGCGTTCCGGGCGCGAATTTTTGGTCCATTCGAGGACAAAACCGTCTTCGACTTCTTTCATCATCCCATAGCATACGAGGTCTTTGTCCAAAGTGAAGTGGTGCAGGTTTACGCCGTCAAAACTTGCAATTGCATGCGAGGTCAAAAAGGCTCCGATGTGGGGCGTTGGAAATTTTATAAGCCACATCCTGTATTGGTCGTGCGATATGTCGCAAACCTCCAGTTGATCGGCCTGTGGCTGTGCTCCCGGAATCTTTTCGTCCACTTCCTTTTGCCATAGGGATTTCAGCGATTACTCCGAAATAATTTTTTCGACTTTTTCGATGTCGCTTTCTGTCAGTATCAAATCTTTCAAGTGCAAAAAGAATTCTGATTTTATTTTGTGCTCGGGCGTTTCTGGAACCTCCCATGGGGCGGATTTTTCATCTGCAAACAGAGCGGAACTAAAGGCTCCAGCCATACCTGCTTGTATCGCCAGAGCGGCGCAAGCAAACGTTATAAGCTTTTTTATATGGCATAAGTTTATTGTGCGCTTCAGCGCTATCAAATGAAAAAAATCTTTAAGCTCGGACAAATGCGGCCGATAGTGCAGGGCATTGCAATGTTGAAGCTTTGTTTCGTCTAGTCTTTTAAGGCCGGTAAAAAATCGAAAAAAAGATTTAAGAAGGCTAAAAGCGTTACGATAAGCTAAAAACCGTCAAAAAAAACGGCCTGCGCAAATTCTTTGCGTCCCTTGAAATCCCTATAAACAGTGTGTTTTGAGGGGTGTGGGTAAAGTTTAAAAAAAAAGTTGAAAAAAAACCTTGCATTGGAAAAGAATAGTGTCATGTTGATGCGCC
>CALXSL010000054.1 GCA_944391135.1 uncultured Opitutales bacterium
TAAGCCGCTTGTCTAACTCCTTTAGCTTTTATGCACTGGAGATTTTAATTCGCGAGATCCCCAACGACAGCAAAATGTCAAACGAAATGAATGCCCAACACACACAATCCACCAACCTACTTAAAAATAGCCGACTTTTAACCGTTTATTTAAAAAGCGGGGCTCATAGCCGCCCCGTACCCGCCTAGGCGCAAGCTGCGCCGTGGCATAGTGACATTGGTTGTTGCTGAATCTTCCGCATTGCATTCGCAATGGCTGATTTGCGGATAGATGACGAGTGCATAACTGAATGTAATGACGAACAAGCGAAGTCTCGTAAGAAAGGTTTATACGCCGGGCAAGCCCGCTGATGCGCGGACATGCCCTAAAAATGCCCGTAGGGCATTTTTACGAATAAACCTTTCTCTCTCTTCATAATCGCTGTCGCGCTTATGGTTGCAGTGTGTAAGCGCGATGCCGCTAAAGGGAATACTTTCGGTTTACACTGTGCTCTTTGTTTTCGTTGGCTTTCGCAACCGTATTCTATCGAACTTGTATTGGCTTATATTTAAAGTCACCGCGCGCCCGAGGGCGCGCTGTAATAATCAAACCCTAGGTACAAAGAGTGTTCGTGTTTAAAACGATGCCCTGTTTGTTTTTGCCGCAATTTGAAGCACTTTAGCCTGGAGGGTTGCCGAAGTTCCGAGGAGCGCTTTGCGCGAACGAGGAACGGCAATGCTTCTAATTGCGGCAAAACCACACCAGACCATAGGATGGCAGGCAGGGGAACAACACACATCCATAGCGATGCGAAGCATCAGGAATGGAAGCTACGCTTCCTAGGCGGGGAGCGGGGCGGCCATGAGCCCCGCTTTTCAAACCATCATGGCGCATACGCGCCATTCTATATATACTTGAAACAGCCGCATAAAAAAGAGACCGCCTGTCGGCAGTCTCTTAAATAGTATTTGTTTGTCCTGTTTACGCGACCCTCTCGACGACAATCGGGGGGGGCGTGGGGCGGCGCGGCGCAAGGCGGTATGCGTTGCGGAAGTAGTCTATGGCCGCGTCGAGGTTCGTCTCGTCGTTGTAGTGTATCATCAGAAGGGGTTCGCCCTGTTTGACCTGCGTTCCCACCTTCTTGACTTCGGTGACGCCCACATAGGGGTCGGTCTTGCCCGACTTGGTGGTTGAAAGTATCTGCACGCCGCGCGCTATCTGGCCGGCGTTGATATAGTGCACGTAGCCGCGCTTGGGGGCGGGAAGCTTTCTCGAATGCTTGGGCATCGGGTACTTGGCCGGATCTTCGAGCCACGGGGCCGCGCCGCCCTGCGCCTTTATCATTTCGAGGAATTTCTTGTATGCCGAACCGTCTTCAATGACGCGTTCGACAGACTGCTTGGCCGAGAGGGTCGAGCCCGCTACGCCCGCGAGGCGCAGAATTTCCATGCCAAGCTTGAGAACGAGCTCCTTCATGTCTTCCGTGCCGTTGCCGCGCAGGAAGTCGAGCGCTTCGAGCACTTCGAGGCCCATGCCGACGCAGTTGCCCAGCGGCTGGTTGATGTCGGTTACAAGCGCCACGCAGCGGTGCTTCATCACTCTCGCCACGCGGGTGATTGTTCGGGCGAGCTGCTTGGCCTGCTCGATGTCGCGCAGGTACGAGCCGTTGCCCCACTTGACGTCAACCACGAGGCCGTCGGCGCCCACAGCGAACTTCTTGCTGAGAACGCTCGAGGTTATCAGCGGAAGGCTGGGGATTGTCGCCGTCATCTGGCGCATTTTGAAAATCTTGGCGTCAGCGGGCGAAATTTTGTCGTCGTGCTCGCATACCGCGCAGCCGACCGTGGAAAGCTGCTTCTGAAATTCGGCAAGCGAGAGCCTGTTTTTGAAGCCGGGTATGGATGAAAGCTTGTTGTGCACCGTAACGACGAAGTCTTCGTCGGGGCTCGACATGCCGGGAACCACGACGCCGCACGCCGCGCCGACCGCGGAAAGGATCATGGTTGTTTTGTCGCCCACGCCGCCGGTGGAGTATTTGGCAACCTTGGGGCGCGTAATGTGGGAAAGGTCGAGCGTTTCGCCGGTAAGAATCATTTCGTCCGCGAAAACCGCCGTTTCCTGCGCAACCATGTCCTTGAAGAATATGGCCATTATGAGCGCCGCCATCTGGTAGTCGGGCATTTCGTCGTCCAGAATAGAGTCTACAATGTTGCGGACCTCGTCTTCGGTGAACTCGTTGCCGTCGCGCTTCTTTTCAATCAGGTAAGCGTAGGAGGGCTTTATCTGAACTTTTGATGTTAGTTTTTTGATTGCCATGGTTGTACGTTTCTCTTCGAAAAATTCTGTAAAAAAAGATTGCGCCGCCACATGCGCCGCGTTATGTGTTCTTTTTGCGTATTAACCCCGTATAATCTTAAAGTGCACATTTAAAAAAAAATGTCGAGCACAAAAATAGTTTTTGCGCCGCATTTGCGCCCTTTCTTAAACACTTTGCATAGGCGTTGACATCTTTGGGGCGTTTTTGTGCGAAATTTTTACAACTTTTTCACGATATTTTTATGCTTGGCAATGCACCGCTTTAATATAAAACGGTTGAGAATGGGTGCAAAGTTGAAAAGCGAAACCTCCAAGTCTTTTGAAGAATCTCTGCGCGAACTCGAGGAAATCCTCGACGAGCTCGAGAATTCGCAAATCCCCCTGGAGGAGATGGTCAAAAAGTACGAGACCGCCAAAAAAAGCCTCGAAAACTGCCGCGCCAAGCTCGACGCCGCCGAAATGAAAGTCAAAAAACTTTCGCAGGACGGCTCGGAAGAGGAATTCGCCCTCGAAAGCGAATAACACCATTTTACGCAAGATATGTCTATATTAAGCAAGATACAAAACCCGCAGGACGTTAAAAAGCTCGACGCCTCCGAACTGCCCGAACTGGCGCGCGAAATCAGAAACGAGATAATAGACGTAACGTCGCAAAAAGGCGGCCATGTCAGCCCAAATCTGGGCCTCGTGGAACTTAGCATAGCCCTGCACCGCGTGTTCGAAACGCCAAAAGACAAGATACTTTTCGACGTTTCGCACCAGTGCTACACGCACAAGCTGCTCACGGGGCGCAACAACGAGAATTTCAGAAACCTGCGCCAGACCGGCGGCATAAGCGGCTTCTGCAACCGCGGCGAAAGCTGCCACGACGCCTTCGGCGCGGGCCACGCCGGAACAGCCGCCTCGGCCGCCCTAGGCCTCGCCGCAGCGCGCGACAGGATGGGCGGCAGCGAGAGCGTGGTAGCCGTCCTCGGCGACGCAGCCCTCACCAACGGCGTGACTTTCGAAGCCTTCAACAACATCGGCCAGACCACGAAAAAAATGATCGTGGTGCTCAACGACAACGAGATGTCAATCGCAAGGAATGTGGGCGCCATCGCCAAGTACCTCAACGAGGTCATAACGAACCCCACATACAACAGGCTCTATTCCGACATGGACGCCTTCCTGAAGAACATCCCGCTGGGCGAAACAATTGCTAAGCTAGCCGACAGGGTTGCCCACAACACGAAGAGCTTCATACTTCCCTCCTCTTTCTTCGAATACTTTGGCATGTACTATCTCGGCCCCATCGACGGCCACGACATACCGCTTCTCGAAAAATACCTCGAATACTGCAAGAAAGCCACTTTCCCCGTCCTTCTGCATATCCTTACCAAAAAAGGCAAAGGGCTCGATGCCGCCGTGCGCAACCCAGAAAAATTCCACGGCGCAACCCCATACAACATTATTACCGGCGAGTCCATCAGCAACGGCGACAGCTCCGTTCCGAACTACCAGGACGTCATGGGCAAGGCCCTCCTCAAATTTGCAAAAGACGACAAAAAAATCGTCGGCATCACCGCCGCAATGGCCTCTGGCACCGGCCTTTCATTCATCAAAAAAGAGCTCCCCGCGCAGTTCTTCGACGTCGGCATAGCCGAAGAACACGCCGCCATTTTCGCCGCCGGCATGGCATGCAACGGCATGACCCCCGTGGTCGCCATGTACTCCACCTTCATGCAGCGAGCCTACGACTGCGCCATGCACGATGTCTGCCTGCAGAAGCTCCCCGTGACTTTCTGCCTCGACCGCGCAGGTCTAAGCCCCAACGACGGCGCAACCCACCACGGCGTTTTCGACATTTCTTTCCTGCGCCCCCTCCCCAATGCGGTAATCATGCAGCCCTCCAACGAGGACGAGCTCGCCGACATGCTCTGGACTTCCATCAGGAGCGGCAAGCCCTGCTTCATCCGTTACCCCCGCGGCAAGGGCGAAGGCGTTAAAATCAAAGACCAGCCTGAAGAGCTTGAAATCGGAAAAGCCCAGGTTCTTTCCGAATCCGACGGCAAAATAACCATCTGGGCTCTCGGCAACATGGTAAAAGAAGCCAAGGCCGCCGCGGAAATCATCGAAAAAGCGCACGGCATAAAAGTCGGCGTCGTAAACGCCCGCTTCGTCAAACCCCTCGACAGCAGTCTCCTTCTCAAGCACGCCGACGAAAACAAACTTATCGTAACAATCGAAGACCACGTCAAAAGCGGCGGATTCGGTACCGCCGTCGCCGAAGAACTTATCGACAACAACAAATCCTGCGCCCTCAAAATCATCGGCTGGCCAGACAAGTTCATCCCCCACGGAACCAACGTCGCATGCCTCAGGGAACAATTCAACCTCGGCACACAACAAATAACCGACTCCATCATAGAATCTGCCAAAAAACAAAAGATTCTTTAGTGATAAAAAAAGGCGCAGTTTTGCGCCTTTTTTTTGCTCTAAAAAGCGGGGCTCATAGCCGCCCCGCACCCGCCTAGGCGCAAGCTGCGCCGGGGCATAGTGACCTTGATTGTTCTGAATCTTCCGCCTTGCGCGTAGCGCAATGGCTGATTAGCGGATATCCGAGTGTGCGGACTGAATGTAATAACGAACAAGCCGAGTCTCATTAGAAAGGTTTATACGCCGGGCAAGCCCGCTGATGCGCGGACATGCCCTAAAAATGCCCGTAGGCCATTTTTACGAATAAACCTTTCTCTCTCTTCATAATCGCTATCGCGCTTATGGTTCCAGTGTGTAAGCGCGATGCCGCTAAAGTGAATACTTTCGGTTTACACTGTGCTTTTTGTATTCGTAAGCTTCGCAACCGTGTTACATCGAACTCATATTAACTCATATTTAAATACACTGCGCGCCCTCGGGCGCGCTCTATTAGACAAACCCTAGATACAAACAGTGTTCGTGTTTAAAACCACACCAGACCATAGGATGGCAGGCAGGGGAACAACCCAACACCATAGCGATGCGATAGCATCAGGAATGGAAGCTGCGCTTCCTAGGCGGGGTGCGGGGCGGCTATGAGCCCCGCTTTATAAAAAGGCAACGCGGCAAACGCCGCCTTCCATAACGATTTTCCACGCAAAAAACAGTAATTATAACGCACTGTTAATAACATTGTAACAACATGCTAATTGTTTTGTGACAATGTCCTAACAAAATGGCAAGATGTTGGTAACTTTGAATTGTGTGCAATTTGGCAGTTTGTTTTTCACAAGAGTAGGCAATAATAATATCGTTATTGATAGCAAGTTGCGGAGTTGTTGTACTTGTTTGCAGCTTATAAGAATATGAGTGATTTAAATCTTTAAATAAGAAATTATTATTTGGTTCTTTCAAAGAGGTAAGTTCCTGCGCCGTCGTTGTCGGTTGAGGGAATCAAAGTTTTGCCGTCAATGAGTTTGAAGTTTGGATGATTCTTTAGAAAGGCTTCGGCATTGAGCTTGTCCTCTTCATCTTCAATGGAACAGGTGGAATATAAAAGTCTTCCGCCGGGCTTTATGTGCTTGGCGGCAATAGAAAGCATTTCGGACTGAATTTTTGCACATTCAAAAATGTCGCTTTCGGTTATGCGGTAACGGGCGTCCGGGCGGCGCCTTAGAACGCCCGTGTTGGAACATGGGGCATCGAGGTATGCGCAGTCGTATTCGAGGGGTAATTCGGACGTTTTAAGCTTTTCTGAGAGGTCTTCCTTGAGGAGGTCGCATTCTATGGGAAAGCTTTTTATGGATTTTAGCTTCGACAGGTTGTCTTTGAGGTTTTTCATTCGGCGGCCCGTATCGACCGAAACGAGAATTGTTTCCGATTGCGGCGCATTTGGATTTTCGAGGACGATGTCGGCTATTGCGCGGGATTTTCCTCCGGGGGAGGCGCACAAATCCAGAATTTTCTGGCCGGGCGTGGGAGATAGCATTTTCGGGCCTTCAAATGTTGAAGGGTCTTGAATGTAAAACCAAGGGGTTTCGAGAAGATGTGAAACGTCGCTCCAATGGCCGGTTTTTAGTTTGTAAAAATTTTGAAATTCGGTCGGCGCGAAAAACTGTTCGTAATTTTTTAAAATATCCTTGGCCTCTGCTGTTGGGGAAACCCTGAAAAAAACGTCCGACGGAAGCTGGTTGTTTTTCAATATTTCGATGGTTTTTTCGCGTCCGAACTGCGAGATCCATTTTTTTACTATCCATGCGGGGTGGCTGTAAAACGCGGCGAGATCGTCGTCTGTTTTAAGATTTTTCGCAAATTTGTCCTTTTCGACGTAAAATTTTCTAAGCAATGCGTTTACGAATCTTGATTCGCCCACGGAGCATGATTTTTTGGCGTAATTTACCCAGTCGTGGACTATTTTAGGATGCTTATCTTCTTTGTTTTCAATTACTTCCGCGCATGCGGCGCACAGTATGGCGTTGAGCTTTGCGGAGGGTTTTTTGGCGGACATTGGCCTTAGAATGTGGTCAATAAGCAGTTTGTTGCGCAAAACAGTCAAAAAGATAAATTGACAAACCCTTCGAAATGTTCTGTTTTTATCGGTAAATATGAATTGTTCAGACATAATCTCGTCAGCCTTGGCGGGATTTGTGTCGTATTCTTCCAGCATTTTTACGACGATGTCGTGGTACGTGGATTTTGGTGATTCCTTGTTCATGTGTTATGGTTGATGTCGGATATAATTTTGGGAAGGTAAAATTCAAGAAGAAAAGATATGGATTCGGAATCAATAGACCTAATTATCAAAAAAAACCCGAAGCTGCGCACGAAGCGCGAAAAGCTCGAAGCCATGAAAGACGGCGCGTATTGTCTTCACGGAAGCTGGGGTTTCGGCCGCATTCGCTCTTATGAAAGCGCCGCGAACAAGCTTGTCATAGACTTTGAAGGCAAGCCCGAACACAAGATGGATCCCGCGTTCTGCGTGGACAAACTTGAAATACTTTCCGACGACAGCCTTCTGGTGCGCTACCGCACGGACCTTGCAAATCTGGAAAAACAGATGAAGGAACAGCCCGGCGAGTTCGTCGTGGAATACTTGAAATCCAAGGCCGACGGCACAGCGAGCTCCATAGAGCTCGAAAACATTTTCAAGCAGCTCTTCGGCTACAAGATGCTTAACGTTGAGAACCTTAACGAGAAGGATTTTGAAAAGAAGAACAAGGCGGCCGAAAAACTCTACCGCGCATGGTGGAACAAGGCCAAGGAAGAGCTTTTCCGCAACCCACTCGTTGCCTGCCCCAAGACAAAGACCGAATCCTATGTTTTGCGCGCCGAAGAAGAGGCCATGAAGCCCGAGCAGGAAGTCTTGCGCGAATACTTCCTCAACAGGGAACCCAAGAAAAAGATACTTCTTGCTGAAAAACTTTACAAGACGGCGACCGCGCCCGACAGCCTCGAAGAAATCAAGTCCGACCTTCCCAAAATCAAGGACGAACTCACCGAAGCCATCAAAAACGCGCGCTCTTTGAACGATTCCGACCGCCTCCACGGCATATGGGTACGCAACAACCTTGTGCGCTACCTCTATCCCGGCGAAGAATGGCAGGTTGAAGAAATCACACCGCGAAGCAAGGACATCATCCTTGCTGCGGTAGATCACGACCCGAAGGACGGCCTCAACAATCTGGCCAAGCACCTTCCCTCGTCCTACTATGAACGCTTCCTCGACCTTCTGACGCGCATTTTCCAGGAAGACTGGCGCGACAGGATAATCGACCTGCTCAAGAACAGCGAAGGCCGCTTCACAAAGGAATGCGTGGACTTCCTGCTCAGCTGGGACGTCTCCCGCGAATCGCACTTCGTCAAGGGCACGGAAATTCCGGACGACGGCAAGGGCCCGTCAAGAACCCTTATCAAGGACTGCTTCAAAAGGTGGCTTGAAGAGCAGACTCTCCGCGGCCCCGTCATTTTGTGGATAGTAAAGAACCGCAACGAATCGAAGTATTCCGACATCCTTCAGGACCTCATCGGCGTCGACCTTCTCAGCGCAATGCTCGCGGCAATCGACGACGAGGCCCTACAGCGCGAAACCATCGTCACCACGGCGCGCATACCGCTCGCCGACGAACTCAGCGAAGACAAAAAGCTCGTTAAGGACATGCTCAAGAAGTCGACTGCGGAAACCGCGCGCGACCTCGCCCAGACCCTCATGCTCAACCAGGGCTTTGAGGACCTCACAAAGAAGTCCATTCTTGCACGCTTCATCAAGATATTTCCGAACATTCAGTCGCTTGTCGCGACGAAGTCGGACACGCAGGACCAGCGCCTTCTCGTCTCCTCCTGGAGCATCCAGGCGCGCCGCGAGGAACTCGAAGACCTTATCAAGAACCAGCTTCCCGCGAGCAAGGCCGCTATCGAGGCCGCACGCGAACTGGGCGACTTGCGCGAAAACGCCGAATACAAGATGGCCCGCGAGCACGACGAGCTTCTCAGCGCCCGCAGGGGACAGCTCGAACGCGACATTTCGAGCGCAGACGTCATCGACTTCAATTCCGCCACGAACGACAAGGTCGGCATCGGCTCGGTCGTCGAACTATCGACGAACAGGGGCGAAAAGCTCACGGCCACGATTCTCGGCGCATGGGACAGCGACACGCAGAAGAACATCTTCTCGTACCAGACCCCCCTCGCGCAGGCGCTGCTCGACCACAAGAAGGGCGACACCGTCGAAACGAACATCAACGGCCACGTTACGAAATGGACGATCAACAGCATCGCCCGCTACGTCGATATCGCAAAGTAAGTTTTTAAACTTTTGCAAGAAAGCGCCTCTTTCGGGGCGCTTTTTTTTTGCGCTTTTTGCTCCGTTTATAAATGAAAGCGGTGCCGTTCCATTAATCTTGTTTTCCGTTTTACTAAGCATATAATCAATGTCCATATGAGAATAAAAACGGTATTTTTATTGGGGGCTTTTTTCATTTCATGCGGCGCATACGCCGCCGAGAGTTCGCCGTTCGGCGTGTGCGCGCACCTCAACCGCGAAGAGCTGGAGCTTGTCGGAGAAAAGCTCGACATTTCCAAAGACGCGGGGATAAGCTGGGTGCGCGCAGACTTCGACTGGTGGCAGGTGGAACCCGAACAGGGCCGCTTCGATTTCGCCTTCTGGGATGTAATAGCCGAATCCCTGAAGGAAAAAGGCATGGACATGATGGTGATTTTCGGCGGCCCGCCCGCCTACGGCAGCCCCCTCCTTGAAAAAACCGACCTGTGGTACGACTACGTTTCAAACGGCCTGGAAAGGTACGGCAACGTAATCACGCATTGGGAAATTTTCAACGAGCCCGACCTGCATTTTCTCGAATGGAGCTGGAATACCGGCGGCGTGCCCGTCGGCAAGTACGCCGCGCTGCTGAAAGACACCTACAAATTCATAAAGGAAAAATATCCCGACATCCAGGTGTTGTGCGGTTCTGCCGGGCTCAATTTCTATAAAGGCATTTTTGAAAACGGCGGCGCGGACTCTTTCGATATAATGAATATACACCTCTACTACCAGAGCGTCATTCCCGAGGACAAAATGCGCAAGGACATCCGCGACTTCAAGGCGCTGATGAAAGAGTACGGCGTCGAAAAAAAGCCGATATGGCTCACCGAATGCGGAAATTCCACGGGCGGCCCCGATCCGATTCTCGAAAAAATCCTCGCCGCGGCGTTTGAAAAGCTCGGGCTCGACCCCGAAAAGGAAACCGTGCTCGCGATTGCCGATGACGACTATTTTTACTATACCGACGGGGCCAGGATGTCTTTGCAGAAAATCCTGCCCAATGCGAAAAACATAAAGTTCATAAGTTTTGCAGATTTGGAAAGCATAGACCCGAACACCGACAAAATTCTCGTGCTCGGCGTCATGGAAAGCTTCCCCGAACAGTATTTCCAGTTTATCGCCGATTATGTTAAAAACGGCGGCACCCTTGTTTTGCCCGGCGGCGTTCCTTTCTATTACAACCTTGCCGTAAACGAAGGCGGCGATGTGAACAATGCCAACTGGTCTTTCGACCCCCGCTCTTCCCTGCGCATAAACTGGACTCCCTTCTGGAGTGAAAAAGGCGCGCCCGAGAAAGTCGAAAACATTGAAGTGTCCGAAGGCTTTAAAAATTCCATAGAGCCCCTCAAGCAAAACAGGTTTGAATATATCGACGGCGCGTGTCTTGCGGAAGGCGACAAATTCGTCCCCATAATGGAATTTGAGTACAACAACAAAAAGCGCGCCCTCGCCGGCATATACGATTTCAACAGCGACTTTAAGGGCAACATCATTTGTGTCCTCCCCCAGTACGGCGAAGAACACACGTCCGAAGAGTGGCAGGCAAAGCTCCTTCCCCGTCTGTACATTATAGGCCTCTCCGAGGGCCTCGACAAAATCTTCTACTACCGCCTCCGCGCCGACGAAGCCTCGTACGGCAAGGAGCCCCACTTCGGCATAATTCACCGCGACCACTCCAAAAAACCCGCGTTCCACGCCTACAAAACCATGCAAAACGCCCTCACTGACGGCGTAAAAAACGTGAAGCTCATTGAAAAAGACAGAATCTTCCTCGCTTCATGGGACAGGGGCGACGGCAAAAAAGGATACGCCATTTGGACCCCAAACAGGGACGCCGAAGTTAACCTTAAAATAAAAGGCAAAATCTCCCAAGCTTTCAACCTCACTGGCAAAAAAATAAAAATACAAAAAAACGCCCCCCTAAAAATAAACGGCGCCATAACCTACATAATCGGCCCCAGCAGCATAAGTCTTTCCGATTGATAGAAAGCGGGGCTCATAGCCGCCCCGCGCCCCGCCTAGGCGCGAGCCGCGCCGTGGCATAGTGTGGTTGTTTGTTGCTGAA
>CALXSL010000055.1 GCA_944391135.1 uncultured Opitutales bacterium
ATGCCCAAAGGGCATTTTTAGGGCATGTCCGCGCATCAGCGGGCTTGCCCGGCGTATAAACATTTCTTACGAGACTTCGCTTGTTCGTCATTACATCCAGTACCGCAACACTCGGATATCCGCTAATCAGCCATTGCGCAAGCAAGGCGGAAGATACGCCGAATATAACGTCACTATGCCCCGGCGCAGCTTGCGCCTAGCGGGGGTATTAGGGGGCAGCAATTCAAGCCGAAGGCGCGAATACGACAATTTTGCTTCGCAAAATTGCCCGGAGGGCGAGACGGCCTGCGCTAGCAGGTGCGAGTCAATGCGCCCCCCCTAATATCTAAACCGGGCGCGGGGCGGACATGAGTCCCGCAATTCTAATTAAACGGATAATGGGGCAATATTTATGCGCCTGCGGTCATTGATGGGTGAGGCGGTGAAAATAGCTTGCGTTGGGCTTAAAAATTGGGACAATTGTGCGCTTATATTTATATTTGAGCGCAGTTATATAAGATGGAATCACTTGAAAACATAAGAAATTTTTGCATCATAGCCCATGTCGACCACGGCAAGACTACTCTTTCGGATCGCCTGCTGGAGGAAACGCACACAATCCAGAAGCGCGAGATGCAGGATCAGCTGCTGGATTCGATGGACCTTGAGCGCGAACGCGGCATCACTATAAAGTCGCACCCGGTTTCGATGCGCTACAATTACGAGGGCAAGGAATATCTGCTCAACCTGATAGACACCCCCGGACACGTTGACTTTTCATACGAAGTTTCCAGGTCTCTGGCGGCCTGCGAAGGCGCTCTGCTGCTTATCGATGCGGCGCAGGGTGTTGAAGCGCAGACGGTGGCCAACGCGCACCTCGCGCTTGGACAGAACCTTGAAATCATCCCGGTAATCAACAAGGTCGACCTGCCCAGCGCCCATCCGGACGCCTGCAAGAGGCAGATTGAAGACATTCTGGCAATCCCCGCCGAAGACGCGATACTGGCCAGCGGCAAGAGCGGCATAGGCATCAAGGAAATTTTGAAGGCCGTGATAGAGCGCGTTCCCGCGCCGCGCATGGCCGACTATCCCGCGACGCGCGCGCTGGTGTTCGACTGCGTTTTCGACGCGTACAAGGGCGTAATCTGCTACGTTCGCGTGTTCTCGGGCTCGCTCAAGCCGGGCGACGAAATACTTTTCATGAGCAACGGCAAGCGTTCGACCATCAAGGAGGTCGGCCGCTTCGCCCCGAAAATGAAGACGGAAAAGATGCTGGAAGCTGGCTGCACGGGCTACATAGTTTCTAACATCAAGGACGTGTCCGAAATCAAAATCGGCGACACAATAACGTTCGCGAACACCCCTGCGCAGGAGATGCTTCCGGGCTATAAGGAAGTAAAGCCCATGGTGTTTTCGGGCATCTATCCGGTGGACACCTCGGACTACGAAAAGCTCAAGGTTTCGATAGGCAAGCTGCAGCTCAACGACGCCGCGCTCGTGTACCAGTCGGAAACCTCGGCTGCGCTTGGCTTCGGCTTCAGATGCGGCTTCCTCGGGCTTCTGCATATGGAAATCGTCCAGGAGCGTCTGCGCCGCGAGTACGACCTCGACATCATTTCCACATACCCGAGCGTCGTGTACAAGCTCGACCTCAACGACGGCACGCAGATTGAAATAGACAACCCCTGCCGCCTGCCCGACCCCACATTGATAAAGGCCATCTACGAGCCGACCATCAAGGCGAACATCCTCATCCCCACGGAGTCGATAGGCGACATGCTCGCGCTGATTTCCGAAAAGCGCGGTTTCCCGGACAGGACGGAAACAATCGACGACACCCGCGTCATGCTGGTATGCACGCTTCCGCTCAACGAAATCCTCATAGACTTTAACGATCGCCTAAAAAGCATAACGCGCGGCTACGGCAGCATGGACTACGAGATGGCCGACTATGTGGAATCGAAACTCGTGCGCCTCGACATTCTGGTGAACGCCGAGCAGATCGACGCGTTCGCGTCCATCGTTCACGTGGACAAGGCCGAAAGCAAGGGCCGCATGCTCTGCGGAAAGCTCAAGGACATCCTGCCCAGGCAGATGTTCAAGGTGGCTATTCAGGCGGCCATAGGCGGCAAAATAGTCGCGCGCGAAACGATAGGCTCCTTCCGCAAGGACGTTACGGCCAAATGCTACGGCGGCGACATTACGCGAAAGAAGAAACTTTTGGAAAAGCAGAAAGAGGGCAAAAAGCGCATGAAGCAGATCGGCAAGGTGTCGATTCCGCAGGAGGCATTTGTCCAAGTGTTAAAATCAAATTCCTAAAAAAGATGTTCGGCATATTCGCAAGCAAGAAAAAGAAGAACGCCAAGGCCCTGCTCTCGATGGCGTACAAAGTCTACAACTACCGCTGCGACGTCATGGCCGAAGGCGACGCCAAAAGCCTTTACGGCATGATAGAGGAAATTGAAAGCCTCCTCGACGACGGCAAGATCGACTCAAAGGAATACAAGGACGCGGCCGACAGGCTCGAAAAGCTCATGCAGAAAGTCGGAGGAACAATCTACCCCGGCTCGGGCTGGACGGAGTTTGTGGACACCGTAGTAGTCGTCGGCATACTGGTGATTGGCATACGCGCGTTCTTCCTGCAGCCTTTCAAAATCCCGACGAATTCAATGTACCCCTCGTTCTACGGCATGACGAGCGAAGTGTTCAACGCCGATAACCCCGCGCCGAACCTGCCCGAAAGGCTGGCGCGCCTCGTGTTTAAGGGGGCGTCCAACTATTCGCTTGAAGCGCCCGAAAGCGGCGAGTTCATGATAGAAATAAACCCGCCCGACCTAGCCAACAAGCGCGGCGGCCTTTTCGCGTTCGAAACAGTGCCGGTAAACAAGTATTTCGTGTGGCCGTCCACCGAGCGCAGGTATTCGTTTAAAATCGGCAAGCGACCGCTGGAGCTCGCAGTGCCCGCGGACTTCTCGCTCGACACGGTTATACCCGACGCCTTCCCCATCGCGGGTGCGGAAACGCTTTCGGACTATTTCAACAAGGCCCACGAGGAGGGCAAGCTCGTCAGGGACGGCAACAAATTCTACCTGAAACTGGGAGAATTCAAAAAGGGCCAGTCGCTAATCAATTTCGACATCCTCAGCGGCGACATGCTGTTCGTCGACCGCGTGACGTACAATTTCAGAAAGCCGAGAGTCGGCGAAGCCTTCGTTTTCAGGACGAAAGACATCGACGGAATGACGCGCCACAACGGCGGCGTGCCGGACGACAAATACTATATCAAGCGCATCGTCGGCGCGGAGGGCGACACTTTGAAGGTTGACGGCAGCACCCTGCTCGTCAACGGCGAGCCCGCCAAGGGATCGGTCGCGTTCGAAGCCAACGCCAAGCGAGAGGGCGGCTACAGCGGCTACAGGCAGGAAGGCGCGCTCGCCGACGGAAAGACGGTCACGGTGCGGCCGAAGCATTTTTACGCCATGGGAGACAACTCGGCGAACAGCTGGGACAGCCGCTACTGGGGGCAGGTTCCGCAGGACGCCGTGGTGGGAAAATCTCTCATAATATTCTACCCTTTCACAAAACGCTGGGGGGCGTCGAAGTAAAGGCTTGCAAGGGCGGCGCTTTTTTGAAATAATTTCTTTTTAAATATTATATATCAGGGATGTTCAAATTCGCACACAAAGTTTCGTTCGCGCTCGGCGTAATGGTCGCGTGCGCGCACGGCCTGTGCGGAATGGAGCGCATAGACGGCAACACCGTCTGGACGGGCGAAAGCGGCGCGGCGCGGTTTTACGCGCAGGCGATACGCAACATAGACCCGAAGAAGTGGAAAACGTCCGCCCAGGAAGACTCTGAAAATTCCGGCGGCAAGTCTGTCGGCAAAGACTCCCTGCTTTCTTCGATATCCCCGCTGGAGCTGATCAAAATCCTTTTCGCAGCCGACATTGAATCCGTCTTCGACGGCGCTGCCGGCGCGAACGAAACCCCTTATGCTTTCGTGTCCAAAGAGGCGCGCGTTTCGCCGCGCCCCGGCTTTGCGAAGTGCAACCCCATACGCGGGCCCACGGCCTGATACGCGCACATTCAAAGCCTTCGCGGCCCGGCTTTTTCGGCCGCAATTTCACACCAAAAGCGCACCTTTTGCAAAATGCGCGTATTAATAATTTAATGGGACAATTGTATCATGATAGCAAAAATAATCCAATGCTTTGCAGGCAGCCACTATAAGCGCTTCAACAAGAAGTGCGCCCCGATAATCGCCAAAATCAACAAAATCGAGGAGGGTTACCAGTCTCTCTCCGACGACCAGCTCAGGGCAAAAACCGACGAGTTCAAACAGCGGTACGCGGGCGGCGAATCGCTCGATTCCATCCTGCCCGAGGCTTTCGCGGCGGTCAAGAACGCGGCGCGCAGGCTCTGCGGCAAATCCGTAACCGTCTGCGGGCACGACATCCCGTGGAACATGGTCCACTACGACGTCCAGCTTATCGGCGGCATCGCGCTGCACGAAAACAAGATCGCGGAAATGGCCACGGGCGAAGGCAAAACCCTCGTCGCCACCCTCCCCCTCTACCTTAACGCCCTCACCGGCAAAGGCTGCCACCTTGTGACGGTCAACGAATACCTCGCCAAGCGCGACTCCGAGTGGATGGGCTACCTTTACAAATTCCTCGGACTGACCGTTTCGTGGATTTACAATATGCAGGGCATGGAGGAAAAGATGGAAGCCTACAAGGCCGACATCACCTACGGCACCGCCAGCGAATTCGGCTTCGACTACCTGCGCGACAACGGCATGACGCACAGCGCCGCCGGTCAGGTCCAGCGCCCGCACTACTACTGCATAGTCGACGAAGTCGACTCCGTGCTCATCGACGAGGCGCGAACGCCGCTCATCATCTCCGGCCCCGTGCAGGAAGAGCGCGAAGCACCCTACGGCAGGCTCAAACCGCTCATAGAAAAGGTAGTAAAGCTCCAGACCAAGCTTTGCAACAACCTCATCAACGAGGTTCGCGCAAAAGTTGAAAGCGGCGGAAAGCTCGAAGAGGCCGACATCATCAAGGCCTGGCAGGTCAAGCTTGGCGCGCCCAAGAACCGCATCCTGCGCCAGCTCATGGAAAACGGCCCCTTTGGCAAGGCCCTCGACAAAATCGACATGGAAATGGCCGCCGACTTCCGCAAAATCGACAATTTCAAATACCGCGAAGAGCTGTATTATGTAATAGACGAAAAACAGCACACTAGCGACCTTACCGAAAAGGGCCGCACGGCGATTTACCCGGAAAATCCGGACGCCTTCGTTCTGCCCGACCTACCCACGATTTTCATGGAGATTGACGCCGACGCGTCGCTCGACCCGCAGCGGAGGCAGGAGGCGAAAATCAAGGCCGAAGACAGGTTCATTGCGCTCTCCGAAGAAATCCACACGGTAAGCCAGCTTCTGCGCGCCTACTCCATATATGAAAAGGATGTCGAATACGTCGTCCAGGACGGCAAGGTGCACATCGTAGACCCCAACACGGGCCGCATAATGTACGGCAGAAGGTGGAGCGAAGGCCTGCATCAGGCGGTCGAAGCCAAGGAAAATGTCAAAATAGAAAAGGAGACGAAGACCTACGCAACCATCACCATCCAGAACTATTTCCGCCTTTACGAAAAGCTCGCGGGCATGACCGGCACGGCGGAAACCGAGGCGCAGGAATTCCACGACATTTACGGCCTAAACGTCATGGCCATTCCCACAAACAAGCCTTGCAGGAGGGTCGATCTCAACGACGTCATCTACAAGACGCGCCGCGAAAAGTACAACGCCGCCATCGACGAAATCGAGGCGGCGCACAGGCGCGGACAGCCGGTGCTGGTCGGCACGGCTTCGGTCGAGGCCAGCGAACTTCTCAGCCGACTGCTTAAGCGCAAGAACATCCCGCACACCCTGCTCAACGCCAAGCACCACGAACAGGAGGCCGAAATCGTCTCGCGCGCGGGCGAACGCGGCGCGGTGACAATTGCCACCAACATGGCCGGCCGCGGCACCGACATCAAATTGGGCGAAGGCGTCGACGAACTCGGCGGGCTGTACGTTCTCGGCACCGAACGCCACGAGGCGCGCCGCATAGACAGGCAGCTGCGCGGACGCTGCGCCCGCCAGGGCGACAACGGCACGTCGAAGTTCCTCGTGTCGCTTGA
This sequence comes from uncultured Opitutales bacterium, assembly GCA_944391135.1. Classification (GTDB taxonomy): domain Bacteria; phylum Verrucomicrobiota; class Verrucomicrobiia; order Opitutales; family Intestinicryptomonadaceae; genus Merdousia. The sequence goes on from CALXSL010000055.1 coordinate 6,169, forward strand.
GGACGACCTTTTCAGGATTTCCGGCAAGGTTCCCTTCGGCAAGCTCCTCGACAGGACCTTCACCGAGGGCCAGCCCATAGACCACCCGCTGCTAAACCGCTCCATACAGCACGCGCAGAAGGCCGCGGAAGGCCGCAACTACTCCATCCGCAAGAGGCTTCTGCAGTACGACGACGTCCTTAACAAGCAGCGCGAAGTGATTTACGGGCTGCGCAACGAGGTGCTCACGAGCGACCAGACGCGCGCCATGATTTTCGACTTTATCAACGACGAGCTCGACGAAAAAATCGCCGCGCACGTCAACAAGGGCGAAACGTCCGACCTCAAAAGCATACAGACTCTCTGCAGCTGGGTCACGAGCCGCTTCCCCATTGCGATAATTCCCGAACAGCTCGTCGGCAAAAACCTCGACGAAATGCGCGAAGCCATAGTCGAGGAAATCAAGGCGGTCTACAAAATCCGCGAAGAGGTTGAAGACCCCGAAGCCCTCAAGGCCATCGAACGCTTCGTCATGCTGCGCGCCCTCGACAAAAACTGGCAGGACCATCTGACGGAAATCGAGGACCTTCGCCGGAGCATCGGCCTGCGCGGCTACGGGCAGAAAGACCCGCTCAACGAATACAAGAGCGAGGCATTCAAGTATTTTGAACGCCTCATGGACAACATCCGAAACGACGTTTGCCTGGGCGTGTTCAGAAGCGCGTCGAGCATGGAAGTACTCCAGGCGATGATTTCCAAGATGCAGGAAAAGCTGCGCTCGCAGAACGCCGGCCGCGCGGTCGAGGAAGACGCAACCCCTCAGTCGAGAATTGCCGCACACCAGCCCGCGCAGAGCGACTCCAAAAAGGAAATACGCCTGCCTGAAATCAACACCAAAATAGAGCTCCCAAAAATCGGGCGCAACGACATGGTGACCATCCAGAAAAACGGGGAGGTGCAGACGCTGAAATTCAAAAAGGCCGAAAACATGATCCGCGAAGAGGGCTGGATACTTAAGGAATGGAAAAAGTAAGAGGCAAATTGAAAAGCGCGGCGGGCATTGCGGCCGTCGCGCTTTCTTTTGTGTTGTACGCGCTGTCGTTCGACCCTTTCGGCGTGGCGGAATTCGCGTACATTTTCGCCGTGCCCGCCATACTCGCGCTCAGGATAGTCTGGAGCCCCGCGCCCCTTTACGAATTCGGAAAGGACGAGGGTGAAAGCGCTCTGGAACGCTTCAAGAAATTCGGCATATCCATGAGGATAAAAGTGCCGGAAAGCAAAGACGGCGAAGCGGAAAGCGACATCCCGGCGGCGGAGCAAAAGCCCGCAAATAAAAAGGCGTGGTACATTTCAACATTCGCGTGCTCATACCTCGCGTGGGTGGCAATCCTCGCGTGGCTCAGACACGTGTTTCCCCCGGCGGGCTGGGCGGCAATGCTGCTATTGCCCGCCGCAATATCCGCACTGTTTATATGGCCGTGGTTCGCCGCCTTGCCCAGGCTTCTTCCCAAGCTTAACGACGCCCCGCACTCCCGCTTTTTAAAGCTTTTAGGCGCGGCGGGCTTATGGGTGGTACTCGAATGGCTGCGCTCCTTCATGTTCACAGGCTTCCCGTGGCTTCTGCTCGGGCACAGCCAGTGGCAGCGCCCGGCCGTAATACAGACCGCGGCATATGGCGGCGTGTGGGCGGTGTCGTTCATACTGATATTTTTCAACCTCGCGATAGCCGAGTACCTTTACAGGCTTTACGAACACCAGCGTTTCAAGATTTTGAGCAAGTTCACGGTGCGCCCGCCATTCTCGCGCTTCACGCCAGAGTTTTACCTCGCCCTGCTGCTCGCGCTTTTGGGCGCGTGGATATACCTGTTAAACCTCCCGCGCCCGGAGAACGAGGAAAAGGCCTTCCGCGTCGGCATGATACAGACCGACTTCGCGGGAATCCTCAAATGGGACGACAAGCTCGCGGCCGACAACCTTGAAGTAGTCAAGCGGCTCACCATCGGCCTCAACGCCGGGCGCGCAGATGTTGCAATATGGCCCGAGGCCGCGACGCCCCCAAGGTACCCGGTTATAGGCGTGCCGGAAATGCGGGTCTGGGTTGAATCGCTTTCCAAGGATTTCGGCGGCCCCATCATAATGGGCAACATGGCGTATCTGGCCAACGAAGACGCCGCGCAGAACGGCGTGTTCACGGTCTCCCCCGAAAATGGCTTGGGCGAAGACTATTACGCCAAGCGAAAGCTCGTGCCTTTCGGCGAATATGTGCCCGCATGGGCTTCCTTCCTTGGCAAGGTCGTACCCGTCGGCAACATGAAGCGCGGCGAATACGACAAGCCCCTTGAAATAGATATAAAGGGCGAAAACTACAAAATAGGCCCGATGATATGCTATGAGGACATCTTCCCGTCGCTTGGACGCGAGATGGCCCTTAAGGGCGCAGACATCCTCTATGTCTGCACGAACGACTCGTGGTATGGACGCGAAGGCGGCGCGTGGCAGCACGCGGCGCATTCGGCGCTTCAGGCGGTCTCCACGCGCAAGCCGCTCATGAGGGCCTCCAACAACGGCCTGAGCACCGTCTTCGACCAATACGGCAGGATGCGCCCCTGCACCGTCCTGCGCGGCGAAGACGGCAAGGTGTGGGACGCCTCAACCAACGCGCCCGAACCAGCGCTTGAAATTTCCAGCGAGTCGGGTCAGGCCCTTGACGCGCGCACTCTCAGTCCCAAGCGCCCCTCTCCCATGCTCGACGACAACGGCTCAATATACTTTAGGGGCGCCGGATACGCCGACCTCGTGTTCTATAAAAACTTTGAAAACGGCGAGTCTTTTTACGTCCGCCACGGCGACTGGGTGGTGCTTTTAAGCGCGCTGTTTTTCGCCGCCTCCATAGCCGGCCCTTTATATGTTTTATTAAAATTTAAGTTTTTTTCAAAAAAAGCTTGAAGTGGCCGCGCAAAATAGAATATTGCCGTGCCCGATAAACTATAAAACACATATGGCAAAAACTTCCCCGAAACTCAGCTGGTGCAAAATCAGGCTTGGAAAAGACCTCAACTGGTGGGTCAATGAAACGAGCGACAAAATCAATTGGGACATAGACGGCCTCAGCGTCATAGACCCACGCCAGGCGGCCCACATGCTGGAAACCCTCGACGGACTTCGCGAATACGGCCTCGACGACGCCATTGTGGAAAAAGCCTTCATACCTTTCTCCATCGAAGCCAAAGAAGGCAAAGCCGACGTCAAGATAACCCGCAGCAACGAGTCGGTGTACGACGCCGACGACCAGCACCTGTTCCTCCTGCCCGACTGCGTCGACGACGACTCCCCCTACGCCGACTTCCTCGACCACATCACAAAGCTTCAGGTAAAGATGCTCAACGACACCTTCGATTTCGAAAAGGACGTGTCCATCGACGAGCTCGAAGAGGAAATTCGCGAGTGCCACAACAACGACTACATGGAAGGCCGCGCAATCCACGCGTTTTCGGAAGTCATGGACATTCTCGAATACGTTCCCGAAGGCTATTCGCTTGAAGAGGACGAAGACGAAGAAAAAGAGGACGACGAGGAAACCTACGAGGACATTGAAGACCTTCCCGACGACGACGAAGACATCGAAGAAGACGAAACCATGCACTGGGATGAAGACGACGAGGACGAAGAAGGCTACGGCACCGAGGAGGAAGACCTCAGCGACTTCAGCGACGAGGAGGAAGACGAAAGATATTAAAAAGAATGCGGGGCCTTTTAAGCCCCGCTTTTTTTATACTACGCGCATATGCGCGTTATCTTTTTAGAATGCGGGGCTCATGGCCGCCCCGCACCCGCCTAGGAAGCGTAGCTTCCATTCCTGATGCTAAAGCATCGCTATGGATGTGTGTTGTTCCCCTGCCTGCCATCCTATGGTCTGGTATGGTTTTGCCGCAATTTGAAGCATTGCCGTTCCTCGTTCGCGCAAAGCGCTCCTCAGAACTTCGGCAACCCTCCGGG
>CALXSL010000056.1 GCA_944391135.1 uncultured Opitutales bacterium
TCTCTTTTTCTAATCGTTTTCCTTCTTCTCTTATCCCCTCTTTCTTCCTCATCCCACTGAGTTTGACGAAGAGCGTAATAAAATGCCTTTTTTCGCCTGAAATACCCTAATTTTTAAGAGCCGGATGTTAACATTTTATCAAAGACTTGCGTAATTGAGTCAAGTGTGGCGGACGGCTCTAATTCTTCAGTAATGCCGCTTTGCTTTATGAACTTGTACAATGTTTGCCGGCTTACGCCGAAACGGCGCATTATATGCGCTTTGGAATTCCTTTCGCGTATAAGTTTTTGAATTTCCGCTTCCCTGCCTGTCAGTTTTTTCACGGCCGACAGGTGGCGTCCCCGATGGGCGAGCGGATATGTGGAGGAAATTGTGACTTTCTGCGGCGGCCCGTGCCGGCTTATGATTGACGAAAGGGAGCCCGATTTTTGGGAAAGTGGGATTGAAGTAACGGAGGCGGAGCGGAAAAGGCGTAAAATAAGCTGCTTGTGCGTGCCTTTGACGGTTTCGAGTATGTGAAATCTTTCGGGCTAAACAGGGCGGAGCAGATTCTAGCCGTCGTTCCCAATCCGCGTTCGCGGCCCGCGCGCCCCGTCCCCGAGGCTTTCGAATTCTTCGGCTATGACGTTGTCGAAATCGGCGGTTACAGCGGCGCGACAAACCGCGGCTTTGACAGGGACGGCATCATAAAGCCCGAACAATCGGCGGGTACGGATTGTTTGGGAAACTGAAAGACGCCCGCAGGCTTGCCGGCATGGTGAACATGGAAATGCCGGACTTTCCGCACAAGCCCGTGATACTGTACGAGGTATGCGGTTGCTTGGGGAGTTTGAGCGAATAATGCCTGAAGATTAAAAAAAAATGCCTGACGGCTTTTACTATTGAACCGTTCTGGCGTTAATTTGAAGTGTATATTTATGCGTTTCGGAAAAATTCGAGCGCGATGTTTTTTCCGCTCATAGTCCGCCCGGATTTTTTCTCCAATGGCGATAAATATGTTGAAAAACGTGTGAAATGGGCGTCTACTTCGACACTGTTTTATGGAAAAACTGAAGTACAGCCCTTTAACATACAGGTTAGCAGTAGGATGTTTCTTTTTCACGCAGGGCCTCGTATTTTCCTCGTGGGCCAGCCGCATCGCGGACATCAAGACCGCCCTGAAGCTGAGCGACGCCAACTTGGGCGGCATACTCTTCGCCCTTCCGCTGGGCCAGATGCTCGCCATGGGCATTTCCGGGCACCTTGTTGCGCGGCTGAGCAGTTCGAAAACCGTAACCATCGGCGGCATACTCTATCCTCTGGGCCTAATCGGTCTCGCGATGGCGAATTCGGCCGCGACGCTTTTTGCGGCGCTAATGCTTTACGGCATGTGCGCCAACCTCCAGAACATAAGCATAAACACGCAGGCCGTCGATGTTGAGCGCATATACGGCCGGCCGATAATGGCGACCTTCCACGGCGTGTGGAGCCTTGCGGGTTTCGTGGGCGGCGTGATAAGCACTTTCCTCGTGGCGCGACACGTGACGGTCATGCAGCATTTTATCGCGATGAACGTTTTTACGCTAATCGCGCTCGCGGTGCTGCGAAATCGTGTGGTGCCGTTTGATTTCAAGCCGGAGCCCAACCCCGCCGACAAAGGGAAGACGCGCGGCTTCCTGCGGCCCACGCCCTACATTATTTTTCTGGGCATAATCTCCTTCGGGTGCATGAGCTGCGAGGGCACGATGTTCGACTGGAGCGTTATCTATTTCGAATCGATAGTGAAGGCCCCGCTGGACCTCACGCGCCTCGGCTTCGTGTGTTTCATGTGCACGATGGCGGGCGGCCGTTTTGTGGCCGACAGGTTCGTAATGCGCTTCGGTGCGATACGCGTGCTGCGCGCCAGCGGCATTGTGATAATGTCGGGCATGCTTCTGGCGGTGCTCTTCCCGAACATATGGACTTCCGCAATCGGCTTCCTTTTCGTCGGCGCGGGCGTGTCGTCGGTGGTTCCCACGTGCTACAGCCTTGCGGGGCGTTCGCGCAGGATGAGTTCTAGCATTGCGCTCGCCTCGGTTTCGACGATAGGCTTCTTCGGCTTCCTGATGGGGCCGCCGCTTATCGGCTTCATCGCGGAAATGTCCAGCCTGCGAATTTCTTTCGCCGTGATGGCGTGCATAGGCCTGCTCGTTACCGTGATGGCCCCCAAGCTTCGTACTCACGTTGAAAACTGAAACTTTCAAAATAAAAAAGCCTCCGGAAAATTCCGGAGGCTTTTTTGTCAAATGCGGCGCGACCTACATTTCGATCACGATTCGCGCGCCGTTCTCGGGCTTCATGGTCCAAGCCGCCTCAACGTCTTTGAGCGGAACGGTCTTGATGTCGATTTTCAGTTTTCCCTGTGCCGCGAGTGACAGCACTTCCGGAAGGATGTTCTGCGTGTAGCCGTCCATCTGTTCGGGCTTTATGCTGCCTATGCCGGAACCGAGAATTTTTATTTGCGTGCCGCGCATGTACGACGAGGGCAGGGTTATGGTCTGTCCGGCGAGGTCGCCTATGGATATCACGCGCGTCCTGTTCGACGCGGAATTTTTGAGCCCCGCCAGCACCAGTTCAATCGGATGCCCCCATATGTAGTCGAGCACGAAGTCTATCGGGTTTTCGTTCTGGATTCTCGTGATGCTCCTGATTACCGCGTCGTCGTCGTATTTTAGGGAAATTGCCTCGTCGGCGCCCAGTTTGAGAAGCTCCTCTAAAGCCTCGTCGTTCCTTCCCGTAACGAACACCTTGTACGCGCCGCGGAATTTCGCCATCTGCACCGCTATTTTTCCGGTGACGCCCGTCGCGCCGTTTACGAGCACGATATCGCCCTCCTGAATGTCGGCGCGGTAAACTAGCGCCATGTCGGAGCCCATCAGTGCGTTGGGCAGGGCCGCCGCGATTTCAAAGCTGACGTTGTCGGGAAGCTTCACATACTTGTTTTTTTCGACAAGCGCCTTTTCGGCTATCATGCCCGTGAGCCCGTAGGCGAACACGCGCGTGCCGTCTTCGAGAGTGCCCGCGCCGTCGAAGCCCACGCTCGCGGGAAACTCGGCGTGCTTTGTATAGTGTTTGCCGCTCGCCTTGAGCTTGTCCAGGTTTTTGACGGACGCCGCCTTTACGTTCACGACAACTTCGTTGTCGTTTTTCGGTTTCGGATCCGGAAGTTCGCCGTACTTCGGAATCTCGCCCTCTTTGTATAATACTGCCGCTTTCATAAATATACTTGAAAAAGGCGCGTTATGGCGCCTAAATCTTTTGACAGCTAAAAAACAGGAAAGGACCATATGACGGGGAAAAAAAACGCCAGCCTGCACGATGTCGTGGAATTTATAGACGACTACTGCAAAATAGACGAAGTCAAAGACTTTGACGGCGCTCAAAACGGCCTGCAGTTCGAAAACAGCGGCAGGGTGGGGCGCGTAGCAACCGCAGTCGACGCCGGGCTTTGCGAGATAGAGCTCGCCGCGCATCTGGGCGCGGACATGCTCATAGTCCACCACGGCATGTTTTGGACCCCGCCGATACCGGTGACGGGGCCCAACTACCGGAAGGTTAAGGCGCTTATCGACGCCGACATCGCCCTGTATTCCGTCCACCTTCCGCTCGACGCGCACAGGGAAGTCGGGCACAACGTGCTTATCGCCAAGGCTCTCGGCCTCAAGCTTTTCGGCGGGTGCTACGGGTACGAAGGCAACGACATCGGCGTTGTGGCGAACGCGCCCAAAGGCGGCAGGGAGACGCTTGAAAGGAAGCTCGCGGAGCTTTTCCCCGAAACTTTCAAGGCCATAAGGTTCGGTTCGGAAACCCCGCAAAAAGTGGCCATATGCGCGGGCAGCCCCGGCGACAGGGCGATTGAAATGCTTCCCAAGCTCGGCATAGACACGCTCGTCTGCGGGGAGCTTCGCCAAAGGCACTTCACATCGGCGCAGGAGCTCAAGCTCAACCTCTATCCGTGCGGGCACTATGCCACCGAGCGCTTCGGCGTCATGGCCCTCGGCGAACTCGTGGCAAAGAAATTCAACCTGCAGTGCGACTTCATCGAAATGCCAAATTTTTTATAGGCGGCAGCGCCGCCGGGCATAGAAGGGGCTTTGCCCCTTACGAAGATTCGCTTCGCTCATGCCTTCTATCCCCTGAACGGTCAATCTAGATTTACAAAAAATGAAAAAAATAGCAGTAATCAACGGCGTAAACCTCGACAGGCTCGGAATCCGCGAGCCTGAAATATACGGCTCGACCACTCTCGCAGACATCGTCGCCACGCTCAAGGCGGAAGCCGGAAAACTCGGCGCGGAAATCGTCGATTTCCAGTCGAACCACGAAGGCGAGATTGTCGACAGGATAGCAAAGTTCGCCGACGAAGGCGTGAAGCTCGGCATCATAAACCCGGGAGCGTTCACGCACACCAGCCTCGCCCTGCGCGACTGCATCGCGGGCTCGGGCATGAGCTTTGTGGAGGTGCACATCTCCAACATCTACAAGCGCGAGGAGTTCAGGCACAACTCGTTCACGGCGCCCGTTTGCGACGCGGTGATTTCGGGCCTCGGCGTCGAAGGCTACATGGCCGCTTTGCGGTATCTCGCAAAAAAATCCTAATAGCTGAAACAATTATTGCAAAGAGCCCAAGGGCGGCACAGTCCTTGCCGCACCGTTTTTTAAAGTGAGCAGGCTTAACATAGATTTCGAAAGGGAACTCAATCCCGACCAGTATGCGGCGGTCACTTCGCCGCCCGACAGGCCGGCCCTTGTGCTCGCGGGCGCGGGCTCGGGCAAGACGCGCACGCTCACGTACCGCGTGGCGTGGCTCATATCCGAGTGCGGGTTTTCGCCGCGCGAAATTCTGCTGCTCACTTTCACTAACAAGGCGGCCAACCAGATGCTAGCGCGCATAAGCGATTTGACCGGCTATAAGCCTTACGAATTCTGGGGCGGCACTTTCCACTCGGTGGGCAACAAATTTTTGCGCATAGAAGGCTCCGCGATAGGGCTGGAGCCGAACTTCACCATACTCGACTCCGAAGATTCCGAAAAAGTTCTCAAGCGGTGCGTCGAGGAAAATTTTCCGCGCTTTTTTGCGAACAAGGACAATCCCAAGGCCAAGCTTCTGCGCGAGATTATCAGCTATGCGCGCAACACGCGCTCTTCCATCCGCAACGCCATGGCCGAGCGTTTCAGCTGGCTCGAAACTTCCGCAGACACCATTACGGAAATCGCCGTAGACTACGACGCCGCCAAGCGGCAGCAGAATTTCTGCGACTTCGACGACCTCCTCGAGCTTTGGTACAAGCTTCTGAAAAACAACCCCGAAATCCTTAAAAAATACCAGAACCGCTTCAGAAACATTCTGGTCGACGAGTACCAGGACACGAACATGCTGCAGTCGAGCGTTCTGGATTTGCTCGCCGACAGGGGGCAGATAAGCGCGGTTGGCGACGACGCCCAGTGCATCTATTCGTGGCGCGGCGCGGAAATTGAAAACATTTTGCATTTCCGCGACCGCTATCCCGCCGCGAACATTTACAAGATAGAGCGCAACTACAGGAGCACCGCGCAGATACTCAATTTCGCCAACCAGATTCTGGCCGACATGCCCGGCGAGGAGGCTTACCGCAAAGTGCTCATCCCCGCGCGCGAGGGCCGCTGCAAGCCGATCGTCATACAGGCCATGGACGGCGTGTCGCAGGGCAAGCGCGTGGCCGAGACCATTCAGGAAGTCGTCATGGGCGGCGAGTACGACTACAGCGACATTGCGGTTTTGTACCGCTCGCATTTTCAGGCGATGGATTTGCAGCTGCAGCTCCAATACAAAAATATCCCGTTTGTGATGACGAGCGGCCTGAAGTTTTTCGAGCAGGCCCACATCAAGGATGTCATAGCGCAGGTGAAATTCGTTACGAACCCCAAGGACAGCGTGTCGTTTCTGCGCTTCACAAAGTTCCTGCCCAAAGTGGGCGAAAAGACCGCCTTCAAGATTTTCGATTTGGCGTCAAATCTCGCCGCGAAAAAACAGCTTCCCGCCTACGCCGTGCTCGGCGAAAAGGAAATCGTCGCGAAAGTTCCGGCGGTTTCACGCGATCTCTTCAAAATAATGGCTGAAGATTTGGCCAAACTCGGCCGCATGGTCGAGGCGTCGAAAAAACACGTCCGGCCCGAAAACGTTGAAGATCCGAAAATTGAGGAGGAAAAAATTTCGCAGACGGATTTCTTCGCGCACTTTGAATCGCAAAAAAGCGGGGCGGCCCCGAAAAAAGAGGAGCCGAAGGCCGACGCCGAAGCTGTCGATGAATGCGCCCCGAAAGACCTCATAAAGCGCGCATGCGAGGGTTGGTATTCCATTGCGATGAAAACCACCTACGAGGACTGGGAAGACCGCGCGATGGATTTCGACGCGCTGTACGACTACGCCTCACGCTTCAGCGACTTCGACGATTTCCTAGCGAATGTGACGCTTGAAATTTCCGAGGCCGAGGGCAGGGAAGGCGCGGAGGATTCTTCGCGCATACGCCTCATGACCGTCCACCAAGCCAAGGGGCTCGAGTTCCCCGTAGTCTTTGTCATAGGCGCCGCCGACGGTCTGTTCCCCTCGAAGCGCAGCATCGACGACGACACCATCGACGAGGAGCGCCGCCTGTTTTACGTTGCCGCAACCCGCGCCATGGACTATCTCATATTGTCTTACCCGCGCGTGAACGTAAGCCAGGGCAATTATGAAATGCGCGAGCCCAGCCGCTTTCTTGAAGCCGTTGATCCGGCCCTTTACGACCTGTCTTAAGTCCGGCTTAAAACGGACGCTTTTGTCGGGCGCGGCTGACGCTTTTTTGGGACGGTGAGCGTCGCGCTTTAATATTTCCAAATGCGCTTTTGCTTTCTTGTTGTGTTCGCAATGTTTGGTCTGAAACGAAATTTATTGCATATAAAACGTTTAATATGTAATACATTGTCTTTTTTTACTGTTTAACAAATCCCGCTTTTTCGGAAAAAATTCAACTAAATAACCAAAAGTTTTTTATATGAAAAAGGCACTATTATATTTATCCTTGGTGTCGCTGGCTTTCGGAGCGCATGCGGCGGAATATAAAATGACGGGCGCAGCCGCCACAACTCCCGCGTACAAGGATTGGAATACCCCTTCCGACTGGGATCAGGGGGCCGTACCTTCCGCAACGGACGACGTGCTTTTCCATGAGAATGCCGTTGTCCGCTGGACGACCGGCGGCACGATTGTCGTGAACAATTTCAAGCGCACGGGCTGGAGCGGCACTACGACCATAGCTGCGCTGACGGCCGAAGAGGAAAGCAATATTCCGTCGATATCCGACTACCTTTCCATTGCGCCCTCTTTGCTCGTCAACGGGAATCTGGAAATGAATCAGGGCCAGCTTATCTTGGGCTCGGCGGCTCAGTCGCGCGGGTTTAAAAATATAACCGTCAAGGGCGACGTGCTCCTGAATAATCCGGACAATGCGGCTCCAAAATTGACTACCGTATTCGTGCCCGACAACGGCGGCGTAAGCACTTACTCGCGCACGAACCTTTCCATGGACGTTGGCGGCGTTGTCAGGTTTAACGCGGACAGCTCGCGCACTTTCCATGAATGGGCGATAAACCGTTCCGGATCCGGAGACACCGACTACGGCAAGGTTAACGCATTTGTGCGCGTGGGCGGCATAGACGGCTGGGGCGTGATAGCCAACCAGGATACCGGCGCCGTTTCATCCACGATAATTTTCGAAAACCCCGACGGGAATTTCAAGGGCGGAGAATTTGACGGAACGTTCAAGCATTATTACAACGGAAGTTCGTCTTTCAATATCATCATGAACGATTCGGTTGGCGCGAACAGGCAGGTTATTCGCATTAGGAAATTTGCCGAAAATACGATCGACCATAAGGCGGCTATAAACGTTTCGGTCGAAAGGGGCGTTCTCGGCCTGTACACTGACAGCGGAGATGCCACCTCAAGACTGGCCTCGCTGAATATAAGCGGCGGTGTTTTGGAAATTGTGTCATCCTTGAAAGATGCGTCGGAATTTATAGAAGGCGCTGTTTGTACCGACAGCATGAACATAACCGGAGGCGAAATACAGTTCGACCTGGTGTCTTTCGGCGGCGGCGTTTATGCGAACGACAGCATTGAAACGACGAGCATTTCTGGCGCGAACGGCACTTTTGTCCTGAATCTCGGCGGAGAGTTTGAATGGGGCGAAGAAATAGACATAAGCGGCCTTGAACTGTTCAGGTATATTACAGGGGACAACACCTACGACGCGGCAAGCTCTGTAATAAAGATAATGTTCGAGGGAAAAGATATTACGTCTTACTTGGACAAGGTTGACTTGTATTTTCTCGGAGGCAGCATCGTGCTCGACATAGCGGGCACCATAGTGGTTCCGGAACCGGCAGAGGTTGCCGCGCTGCTTGGCCTTGCCGCGCTGGCTTTCGCCGCGTCCCGCAGGAGAAAGTAGCAGGCATTTTGCAAGATGGACGCCTCCGGTTGGAGGCGTTTTTTTTGCTGAAAGCCGTAGCATATACGGGATATGCCGCTCAAGCGGAACGCTTGAGCGCGTGCTTCCGTTTTGGAGGCGGTATTGGGTTTGCCGGGTAAACGCATCGCCTTAATATATTTTTTCAAGTTTGAGATGTATTGAGCGCTTATATTCTGAGGATTTTCCAAAACGGACTCTAAAAAAGTTCAAACGTTTGAGGTTTTGTGTTGACAAATTTTTCCCACGGCTTATCGTTTTGCTCTGAAAAAAGAAATAACTTCTAATAATGGCAACCATGAAAGAGAACATTTTGTACATAATAGCGGCGGCGGCCGTCGGCTTGTCGCTTTCGCATGCCGCAGAAAATACGAAATTCAACGGCAACAGCGGCGGCATCCTCATAAAGGACGGCGTCTGGATTGATACGAACCTGTTCAGCAACGGCACGCCTTCCCCTGACAAGGATTTGTCAGCCTACGGCGCGTGGGGCAGAATATTATACAACACCACGGTCGAGGTTAACAATTTGTTCATCAAAGGGGGATTTTCATTTCTGACCGTCGCAAACGGGCAAAGTTCTGTTGACGGAACAGTAACGACCAACCATGACGAAAGCCAGATACAGGGAGGCACTTTTGACATGTCGTCATATGTGGCTCCTACCCTTATTGTAAACGGGAATTTTTCCATTTACAACGACGCAGGGGGCACCGGCGGCGACTGCAGAATCGGTTCCGGCGACTACCGCGCGGGATTCAAGCAGATAAAAGTTGCGGGGGATATTGATTTGGGCAAAGCCGACCATCTACGATTCGGCTGGGATCCTAACACAACATACAGCGAGAGTTTTTACGCTCTTGACGTGGGCGGTGTTGTGAGAATGAACAAGGATGTCAACCAGCGCTTTATCATTAACAGGTCCGGCGGCAAAGGTAACGCCCATTATGCCTCCATTAGGCAGGAAATGTATGCGCGCCTCGGCGGCATTGACGGTATGGGGATAATAAGCAACAACGATCCAAGCGCGGTAAAGTCTACAATCGTATTTCAGGCTCAGGAGGGCAAAACCTTTCAGGGGGGCGACTGGACCGGAAAGATCCGCGCAGACAGCGTCTACAACGACGCCAACAAATATTCGGAGATGAAGTTCATAATGGACGACACTTCTGACGGCGGCAACAAACAGATTCTGCGCCTTAACCCGATGGGGTCTGGAGACACCGCCGTAAGCGACCTCAATTTTGAAATAAGAAACGGCACGCTCGGGCTCGTAATGACCGACTACAGCATAAAGGC
>CALXSL010000057.1 GCA_944391135.1 uncultured Opitutales bacterium
CGAACTGATTGTATTTTTTGTTTAGCAGTGGTGTTGAGTTGTGTAAAATGAGTTCGTTGCAGCTCTTCCAAACAGCAATGCGAAAGAACGCCAGTGAATGAGCAGGTAATATAAACTGCTTAACAAGTAGAGTGATTAGGAAATCCGCTTCGTAGAATCGTGTAAAGACCGCCCCGAGGTCTTATTGTAAAAGCATGTGCATTGCACATGCTTTTAGCCGCCCAAATATAGAGGGCGGCGGCAATAAGGCCTAGTAGCCGCGAGACAGGTCGCATGACGCCATATTTTTCTTATAAAAGAAAACGTGAAATACAAACAAATCAGCCCATTGCTGAAAGCAATGGGCGAAAGATAAGGAATAACCAACGTCACTATGCCATGGCGTAGCTTGCGCCTAGCGGGGAGTTTGAGGGGCAGCAATTCAAGCCGGAGGCGCGAATACGACAATTTTGCTTCGCAAAATTGCCCGGAGGGCGAGACGGCCCCCGCTAGGGGGTGCGAGTCAATGCGCCCCTCAATACTAAGCCGGCCATGAGCCCCGCTTTTATAAATCATATTATTTTAACGCGAAGATTTTTTGGAGCGTTTTTTCTTGGCTTTGTCGAAGGCGTGGAGCTTGGCGAACATTTCGATGGCGGCGCCCTGGACGAGGAGCTCTTCGCCTTTTTCGCGAGGCTTGCCTTTGAGGTTGGAGGTCATCAGCCCGTTTTCGTCGAGGCCGTACTCCCAGCCGTAGTCCATGCTTTCCTCGAAGGCCTTCATGTATTCTTCGACGGTCTTTTTGTCGAAGGGGTAGAGCTCCTGGAAGCCGCGCATCATTATGGCGTGGAACCACAGGAGTGAGGGTTTGAGCATGGAGATTGTTTTGCCGTTCTTGCCTTCGAACTGTTCGAAATACATGTTGTAGGCAGCGGCGGCGGTGGCCTGCGCGTCTTCGAGGTATTCCTTTTTGCGCGTGACTTTGTGCAGGAGCGCGGCGGCCTGAATCATCTGTCCGGCGTTGTAAGAGAACTTCCATTCCTGGATGCGTCCGTCGAGTTTTATGTTGTCCCAGTAAAGGTTGTCTGAGGGGTCGCGGAGAACGCTCTTGGTCCACTCGTAAATGTCCTGGGCTTTTTTTAGGTAGCTTTTGTCCTTGGTGGCCATGTAGAGTTTGACCGCGAGCACGACGGCGGGCGCGTTGGAGCACGTGTTTTTGGAATCCTTTTTGCCTTCGTCCCAGTAGACGCCTCCGCCGAGCTTGTCGTCGGTGCCGCTTTCCACGAACTTCCAGATCATTTCGGCGCGTTCCAGAAATTCCTTGTCCTTGGTTATCCTGTAAAGGTCTGCAAAGTCTATGCCAAGCCATATGTTGTCGTCGTAAAGCCTGTCGTCGTGGCCGTTGCCGAAGCATGCGTAGGCGGGCGGGGCTTTGGATATGCTGAAGTAGATGTCGAGCCCGGGCAGGTATTTTTCCTTTAGGAGCTTCAGAACCTCATGGTCTTTATCTCCTTCGAGGATCGCGGTTATGCCGGAAAGCACGGCCGAGTAACCCCAGACGAAGGTGATGTTTTTGTCATAGGGATAGCCGCCGCTGATGTCGATTGGCTTGCCGACATTTGGGTTGGGATAGGCGTCGAACATCAGGTTGTGGTCGGGAATCCAGTAATACTTGTAGACGCGCTCGAGCATCGTCTCTGCGCGTTTCAAATTGCCGCCGTCTCCGCCCTTTGCGGACGCACAAAACGCGCCCGCGTACGAGACGCAAAGCGCGATTGCTGTAGCCAAAGCTTTAATATACCCCTTCACGGGGCGGGATTATTTCAATTCTTTCGCCGTGTCTGCAAGCTTTTTATCGGCTTCTGCGCCGAGTTTTTCTGCTTCGGCGAACAGCTTTTCGGCCTCGGAGAATTGTTTTTTCATTTCTTCCGTGGAAATTTCCACCTTTATTTGGTTTACTTTGGCGGAAGCCAGCAAAATCTTCATTTCCGACGACAGGCTTTGCGACTCGCCGAAATGCGAGATGACAGTTCTCAGAAGGTTCTGGGCGGAGCTTTCGTTCATGGATACAAACGCGAGCGCGCTTTCGGCGTCCGATACGAGATAACCTATGACGAGTTCTGCGCGGTTCATGCGCTTGATGTAGTTGTCGAGCTTTGTGCCGACGTCGAGGATGTCCGCGCGTATGCGCCTTGAATTGTCGATTTCCGAGCCTTCCTGCGCGGGTGCGGGAGAGGGTGCGTTTCTGGAAACGACGGCGGAATTGCCGAGGGCGATTTGCGACATGTCGGCGGCGCGCATTTTTGCGGCGGGGGCGGCGTCGAACATTACGGCCGCCTCTTCAAGCGCGCTTCCGTACATCGGGGCGGGGCGCTGCATGGGCGGGTTTACCGGGTAAGCTATGCTGGCCAGATATATGCCGCGCGCGAATTTGAAGGGCGCGAATTTGTATTCTTCCGATCCCGCGAAGTCGTTCATTTCGACCGCCGAGATTTTCGCGAAAAGGTTGAGCAGGGAGGAGCGCACCGCGCGCGCCTTTTGCGCCCTCTGCGACATCGCCTCGTAGTCGGCGGAGTACGTCTTGTAGAATGCGTTGGCGAATTCGAGCGCCTCCGCGATGTCCTTGGCGTTTGAGGCGTTCGCGCCTTCAAGCCTTGCGACATAGTCCTGCGCCATGTCTATGCTGCCCTTTATGCCGTCCATCATGGGGGCCGCGACGCTCATCTTTATACCGAGCGCCTGCGCCCTTTGCATTGCGGCGTTCAGTGATGCGCTGGAAGAGTCGAAGCGGCTTATGAGCTGGTTTATGAAGTTCCTGTCCTGATAGTTTTCGCCGGGGTTCTGCGCGACCATGTCGCGGCCCTTTACGACAAGCTCCCTGCCTTCCTTTATTACGGAGTCGCCGAGCGGGAAGCTTTTGACCATGGCTGCGAGGTTTTCGCCGGACGATTTCAGCAGGTCCGCGGAAACATCGTAAGATACTTTCAGCGTGCCGAGCGCCTTCTTGTCGCTTTCGGCCGCCTTAAGCAGGGCGTCGCTGCGCGACAGCAGGCTGTTTGCCGTGCCGAGTATCTGCGTGGCCTGCTGGCCGCGCTCGCGCAGCATGGCGTCTACGGCGACTTCTTTGGATACAGCCTCGTTGAAAAGTTTGGCCGAGTCGTTGGCGTTTTCGTGGACCGCGTTCATTGTTTTGACGGGGTCGGCGCAGGCGACTGACGCCAGCATGGCGGAAGTAATTATGGCAAGTTTCCTTATCATGGATGGAATGTTTGGTTGTTGTTGTGCTGTTGCAAAATATGCCTTGCGCATTTTCTGTTTAAATGGCTTTAATTTTCCGAGGCGATTTTTTCCTCCGCGCTGCCGGCAAGTTCGCCGGCCTTTTCTATCAGCGCTTCGGACGATTTGAAAAGTTTTTCAAGCTCGGTTGCGGAAATCTTTTCCTGCGCGGACACTATGTCGCATTTCACTTTCAGTATCTGTATTTCCGAAGCAAGCGACTGCGAACTGCCGAGCATGTTTATCACATTTCTAAGCGTGCTCTGCGATTCGTTTTCGTTCTGCGAGATGAGCGATATGGCAAGGTTCATATCGTTGACAACCCAGCCCAGAAGTTTGCTGGCTTCGTTAATTTGCGCTGTGATGTTTTCTATATAGTATGTTGACGAAAGAATTTCCTCTCTGACGGTCATGCCGTTTTCACCTCCGCCTGAACCGCCGAAAGAGTCGTAACTGTCTGCCGAGCTTCTCATGCTCTTCACTTTTACCGCCCTCTCCGCGGGGGCGCCATACAGTTCTTCATCGGCGGTGTAGGCTGGCACAGGCATGGGCTTTGCCAATGGTGCGGGCATTGCAATCGAAACTATTTCCAGCGGGCTTGTGCGCTTGAATACGATGTCGGACGAAACTTTGTTCATTTCGAAGACCGTAACGGCTTCGAGCGCGGATATTACCTTTGCGCGGCAGACGTGTATGGCGACGGATTTTTCCTTCATCTGCGCATAGGTTTGCGCGTAGTTTTTGGAAAATCCGGCCGACGATTCCGCGAGCGCCGATATGCCGCTTTTGTTGGCCGAGTGAAGCTCTCCGATTTTTTCCATGTACTGAGCCGTCATTTTGCGCGTGTCGCGTATGCCCTCAATGCGCGGGCTGATCACCGCCGCCATGACGGAAAGCTTGTCAGCCTGGTTCTGAAGCGACTGGAAAAACGACACGGCGCTCTCGAAATTCGACCTCACCGCATTAAAATAATAGCGGTCCTCGTTGTTGCTGCCGGGGTTTTTCGCAACCATGTCCGACACCGCCGAAATTGTTTCGCGCGCCTTTTGTATGCGGTCTTCGCCCAGAGGGAACGATTTTGTGAAGGCGTTCAGGTTTTTCTGAGCCGCGTCGAGTGCGGAAATGTTCGCCTCAAAGCCGAGGTCGAAAGCTTCCGCCTGCTTCGCGTAATTTTCCAGCCAGTTCTCGTTTTCCGCAAAGCTTGTTTGCAGGCTGAACACGCCCGTGCTTATTTCGTTTATCTGGGCGGCGCGGCCGTCCATGACGGTTTTCGCGCCGAGGAAAGTCTGCGCGCCGTCGTTGTAGCTTTTGAGCGCGGCTTCGGCGTCTTTGCGCGCTGCCGCGACGTTTTCGGGAACCTGTGCGAAGGCGGCCGTGGCGGCCAGCGCGGACAATGCAAATGCGAGAGTTTTTTTCATGTTTTTTATATGCTGTTTTAAATTGTTTTGTGATTGGCCGGGAGCGGCATTTGCGACGGCTTTATTCCCCTCGCTTCGCTCCCCATAATAATAGACAACCGAACGTTCTCTTTATTAGAAGTTTTTTGAAATATTTCTCCGTGTGCGTTTGTTTGCCGCGCAAGGTTGTTTCCAGCCTATTTTATGTCCGTGAAAATTTCCGCGTCTTGGGCTTTTGCCAGAACATATGCCGCGGGCGACGAATCCGGGTTTTGCACGATGTCCCTCAGAAGCTTTTTGAACATCTGCTCTTTCTGTTTCCCAAGAATCGCGGCGAAAATCTTTTTCGAATTCAGTATCGTGCGCCCCGTCATCGTCATGCGCCATTGCCCCGTTTCGGGGTTCTTGTTGACGGCGTACGGCTCTTCGTCGTTGAGCAGTTTCATCGTGTTGGGAAATATGGACGCCGTGTGGAAGTCCGGCCCAACGCCGATTATCGAGCAGTCGAAAACGGGAAACCCGTCCTTCTGCGGCACCTGTTCCGCAACGATTTTCGCGTAGCGCTCCATCTCGGAAATCGGGCATTCTTCGCCGCGCATTCTGAACACGTGGCCTTCGGGAATTCCAACCCTGTCAAACAGAAGCTCTTTCGCGTGTTTGTAGTTGCTCGCGCCGTCAGTCGGCGCTACGCACCGCTCGTCTACCCAAAAGAAGCGCACATTGCCCCAGCCTATAGGGGCTTTGCTCAAAACTTCGAAGATTTTCTTCGCGGTGTCCCCGCCGGAGACCGACAGGTTGAAAACCTTTTTAGCCTTTTCGCTTTCGGCGATTTCTTCGCCGAGCCTTTGGGCGAATTTTTCAAGCGCTTCGGCTTCGGTGTTTTCCGCGCATATCTTCATTTCTCGCCCTCCTTTTTTTCGGGCATGTACCTGAGGGTGCGCACGGGCAGCGGGCAGAACGCGGCGCTGTGCTCCATCATCATGTCCACGGCCTCCTTCGTTCCCTGGCTTCCCGCCGCGTAGATTTGCAGGCCCTTTTTGCCGTCCTTCTTCCAGCGCTCCATGATGGGCGTCACGAATTTCCAGCTGGCCTCAAGGGCGTCGCTGCGCGCGTAAAGGGTGGAGTCACCGCTCATTGCGTCGAGCAGCAGGCGTTCGTA
This sequence comes from uncultured Opitutales bacterium, assembly GCA_944391135.1. Taxonomy (GTDB): domain Bacteria; phylum Verrucomicrobiota; class Verrucomicrobiia; order Opitutales; family Intestinicryptomonadaceae; genus Merdousia. The sequence continues at coordinate 5,812 of CALXSL010000057.1, forward strand.
GGCGTCGGGCAGGCGCACCTCGCTGAGCGAGCTGTATTTGAAGTCCATCGCGACCTGCGTGACGTCGAAGCCCGCGCCGGGGGTCTTCATGCCGAACTTGAGCGCGATGCTCTCGTCGGGCTGGATCCTCAGCGTAAGCTTGTTGCACGAGGGGCCGTCGCACATTCCCGGGAAGAGCCTTTGCGGCGGCGTTTTGAAATTGATGGTAACTTCCGACTTCTTTTCGGCCATGCGCTTGCCGGTGTAGAAATAGAACGGCACGCCGTTCCAACGCCAGTTGTCGATGAAGAACTTCATGGCGACAAAGGTTTCGGTGTGCGAGTCGGGCGCGACGTTCTTTTCGCCGACGTATGCGGCAACTTTCTGCCCGTCCACAACGCCCTCGCCGTATTGCCCCCTGAAAACGTGCTTTTTAATTTCGTCCGACGACAGCGGCTTGAGCGATTTGAACACCTTGACGATTTCGTTTCGCAGCGACTCCGCGTCAAAGTTGGGCGGGCATTCCATGGCGATGAAGGCCATAAGATGCATCAGGTGGTTTTGAACCATGTCGCGCAGCGCGCCGGAGCTTTCGTAGTACGCGCCGCGGTTTTCTATGCCGAGCGTCTCGTACGCGCATATCTCGATGGAATCAATATAGTTCCTGTTCCAAAGAGGCTCGAATATTCCGTTGGCGAAGCGCAGAACCAGAATGTTTTGGACTGTCTCCTTGCCGAGGTAGTGGTCTATCCTGTAAATCTCGTTTTCGCGGAAGATGGAGCCGAGCTCGCGGCTGAGCTTCTTCGCGCTTTCGAGGTCGGTGCCGAAAGGCTTTTCAATGACGATTCTGCGGAAGCCGTTTTTCGACTTGTTCAGGCCGCTTTCCTTAAGGCTTTCCGTAACGTAGTCGAAAATTCCCGGAGGCATGCTCAGGTAGAACAGCACGTTGTCGTCTATGCCGCATTCGTCCTGAAGCTGCTTTATTTTGTCGGCGAGCGTCTTGTATTGCTTTGAGTCGTCCGTGTTGAAGTGGATGTAGTCAACGAGCTCCATGAAGGAGTCGAGGCGCTTGGCGTCCTCTTCGCTGGGCTTGTCGTACCGCACGATGTCGTCGCGGCGAAGCTTCCGGTATTCTTCGGCCGACATTTCCGTGCGCGCCGCGCCCAGTATCCTGAACTTGTCGGGCAGGAGGCCGCGGAGGTGCAGGCCGAACAGCGAGGGCAGCAGCTTGCGCTTGGTGAGGTCGCCTGAGGCGCCGAATATCACCAGAATCTGATTCTCAGGCTTTTCCATAAAAAACCTTTTTAAATTTGCCCCCAGTCGTTGTGGAAGAATTTCCCGCGAGGCGTGTCGACTCGCTCGAATGTGTGCGCGCCGAAAAGGTCGCGCTGCGCCTGTATGATGTTCGCCGTCGAGCGTTCCGCGCGCATGGCGTCGAAATAGCTTATGGCGGAGGCCATGCAGGGCGCGGGTATGCCGCTTAGCACGCTCGTGGAAACCACCCTGCGCCATGCGGGCAGGGCCTTCTCTATTTTTTCCTTAAAGTAATCCGCGAAGAGGAGGTTTTCGAGCTTCGGGTCGGCGTATGCTTCCGAAATCTTGTCGAGGAACGCGGAGCGGATTATGCAGCCCGCGCGCCAGATTTTCGCGATGCCCGCGAAGTCGAGGTCCCATCCGTACTGTATAGACGCCCGGCGCATGAGCGAAAAGCCCTGCGCGTAGGAAATCAGCTTGGAGGCGAACAGCGCGTCGCGCACATCCCCGACTTTTTCAAATTTCGGCTTGGAGGGGTCGGCGTAAATTTCCGACGCCTTTTTTCTTTCCTCAATGAGCGACGACAGGAAGCGCGCAAACACCGATTCGGTGATGAGCGTCAGAGGATCTCCCTCGTTGAGCGCGGCCTCGACCGTCCATTTGCCCGTGCCCTTCTGCCCGGCGGAGTCGAGGATTTTGTCCACGATGTACGAGCCGTCCTTCTCCTTGAATTTCAAAATATGCGCGGTTATCTCGATAAGGTAGCTGTCGAGCTCGCCCCTGTTCCATTCCGCGAAAACGTCGGCCATCTCGCCGTTCGAAAGCCCGTTGCAGTTTTTCAATATGCCGTAGGATTCGGCTATGAGCTGCATGTCGCCGTATTCGATTCCGTTGTGCACCATCTTCACAAAATGCCCCGCGCCGCCTTTGCCAATCCATTTGCAGCAGGGCGTGCCGTCGTCTGTTTTCGCGGCAATCGCTTGGAAAATCTCCCTGATTTTCGGCCAAGCCTCGGCGGAGCCCCCGGGCATGATGGACGGCCCTTTCAGCGCGCCCTCTTCGCCACCTGAAACGCCCGTGCCTACAAAAAGCAGGCCGGCCGCCTCTACGTCTTCCACGCGCCTCGCGGTGTCGCGGAAGTCGGAGTTGCCGCCGTCGATAATGATGTCGCCCTTGTCGAGCAGGAGCATAAGCTGGGCTACCATGCTGTCAACGGCCTCGCCCGCCTTTACCATCAAAAACACCTTGCGCGGCCTGGACAGCGATTTCACAAAATCCTTGAGGTCTTCCGTCCCGTAAAAGTTCTTTCCGGCGGCGCGGTGCGTCATGAATTCGTTCACGGGCGACTTGCCCTCCGAATGCTTTCTGTTGTAGACGGAAACGCGGTAGCCCCTGCTTTCCATGTTTAGGGCGAGGTTCGCGCCCATTACGCCGAGACCTATGAGGCCGATATCTGATAGAGCCATTTTCTTTGCCTTATGGTTTTAGAATTTAATTTGATGAAGTTTTAGACACTTTGTTGGCGCGTTTGTATCATAAAATATGTGCGGCAGTCCAGCAATATGAGAGGCGTTCCTATTTAAAAAGCGCTTTAAGCAAAGGCTTTTGTCTTTTTAGAAGGCGGCATTTGCCGCCTTTTTCGTTTTATAATGCGGGGCTCATTGACTCGCACCCCCTAACGGGGGCCGTTTGTGCTCGCTCGCACGGCAGTGCTCGTCTCGGCACTCGCTTTGCTCGGCTATTTGCCTACGGCAAATCCACTCACGTCGCCTTCGCTCCGTGAACGCCCTACGGGGTCTTTTGCCTTCGGCAAAATTTGAACTCGCTCGCTTCGCTGTTCTCGCCCTTCGGGTCTTTGCTGCGCAAAGCTTCCTGCTTTGCAGCCATTCGCGGCTCCGGCTTGAATTGCCGCCCCGCACCCCGCCTAGGAAGCGCAGCTTCCATTCCTGATACTTCGCATCGCTACGGATGATGGATGTACCCCTGCCTGTCAGCCTATGGTCTGATGTGTTTTTGCCGCAATTAGAAGCATTGCCGTTCTTCCTTCGCGCAAAGCGCTCCTCAGAACTTCGGCAACCCTCCGGGCTTCGTGCTTCAAATTGCGTCAAAAACAATTCAAGCCGGAGGCGCGAATACGACAATTTTGCTACGCAAAATTGCCCGGAGGGCGAGACGGCCCCCGCGAGGGGGTGCGAGTCAAACAGGGCATCGTTTTAAACACGAACACTGTTTGTATCAAGGGTTTGATTAACAGAGCGCGCCCTCGGGCGCGCAGTGTATTTTAATATGAGTTAATGTGAGTTCGATATAACACCGTTGCGAAAGCCTCCGTATTCCAAAACACAGTGCAAAGCGAAAGTATTCTCTTTTGCGGCATCGCGCTGACACACTGGAACCATAAGCGCGACAGCGATTATGAAGAGAGAGAAA
>CALXSL010000058.1 GCA_944391135.1 uncultured Opitutales bacterium
ATTCAGCAACAAACAACCACACTATGCCACGGCGCGGCTCGCGCCTAGGCGGGGCGCGGGGCGGCTATGAGCCCCGCATTCCAATAACGGCGGTACTATTCTGATGTTTCGCGGACGATGTAGGCGGGGCGTCTTTTGGTTTCGAGGTAAATTTTGGACATATAGTGGCCGAGGACGCCTAGGCAGAAGAGCTGCATTCCGGAGAGGAATAGCATGATGCAGACCATGGATGGCCAGCCCCATTGGGAGGAGCCGGGTTCGAGCAGCTGGCGTATGATTACGAAAATTATTCCGAGGCCGGAAAGCGCGCACAGGGCGATGCCAACGAGGGCGGCCATGACGAGGGGCACGGTCGAAAATGACGTGAGGGCGTTGAGCGAGTAGACGAGTAGGCCGAAGTTCGACCACTTGGTTTCGCCCGCGGAGCGGGGCACGTTTTCGTAGTCGATCCACTTCGTCTTGAAGCCGACCCATTCGTACATGCCTTTTATAAACCGGTTGTACTCTTCAAGCCCGAGGATGGCGTCGAGCACGCGGCGCGTCATAAGGCGGTAGTCGCGCGCGCCCTCTTTGAATTTAAGGTCGGAGAGCGAATTGAGGATTTTGTAAAAGAGCCTCGCGGCGTGGGTGCGCATGGGCGGTTCGCCGCAGCGCGTGCAGCGGCGCGATGCCACGCTGTCGTAGCCTTCGCTGATTATCGCGGAAAACATGTCGGGCAGGAGGCTTGGGGGGTCCTGCAAATCGACGTCCATTATCGTAACGTAGTCGCCGCGCGCGCTTTTGAGGCCGGCGTACATGGCGGCTTCCTTGCCGAAATTTCTGGAAAACGAAATGAAACGCACGCTCGGATCTTCCTTGGACATGCGCCTGAGCAGGTCGAGCGTGCCGTCGGTGGAGCCGTCCTCGACGAATATGAGTTCGTATTTCGGGGAGCCCATGCCCTGCATGACTTTTTTGAATTCACCGTAAAATACCGGTATTGCCTCGACCTCGTTCTTGCAGGGAACGATGACGCTCAGCAGGCCGTCGTAGAACGGCTTGGCGGGTGTCGTGTTTTCTGAATTTTCCATGTTTCGGATTTTTCGCCTACGATAAGACGTTTTTTTCAAATTGGCAACCGATAAATGGGCGTCATTCGTGCGCTCATTTGAAGCTATCTGGAGGCGGGGCGTCGGAGAGCCAGCCGTTTATCTCCAGAAACTTTTCGGCGAAAAAGTAGTTTTTGATTATTTCGAAATCGGGCGCGCCCATGAATTTCAGCGCGGCGTACAGAGCCTCGACCGTCGCGAGGCCGCCGTGCGGGTCGTCGTGCATTTTTGAAACGCGAGGGTATGCTGTTTTTATGGAAGGCGGAAGGGATCGCGGAATGAAGTTTCCCGTTATCTTTGCGCGGACGCGCGGAAGGAGATGCCATGTGCTGTCTAGAAGCAGGATGGGCTTTCCGGCATCGGCGGGGCTGACGACGGGCGCGTCTATTTCCAAAAGGATGAATCCGGTGGCGTCGAAAGAGAAGCCGTCCACGGCCGTGAGGAATTCAAAATCCGGACGGCCGTGCAGATGGCGCAGCGAGCATTTTTTCACGTTCTCGCGCGGATGCCTTACCACTGTGACTTTGCTATGCATATGGGATTATTCAGATGGCGTTCAATTTTAAGGCCGAAAGATGCAATCGAAAACAAAATCTTCAGGCGGAAAGACAGGCATTTCCTAGTGGCCCTTTATCCTGCGAAGCGCGGCGGCGGCATCCCTGTTGCCGCCTTCGGCCGCTTTCCTGATAAGCGCAATGCCCTTTGCCCTGTCTTCAGCTACGCCAAGCCCGTTATAATAACATGCACCCAGATTGCCCTGCGCCTGCGCGTCGTCCTTTTCGGCGGCAAGTGAAAGCCATTTGACGGCCTCGGCGTAGTCGACGCCGACGCCTATGCCGTTTACGTAGCATGTGCCAAGGTTGCTCTGCGCCTGGACATCGCCCTTTGCGGCGGCGAGTTTGAGCCATTTTATGGCGTCCGCTGCGGATCTCTTGGTTCCGATGCCGTCCAGATAGCAATAGCCAAGGTTGCTCTGCGCATTGACGTCGCCCTGCGCGGCCGCGCGCCTGTACCATTTGACGGCCTCGGCCTTGTCTTCGCTTATGCCTACGCCGTGGAAATAACAGTCGGCTAGGTTGTTCTGCGCGACGGCCAAGCCCTGCTCGGCGGCCTTGCCGTACCAGTAGAAAGCGAGCGCATAATTGGCGTCTGCACCGATGCCATTGCGGTAGCATACGGCCAAGGTATTTTGGGCTTCGGCGTTGCCCGCGTTCGCGGCCTTTTCGATAAGCTCAAGGCCCTTTTTCAAATTGGCGTCCACCCCCGTGCCCTCAATCATGAGAATGCCCAGCGAAAGCATCGCGGGCGGATACTCGGCGGCGGCGGATTTTTCAAAATACCTCGCCGCGGCGAAAATATCGGTCTTGCCGCCAAGCCCCTCTGAATAAAAAACTGCGAGGTTGTTTTGGGCTATGGCGTTGCCTGCATCGGCGGCTTCCTTGAGAAGATTTTCGGCTTTGGCCGCATCCTTTTCGACGCCCTTGCCCTCCAGATACGCGCGGGCGAGAGAGGCCTTCGCGCGGAGGGAGCCGGCGTTTGCGGCGGCCTCGAAATACCCTACGGAACGCGCGTAATTGGGGGCGGCGCCCACGCCTTTGTAATAGAAAGTGCCGAGCATGTTCGTCGCCTGCACTATGCCGGCGTCATGCGCGAGCTTCATGCTGCGCAACGCCGACTTGTCATTCTCGGGAATACCCAAGCCATCGGAAAGCGCGACGCCAAGGCCGAAATGCCCGTACGGGTTTCCGGCAAAAGCCGCCTGCGAAAAAAGCATCGCGGCTTCGGCCGTGTTCTGCGCCGTTCCGGAGCCCATATAGAGGCACACGCCCTGCGCAAATTTTGCATAGGGATCGCCCGAATCGGCCAGCGCCTTTATTTCGGCGTATCTTTTGGTGGAGACGGGCTTGCCGTCAAAATCCCAGTCCATATACGCCGCGCATTCGCGCGCGAGCTTTTCGCCCCCGGAAATATTTTCCGCACGCGCACAGACCGCGAACATAAGCGCGGTTAGGGCGGCGAAAAATATCTTGAAGCTTTTCATCTTGCGTGTGAGTTGTGCGGCGTTGGGCTACTCGCAGACGGGCAGGCACGAAAGCGCCATGGCGATTTCGTTTTCGGGATACTCGTAATTGCTCAGGTTGCCCGCAAAATATTCGAGGTACGCGGTCATGTCGAGATGCCCGTGGCCGGAGAGGTTGAAAAGGATGGTCTTGGACTCGCCGGTTTCCCTGCACCTGCGGGCCTCGTCCATCGCCGCGCTGATGGCGTGCGAAGACTCCGGCGCGGGGGTTATGCCCTCGGCGCGCGCAAACTGGATGGCGTCGCGGAAAACGTCGAGCTGCTGCACGGTGCGCGCCCTCATGAGGCCCTGGCGTGCGACGTTGCTTATTTGCGGGGCCATGCCGTGGTAGCGCAGGCCGCCCGCGTGGACGGCCGGGGGAATGAAAGAACTGCCGAGCGTGTACATCTTGATGAGGGGCGTCTGCCGGGCGACGTCGCCGAAGTCGTATGCGTATTTGCCCTTCGTGAGGCTCGGGCAGGCCGCAGGCTCGACGCCGAGGACGTCCACCTTTTTGCCGCCGCGCAGCATTTCTCCGATGAACGGGAAAGCTATGCCCGCGAAATTCGAGCCGCCGCCGCAAGCGCCGATGATGATGTCAGGATAGTCGTTGGCCATCTCAAGCTGCTTGAGCGCCTCGAGGCCTATAATCGACTGGTGCAGGAGAACATGGTTGAGCACGGAGCCGAGGCAGTATTTCGTCTGCGGGTCCTTGACGGCGTCTTCGACCGCTTCGGAAATCGCGATGCCCAGCGAGCCGCGGCAGTCGGGGTCTTTTGCGAGAATCGCGCGCCCGGCTTCCGTAAAGGGGCTGGGCGACGGAATCGTTTTCCCGCCGAAAATTTCCATGATGGCCTTGCGGTAGGGCTTCTGGTCGAAGGAGCAGCGCACCATGTACACGACGCACTCGAGACCGAAAATGTTGCAGGCGTGCGAAAGCGCCGTGCCCCACTGTCCCGCACCCGTTTCGGTTGTGACCTTTTTCGTGCCGCATCGCTTGTTTTCAAAAGCCTGCGCGATGGCGCTGTTGGTCTTGTGCGATCCCGATGGGCTTACGCCCTCGAACTTGTAGTAAATCTTGGCGGGGGTGCCCAGCTCCTTTTCGAGGCGCAGCGCGCGGTAGAGCGGGGAGGGCCTGTACTGGCACATGATTTCGCGCACGGGCTCGGGTATTTCTATGTACCTTTCCGCGGACATCTCCTGCTCGAGGAGCGTCTTGGCGAATATGGTTTCCAGCTTGGCGGCTTCCATCGGCTTGCCCGTCGTGTAGTCGAGGGGCGGAGGCGTGCGCTCGGGCAGGTCGGCCTCAATGTTGTACCAATGGGTCGGGATTGACGCTTCGTCTAGGATGTACTTGTGCTGGGACATTGCTTTGCGTTTGTATTCTGGGCTTCTTTTAATATTCGATTGTCACGCTGTCGCCTTCGGAGGCGGGTTTTTGCATGTTGAAAATCACCTTCTGCGGAACCCTGCTGGGGTCGGGGTTCGTCGCGATATACCCCGGGAAGGTCGTGACCTGCGTGTGCAGGGAGGCTTCCTGAGGGATGGCCGTAATGACGGTTTTGCGCACGAAGTAGCCCGCGTCGTTGGTTTCGACGCCGATGGAAATCGGCGTTTTGCCGAGCTTGAGCCCGTCCACGACTATCGGCGCACCCTGCGGGATGCTGTCGATGTCTATCTGGCGGCTGTATATTTCCTTGTCGGGCGTGTTGCAACCCGCGAGCGTTGCGCCCAGGAGGGCGGCGGCTATAAATTTTTTCATGCGGCAAAGAGTATGGCGCGCGGCCGATACCGCAAGCCAATTTTTAAATGCGCGGCAAATCCCGAAGACAACGGCTGCGGAAAAATTTTCATTCCGGCTGCTTCGGAATAATGGCTGCGGAAACAATACGGGGCCTTAGAACCTGAAAGGCACATGGCCTTCCATGACCTTGCCGACTTTCGGGTACACCCTGATGCCTGCGGGCGTAGATATTGCGGTTATCCACTCTATGCCGTCTTTTTTTAGGTGCGCAACAAGAGCCTCGGTGAGCTTCACGCCAAGCCCCTGCCCCCGGTATTCGGGGTCAACTACCAAGTCGATGAGATAGGAATCCGAGACTTTGTCGGAAATGGCGCGAAAAAATCCGACCATCTTTTGTCCGTCGAAAGCTCCGTATGCGCAATGGCTGTTTTTTATGGCCTCTCTTATCTGGCCTGTCGGGGAGCCCTCGCCGAGCCACCCTTCGAGCCGGTAGAGGCGCGCGACGCCTTCGGCCCAGTCGCCTTCGGGATTCAAATGCCTTATCTCAACCATAAATTCTAACGCTTCGGGAAAGCCCTCTGCCTTTCGTACATGCGGATGGGGTCTAGCGAACGCTTTGCGTGGCGCAGGTTTTCGTCGCCCATATCCTGCTCGCGGTTCATGTATTCGCCGCCCATGTCGCGGATAAATTCGGCCTCGGCCTTCACCATGTACTGTATCGCGCCCTCGAACCGCTTGTCCGACTTTTCAAAATGCACGTCGTAGACTTTGTTGCATATGGGGCTCATCACCGCGACCGACGCGATGTCGCTTTTCGTCGCGTACAGGATTATCCCGCACAAGTCCAGTTCTTTGAAATATTTCATGCCTCGGTCTATTGCGGCCTTTTCGAGCGGCAGGTCCATGTCCTCGTCGATGCGCTTCATGAATTCGTGCGCGATTTTCGCGTTTTTGGGCGTTATCTCTTCAACACGGAAATCGGGATAGGCCGCAAGGAACCTCTTTATATGGTTGCGCTTTTTGCGCAGCCTGCTTCCCGTAAGCTCGATGAGCTTTTCGACGGGGTAGATGTAGTCGGCGTCCTCCTCCTCGGTCCCGAACGAAAAATATTTTTCGGCCTCGGGATAGCGAAGCTGGTAGCCGGGGGGAACGTTGTAAATGTAGTCATTGCCGAGCATTCCGTCGTCGGCGAAAGTCTTGTAAATCTTCGAAAGCTCGCGCGGGGTGGGTTCGCGGCCCCACGGAAAATGGAGGATCCTGTTCTTGGGGTTGTAGACAATGAGCATGTCGCGCCACTTCATTATCTGCGTGTCGTAGGCGTTGGCCCACATGAAAAGGGTGGCGAAGGAGTTTTCGCAGCTTTCGCACCTGCTGGTGCAGAGCACGCCGTTTGTCGCGGCCTTGTCGGACAGCCTCACGGGGTGCAGGCGCTTCGGATTCACGCTTAACTTGAGCAAGTCGAGCAGTTTTATTTTCATCAAAGTCACGGTAGCCTTTTAAATTTTTATTTCAAGCGCAGTTTGCGAACGCGCCGAAATTTTCGGAACGAACGGCCCTAATAATTCCGCACATTTCCATGCGCGCAAGCCGGCGTTTATTACGACACGCTTTTGACGCCGAAGTTTCGGGAATACTCCCTCGGCGCGGCGGGAAGCCGGCCGGGCGGGAGATCTATTTACCCATGCGCATTTCGTACATTTTTTGCGACACGTCGCGCGCGGCGTTTACCATGTCGTAGTCGGGGGTGTCACAGACGTCCACAATGCCTATCGCGGCGTTTTCGCCGTCGAAGCGTCCGGTCGCGGACTGGTCGAACCACTGGAACCAGTGCGCGCCAACTATATTTGGATGTTTTATCGCGCTTTCCATGTACTTTTTGAATTTTTCGGCACGCTCCCCGCCCGTCTTGGAATGCTGAAGCCCCGACCAGAAATTGCCCCTGTCCATCGAGCCGAAATGGAATTCTCCCACGATGACGGGCTTGTCTTTCAAGGAGTCTGGAAGCTCCATGCCCTCGAGGGAATCCATGTAAAAATTCGCGCTGACCGCGTCGCATTGTTCGGCGGCGACTTCCATGCAAAGCGGATTTACCCAGCCGAAGCCCGCAAAACGGCACCCCATGTAAAGGACGTCGGGCGAAACTTTTTTGACCGCGTTTTTGCAGACCTCAAAGTAGCGCTCGTAATACTTGCGTTCAAGGGCGAGAAGGTCGCCTTTGCCCGCTTCCGTCTGCGGGATGAAATCGCGCTCGGCAAGGAAAGCGTTCCAGTCGGCGAACGAAGCGCCCCACGCTGCGTTGAGCTTGGCGATGTCGGCGTATTTTTCCTTCAAAAATTTTGAAAATGCGATTTTAGCGGGCTGGTCGGCGGGACACGTGAGTATGCCCTCAGCGGTGAGCCCCTCCTTGCCCTGCCACGGCATCTCGTTGTCGACAAACACGCCGACGCAGTATTTCGACTTTATGAGGTCGGCGTTGTCGCGCGCGATTTTTTCCGTGCCCGCCTCGAATTCCTCGGCGAAAAAGTCTCCCATGGGTCGCCAGTATCCGTAAAGCTCTTTTTTCGAGTCGAGCGGCCGAACCCACTGGCTGCCGATTATGAGCGTGTAGGGAATGTTGTTTTCCCTTAAAACGCTGTGGTCGCTCCATGCGCCGTAGGTGTTGAAGCCCCATTTTTTCATGCGGGGCGCGGAGATTTTGCCGTACTTGCCGGAAGCGCCCTTGCCGTACTTCAAGTCTATGTTGCGCTTCATGAAGCTGACGGACTCGTACTCCCAGCCCGCGTAGAAGAACATGCCCCAGTTTTCTTTGCGCCTGTATTCGCCTTCCGGGATTTCCTCAAAGTAGTTTTCGCGCGCGGATATAGGCGTGAATTCGTAGCCTCCCACGCAGTCGACGCCCATCGACCAGAACAGGTTGCCTTCCGGGTCGCGCAAAAACCACTTGCCGCCAACTTTGTCCAACGCAAACCTGCCCGTCCCCTTTTTATTTTTTGACGAGCCGGCCAAGCCGCCGTATTGGTCGCGGTTTTTGATGTCGGGCGCCTTCGCGTTGAAGGCCTTTTCCGCCGCGAGGCGCTCCTTGAGGTCGGACTTGTCTTTCACCTTGCCCTTCCACTCGGTGTATTTGTACTGCCCGAACTTGTCCACCATCGGAAAATATTTTTCACGCGGCAGAAGCGCGTCGATTTTGTTGAAGTCGAAAAACGCGCCGTTCGACGGGGCGAAGCGCATGCCCGCAAAGGCGTCCTTTTCAAAAAACCATTTCGCATGTTCGGGGATGGGCACGCTTTCCATCGTCAGGCCGCTTACCGCAATCTGCGTGCCGCCCTTGGACGTCACCATTACGCGGTACTGCTTGTCGGACTCGGGAAGCGCGAACGTGAGTTCAACCCTTCCCTTTTCCGGCTTGGATGCGAACGACACGAACGCGGGGCGGTCGTCCACTCCGCCGGGGCCCTCGCAGAACAGAAAGTTTCCGCCCTGCCAGTTCACGAACTTTACGTCGTAGTCGAGCGCGACCCTGTAGAACGCGCCCGTTTTGAGGCCGCCTTTTGGGAAGCTGAAAGTCGTCGGCCATTCCCAGTCGCTTTTGATGTTGTCGATTTCGAAGCCGCCGCCGTCCTTCAGGACGGGCGTGTTGCCTGCAAAGTCGATTTCTTCTATCAGGTCTTGAAGGTTCTGCGCGCCGTAAAGCGCGCCGGACAAAAGCAAAAGGGCCAAGGCCGAACATGTTTTCATTTTTTCCTTTTTTCAAAACGCCAGTGCATAACTGACGGTAGATGTTTTTAGATATTGTTGATTGTTTGTAAAGATTAAAGT
>CALXSL010000059.1 GCA_944391135.1 uncultured Opitutales bacterium
ACACACTGCAACCATAAGCGCGCAAGCGATTATGAAGAGAGAGAAAGGTTTATTCGTAAAAATGCCCTACGGGCATTTTTAGGGCATGTCCGCGCATCAGCGGGCTTGCCCGGCGTATAAACCTTTCTGACGAGATTTGGCTTGTTCGTCATTGCATCCAATTATGTTGCTTTAGGATATCCGCTAATCAGCTATTGCGAATGCAATGCGGAAGATTCAGAACAATCAAGGTCAAGGAGGAACGAAGTTCCGAGGTGCAGGCGTGCCTGCTAGCGGGGGTATTAGGGGGCAGCAATGCGCCCCCTAATATCAGGCCGGGCGCGGGGCGGCTATAAGCCCCGCTTTTAAAAAGGCAAACGCTGTTTTTATGAAAAAATTGTCTGGCGGGGCGTGTTATAATTTGCGATGTTCTGGGGATGGAAAAGATAGAGAGGGCGCGGGAGTCGGACTATCCTATTTTGATAAGGATATGGGAGGATTCTGTACGCGTAACGCACGATTTTTTAAACGAGGACGACATTGTTTTCTATAGGAAAAGAATATTGGAGGAATATTTTTCCGCGGTTGAATTGTATGTAATAAGGGACGATGCGGGGGCGGTTGCAGGGTTCATGGGAATTGCGGGAAAGAAGCTGGAGATGCTGTTTGTCAATCCGGTGCATTTCAGGAAGCAGTACGGGAAGAGGCTTGCGGCATACGCGATAGAGAAATTAGGCGTGGCGGAAGTGGACGTGAACGAACAGAACCCGTTTGCCGCGCTATTTTACAAGAAACAGGGTTTTAGAATTGTCGGAAGATCCGAGACAGACGGCGAGGGAAGACAATTCCCCATATTGCACATGCGTCTGAAAGATTAGTCGGCCATACTGCCCTTGAGACGTAAACGTCTCAGGCAATACCGCGGAAGAATAAATAACGGGCAAAACAACCGCGGCGCTCCTGTTTCATTCAACATGTGGAATGCAAAACACGGTGCCGGCAAAAGGTCTAAATTAAACGCTAAAAAGTCTTGCAAGACGCGCGATTTTTTGAGGGTATATTGGGAAGGTCGGGCCCCATGCAATTTGCAGCTGCGCAAACCCCGCCAGATCCGGAAGGAAGCAACGGTAGCGACAGCTCAGATGTGCCGTGGGTCGCCTGGCCCCTTTTTATTTTCACGTATACGCTCCCGGCATGCCAAAATCGAAAATCCAGAACGATAATCCAAAGGTTCCGCGCCATGTGGCAATCATAATGGACGGCAACGGCAGATGGGCGAAGGAGCACGGGCTCTCGCGAGTCGAGGGGCACAAGGAAGGGGCGAAGCGCGTCAAGGACGTCATGGACGCCGCGCGCGAATGCGGCGTAAAATACGTCACCCTATACGCCTTTTCGTCTGAAAACTGGAGCAGGCCCAAGGCCGAGGTCTCCGCGCTCATGAAGCTGCTTGAGCATTCGCTGAAATCCTACGCGAAAGATTTCCTCAAAAACAAAATCCGCTTCCGCACGATAGGCGACATTTCCAAGCTGCCGGAAAAGACGGTGACGCTCATAGAAAAGCTCAAGGAAGAGACGAAGGATTTCAACGAGCACTGCCTCGTCCTTGCGCTCAACTACGGCTCGCGCGACGAACTGCTCAGGGCGGTTTCGAAAATCGCCCGGGACGCGAAACAGGGGATATTTTCGCCGGAGCATATAGGATGGGACGACGTTTCCGAATACCTTGACACGGCCGATATCCCCGACCCCGACCTCATGGTGCGCACGTCCGGGGAGATGCGCATAAGCAACTACCTGCTGCTGCAGTCGGCATACGCCGAACTATATTTCACACAAGTAAACTGGCCCGACTTCGGGCGCGACGAATTCATGCGCGCCATAGGGGATTTCGAGCGCAGAGAGCGCAGATACGGTCTCACGGGCGAACAGATTAAATGACATGCTGGCTCGAATATTCAGTACGATAGTACTTTGGACACTCACGATAACCGTAATCGTCTACGCCCGCGCCCTGGGCTGGACGGCCATAGTCGGGCTTCTAAGCGCGGCCGCGCTCTGGGAGAGCTGCCAGATCATGCGCAAAATGGGCTTCAATCCGATGAGCAAGGCGGCGCAGACAATCAACGCGGCGGTGTTCGTATGCGTCTACGCTTTCCCATACATAGGCGTGTCGTCGTTTTCGTCGGGCGCGATGGCCTTTGCGGCGTCAATAGCCATCCTTTCGCTTTCGATAGTAAGGAACCCCTTCAACGAGTTCGCAGGGAAATCATTCTTCCCCACCCTCGCGGCGCTGGTGTGCATACCCTTCATGCTCCAGTGGTACGCCGTTTTGGGCGTGCAGCTGCAGACGGCGCAGTCGCCGTTCACGGGAATAATACTTGCGGTGTGGATTCTTTCTGCGGCAAAATTCTCGGACGTCGGCGCATACGTCGTCGGCTGCGCTTTCGGGCGCCACAAGATGGCACCCTCCATAAGCCCTCAGAAATCGTGGGAGGGCGCGGTAAGCGGCATAATCTCGTCGGCAGTCATTTCCGCCGCGATAGCATGGGGATTTGCCGACATACTGCCCGTATCTTTCAATCCCGTGAGCGCGGCCATAGGCGGCTCGATAATAGGCGCCATCGGGATAGTCTCAGACCTGCTTGAATCGGTTTTCAAGCGCAGGGCCAAAGTGAAAGACTCCGGCGCGGTGATACCGGGCATAGGCGGCGCGCTCGACCTCGCCGACTCGCTGATACTAAGCGCCCCGGCGGGAGTCATAATTCTGGCGGTAATTTTGTAATGTTTTAAGGATATGAATTTAAGAAAAATTGTCATACTCGGAGCGACAGGCTCGATAGGCGACAACACGCTCGAAGTGGTGCGCGGCAATCCCGAAAGGCTGAAAGTCGTGGGCATCGCGGGAAAAAGCAATTATAAGAAGCTCGCGAAAATCGCGGCGGAATTCGGCGTCAGGCACGTTGCGATATACGACGAAAACGCCTTCGACGAGGCCAAGGCATCCGGGTTGTTTGCGGGTGCAAAGCTTTACTGCGGCCCCGAGGGGCTCATGGAAATTTCCGTGCTGCCAGAGGCCGACACGGTCGTGGCGGCTGTAGTAGGCACGCAGGCGCTCAAGCCCACGCTCGCGGCTATAGAGGCGGGAAAGGACATAGCGCTCGCCAACAAGGAGCTTCTCGTAATGGCGGGCAAGTTTGTCATGGGAGCGGCGAAGCGCAAGGGCGTCAAAATGCTGCCGCTCGACAGCGAGCACAACGCCATATTCCAGTGCCTTCAGGGCGAATGCATGCGCGACGTTTCAAAGCTGCTCATAACGGCGTCCGGCGGCATGTTCCGCGAATACACGTTGGAACAGATGAAGGCTATCAAGCCCGAAGACGCCCTCAAGCATCCCAACTGGAAAATGGGCCCGAAAGTCACGATAGACTCTTCGACGCTCGCAAACAAAGGCCTGGAAGTAATCGAGGCGAAATGGCTTTTTGGCGTGACGCCCGACCAGATACAGGTTGTCGTGCAAAGGCAGAGCCTGATACATTCCATGGTACAGTTCTCCGACGGCTCTGTGGTGGCGCACCTATCGCCGCCCTCGATGACTTTCGCAATATCGCACAGCCTCCTCTGCCCCGAACGCGGCGCGCCGGTGCACGAGCCGCTCGACTTCACCAAGGCTTTCGCAATAGACTTCTGCCCGCCCGACATGGAAAAATTCCCCTGCCTGAAGCACGCGTTCAATTCGCTGCGCATGGGCGGCACCGCGTCTACGGTGTTCAACGCGTCTAACGAAATCGCGGTGGAAGAATTTATCGCAGGCAGGCTGCCGTGGCTGCAGATACCGACTGTTGTGGGGAAAACCCTCGATGCCGTCGCGGTAATCGAACCCGAAACGCTCGACGACGTTCTGGCGGTCGACGCAGAAGCGCGCGTTAAGGCGCGCGAAATAGCCAATAAGCTCTAAAATGCCGGCCTCATATTCAGACATTTTTTCCAACGCATGGGCGTTCGTCCTGATGCTCCTGTTTTTCGGCGGCTCGATATTCATCCATGAGCTCGGGCACTTTCTCGCCGCAAAAATGCGCGGGCTTAAAGTTCTGCGCTTTTCGATAGGTTTCGGGCCGAGGCTCTTCTCTTGGCGCGGAAAGGACGGCTGCGAATACATTGTGGCCATGCTTCCCTTCGGCGGGTATGTCGCCCTGCCCCAGCTGGCCGACATGGGCGCACTGGAAGGCGGAAACGACGAAGACCCCGACGCCCAAAACCTCCCCCCTGCCGGATTCGCCGACAAAGTCATAGTCAGCTCCGCGGGCGCATTCTTCAACATACTTTTCGCGGCGGTGCTCGCGGC
The DNA here is from genome assembly GCA_944391135.1 of uncultured Opitutales bacterium. Classification (GTDB taxonomy): domain Bacteria; phylum Verrucomicrobiota; class Verrucomicrobiia; order Opitutales; family Intestinicryptomonadaceae; genus Merdousia. Next base: position 4,322 of record CALXSL010000059.1, read on the forward strand.
GGTCGTGTGGGTTATCGGCATACCGGAAAGCGCCTCGCTTAAGACCAACGTGATAGGCTACGTTCCCGAACAGATTGCCGACATCGACGGGACCGCGTACACATCACCCGCAAAAGAGGCGGGCCTTAAAGCAGGCGACAAAATACTTTCCATAGACGGCCGCGACGTAAACGGCTTTGCCGACATCGTCGAACTCATCGCGATAGGCTCCGGCCGAGACGCCGAGAACAACCCCAAGGCTTCAATCACCATTGAGCGCGGAGGGAAAATCGAGAATATCGAAGTGTCGCCGAGGCTCATACGCACAAACCTCACCACGGGCGACGAAATCAGGATGATAGGCATCGCCCCGATGGCTCAGATGAAGGTCGGCAGCGTCATGGAAAACTCGCCCGCGCAAAAGGCGGGCGTAAAGCCGGGCGACTTCGTGACCGCCGTGGACGGCATTGCGCTATATTCCAACGCGCAGCTTGGCGACTATTTGAACACACTTCCCACCGGGCAAAGCGTGAAGCTAGAAGTCCTGCGCGACGGCAAACAGGCCGTCCTTGAAGTGACTCCCCAAAAAGTGGTGCGCACTAGGCCGCTCTGCGAAGTGGGCATAGGCAAAAACGGCGGCGCTATGAACCTCATTCTTTCGCAAAACGAAAAGACCGACCCCGCCGACCTGTCCGCAAAAGGCCTCGTAAAGGTGTTCTCGGCCAAGAGCGACGACCCGCAGTTCAAAGGCGTCAAACCCGGGTTTATCCTGTACCAGGCCGACGGCAAAGACATCTCGAGCCTTTCGCAGATAAACGCGCTCGTAAACGTAAACGAGGGCAAGGCCATGACCAAGCTGTCGTTCATGAGCCCCGACTATTCGACGAATTTCGACGCGTTCCTGCCCGCAGACAGCACTTCGAAAATCCTTCCGCCCTATGAGCAGACGATGCTCGGCTACGTGCTCGAAAACGTCACCGTGGTGTCGCACCCCAGCATATGGGCGCAGTTCAAGGACAGCCTCGTGCGCACCTACAACGCCCTTAGCAGCCTCGTAAACCCCAAGAGCGATATCGGCATAAACAGCCTGGCGGGGCCCGTCGACATCGGCCGCGTGATATACAAACTCTCGTTCGCCGACATATCGCTCGTCATCTCTTTCGCCGTGCTTCTTAACATAAACCTCGCGATACTGAACATGATGCCCATACCTGTGCTCGACGGCGGCCACATAATGTTCGCGGCAATCGCAAAACTGCGCGGCAAGCCCCTGCCCCCTACATTCTTCGCCGGCATACAGGGAATATTCACGCTGCTGTTCCTGTCGCTCATGGTGTACATTGTCTACTACGGCTTTATGCGCTGGGACGGCGACAGCGCACTGGAACAGAACTCAAGCCTTTCATCAGATTACTATATCAACAACGTTTTTTTCAGCGATCATGAATAACTACTGCATATCAAGGTTCAACTGCGTAAGAACCCCGACCGACGTCGTGAACGTCGGCAACGTCAAAATCGGCGGCGGAAACCCGATCGTCATCCAGTCGATGACGAACACAAAAACGCAGGACGTCGAGGCGTCGGTAAAACAGTGCATACAGCTCGCCGAAGCGGGCTGCCAGATTGTGCGCCTCACCGCGCAGAACCTCGAGGCCGCGCGCGCGCTGGGCGACATTTCCAAGAAATTCCGCGCCGCGGGCTTCGACACCCCGCTCGTGGCCGACATTCACTTTCTTCCCGCAACCGCGATGGAAGCCGTCGAGCACGTCGAAAAAATCCGCGTGAACCCCGGCAATTTCAGCGACAAAAAGCTTGCCCCCGGAGTGGAGCAGACCGACGCCCAGTACGAAGCAGAGCTCGAAAAGGTGCGCGAAAAATTCACGCCGCTAGTCCTGCGCTGCAAGGAGCTCGGGCGCGCCATCCGCATAGGCACAAACCACGGCTCTCTTTCCGACAGAATTATACGGCGCTACGGCGACACCTCTTTCGGCATGGTGGAAGCCGCGTTCGAATTCGCGCGCATATGCCGCGACCTCAATTTCAACAACTTCCTCTTTTCTTTCAAGGCCAGCAACACGCGCATCATGACGCAAACATACCGTCTCGCCGTGAAAATGATGAAGGAAGAGGGCTTTTCCGCGCCCCTGCACCTCGGCGTGACCGAGGCGGGCTTCGGCATAGACGCCAGAATCAAAAGCTCCATGGGCATAGGCGGACTGCTCTTTGACGGCATCGGCGATACCATACGCGTTTCGCTCACCGAAGACCCCGTCGAGGAAATCCCCGTGGCCAAAGACATCGCCGCGCTCGCCGAAAAAATCCGCGCCCAAAAGGCCGTCGCCCAAAAGGACGAAGGCATAGATTTTTATTCCTATAAGCGCCGCGACTCCGTTTCCATAAGCTGCGGCAACGTCAACGTAGGCGCGTCCGCCGTGCCCGCCGTCGCAAGCTTCGGCAAAAGCTCCATGGCCGACCTGTCCTTCGAAAACGGCATGGCCTCCCTCTCCGACGGAACTGTGCTTACATACGCAAAGTACGACAGCCCCGACGCCCTCAAGGCGGCCCTTGCAGGCGGAGACAAGGTCGCGGCGGAAATCTCCACTGACAAGCTCGCACACTTCGGCGACTTGCTGAAATCCGAAAACCTCATACTCGTCACACCCGCACCCGCCGACGCGCGCCATGCGGTGGGCGAAGCGCGCATGCTCGCGGCGACTCTCAAAGAGCTCGGCTCGTCCGCCCCGATATGGCTCAAGTTCGCCCCATCAAAGCTCGTCAATAAAGACTCCGACGAGCTCTCCAAGGTCAACGAAGCATCCATCTACATCGGCTCTCTCATGTGCGACGGCATCGGCGACATCGCGTCCGTCGAAATCGCCGCCTGCCCCGAAAAGAACGCCGAATACTGTCTCGCCATCCTTCAGGGCGCGCGCGCAAGGCGCTCCAAGGCCGAGTACATTGCCTGCCCCAGCTGCGGCCGCACGCTCTTCGACATCCAAACGACCGCCAAGCAAATCGAAGAGGCAACAAAGCACCTTAAAAACGTCACCATCGGCATCATGGGCTGCATTGTCAACGGCCCCGGCGAAATGGGCGACGCCGATTTCGGCTATGTGGGCGGCGCTCCCGGCAAAATAAGCCTCTATAAAGGCCAGACCTGCGTTGAAATGAACATTCCCCAGGAAGAGGCCATAACGCACCTCATTGAGCTTATCAAAAAAGAAGGCAAATGGCAGGATGCCTAAATTAATTAATGAAAGAAAGAGCGCTTCAGTTGAAGCGCTTTTTCTTGTCTTTTAAAAGCGGGGCTCATTGACTCGCGTGCTTCGCACCGTCTCGCCCCTACGGGGTCTGCTCGCAAGCTCGCATCTCATTCGCGGCTCCGCCTTGAATTGCCGCCCCGCGCCCGCCTAGGAAGCGCAGCTTCCATTCCTGATGCTTCGCATCGCTATGGATGACGGTTGTTCCCCTGCCTGCCATCCTATGGTCTGGTGTGGTTTTGCCGCAATTAGAAGCATTGCCGTTCCTCCTTCGCGCAAAGCGCTCCTCAGAGCTTCGGCAACCCTCCGGGCTTCGTGCTTCAAATTGCGGCAAAAACAATTCAAGCCGGAGGCGCGAATACGACAATTTTGCTTCGCAAAATTGCCCGGAGGGCGTTCACGGCGCGAAGGCGCCGTGAGTGGATTTGCCAAAGGCAAATAGCCGAGCAGAGCGAGTGCCGAGACGAGCACTACCGTGCGAGCGAGCACAAACGGCCCCCGCGAGGGGGTGCGAGTCAAACAGGGCATCGTTTTAAACACGAACACTGTTTGTATCTAGGGTTTGATT
>CALXSL010000060.1 GCA_944391135.1 uncultured Opitutales bacterium
TAAACCTTTCTCTCTCTTCATAATCGCTGTCGCGCTTATGGTTCCAGTGTGTCAGCGCGATGCCGCTAAAGAGAATATTTTCGGTTTACACTGTGCTCTTTGTTTTCGAAGGCTTTCGCAACAGCGTTATATAGAACTCACATTAACTCATATTAAAATACACCGCGCGCCCGAGGGCGCGCTGTAATAATCAAACCCTGGGTACAAAGAGTGTTCGTGTTTAAAACGATGCCCTGTTTGACTCGCACCCCCTCGCGGGGGCCGTTTGTGCTCGCTCGCACGGTAGTGCTCGTCTCGGCACTCGCTTTGCTCGGCTATTTGCCTTTGGCAAATCCACTCACGTCGCCTTCGCGCCGTGAACGCCCTCCGGGCAATTTTGCGAAGCAAAATTGTCGTATTCGCGCCTCCGGCTTGAATTGTTTTTGCCGCAATTTGAAGCACTTTAGCCCGAAGGGTTGCCGAAGTTCCGAGGAGCGCTTTGCGCGAACGAGGAACGGCAATGCTTCTAATTGCGGCAAAACCACACCAGACCATAGGGTGGCAGGCAGGGGAACATCCCATCATCCATCCATAGCGATGCGAAGCATCAGGAATGGAAGCTGCGCTTCCTAGGCGGGCGCGGGGCGGCAATAAGCCCCGCTTTTAATAACGATTATCCACACAATATTTTTAAGAATCTTTTGAAATTATATATAATATGGCATTTTTCTGAACCCAAATAGTGAAAACAGGTGTCTTAAAATAACATAATGGCAGTGATGAGTTTTCGCATGAGCTATGTCATGTACTTTTGTGCTTGAATTGGCAAAAGATTGCAATTTAATTAAAACGATAATTATTACTAAAGATAACTTGAACTTGTAACATAATTATGAAACAAATGCCGCTCAACAAATTTTGCGCCGCGGCCGTCCTCGCAGGGGGGATGTGCGTTGCGGCATACGGACTGGATTTAAACTACGGAAAGGACAATATGAAATTCGAACTAGTCGAACTTGAATACAACACCAACGCGCTTGAACCCGTGATAGACCAGCTTACGGTCGAAACACACCACGGCAAGCACCAGGCCACATACGTCAACAACCTCAACGCCGCGCTGGAATCCGCGCCCGAATTCAAATTCGAGGGCAGCCTTGAAGAGCTTATGTCCGACCTCGGCAAGGTGCCGGAGAAAATCCGCACGGCGGTTCGCAACAACGGCGGCGGCGTATGGAACCACACTTTCTACTGGCGCGGCTTCTCTCCCGAAAAGACCGAAATGAGCCCCAAGCTCAAGGCGGCCATTGAAAAAGCTTTCGGCTCTGTCGATGAAATGAAGAAGCAGTTCAACGCGGCGGGCGCCGGCAGGTTCGGCAGCGGCTGGGTATGGCTCGGCGTCGACCCCAAGGGCGAGCTGAAAATCTGTACGACCCCAAACCAGGATTCCCCAATCATGGGCAAAGAAGTCTCAGGCTGCGACATCATCCCGATCTACACAATCGACGTTTGGGAGCACGCGTACTACCTTAAGTACCTCAATCTGCGCGCCAAGCACCTCGAAGCGGTCTGGGACATCACCAACTGGAAGCGCGTCAGCGACCGCTACGAAAAAGCCCTTTCCGAAAAGAAAGTTCAGCTTTAACCTGCCGCAACATTTATCACACAGAGCGCTTCGCAAGAAGCGCTTTTTTATTGCCGCTATTAGAATAGGAGGCTCATGGCCGCCTCCTAAAACCTCCGCCTAGGCGCTATCAGCGCCGGGGCATAGTGACGGAGGTTGTTGCTTAATCTTTCGCTATTGCATTCGCAATGGCTGAATTATTTGTAGCTGAGGTGTCTGTTTATTTGCATACAGAAAGAAGAACGAACTTTCTATGGTAGCTTCGCCGTTTATCGGTGTGTAATGCACATGCGATAAACGGCGCATCATGTGGCGACCGCTTGCGCGATCGCCATGGGTTGGGATGGGTATCAAACTGATTTTGCGGTATGGGGTGGCGTATGCTTTTTTCGGGGAATTTTTAACGGATTAAATAAATCTTGAACATGTCGAAGGCTTTCAGTTACTATTCATTCATCAAATGGAATTTTTAATTATACTTGCGTTGATTTTATTGAACGGCGTATTCGCCATGTCTGAGATAGCCCTCGTGTCGGCAAGAAAGGCTAACCTTGCCGCGGCTGCAAAAAAAGGCAGCAAGACGGCAAAAATGGCCCTTGAGCTGGCCGAAAAGCCCGAAAAATTCCTCTCGACCGTGCAGATTGGCATAACGCTTATCGGCATACTTACGGGTATTTACTCCGGCGAGGTGCTTTCGGCCGACTTTGCCGCGGTGCTTTCCAAATGGGGCGTTCCCGCATCCGCGTCTTACGCCGCGGCGCAGGCGATAATTGTCGTCACCGTTACGTATTTCACGCTCATTCTGGGCGAGCTTGTGCCCAAGCGCCTGGGGCTTGCATTCGCGGAGGCAATTTCAAAGGTTATCGCGCCGCCTATGCGCTTTCTGTCGATTGTCGCAGCTCCTTTCGTGTGGGTGCTTTCGCAGAGCACTATGCTTATCTTCAAGGTTTTGAGGCTCAACCTCAAGCAGAGCGGCGTTACGGAAGAGGAAATCAAGCACATGGTCAGCGAAAGCGCGCAGAGCGGCGACGTTCAGGAAGTTGAGCACCAGATTGTCGAGAGGGTGTTTTCGCTCGGCGACCGCGACGTGGAATCCATCATGACGCACCGCAACGACCTAGTGTGGCTGGAATCAAACGCGGACGCCCAGACCGTCAAAAATACTATAAAGAAAAACGCCTTCGAAATTTACCCTGTGGGCAAGGGCAGCATTGAGGAGGTCATTGGCGTCGCCTATCTGAAGGACATACTCAACGCGCTCGACGGCGACAATTTTTCAATGAGGGAAATCACCGTGACGGCCCAGGGCTTTCACGAGGACATGAAAGTTTACGCGGCACTTGAGGAAATGCGCTCGAAAAACCTGCAGTACGGTCTGGTTTACGACGAATTCGGCAGCGTGCAGGGGCTCGTGACGCTCAAGGACATCCTTTCGGCGCTTTTGGGCTACGCCCCCGACAAGGCCTCAGAGCCCGACATCATCAAGCGAAAGAGCGGCGGATGGCTCGTGGACGGGCAGTGCCCCTTCTACGACTTCCTCTCGTATTTCGACGAGGAAGACCTTTACGCGGAAAACGAGTACAACACGCTCAGCGGGCTTATACTCGACGTGCTCGAACACATCCCCCAGCAGGGCGAGAAGTTCGAATGGCACGGCTTTTCGTTTGAAATCGGATTTATGGACGGTGCGAGAATCGACAAGGTTTTTGTCGACAGGGTGGCTGGCGCGGCGTCCGAAACTTAACGCGCCCGGCGGTGTCGTAATTGTTGCATGAACGAGAAGCTTATAATAGTGCTCGCGCTCCTGGGGGTTTGCATAGCGCTTTTCATATCCAGAAGGCTGCGCCCCGACTTTGTGGCGCTTTTGGCCGTGGCCGCTTTGCCAATCGCGGGCATTCTCTCGTTCAAGGAGACCATCGCCGGATTTTCCGACCCCATCATCCTGATGGTGGCGCTCATGTTTGTCATAAGCGAGGGGCTGTCGCGCACGGGGGTCTCGTTCAGGGTTGGCGCGTGGATACTTAAAAAGGCGGGCAACAGCGTTCCGAGGGTGATAGTTTTTCTGATGCTAGCGGTAGGCATACTGGGCAGCATAATGAGCACCACGGCCATTATTGCGATATTTTTGCCCATCGCGCTTAACATAGCCTCGCGCCTGAAAATTTCGCCGTCCAAGATACTCATGCCGCTCGCGTTCGCCGGCATAATAAGCGGCATGATGACGCTTGTTGCCACCACGCCCAACATGATAATGAGCGGCCTGCTCGAAAACGAGACGGGCAGGGGCTTCGGGTTTTTCTCCATCGCGCCCATCGGCATTATAGTTCTCATAATGGCGATTGGCTACATGCTTTACGCCCACAGGTTTCTTGGCAACGAGAACTCGTCGAAGTCGGGCGCAAAGACGCGCAGGAGCCTCGACGACTTCATTATAGACTACCGCCTGAAAAACAAGGAGAGCATTTTCCGCGTAAAAAGGACCTCGCTGCTCGTGGGCAAGACGCTCAGGGACGTAAATCTGCGCAGCGTGTATAACGTCAACGTTATATGCCTTGAGCGGCGCAACGGCATAAGGCGCGAGCTCATAATGCCCACGCCCAACACGAAAATCCACGCCAACGACATCCTCTTCGCCGACATGACGATTTCGCGTCCGAGGCTCGCCCGCATCCGCGAGGAGCTGGGCTTGGAAATCAGACCCTTCAAAGGTTCGTATTTCATGGACAATTCCATGGAAGTCGGCATGGCGGAAATATCAATTCCGGCTGAATCCGTTTTCATCGGGCAGATGTTGAAAGATTCCAAACTGCGCGAGCAATACGGCCTGCACATTGTGGGCATGCGCCGCAACGGCCACCCGATGCGCGGCAACATACTCGACATGCGCCTGAAGGTTGGCGACATGCTGCTTGTCGTGGGCAACTGGAAGTCGATACGCGCCCTGCATGCGCTCAACACCGACCTTCTCGTGCTCAGCATCCCCGCCGAGCTCGACGACGCCACCACCGCGCCCGAAAAGGCCCCGCAGGCGCTTTTCTGCATGGTTCTCATGGTCGGGCTTATGGTCAGCGGCTATGTGCCCAATGCGCTTGCCGCGCTGATAGCGTGCCTGCTCATGATAATACTTGGCTGCCTCGATTTGGAGGCGGCGTACAAGTCTATCAAATGGCCGACTATTATTCTGATTGTGGGCATGATGCCTTTCGCCGCCGCGCTCGAAAAAACCGGGGGCGTGGATATCGCGGCCAAGGGGCTTTTCTACGTTTGCGGGGCGGGCGGCCCGCATGTGGTGCTCGGGGGGCTGTTTCTTCTGACTGTTGTCACAGGGCTTTTCATGTCTAATACCATTACGTCCATCCTTATCGGCCCTATAGCCATAACGGCGGCGCAGATGCTTCATGTTTCAGCGTATCCTTTCGCCATGACGGTCGCCGTGGCGGCCTCGGTGGCCTTTATGTCGCCGCTTTCCACATCGGTCAACACTCTCGTCTGGGAGCCCGGCCGCTATACGTTCTGGGATTTCATGCGCATAGGCTTTCCATTCTCCGTGATGGTAATGCTGGTGTGTATTTTCCTCATACCGCTGCTGTTTCCGTTCTGATTTTGCCGGATTCTGTCAAAATTTTGCCCGATACTGCCGCAACGGTTCTTTTTGGTGGACAGCGCCTTTGCATGGCTGAAAAATTCCGGCATAACAACAAAGGGAACATCATCATGGACAGAAGCGAATTCATAAAAAAGACCCTCGCGCTGGGGGCATTGGGAGTTTTCGGCTCCGCGTCAAAATCTTTTGCGGCGGATGAAAGCAAGCCTAAAGTTTATTTCACAAAAACCATCAGCCCCGAAAAGCTGGCAAAGCTGTATAAGGCTATGGGGAGAGAACTGAAAGGCAGGGTTGCCGTGAAAGTGCATTCAGGCGAGCCGGGCGGGCATAATTTCATAAAGCCTGAATTCATGAAGCCGCTGGTTGACTCCCTGAAGGGAACTATTGTGGAGTGCAACACGGCATATCCGGGACGCAGGAACACCACTGAAAAGCATTTGGAGGCCGTAAGGGAACACGGCTTCACAAAAATCGCCGATGTGGACATAATGGACTCCGAAGGCGAAATGGAGCTGCCGGTGGCAAACGGCAGGCGCATTAAGGTGAACTATGTCGGGTCGCACCTGGAGAACTATGACTCGATGCTCGTGCTGTCGCATTTCAAAGGGCACCAGATGGGAGGCTTCGGCGGCGCGCTTAAGAACATGTCCATAGGCATAGCGTCGTCGCACGGCAAGGCCTACATACACGGCGCGGGCGACGTCGACCGCATGTGGACGTGCGAGCAGGACATGTTTTTGGAGGCGATGGCCGACGCCGACAAGTCCGTCATGGACTATATGAAAAGTAATATCGCGTTCATAAACGTGATGAAAGACATGTCCGTAGACTGCGACTGCAACAGCAATCCCGCCGCGCCCGAGATTGCGGATATCGGCATGCTGGCCTCACTCGACCTCGTAGCCCTCGACCAGGCGTGCGTGGACTTGGTTTACGCGTCAGAGGACAAAGGCAAGGCGTCGCTCATAAGGCGCATTGAAGAAAAACACGGCATTCACACCGTAGAGGCGGCCGAAGCGCTTGGAGTCGGAAAGCGCGACTACGAGCTTGTAAACTTGGGGGCGTGATGCGGTCGATTTGCCGCCGAGGCTCCGTGCCTGAGAATGGCCTGCAAGCAGGGCATTTGCGCAAAAAAATGTAGAACCCAGCGGAATACAAAGAATTTCAAATGAGTTGAATTCGCATAAAAATTTTTTCTTAGAAACTTGACATAAGACCGTGCAATGGGTTTTATTGTCGCTTTCACAAAATCGCTCAAGTGGTGAAATTGGTAGACACGCATGATTCAGGTTCATGTGTCATTACTGACATGGGGGTTCGAGTCCCCCCTTGAGCACCAACAACCCCTTTATTTATGCGGGTCTGCGGGGTGGTTATGCAAAATTTATGCATTTTGAGAGGTGTTTTCTGCGAGGATTACAAATTTATTGCACAATGAGCACGTATTCCTTTGCGCCGCTTTCCCATTCTACTTGGGTAAATTTTGCGCGCAAGTCTCTTGTGGCGCTCTTTGCATAGCCATCAACCTTTATTTTGCTTTTAGGCTCTTTGTAGTCGCGTAAGAAGGCTTTTGACTTCTTCGAGGGAACTAGTACGTATATGTAGCCTCCGCGCTCGCCGTTGTATGCAGTCCAACAGTGGTATGAAACATAGCCTTTCACTGCTTCGAAAGAACTTGGCTGTGCGCTGTCTATCTTGACCGTAACTACCTTGTTCAGATATTTTGCAGGGTCAGCCTTGTAATAGTCGGCTGTATAACGTGCCTGTGCCGACGCAAGGCATGTTGTGGCAATAAACAGAATCGTTGTTATTAACTTTTTCATATATATAATGGGTCAACACCAAAGTCAGTGGATTTTAATGAAAGACGCCGCATTGGACAAGGACCCTCAATCGATAATTTTCAAA
>CALXSL010000061.1 GCA_944391135.1 uncultured Opitutales bacterium
AACGTCACTATGCCACGGCGCGGCTCGCGCCTAGGCGGGGTGCGGGGCGGCTATGAGCCCCGCTTTCTAATAACGGCTTTTGAAAAACTTTTTTACGTGCCGCTTGAGGTCGGCCTCGGGGTCGATGGGGGAGGCGTTTTCGAGGTGGTCGGCGAAGTGTCGGGCGAAGTAGGGGCTGAGGGCGTAGCCTTTTGAGCCGAAGCCGTTGAAGGAGAGGAGGCGCGGGTCTTCCGGGTGGGAGCCAAGGTGGGGGCGGGTGGTTGCGGTGCATGGGCGTACGCCCGCGCTGTGCGCGGCGATTTTAAAGCCCGATTCGGCGGGGAGCATGTTTTTTGCTATGGCGAGCAGTTCGTTTTGGGCGGCGGCTGTAGGTGATGAGTTCAGGTTTTCCCTGTCCCAAGTTGAGCCTACGCGGAAGAGGTTTTCGCCGCATTTCATAATCCATCCGCCGCGGTGGATAATGTGGTTTGATATATCGGCAGAAGATTTGAGGGTGAGGATTTCGCCTTTCGCGGGGCGCATCGGCAGCCACGAAAAGAACGGATTGTTTTGCGTCTGCCAGCCTTCGCAGAAAATTATTTTTTTCGCGGAAACGCCGCTGTACTGCAAAAGGTTTTTTGACAAATCCAGCCTGCCGTAGTCGAAATTTTCAAAACGTATGACGCCGAGCTTTGAAAAATATTTTTTGAAAGCGTCCATGGCGGCCTGCGGCTCTACCCACGCGGAGCGCTCGATAAAAAACGAGCCGAAAGAGTCGTTGAGGTTTTCGAATGAGCGCGGGGGATTTTCTACGCCGATGAATTCGGCATAGCCGACATCGTGCCGGCGCGAAAGCCACAACTCGCGCTCTTCGGCGGATTTGCAAAGTTGCAGGATTTTCCGGTCGTGGAAAAAATCGGCGCCAAGCTCCTTTTCAAGCCCGCGGTAAAATTTCTTGGCATAAGGGTGCGCAGCCTCGCTCCGCCAGCTCTTGACCAGCCGCTGGCCCGTTATGGGGTTTATGACGCCCGCCGCGACGAGGCATGCGGCGTCTTTCCACGAATTGTCTATTATAAGAATTTTGCGGCCGCGCGATATGAGTTCGCGGGCCATGCAAGAACCGGCAATGCCCTGCCCGACAATGATGTAGTCGAGAGCATCCATTAAAACAGAGAAGATTGCGAGCCGGTCGCGCCGTCGAGGCCGAGCACCTGCCATGCCTTTTCGGTGAGCACGCGGCCCTGCGGGGTGCGGCTTATGTAGCCTTCCTGAATCAGGTAGGGCTCGTGCACTTCCTCGAGCGTGTCGGCTTCCTCGTTGACGGCGACGGCCACGGTTCCCAGCCCCACGGGGCCGCCGCGGTAGTTGCGGGCCATCACGCGCAGCACGCGCTTGTCCATTTCATCGAGGCCGTTCTCGTCTATTTCGAGAAGCTCAAGCGCGGCTATCGCTATGTCGCGAGTGATTTTCCCGTCGGCGCGCTCCTGTGCGTAGTCGCGCACAAAGCGGATGAGGTTGTTGACAATGCGCGGGGTCCCGCGCGCGCGGCGGGCTATTTCGTCCGCGCCGAACTTGTCGATTTCCACGCCGAGGAGCTCGCACGAGCGCCGGACGATTGAAATGAGGTCTTTGCGCGAATAGTAGTCGAGGCGAGTTTGGAGCGTGAAGCGGCTGCGCAGCGGCGACGTCAGCAGGCCGGTTCGGGTGGTCGCGCCTATGAGCGTGAATTTGGGCACGTTCAGGCGCACGCTTCTGGCGTTCGGCCCCTGGTCTATCATGATGTCGATTCTGAAATCTTCCATCGCGCTGTAGAGAAATTCCTCGACAGTGCGCGATATCCTGTGGATTTCGTCGATGAAAAGTATGTCGCCCTCCTGCAGGTTGGTCAGAAGCCCGGCGAGGTCGGAGGCCTTTTCGATGACGGGCCCCGAAGTCACTCGCACCTGCGCCTCCATCTCGTTTGCGAGTATGAACGCGAGCGTCGTCTTGCCGAGCCCGGGCGGGCCGTGCAGGAGAATGTGGCTTAAAACGTCCCCGCGCCTTTTGGCCGCGCCAACCATCACTTTCAGGCGTTCGACGGTTTTGTCCTGCCCCCTGAAAGACTCGAAGCCCTGCGGGCGCAGCGTGACGTCAACTTCGTCGTCCTTGTGCGCAAGCGCGTTTTGCAGATAGTCTGAGCCCGTTTCCATTGTCGAAAATTCTTTACAATAAGGTGATTTCAGGCAAGCCTACAGTTCTTTAGGGCTTTGTGAAGATAAAATTTGTGAGACTTCAGAATTTCAGGAACGCCGGGTTTGCGGAAGTGGCCCTCGGCGCCGATTCGGTATGGATTTACGGCAACAACGCCCAGGGGAAAACCAACCTGCTAGAGTCGCTTTCGATGCTCGCCGCGCTGCGCTCTTTCAGGACGCCGAACATGGGCGCGCTAATAAAGCACGGCGAAAAATCCGCCGCGATACTCGCCGGAATCGAGCACGAAAACTACGGCGAATGCGAGGTGCGCATGGATATTTCCGACAAGCGCACTGCGTTTATCGGCGGTAACGAGATAAAATTCTCCGACTTTATCGGGAAATTTCCGGCGCTCGCGATGAGCTCTGAAGACCTGCGCATTCTGCGCGGCGCGCCCGAAATACGCCGCAAAGACACCGACATGTTCATATCGCAGGTGGACGCCGAATATCTCGCCGCGCTTCGAAGATACTACGCGGGCCTTGCGCATCGAAACGCGCTTCTGCGTCAAAACTGCGGCGACGAATCTTTCTACGCCCCGTTTGAATCGGAGATGGCAAGCGCCGCGCATGTAATCTATCAAAAGCGCGACGAATGGCTCGGGAAAATCGGAAAACTCGCAACGCAAAAATACGAGATCCTCGCGCGCGAAAACGGCGAAAGCTCGCAAATGCGCCTAAAGTGCTCGTGCCAGATTGAATCTGCCGAAGATTTTTCAAAGCTCATGCGCGACGACCGCCCCGCGGATATAGAGCGCAGAACTACGCGGCACGGGCCGCACCGTGACGATTTTTCCGTGAACGTTGGCGGCAAGGATGCAAAGCTTTACGCGTCGGAAGGCCAGCAGAGGTCGGCGGTGCTCGCGCTCAAGCTCGCGCAATTCGAACTGATAAAGCTAAGCCTCGGCATAGAGCCCGTCATACTTTGTGACGACATTTTGGGCGAGCTCGACCCGCACAGGCGCACGGCCTTCTGGGAGTGCATAGACACAAACGCGCAAGTCATCGCGACATCAACAACCCCCGCGCCGTCGGACGCCCTGCGTTCAAACTGGAAAACGGTAGAAGTTTCCAACGGGAATTTTTTGCAATGACGATGAGCACGGAAGAAGGCATTTGGGGAAAAATTAAAAGCTCCGAATTTTTCAAAGACGGTGAAATAGAGACGTCGGAATTTATAAAAATCTGCCTGTACGACGAAGACTTCGGCTATTACCGCGCGGCAAGAACGCGCGTAGGCGGCGAGGGCGCAGACTTCTACACGTCGTCCAGCCTGAAAGAAAAAGTTTTCGGCAGGCTTCTCAGGGCGGCGGCGGATAAATTTTTCACAAGCTCAGGGGAAAATCCGCTGGATTATCCCTTTGCGGAAATCGGCGCGGAACCCGGAACGCAAATTATCGAGGGCGCAAAAGTTTTCAGGCTTGGCGACGAAATAAAAATCCCCGAGAAATGCGTTTTGATTTCGAACGAGCTTCTCGACGCGCAGCCCTTTTCGAGATTCAAATTCCAAGGCGGCAAATGGCGCAAGGCTTTTATAAAAACAGACAGCTGCTGCCGCTGTGAAGAAATTTTCAAAGACGCAAGCAAGGCGGAAACCAAATTCTTAAACGAAAAGTTTCCGCAGGCCCGGCTGGAGGGGTTCCGCATAGACTTCTCATTCCCCGCACTGGAAATTTTTGAAAAAATATGCACCCAAAACTGGCGCGGCGTTTTGATTTTCGCCGACTATTTCAGAACGTCGCAGGAACTTTGCGAGATGCCGCGCGGCACGGCGCGCACGTACAAAAACCACAAATACGGCGGCGAGATATGGAATTTCCCCGGCGAAACGGACATCACGTTTTCGCCATGCTCCGATTTTTTTATCGATATTTTGAAGGCACACGGGTTCTCCGATTCCTCCGCAAAGGATCAGGAAAAATTCTTCATCGAAAACTCGGCCGCCGAAATTGAAAAAATAATTTCCAACCCGTCGCCGTTTGACATGCAGAAGCGCGAGCTCGCGCAGCTCATCAGCCCAGCGCACATGGGAGCGTCTTTCAGAATCTTGTCTGCCGCACGCTTTTAGCTTTCATTTTTCCATGTCGGATGGAATAATTTCCGCAACACAGGAGGCATTATGAACAGGCGAGATTTTATAAGAATAGCGGGAGCGGGCGCGGCGGCTTTTGCGGCAGGGAACGCATTAATGGCGGCGGGCAAAAAGGCCGACATCAATTCAAAAAACCTTCCCAAACTGCGGGGCTTCAACCTGCTTAACAAATTCGACCACCGCAACCAGACGCCCTTTGACGAGCGCGATTTCGAAATGATAAAAAGCTGGGGCTTCAACTGCGTGCGTCTGCCCCTTTCATACTGGTGCTGGAGCTCCGAAGCCGACTGGTTTTCGATGGACGAGAAAATCCTCAAAGAAATAGACGCCGCCGTCGAGTTCGGCAAACAGTATGGCATCCATGTTAACATAAACTTCCACCGCGCCCCCGGCTACCGCGTCAACGAGGACTGGGAAATAAAACTCACGAGCAACCTTTTCGAAGACGAAGCCCCGCTTGAAGCTTGCGCCTTCCAGTGGAAAAAATTCGCCGAGCGCTACAAGGGAATTCCGAACGGCAACGTGAGCTTCAACCTCGTAAACGAACCCGGAGACGTATCCCCGGAAAAATATGAAAAATTCGCGCGGCGCGTGATATCGGAAATAAGGAGCGTCGACCCAAACCGCATGGTATTCCTCGACGGCCTCAAGTGGGGCAATCTTCCTCTCGAAAACATTGCAGACATGGACAACATAGTGCAGTGTTCGCGCGGCTACGGCCCAATGCTCATATCGCACTGCGGCGCGACATGGGCCGGAGATTTTCTCCGCGACTTCCCTCCGGAAAAACTCTCGTGGCCCCTCAAGACAGACTGGGGCGAGGAATATTCCAAAGAAAGCCTCCGCCAAGACTACGCCAAAAATTGGAACGCGTGGGAAAAAACCGGCAACGCCGCCATGGTCGGCGAAATGGGCTGCTACAACAAGACCCCACATAAAATCGCCCTCGCGTGGCTCGGCGACCTCTTCGACATTTATAAAGAACGCAACTGGGGCTGGTGCCTCTGGAACCTCCACGGCGCGTTCGGCATTCTCAACAGCGGACGACAAGACGTGAAATACGAAAAAACCAAAGACGGCGCTTTGCTCGACCGCAAAATGCTTGAGCTTCTCTTAAAATCTTAAATTAAACCTTTTAAATGCGGGGCTCATAGCCGGCTTAGTATTGAGGGGCGCATTGACTCGCACCCCCTAGCGGGGGCCGTTTGTGCTCGCTCGCACGGCAGTGCTCGTCTCGGCACTCGCTTTGCTCGGCTATTTGCCTGCGGCAAATCCACTCACGGCGCCTTCGCGCCGTGAACGCCCTCCGGGCAATTTTGCGAAGCAAAATTGTCGTATTGTACTCGCATTTTCAGTAGAAAATGTCTCGCCCTACGGGTGGCGGCTGCGCCGCCATACTTCCCCTTCGCCTTCGCTCGGTGTTCGCGCCTCCGGCTTGAATTGCCGGGCGAGAGCCTCGCCGGGCATCGTGGGGCTACGCCCCAACAGGCGGATTTGCTCCGCAAATTTCTCCGCCTTCCCCCATTTCACCCAGGCAGGCTAAAACTATATGCATTGCATATAGTTTTACAATAAAGCCTAGGGGCGGTCTTTTCGCGATTCTACGAAGTATATTTCCTAATCACTTTGCCTGTTAAGCGGTTTTATTCACCTGCTCA
>CALXSL010000062.1 GCA_944391135.1 uncultured Opitutales bacterium
TTCAGCAACAAACAACCACACTATGCCACGGCGCGGCTCGCGCCTAGGCGGGGCGCGGGGCGGCTATGAGCCCCGCTGTTTAGTTTTTTGCAAGGAAGTCCTGATATTCCTGCCATAAGGCCTCGATTGTGGCGTCGGAACCGAAGATGAATTTCATGGCGGCGTCGAAGGACCATTCGTCGAGCTTGTGGCAGGAGAGATTGAATTTCCTGATAGCGTCGGGGTCTTTGGTCTTGAGCCATTGGATGAAGAAGCCGGTAGTTCTGTAGCCGTCGGCCCAGTTGCCGCCAGGCTGGCGGGTGCGCATGTCGAAGAGGCCGAGATCGGCGCGCACGGCGTCGGCAAGGCCTTCTACGCAGGCGAAAATTTCCTTGTTGTTTTGGTAGTCTCCCTTTGGGCCGATTTGGTAGCAGTGGACGATTTCGTGAACAACCACGCCGCGGTTTTCCATACTGAACTCGTGGAGGGGGGAGTTGGATACATTACGGATGTGGCGGACGCTGTATTTGATGTCGCTGTGGCCCGACTTGTAGGCGACGCCGTCGAAATCTGCGAGGGCGAAGTTGATGGTAACGATGCCGGGCATTTCGTCTTCGGGGGAGAAATAGAGGGTCCGGGCGACTTTCCGGGCGCAGTCGCGCATAAACTCCTCAGGCTCCTGAACCAGAGAGCTGAATAGCTTCCCGCCGTCGGAATCGGGGGCCTCGTTGGTGAAAACTACATTCGGACCGTGAAAGTCTTTCCACGCGCCTATTGAATCAAAAGCGTCGAACGCGATTTCGGAAAGCGCGAGCTTGGCGTTTTTGTCGGCCCAGACTTCGAGGCGGAATTTTTTATATTTTTTTGGCTTGGCTATTGTATAGACGTTGTCCTGAAAGCGCGAGCAGAACTCCTGCTTGGCGCGCTTGTCGACGAGATCCCATTTGAAGCCGTCTACGGTTCCTCTTAGCTCCCATCTGGCGGGGTCGTTTTCCTGCGCTTCGCCCGATGCGAAAATGCGGTACTGAAGGATGTCAGTGTCGCCGGGAAGGTCGAATTCGAAGCGGTTCGAGCCCGCCTTGGAGAACACGGAAGTGCCGATGTCCCCGTCGGTTAGCTGCGGGGCCTTTTTGAAAGCCTAGCACACGCTGAAAGACAAACACACGAGGGCGGCGGACAAGATTCTTTTCATGATATTTTTGCGGATTCGGAAATTACGGCTTCGGTTTTTTCGCGACAAATTTTCAGGAGCTCTTCGGGGCTGTATTTTGCCCAGTAGGACTTGTTGAAAAGCTCGACGGAGAGCGCGCCTGAAAAACCGTTGGAACGCATCGCGGCGACCGTTTTCACTAGAGGACAAATTCCATCGCCGGGGAAAACCCTGTCGGCGTCGGTAAGCTTTTCGCGCGGGGGATAGGCAGGGTAATCGTTTATATGGAACACATTGATGCCGCGCATGTTCAGAAGCGCGAGGCTTTCAAAGGAATTGCCGCCGCGGTAAAGATGGTAAAAGTCGAGAAGGACGGAGGCGTTTTTGTGCTTCGCTGCGAGCGCGATATACATGACGTCCTCCAGCCTGCAGAAAGTATGCGAGCCCCAAAGCTCAATGAGAGGGGTTACATTCAAGGGCTCGCCGAATTCGAGAAGCTCCCGGTAGCGTTCCGCATAGCCGTCGAGCTTTTCGCGGGTCAGGTTCGCCGTGCCGAGGCCGGTGGCCGCAATATGCCTTGCGCCGAGTTCCGAGGCGGTTTCCATCTCGCGCATGAAAGCCTCGCGGCCCTTTGCGCGCTCGTCCGGGTCGTCGGCCGCCCATGCGCAAAAGCCGATAATGTTTTCAAGCTTCAGGCCAGAGTCGGAAAGCATTTTTTTGAGGTCGGCGTATGTGCCGCCCTTCTGCAGAAATGCCTCTATGTCGCGCGCCCAAAGCTCGATTGCCGGAAAGCCCGCACGCGATGACAGTTCAATTTGTTTTTCAACGGGAAGCTCGTAGCCAATCAATGTGCCGGTATTTATTGCGGAATACGGGGCGGCTGGGTTCTTTTCCGAAGATGTTGCCCCAAAGACGCGCGGGGCCGCCGCAAGAGCGGCGGCCGAAGCGATTGCGCCCAGTGCGCGACGACGGGAAATTAAACTACGGGGAACTTCCATGGCGCCCTGTATTTCGGCTTGAGAAGCCTGTTGGCTTTGTCGGAGGAATCAAAACGCTTTTTATTGTCGTCGTAGCGGAGCTTTTCGCCAGTGCGTGCGGCAATATTGCCAAGGTGAGCGTACTTCGCGGCAAGCGCGCCCATTTCGGGCGTGCAAATGGTGTTCAGGTCGCGCGACTTTATGCATTTGACGAAATCCTTGAAGTGGTCGAGCCTGTCGTTGTTCGTGGGGCCCATTTTCACATTCTGCGTGCGGTCGCCGAATGGGATTACTTCAAAGCCCTCGCGGTTGACAATCATCGTTCCGTTTTCGCCCTGGAAGGCGATGCCGTAATTGCGCCAATACGGGCCGACCTCTATTGGAGAGTTGCTCCACGTCATGAGGAAGTCGCCGCAGTCGTAGGTGACGTTCATCGTATCGAAAGTCTCGTTTACGGCGTCGGGATACGCATAGTTGGAGCCGCTCGCAGTTACGCTAATGGGCATGTCGGTCTTGCCGGTCCCGGCGAGCGCCATGTCGAGAAGGTGGACGCCCCAGTCGGTCATCAGGCCGCCGCCGTAATCCCAGAACATGCGCCATATGCCGTGGAAGCGGCTCGGGTTGAAAGCCCTTTTCGGCGCGGGACCAAGCCACATGTCGAAATCAACGCCATCCGGCGGGGTTCCGTCGGGCTGCGGATTGCGCAGGCTTGTGTAGGAGAAATTGCCCCAGACGTCAACACGCGAAACCTTGCCGAGCTGTCCGCCCTGAATAAATTCCTGCATGGCCTTCCACATTTCGCCGCTGCGCTGCTGCTGGCCTATCTCTATCACGCGCTTGTATTTTTTTCCGGCGGCGGTCATCGCGTCGCACTCGGCGATTGAATTTGCCATGGGCTTTTCGACATAAACGTCCTTGCCCGCCGAACAGGCGTCCACCGTAGGCAGACAATGCCAATGGTCGGGCGTACAAATGAGCACGGCGTCGACATCCTTGTTTTCAAGAAGCTTTCTGTAGTCGCCGTAAGCGGGAACATCGGGGTTGTTCCTGTCGGCGAGAAATTTCGCCATGTTTGCCATGCGCACCTGGTCAATTTCGCAAATGCCCACGCACTGCCCCCCCGCATTCAGGAATTCTTCGGCATTGTCGTGCGCCATTCCGCCGCAACCGATGATACCGAAATTCACGCGCTCGTTCGCGCCCTGCGCCCTTAAAATATTCGGAAATGCCATTGCGCCGACGCCGGCAATGCCCGCCGTTTTCAAAAAATCCCTTCTCAACATATATATTATTCCTCCAATTAGAAACCCGTATAGAACTTTTCTGAAAATATTTATTTTCAAAACGCCAGTGCATAACTGACGGTAGATGTTTTTAGATATTGTTGATTGTTTGTAAAGATTAAAGTTATTGATTCATTTTTTATTTTCAAAACGCCAGTGCATAACTGACGGTAGATGTTTTTAGATATTGTTGATTGTTTGTAAAGATTAA
>CALXSL010000063.1 GCA_944391135.1 uncultured Opitutales bacterium
AAACATCTACTCTACATTCCCTAAGCCGCTTGTCTAACTCCTTTAGCTTTTATGCACTGGAGATTTTAATTCGCGAACCAATACGATATTTCTAAAAAACCTGATGAAATCAGAGAGAATATTAAAAATATTATATGGAAATTTGATGACCCATTTGAGTTGGCTAGAATGATAGTTCTATCTTATTATACATCAAGGACAGGTGGTAGCGAATATCCTAGGGAACTTCAAGCTATTTTCATTGATGCATATGAAATATATGGATTTGAGCGTATGAAATTATTGAAGTCTCATGCAAACTTTATTGAATCCATGAAATTCATAGAAAGAATGATAAGATTGGATGCTGCGTTGTCAGAGCAATTTTCAGGAATTATATGGGATGCAAGAGATATACCTGGGATACAAGAATCATTTGCCAACAGGTTAAAAGATTATGAAGCAGCTGTTAAAAGGCATGAGAATATCGGTAAATGAGGAATAGCATTTACAGCATTTTTATTTTATTGGGGACAGTTTCATCGCTTTGGGATGCAAGGGATATAGAAGGAGCAAGGCAAGCTTTCACTGAGAGAATTAGTGGATCCTCGCGAAGCTAAAGACTTAGCGGCTTCGGAGACATGGCGCTTCCTCTTTTTTTCCTGCTTCTACCTGGCGTTGCTTTTTAGGGCACAAGTGCCGGTCATACACAATAGGACAGTCCACAGGTTTAACTTCCCCGTAGAGTTCTTGAGCCATCATTCGGATGTGAATTCTCAGAAGAAGGTGAAATATTGGCTTTGCACTTGTGTCGTTGGAGTGGTTGCTAAATAGAAGTGCATATTTGATTAAAACAAAGAGCGCATTCTGAAAAAAGATATTACAAATATAAGTATTTCGGAAAAAAGTTGCTGATTAGAAAAAAGTATTTTCTTTAAATTCAAATTCCGTGGGCTTTGGTTTGTGTTTTTTTTATTTGCTTTATTTTAAGCGCACTTAATGTAATATCTACAAATAATGAAGCTTTGGGTTAGGTGTGTATTCTTTATTTCGTTGGCGGCTCTACTGAATATGTCCGTAGGCTATGCCCAAAGTTCGCGTCTGTGGACAACAAAAGACGGCAATTCTTTTACGGCAACGATAGTCAAATGCGATGAAGAGACCGCTACCTTCAAAATATATGGCGAGAAGAAGCCGCTAGAAGTCGCAATGGTGGAATTGACTGATGACTGTCGGCGAGACGCCATTCTTGATTATTATAAGCCAAGGTATTTTCGCGCAATAAACGCCCTTCAAGGGGAAGCTAATAGGCACTCAAAAGATATTTTTTTAAATGAGCAACACGTCCCATATTTAAACGATATAGGAATGTACTTAAAAGAGCTTGTTAGGCCTGTTGCGGAAAAATTTAAACCAGAGGGAGAGTATGACGAATCGGATGATTATTGGACAAGAGTTCATTCCGGAATGGTTTATTTTGCCATAACATGGCTTGACGAGCTTTCCAATAACGACGCGATGCTGAAATTGGGGGAGAGCAGGCGCCCCAAGCTTAAGGACACCGTCAGGCATATAAAGGATTTCCATGAATTTTTTGTGGAAATCGCAAATGGTAAGAACTATTTCAAAAATAGGCTTGGTAGACAGTTCCCTGTAAAGTTTAAGCCTAAAAACTATGTTCACGACAACCAGCCCTACCACTATTGGGTATATTTGCCAAAAGACTACGGAGAAAAGCCGATGCCATTGGTGTTTTTCCTTTGCGGCATAGGCGAGTTTGGCACCAGTCTGGACGCCGTCCTTACGAACGATCTGCCCAAGATGCTGGAAACACGGACAAATTATCCCTTTATCGTTATCTCCCCGCAAGACAACGACAGGATATCCCGTCCGCCTTATTTCAATGAAATATTGGACGACGTAAAAAAGCGCTTTTATATGGACGAAGACCGGGTAATAGGAACCGGATTGAGTTCCGGCGGAACAGGCGTATGGCGTTGGGCGCTCGCAAATCCCGAAGTGTTTGCGGGTATTGTTCCGGTATGCGCCGTAATGCCGTTCGAGGAGATAAAACAGCTGAAAGATATGCCGATTTGGCTGTTCAATAACGAATACGACAATGTCTGGATTCAGGAAATAGGCATTGCGAACATGCGGCACAATCCGAATTTCAAATACAGGATCTACAAAGGGGCGCAGGGGCACGATGCATGGTCTAGGGCTTACAAGGAAAAGGGCATGGAAAAGTGGATGTCCGAGCTGAACCGCAAAAACAACAAGGATAATTCTGCAAAAGTTTTGGATTCATTTCCGACGGTCAATTCGCTTACCGAGCCGGTTGTTAAAAATGAAAAACTTCAAAATTACCTTACGCTCACGTTTGATCCGTCGTCTAAAGGCGGCGCCTACTCCGACATTGTAAACGAGCATACGTTCAGGTGCGGTTCAATGCACGATTCAATATTGTACGAGGCGCTTTCTGCCATTTACAACTTCCAGCATTTTGAATTAAGGCAGTCGTGCACTCCCGGAGCGGTGAGGTTTATGGATGCCCAAAAGCCGGATGATTATAATTTTGGCATACCGATAAAGAACTTCCAAAAGGTGGATGTAAAGCCGCCGTTTGAAGTACAGGAAAAACCCCCATTCAAGTGCTATGCCGCATATTATGTTTCCGAAAACGAAACGCCCGACGCGGCTCTTTACAGGCTCAGGCGCATGGCGGAAGCCGCGGGGCACCAGCTTACCGGCAGGGATCGTATTGTATATCTCCAGATGCTTGTTGCAGACAGGAACATTTATGAACTTCAAGTCGGTATAAAATAAATGGAGGGTATCTATTATTTCGGCGAGCATGTGCGTTGGAATTTGGGTTTTGTAAATCCAAATATAGCCGGAGCGTTCATAGCAATGTTGTTGGCCTTTGTCATCCCATTTTCCGGTAAATTTCTGGATAAGGGGGCAAAACGCGTCTTTTCCGTATTGCTTTTTTTTATTATCGAGGCGCCTTTGTGGTTCCTTCTTGCCAAGACATATTCCAGGGGCGCATTAGTGGCGGCATGCATATGCGTGCTCGCATATGCGATCATATTGTCCATACAAGCCCGAAGTTTTAAGCAGGTTGCATATTTTCTTCTGCCAAAAGTAGCGCTTTTGGCGCTTATTCTGTGCGCGACAGGATTTATATGGCGGACAACACCAAGCTACATATCCGCAGACGGGTCAGTCTCGGCTCGCACGACGTTATGGCAGGGTGGTTTGAAGATGGTTGCTACAGAGCCTATATCTGGGTGGGGAAAGGATAATTCCGGAAGCGAATATATAAATTGGTACCAAGATATTGATGATGAACGCAAGTATGCCGGCATGGTCAATAGTTATCTATATATGGCGGTAGAAAGGGGCCTTCCTATATTATTTGTAGGGTTGGGTTTTCTTTTGTTTTTCGTATTTTTGGGGGTGAACACCAGCGAAGGCATTTTTGCCGCTATTTCTACAGCCGGGGGATTGGGAATATTAAGCTACTTAATTTTGAATTTTTTCAGTACGCTGATCGTTTTTAGCTCCATACAAATTTTATTGGGACTGTTTATCGGTGTTATAGTAATTTCAAATATAGTAACCCTGTATAGGTTCCGTTTGGGTATACTTGGCAAGGTGATAATATCGGCTTTTATGCTATCTTTTGCTTGCTGCTTCGGCGCATATTCGGCGGGTTATGTATTAAATGAAGGCTATGTATACAGGCGCGGATGCATGACTGTTTTTTCTAAAAATAAAGCTTTTGGGAGCATTGTATTGCTTATGCCTGACGAAGACATTTTGGGCAAATATTATGGGAAAGAATTGCGCAAGGTTCTGCTGAATAAGAAGTTTAACAGTATTGCATTTGCGGTCCTTAATAAACAGGATAAGATAGAAAATAAGTCCATTCTTGATGATGTGGAAACTGTTGTTCTTTTTGGCAAATCTATCAGCTGCCTTAAGGATTTGAATAAATCGGGAATCAGAATAGTAGTTGTAAATCCG
Source organism: uncultured Opitutales bacterium (assembly GCA_944391135.1). Classification (GTDB taxonomy): domain Bacteria; phylum Verrucomicrobiota; class Verrucomicrobiia; order Opitutales; family Intestinicryptomonadaceae; genus Merdousia. Next base: position 4,009 of record CALXSL010000063.1, read on the forward strand.
ATTGGAAATCCGGATATAACCAGAGATTTTGAACTCGATAAGATATTTTTGCCTGAACTTGATGTATTCAATCAAAATCCACGTTGGGCGGCTTATTCTTCTGAAAGGCAACTTAAGGCGGACTATCTGAGCGGCTCAGCCCAACGCATAACAGATGATGCGCTTGCTGCTGTTTTAGAGTATTGCATTACCAATTGATGCAATATTCGGATATTGGCTATTCTATCGGCTTAAGAGTATCCCAAAACCGTAAATGTGTCTATATTGAAAAAAGCGGTAAAACTCTAAAGAATCAGTCTTTATGGATTTGCGAATCATTACGGAATCTCTTGCATGTAACGCTATCAGAACGTTTGGCTCGCAATTTTGAGCCGATACGTTTTCGTATTGATTTTTTTATTTTTTACATTTCCTGCAATGGCAGTCTACCAAGTGGTCGTTAACGAATCCGGCGGCCTGCAGGAATGCGTAGCAGATGGTGGTTCCGAAGAAGCGGAAGCCCCTTTTGCGCATGTCTTTGCTGATGCAGTCGGACAGCTCCGTATAGGCCGGCACTTCCTTTAATGTTTTCCAGTGGTTAATTATCGGCCGGCCATCGGGAAGAAATGAACTGATGTAGTTGTAAAAAGATCCAAATTCCCGTTGAACATGCAGAAAATGGTTCGCATTCCGGATCGTCGCCTCAATTTTCCGCCTGTTGCGGACGATGCCGGCATCGCCCATCAGGCGTTCCACATCCCGCGGGGTAAACCGGGCAATTTTTCCCGCATCGAATTCCGCGAACGCCCGGCGGTAATTCTCGCGCTTGCGCAGAATCGTGATCCAGCTCAATCCGGCCTGAGCGCTTTCCAAAACAAGAAACTCGAACAGGGTGGAGTCGTCCCTTGTTTCTTTTCCCCACTCCTTGTCATGATAGCGGACGTATAGGGGATCTTCGCCGCACCATCCGCAGCGAATCGGCTCATTTTCTTTTTTCATATGGATTGCATTTATTGTTATTTGCAAAATTAACTATATTTGTTGAAAAGTAAAATAAAAGTGAAATGAGTCTATATTTATGCTTTTTTGCGCATAATTTTTGCGGCTTATTCCACACCGACGCATTGCGTAAGGCTTTGGCCTTGTATGTTGCGCGTGCTTCCTGCGATCAGCGCATCTTTTTTGCGCGCCGATGGCGGACAACAACTGCGGCGAATACCGCGGCACCGAACAGGGCGGCATATTCGACCAGTTTCGGAACCTCATAGTAAAGGATGGCTGTGGCGGGCGTCCTTGTCAGAAGACCATTGTTATTGATTTCTGGGCCGTTTTTCAATTAAAACAGAACAAGGCGGCTTTTGGGCTGTCCAATTAAAAAAAAGGCGAAGTCCCGAAGCATTTAAAAAAAAGGAAAAAATCATGGCAATACAGAACTTGGACAAATCTAACATCAAGGAATTCATAAGCAGCAAGCCTGTCGCGGTAGTAGAAGTTTTCGCGCCGTGGTGCCCGCACTGCAAGCGTTTCGGTCCCGTATTCGACGCCGTCGCGGAGGAAATAGGCTCGGGCGCCGCTTTCGGCAGGGTCAATTCCGATGAAAACGCGGAGCTTGTCGACAACCTAGGCGTTTCGGGCTACCCAACCGTACTCTATTTTAAGGACAGCAAACTCGTAGACTCCGTCCCCGGAGAGGCTGAAAAGGATTCGGTTGTGAACAAGCTCAAAGGGCTTGGCGCATAGCAAAATTACATGGAAAGGCAAGGGTATGGAAGTGGTTTGTCCGAAATGCGGCAAGGACGTAAGCAGCGTCCTGAAAACCGAAATAAAGATAATCGATTCTAAAGACGGCAAAAAATACGTGGGCTATGTCTGCCCGCATTGCCACATAATTCTTTCGATAGAGGAAGCTAGGGATTAGAGAGCTTTAACTTTAAGCGAACTCTCCCGTTTATCTTTAAAGAAAAAAGTCCCGGGAAAATTCCCGGGACTTTTCTGTGCCTATTACGAAAGCAGCAGCTCGTAGTCGGTTACGTCAAGCCGCCGGCCGAATTTGAACCCGACCCCCCCTGAAATGCGAGGCCTGCCTGAAGCCGAGCTTTATGTGCAGGGCACCGCTGGCCTCGTTTCCCGCCGTTATGCAGGCTATCAGCGCATGGCAGCCGTTGTTGCGGCATTCCTCTATAAGCCTTTCCATTAGGATTCTCCTAATGCCTTTGCCCGTATGTGCGGGCGACAGATACACGGCGTTTTCCCATGTGTCGGCGTATGCCGCTCGCTCCTTCCATGCGTGCGCGTAGCAGTAGCCCGCGATTTCCCCGCCATCGGTTTCATATGCCAGGTACGGAAAGCTTGCGGAAATTTCGGCGATCCGCGCGGCCATCTCTTTTTCCGAAACGGGGTCGGTTTCAAAAGTGGCGTCGCTGTTCGCGACGTATTCGTTGTAGATGTCGGCGACAGCCTTTGCGTCTTTTATGGTAGCTTTCCTTATCATTGCGGTAGCTGATTTTTTCAATGTTTGCCTATGAAAACGGACAACAAAAAAGCCCGGATGTTCTTCGGGCTTTTTGCCGTTCCGTTTTATTTGCCGCGTTTCCCCTTGGGCTTTTTAAGGAAGCGCTGTTCGACTCCCTCGTTTGTCATGATGATGGGCTTGATTGTGCCGTCTTCGTTGAAGTACATTCGGTCTATGCATGTCTCGCGGTGGTCGCCGCCGTAATTTTTCGCGGGGCGGCGGTGGTAGCATACGTACCAGTCGTCGGTTCCGGGGTAGTTGAACACCGAGTGGTGTCCCGCGCCTTTCGCGCCTATTTCATCGCTGGCGGACAGCACAAAGTCTATCATCTTGAAGGGGCCGAAAGGCGTATCGGCGATTGCGTAGGCCACCCTGTAGTTGTCGGTCGCCCAGCTGCCTTGCGACCACATGAAGTACCATTTGCCTTTGCGTTCGAACATGACGGGGCCTTCGGTGTAGTTTTCGGGGGTTATGTCCTTGGCTATGTCGCCGTCGGGGAAGGGCACGATGGATTTGAAGTCGTCGGCGAGGCGCACGATGTTGCAGCGGCCCCAGCCTCCGTAGACCATCAGGTAGTTGTTTTTGTATTTGAAAACAAACTGGTCTATGGGCTGCGCGTTGTTGAAAAATTCGGGAAGAAGCGGCTTGCCCAGCAGGTCTTTGTAGGGGCCTTCGGGCTTGTCGGCCACGGCCACGCCTATGCCGCCGTATTTGGGGTTGTCGGGCGATTCGGGCGTTAGTGTGCCGTCTATCGGCCTAGTGTCGTTGCACGCGAAAAACAGATAGTATTTGCCGTCCTTTTCAATTGAGGCGGGCGCCCAAAGGGCCTTGTGCAGCCACTTTATTTCGCTGTTGCCTATTATGTTCTTGTGTTTTGTCCACGTGACGAGGTCTTTGGACGAGAAGGCGTCCAGATGCAGCTGTTCTTCGAAGGGACGCGAATAGGTCGGGAAAATCCAGTAGGTGTCGCCGTATATCGCGATTTCCGGGTCGGCATACCAGCCGTCCACAACCGGGTTCTGCGACATGGGTTTCTTTTCCTGCGCGAAGCCGGCCGCCGAAGCGAGCGCGAGCGTGAGAAAAACGGGCGGTATTTTGGCAAAATATGAATGCATGACTGAAAACAGAGTTAACTGTGTTTATTTTCAAAACGCCAGTGCATAACTGACGGTAGATGTTTTTAGATATTGTTGATTGTTTGTAAAGATTAAAGTT
>CALXSL010000064.1 GCA_944391135.1 uncultured Opitutales bacterium
CGGTTTCCTCTTTGTATTTTTTTGCAATTTCCGTATATACCGAAGCCACTTCGGGCTTGAAATTCAAAAAATACAGGGTATTTTTATCGTCTCCCCCACAGCCGGCGAGCGGAATAAACAAAAGACACAGCAGGAAAAATGCCAATATTTTTTTCATACTCTTCTCCTTTTTTGGATGTGCTCTTATTTTTTCCCGACCTTGCCGCAAAATACAACAAGCGCGCCTGCCAATGAAAGGCAGGCGCGCTTGTTTTTTCCACAGAACGCATCTTTTCAAAAAAATCATTCAAATCGGATTTGCTGTACTGTAATGTCCTTTTCCGCCAAAAGCACACCTGTAGCCGGAATTTTTTTCTTACGGTAGCGCTCCGGCGTCTGATAACGCCCTTCAATGTCGCGTGTTGCGTATACAATGGGATTTCTTCCTTTTTTTGTGTCGAAAAGTGTCACTCCGGAAGCTGTTTTGGTCGTCATGCTCGGAATCAGGGACGTAGACAGCAGAACTGCTTTGTTTACATTGTTCAGCAGCAAAATATCAAACGGCTCCCCGCTCTCATAAAAGGCTGCCACAACCGGCGACGCAGTGGAAAAGGCCGACGTCAGACGCTTACGATCTGTCTGATAGCTGTCAATCGGAATCCGGACGCCTTTGCCGTTTTCAAATATAAGCACAAGACGGTGCTTTTTCGGATAGTTCCCAAGCACCTTCGCCAATACCGGGCGTTCGCCTTCGTTCATATTGAATTTTGCTGGCAGATATTCGCCCAGGGCCGACGGCTTGATGGGCTCGAGCTCCGATACTTTGATTCTGAAAACACGGGCCTGGTTGGTAAAGACCGAGAGTTCACCGCGGTTATCGGTTTCCTCTGCCGACAATATATAATCCCCTTCTTTGAGATTCTGCTCCTCGTTCCCACGCAAAGTCTGCACAGAATGTTTTTTCAGATACCCGTCATGCGTAAGAATAAGACGCACATCGTAATTTTCAATCAGATCCTCCTTGGCAACCTGTATGATATCTTCCACGCCGATCAGTTGTGTTTTTCTTGGTTTTCCGTATTTCTTCTTGACTTCCCGCAGCTGGTCGGCGATCATGGCCTTCAAGCGGATTTCATCCCCAAGCGTTTCCTCCAAGGAAGCGATCGCGGCCTGCAGATCTTCGATTTCCTTGACACGGTTCAGAATATACTCGCGGTTCAGGTGACGCAATTTGATTTCGGCGATATATTCTGCCTGCACTTCGTCCAGCGAGAAAGCCGTCATCAGATTCGGGACCACGTCCTCCTCCTTTTCCGTGCTGCGTACAATCCGGACAGCCTTATCGATATCCAGGAGAATCGTAGCCAGTCCCAGCAACAGATGCAGTTTGTCTTTTTTCTTTCCGAGTTCAAAAGTCAACTCCCGGCTCAGGCAGGCAAGGCGGAACCGGATCCATTCCTGCAGGATGGGCACAACCCCAAGTTGATGCGGCGTTCCGTCGATCAGAATGTTGAAATTGCAACTGAAGTTATCCTCGAGCGACGTCAGCTTGTAGAGCTTGGCCATCAGCTTATCCGGATCGGTGCCGCGCCGAAGTTCCAGCGTAAGCTTAAAACCGTTCAGATCAATGGCGTCCCGGATATCCGAGATTTCCTTGATACGTCCGCTCTTGATCAGTTCGGTTGTTTTGTCCATGATGTCTTCGATGGTAGTACTGTAAGGAATCTGTAATATGTCAATACAGTTTCCCGCCGCATCGTACCGGTATCGTGCGCGCAAACGTACGGGCCCGGCCCCTGTCTCATATACACGGAGCATCTGCTCCCTGTCATAGACAAGCAGTCCCCCGCCCGGAAAATCCGGCGCTTTCATGATATCCAGAATTTTTTCGGCAGTGAGCTTGGGATTTTTCAGCAGGGCAATGGTTCCGTCGCAGACTTCCGCCAGATTGAACGAGCAGATGGAGCAGGCCATTCCCACGGCAATACCGAGATTGGGCGAGACCAGGATATTGGGAAAGGTCGTTGGAAGCAAGACCGGTTCTGTGGTGGTATTGTCATAATTCGGAACAAGGTCAACGGCATTTTTGTCGATGCCGCTGAACAGTTCATTACAGAAAGGATCCAGCTTGACCTCGGTGTACCGGGATGCGGCATATGCCATATCCTTGCTGTACTGTTTCCCAAAGCTTCCTTTGGAATCAATAAACGGATGAAGGAGAGCCTCACACCCCCGCGTCAGACGAACCATCGTTTCGTATATAGCCGCATCGCCATGTGGGTTCAAACGCATGGTTTGCCCGACGACATTGGCGCTTTTGGTGCGCGAGCCTGTGAGAAGCCCCATCTTGTACATCGTATACAGCAATTTCCGATGGGAGGGCTTAAATCCGTCAATATCCGGCAGAGCACGCGAAACAATGACGCTCATTACATAGGGCATGTAGTTCTTTTCTATTGTTTCTGTGATTGGCTGCAGGGTGACATCTGCAGCCGCTTGTACCGGCGCAGGACGCTCTGCCTTGCTTTTTCTTGGCATATTTTTTCCCTCAGTTTTATTTAATCTTTCGGCAAATGTACAATACAATGAGCTGCCGCGCGTATCATCCGGTTGTAAAGTGCCATTCCCATTCCTCCGGTTGGTGGCAATGGTGCCAGGATTTTGTCAAATCCCTGCTTGTCAATATCCCGCAGCAGAGTGAAAAGGCGGTGACTTTGCATCGATAGATCCTGCTGCCGCCCAAGCGAGAAAAGCCGTTCTTCCGTAAGGCTGCGGCGCAGTAGCGGCAGATCTTCCTCGTATCCGATAACGGCAATATTGCCCGATTGTTTTTCTATGTAGTGTTGCCGCGCATGACAGTCTCCATCCAGAAGGACAAGGGGTGAAGAAGGCGCGTAATGACGGTATTTCATGCCGGGAGAGAGCGGTGCTGTGCCTTCCGGCAATTGCCCAAGAACCGCCTCGGCAATCCGAAGCTTCGGGGTGACGGTGCGTAGCATTTCCGGTGTAACCGCGCCAGGACGCAGTAAGGTAAGCCCGCCGTCCTTGTCCGGCATGACGATGGTGGATTCCAGACCGATCTCGCAGTCCCCTCCGTCCAGAATCATATCTACCCTTCCCATCATATCATCGGCTACATGCCTTGCACAGGTCGGGGAGGGTGAGCCGGAAAGATTGGCCGATGGCGCAGCGATCGGAATCCCCACTTCCATAAGCAGTGCTCTGGCCACCGGGTGGGACGGACAACGGATGGCGACCGTCGGAAGGCCTGCCGTGACCGTACTGGGAATGGTTTCTCTGGCCGGCAATACCACTGTCAGCGGCCCCGGCCAAAAGACCTGCATCAGACGTCGGCTCTCCTCGGTTTCCACGGCGTATCTGCTTACATCGTCTGCACTGGCCACGTGTACAATCAGCGGATTGTCGGCCGGACGACCTTTGGCAGCGTAAATCCGGCCGGCAGCATCGCTGTCGGTGGCGTCTGCTCCAAGTCCGTATACCGTCTCCGTCGGAAAAACTACCAGTCCTCCGCTTTTCAGGATCCTTGCGGCCCTTCGCAGAATCTCCCGGCTTTCCGGCGCTTCCGGATCCTTTACCATACATATTTCAGTTTTCAC
>CALXSL010000065.1:2500-4841 GCA_944391135.1 uncultured Opitutales bacterium
TGGAAAATAGAACCAAGCAAAAAGTGATAGCCCAATTTTAAAAAAGGAAACAATGTTTGTAATTAAACAAACAAGGGCAACAGGCGGATGCCTTGGCGACATATGGCGAAGAAGGACGTGACAAGCTGCGAAAAGTTTCGGAGAGCCGCAAGTAGGCTTTGACCCGGAAATGTCCGAATGGGAAAACCCGGCCGAGTAAAAACTCGGTCACTGCAACCTGAATATATAGGGTTGTAAGAGCGATACCTGCTGAAGTGAAACATCTCAGTAAGCAGAGGAAAAGAAAGCGAATGCGATTCCCTCAGTAGTGGCGAGCGAAAGGGGAGGAGCCTAAACCGGGAGGATTTATCCTTTCGGGGTTTGGACTCCGATGTGGGACTATAATCGATAGGAGAACGGTCTGGAAAGGCCGGCCATAGCGGGTGAAAGCCCTTTATCCGAAATCGAGAGTAGCTCTAGGAGTATCCAGAGTAGCACCGGACACGTGAAACCTGGTGTGAATATGTGCCGACCACGGCATAAGGCTAAATACAAGATGTCGACCGATAGTGAACTAGTACCGCGAGGGAAAGGTGAAAAGAACCCCTGTTAGGGGAGTTAAAAGTACCTGAAACCTGTTGCCCACAAGCGGTCAGAGCCCCCTGTGGGGTGATGGCGTACCTTTTGCATAATGGGCCTAGGAGTCTATATCAGTTGCGAGCTTAAGCGCTTACGGCGCGGAGGCGAAGCGAAAGCGAGTTTGAATAGGGCGATAGTATCTGGTATAGCACCCGAAGCGGAGGCGAGCTACCCATGGCCAGGTTGAAGCAACGGTAACACGTTGTGGAGGACCGAACCCATTAACCTTGAGAAGTTACGGGATGAGCTGTGGGTTGGAGTGAAAGGCTTATCAAGCCCCGTAATAGCTGGTTCTCTCCGAAATATATTTAGGTATAGCGTCAAATGCTGATTACCGGGGGTAAAGCACTGAAAAGGCTAGGGCTCACACCAGAGTACCGAACCTTATCAAACTCTGAATACCGGTAAGTGAAATTTGGCAGTCAGTCAGTGGGGGATAAGCTTCATTGGCGAGAGGGAAACACCCCAGACCATCGAATAAGGTCCCTAAGTTAATGCTAAGTGGCAAGAAGGAGGTAAGTTTTCTTAGACAATGGGGATGTTGGCTTAGAGGCAGCCATCATTTAAAAAGTGCGTAATAGCTTACCCATCGAGAGAATTTGCGCCGAAAATGATCGGGACTAAAGCATTACACCGAATTCGTGGAATTAGAAATAATTGGTAGGAGAGCGTTCCAACGGCGTCGAAGGTTGAGCGGCAAGCGAGGCTGGAGCTTTTGGAAGTGAGAATCTAGGCATGAGTAACGATAAGTATGGTCAAAATCCATACCGCCGTAAGGATAAGGTTTCCTGGGGAAGGTTCGTCCGCCCAGGGTTAGTCGGGAGCTAAGGCGAGGCCGTAAGGAGTAGTCGATGCACAACAGGTTAATATTCCTGTACTAACGTAACAGTGTTCGACCCGTATATTGACGGATGAGTGGATGCTGGCAAGGTGATGAATGTCCTTGTCTAAGGTGTCGCAAGGCACTGGGGACTCTGAGGCTACGGCCGAGGGGGATCAGCAATAGCTTGTTCCAGGAAAATTTATACGGTTAGTTGTTAAGTTACCCGTACCGCAAACCGACACAGGTATCCGGGATGAGTATTCTAAGGCGCGTGAGTTAAATCTCCCCAAGGAACTCGGCAAAATTGCCCCGTATCTTCGGTAGAAGGGGTGCCAATGAGAATTGGTCTCAGTAAAGAGGCCCAACCGACTGTTTATCAAAAACACAGCTCTCTGCTAAGTCGCAAGACGACGTATAGGGAGTGACACGTGACCAATGCGGAAAGGTGAAAACTGCTTGTGAAAGCTTGTGGTCTAAGCCCCCGTGAATGTCGGCCGTAACTATAACGGTCCTAAGGTAGCGAAATTCCTTGTCGGGTAAGTTCCGACCTGCACGAATCGTGAAACGAGTTGGGTGCTGTCTCAGGGAGATGCTCAGTGAAATTGTAGTCGCGGTGAAGATGCCGCGTACCCGCAGAAGGACGGAAAGACCCTATGAACCTTTACTGTAATCTGATATTGGCGTTTGACTTTCAATACGTAGAATAGCCGGGAGGCTTCGAAGTGGTGCTTCAGGGCATCATTGAGCCGCAATGTGAAATACCGGTTTTTGCCTGTTAGACGTCTAACCTCATACCATAAGCTGGTTGTGGGACAGTGTTAGAGGGTCAGTTTGACTGGGGCGGTCTCCTCCTAAAAAGTAACGGAGGACTGCGAAGGTTCCCTCAGACCGGTTGGTAAT